>NZ_FNAS01000008.1 GCF_900101995.1 Riemerella columbipharyngis | reverse complement strand
CGCTGCACCTCATTAGCATCGGTATAATGCTCTATAAAGTGTCTGTAATTTGCCTTTAAATGGCGTTTAAATCTTAGCTCCAGCTCAGTGGTGGCATTGTGGCTTATCGTTTTCTCCCAAAGCTCGCGCAGAGCTTCTGCATCCCCAAACAAAGAACGGTAGTAAGCCGGTTTCCTATTCGGAATAAAAGCCAAATCATAATAAAAAGCATTATTTATTTTCGCCCACCGCCACGCCTTACCCGTAGCAGGCAGCGTTTCCCTGTTTTGGTAGCAGGAGGGAACGGAGGATTTGTATTTATTTCTGATAAACTTTAAATATTCCTCGCTAATCCCACAGACCTCCATCACGAGGCGCTGGGAGAGCCACAAAGTCTCCGTGCCGTCGGTTTTTCTGGTGATGATGTCTGTGGGTTGCAATTTCATTTTTTATTGCTTATTTAAAATTGGGTGGCGAGCCTCTCGCCTTTTGTTCCCGCCGTGTACCTGCCTCACGGTGTATGCTTTTCGGGAGAAATCACTACATTTGTGGTGTCTAATCAAAAATTATAGTGATATACATTTAAAAAAAAGTAATTACCTTTGCTTTGGCATTTTTATTACCGTTTAGTAACAAATGCAATAATTTATATAGCGATGAGTCTTGAAAATTATCTTCTAAAATCGAATGCACCCGCTCAAGAGATACGCTATGATTTTTCTCGGGATGAGATTGAACAACTTTATAATCTCGTATCAGAGATAGAGTACCCTCAGTATCGTATTTTTGTCCGTGATAACCTTGCAGACATTCAGCGATATATTTCGCTATCTCCTTCTCAGCGGAAACAAAAGAAGTGGGTAAATCACCCTCAGAGCTTGCTCCTGCGTATGGCGGCTCTACAAATAGCTGATTCAACTGTTGTATTTTTGCGCGATATATATGAAACTGTGTTTGTGATAGACCGAGGCTCTTATCGTAAATTTCACTCAATATTTGCCAAAGCTCTTTCTGATAAAGAAGTCTATCCTCCTTTTGCTTTATTTCCATTTGCTGATGAGCATTATCAAGCTTGCCCTTGGAAAACTCCATCATAGTCCTATTCTCTATTTCGTTTGGTCTGCGGCTTCTCTTTTTTTGAGAAGCTTTTTTTCTGTTTTTTTTAATCATTTTCTTTATTTTAAAAATAGTTAAATGCTCTTAATTGCTCTTTCCTTGTAACTATACGGCTATCCATATCTTTCACTCGGAAGCCAAAAATATAAAGCGAGCGTATCGCTATGGAGTTGTGAGGTTCGCTCCATATTCTAATGACACGGGAGGTTTTGATACAGATGATTCTGTGGATAAACTTTTTCATTTTTTTTATACTTTTGTCATTTTAAAAATTATATTCTATGGCTATTGTTCATATTCATTTAGACTTTTCTGCAGCTGAGAGAGGTCAGAACATAGAGAGTCGTAAGAAAAAGATAGACGCTCTGTGCAATGTTTTAGAAGTTCGGATTTTGAAAGAACATCTCCACTATTGGGTTGTAGAGATAGACAAACCACCATATCAAGCAGCACTTCTACGGAACTGCATATTGTCTTATAGTCAGAGTATTTCTTTGGTGACCGAGGTAGCTCTTGTAAATCCTTTTTAAAACGCTCGTTTAGTTCCTTTAAATCATTTAGGAAGTATCTTTTTGGTAGTTCCATAGTTTTCTATTGTTTTATTAATTTTTCTAATTCCTGTTTTATTTTAAGCCCTTTGCCTCTGATAGGCATTCTTTCGCCTCGTGCTATTTGTCCTATATATATAGGCGAAGTATTAAAGGCTTCCGCCAGCTTTTGGTAAGGCGTCTGATGTTTTTCCTTGATAGCCTTTGCCAGTGTTATTTTTTTATTCATACCTTTGCTTTAAATTGATAATGCAAATATACGCATATTGCGTAATAATACAAATTTAAAAGATAAAATTTTATGCAAAATGAGTAATTTTATAGATAAATCATTGATATTAAACAAGATAAAAAAGGAATATAATTTTAATAGCGATACTGATTTTGCTAAGTTTTTAGGTATAAAACCTCAAACTATGTCTTCTTGGCATAGTAGAAATACATTTGATACTGATTTAATATACGCAAAATGCGAAAATCTAAATGCAGATTTTTTATTATCAGGAAAGGGAGATGTAAAAAAACCAAATGTGCAAAAAAAGTTATACAATAAAAGTATAACTCAAAGTATAACCGAAAGTATAACAAACCAAATGTTTAAAAAAGGTTATACTTCGGAAAAAGAGGAAAAAACGAAAAGTGCAGAAAAGGTCAACAAAAAAAATGTTGACTTAAATGTTGACCAAAATGTTACCAAACCAAATGTGCAAAAAAAGTTATCAAATGGAATAGAAAACGAGAATGTTTCTTTTTTCAATGAGGAAGAAGTAGAGCGGGGCGTTAAGCTGTATAAAAGCGGTACAATAGAAGAAAGCCCAGTGGGTATTCCGCTTATTCCCATAGAGGCTATGGCGGGCTTTGGAGAAGGGGAAATCCAAGTAATGGACTACGAGACCAGCAATTATGTTATCCCAGAATTTACGGAGCTTAAAGCAGATTTCATGATACGGATAAAAGGAAATAGTATGTATCCAAAATATAGCTCAGGAGACCTTGTAGCGTGTAAAAAGCTGTTTTTAAGAGATATATTCTTCCAATGGAATAAGGTCTATGTTTTAAATACAGAGCAAGGCGCTCTCATTAAGCGCATCCATCAGAGTACCGTAGAAAATTGCATCCTATGCGTATCAGACAACGAGTCTTACAAGCCTTTTGACCTCCCTTTAGAGCAGGTTTATTCGATAGCTATTGTGGTAGGGGGTATTAGGTTTGAATAAATCAATTAAAATATCTAACAGAACAATTAATTATTACTTAATACCATATTAAAAAGTGAGCGAATCTAAACTTTAATTTTAGACGGAAATTATTACACCCCAATTAAAGCTAATTAAAATAAATCGCGCTCAATCCCTTTACATTTGGTATTTCTGTTTAATATATGTTAGTATAACTAGCCAACAAAAAATAGAAAATCTTAGTCAAATTTTACCTGCTATAAAAGAAAATGATTCTACAATAAAATGTAAATATCTTAGTAGAAATGGGAAAGTTATAACATATAAAATGTTAATCAATAAAAACAATTCTCCATTGATAGAGAGTAACATCACTCCATTATGCCAAATGTCGCCAATATTCCAAGCGGGCATATATTCAACGATTATTGCAAATTTATATGGATCTCCAACAATCATATGTAGCATCTTTTTTTAACAGATTAAATATTTTCTTTGTATCATCAGGAAACTATATAAATTGACAATCAATTGCAAAAACTTAAAATATGAGAAATGATAAACTTGGCATGAATTCGGGAATTTTCTATAAACCAAAGGCGTGTATTCTTACCACCACAAACGACACCAGCCAAATAAAGCCCTTTTACATTAGATTCCATAGTTTCCGGATTGTATTTTGGGTTTTGATTTTCGCCACAGAGCTCTATACCTGCATTTTTGAGAAAATCAAAATCAGGAAGATAGCCTGTCATCGCCAATACAAAATCATTTTCCAGAGACAATATTTCCCCATCTGCCGTTTTTATCAAAACCTCACGAGGCTTTATTTCCAAGACATTAGCTCTAAAATAAGCCTTAATATCCCCTGCTTTTATACGATTTTCTATGTCGGGTTTCACCCAATATTTCACGCTATCCGAAATTTTATCCTCACGAATAACCATCGTAACCTTTGCACCTTTTCTATAAGTTTCTAAAGCTGCATCTACTGCAGAATTACTCGCTCCTATTACCAATATTTTTTGTTTTGCATAGGGATAAGGCTCTGTATAATAATGTTTTACTTTTGGCAAGTCTTCTCCCGGTATATTCATTTTATTGGGGATATCATAAAAGCCTGTTGCGATAATTACGTTCTTGGCTTTGTATTCTGCCTTATCGGTTTTTATTCTAAAAATTCCTTGTTCCTCCTTGTTTATGCCGAGCACTTTCTCATAAAGATTTATGGAAAGATCTCTTTGTCTTGCGATACCCTGATAATATTCTAATGCATCTTGCCGCCCTGGTTTGACGGATGCTGATATGAAAGGAATATCTGCAATCTCCAGTTTGTCTGCGGTGGAAAAAAACCGCATATAGATCGGATAATTGTAAAGTGAATTTACAATGGTCCCCTTCTCCACCACTAAATAAGACAGCCCTGCTTTTTTTGCTTCCAATGCACAGCTAAGCCCTATCGGACCCGCTCCTACAATAAATATATCTAAATTCTCCAATTTTCAATTGATTAAAAAATTAAAACTCTGCCCCGTCCCATTCTCCGGATTATGGAAACGAAACGCTGCATCTATTTTTGTTCGCTTTTTACGCTTGATTTTTTTTAATAATCCATATTAAGGCATTGATTATAAATATTGATTCAAAGTTAAAAAAAATCTTATACAAACACAGATTACTTTCATTAGAATTTTATTGATATATTTGCTTTTGTTTTAATCTAAAAAATATGTCTCCAACCGTTCTATTATTGATTGTATTCGTTTATTTTGCATTGCTGCTGATTGTAGCTTATCAAAAGGGTAAAAATAGCGATAATGAGGGGTTCTTCGTAGGTGATAGGAGAAGTAATTGGATGCTCGTCGCATTCGGAATGATAGGAACTTCTCTATCCGGAGTTACTTTTGTAAGTGTACCGGGGATGGTAAGCAAAGACCATTTTCATTATCTACAAATCAGTATCGGCTATGTGATAGGTTATATCATAATTGCATATGTTCTTTTGCCTTTGTATTACCGCCTGAAACTCACCTCCATATATGGATATCTTCAAGAACGAATGGGGCGGTATTCCTACACTTCGGGGGCGGTTATTTTCATTGTGTCGAGATTGGTAGGGGCTACGGCAAGGCTTTATTTGGTGGTCAATATTTTACAAATTGCTATTTTGGATAGTTTCGGTATTCCTTTTTGGGTAACCACATTAGTCATATTAGCTATGATTATCCTCTATACCTATGAGGGTGGCGTAAAAACGATAGTATGGACAGACACTCTGCAAACTACTTGTATGCTTTTGGGGCTGTGTATTTGCACTTTTTACATTCTAAGCCATATGAATGTTGGTTTTTTGGAAAGCTTGCACCTTATGCACAACAAAGGCTATACAGAGGTTTTCAATACTAATGTTTATGACAAAGGATTTTTCTTAAAACAAATCCTTGCGGGAGCTTTTATCACCATTACAATGACGGGCATAGACCAAGAAATGATGCAAAAATCTATCTCTGTAACCCACCTCAAAGACAGCCAAAAAAATATGGTCACGCTTGGGGTTATTATTTTCGGGGTTATAGCTTTATTTCTCTATATGGGAGGACTTTTATATCTCTATGCAGACCAGCAGAATATCTCCACTACCGGAGACCAGCTTTTCCCGGAAGTGGCACTTCGATATATGCCGCCGTTTATCTCTTTGATATTCATCATCGCTCTCATCTCTGCATTATTCCCTAGTGCAGATGGTGCTATGACGGCTCTTACTTCATCTATTTGCATTGATATATTCAACCTTAAGAACAAAAAGATTTCCGAAAAGAAACAAGAAATTTTCCGCAAAAGAGTCCATTTACTCGTAGCCTTATCTTTCCTGATGATGGTTTTGATTTTCAAGATTATAAACGATAATTCTATGATTGGGCTTATTCTAAAACTGGCAGGTTTCACATACGGACCTCTGTTAGGATTATTTGCTTTTGGAATTTTCACCAAAAACGCGGTTCACGACCGCTGGGTACCCCTCATCTGTATTATTTCTCCTATTGCTTCCTATATCATTGATAAATATCAACAAACTATTTTCGGAGAATTCCAAATCGGATTAGAATTACTGATCATCAACGGTTTAATAACTTTTTTAGGGCTGTATATTATTAGCAAAAAAAATACGAGAAAAAAAACATAATATTAACGCTATTTACTCTAATGAATATTTGTTAAAAAATATGTAATTTTGTCCTCGTCAATTAAGGAATAATATTATGATAGATAAAAAAAAGGTTCAAAATTTTCTAAAAGAAATAGAAGTAGACGATTTAGTAAAAAATATACAAGTGATGGGTGATGATGTCTATATTGATATGCAAGCCCATTCTCCGGCGATGCACGAAAAGAAGAAACTGGAAGCCGCGATGAAACAGGCTTTCTTATCGGAGTTCGGAGAGTCTGTGCAGCTTAAACTAAAGATAGAGTCTCCACCTCAGTCCGAAGTTCAAATGAACCAAATCAAAGGCAAACAAATCCCCGGTATCAAGAATATTATCGCGATAGCTTCCGGAAAAGGAGGCGTAGGGAAATCGACAATTTCTTCCAATATGGCAGTAACATTGGCAAAAATGGGCTTCAAAGTAGGGCTGTTAGATGCAGATATATACGGGCCTTCTATTCCTACAATGTTTGATACAGAAGGGCAAAGACCTATTTCAGTGGAAGAAAATGGCAGACAGCTGATGAAACCCATAGAAAACTATGGCGTAAAAGTATTATCTATTGGTTATTTTTCCGGGGCTAATCACGCCGTAGTATGGAGAGGACCTATGGCAGCAAAAGCTCTAAACCAAATGATTAGAGATGCGGCGTGGGGAGAGCTGGATTTTCTGCTTATCGATTTGCCACCGGGTACAGGGGACATACACCTATCCATTATCCAAGAGGTTCCTGTAACTGGGGCTGTTATCGTGAGTACGCCTCAGCATGTGGCACTTGCCGATGTGAAAAAAGGAATTGCAATGTTCAAAATGGAAAGCATCAACATTCCCGTTTTGGGCTTGATAGAAAATATGTCTTACTTTACTCCTGAAGAATTACCAGACCATAAATACTATATTTTCGGTAAACAAGGTGCTCAGTTTTTGGCAGAGACCTTAAACATTCCTATCTTGGGCGAAATCCCATTGATACAAAGCATTCGCGAAGCCGGCGATGTAGGACGGCCAGCCTCTCTGCAAGAGGGTTCAAAAATAGCAGAAATATATCACGAAACTGCAAAAAAAATGCTGGAAAGCCTTATAGAAAGGAATGAAAACCTGCCTCCCACAGAAGCTGTAAAAATCACAACAATGTCTGGCTGTTCACCTAAAAATAAAACCAAATAAAACCTTTTCGAGAAATGGAAACACAAAACGAAAAAATTATTACAAAAGTGATGGAAGCTCTGGAGAGCATTCGCCCTTTCCTGAACAAAGACGGCGGAGATATAGAGCTTATAGATGTAAAAGACAATAATGTCTATGTACGCCTTTTAGGAAATTGCTCCAGCTGTCCTATCAGCTTTTCCACGATGAAATTAGGGGTAGAAAATACCATTAGAGAGAAAGTTCCGGAAATAGCTGAGATTATCAATGTGGAATAATATTCAAAAAATCAATATAACAATGCCCAATTAGGGCATTGTTTTTTTTATAGATACACGAAGGGATGTCTTTATTCGCAGTCAAAGAATTTTTACTCATCATCAAAATATAAAAAGTTCATTGAAATAGAGACTGCTGCTTTTCCAACATTATAAATGAAATCAGTGTAGGTCCGATTAGAATGTAAAGGGTAGAAATGAATATCTATATTTACATAGATGATATGAATGGGTGTTTAAGATTGATTAATAATAGTTTAAAATAGCCTTGTTTGCTAATTATTCGTTGACATCTCTATCTCGCTCTACGTTTCTTTCAATTTTGTTCTTCCAATATTCTTGGTTTGCTTTATGGTCGTTTTTTCGTTCGTGCCAGTCTTTTCCGTATCAAAATTCACTGTTCATGAAGACCACCTGTTTGATATTTTGAAAGTCAAATTGGATTTCCTAAAAAATGGTTTTATTGTTTTTGCATTAACGGCATCCTCTCGTAAAAAAGACTTTGGCAGATAATATTTTGGGTTTCATTTCCGAAGATTTCTTTGCCCACATATTTTTTTCTTCTCTGCTCCCTTGCCAGGCTTATCCATTCTATAAAAATATAAACCTAAAACAAACTGTCACTTTCTCTTTACCGACTCCCACCCCTTCGATTTAATGATTTTCTCTTTGTCGGTGATGAGGTAGTATTGATAATTCGGGAAGCGTTTCATTAGTTTTTTGCCCTTTTTGGCGCCTAATACCATAACGGAGGTGCTTAGTCCGTTGGCAAATTCCGCAGAAGGACCTTTGACGGTAGCGCTCGTCAGTCCGTGGGAAGGGTAGCCCGTTTTGGGATTGATGATATGGGCATAGCGTTTCCCGTTGATGACAGCATATTTTTCGTAGTCGCCGGAAGTGACCATAGACTCGTTGTCCAGAGTGATGATATCTATGTACTCGGAGGGATGGAATGGGTCGGTGATGCCTATCCGCCACAGCCTGCCTTTGGGCGAAAGCCCCCATACCGACATATCGCCCGATGCATTTACGATGCCCGCTTTGATGCCTTTTTTCAGCATCAGCGCTTTGCCTCTGTCCGCCGCATAACCTTTCCCGATGGAGCCGAAGCCTATTTTCATTCCTTTCTTTTTCAGGAAGATGGTGCAGTTGGCACTATCCAAAACAATGTTTTCATAACCCACGCGCGCCACGGATTTTCTGATGCTGCTGTCTGCAGGCATCTCTTGCATAGAGCCGTCAAACTTCCAGATTTTATCCATTGCCGCAATGCTGATGTCAAAAGCACCGCCGCTTATTTTTGAAAAATAAATTCCCCTTTTAGTCAAGTCAAAAACTTCTCTATCCACCTTCACGGGGGTAATGCCAGCGTTTCTATTGACTTCCGAGATTTGCGTATTGGGACGCCATTCGGAGATTAAATTTTCTATGCGGTCAATTTCCGCCACCACTTCGTCAATATCTTTTTCTGCCGAAAGGCTGTCTTTATCGACGATGCTGATGTCAAACCGGCTTCCCATAAGGGCTACGGTGCGGTGTCTCAACACTTGGGCATGGAGGAAACTAATCCCCGACAGCACGCAAAATAGTAATATCCATTTTTTCATCATCTAATAACAATCGGTTCGTATGCGGTGATTTTCTTTGAGTGCCGCCACGCCCGGTAGTTGATTTTTTTGGCAAAGTTCCTCTATCAGAGCCTCTACGCTTTTTTGCATGGCTAAGGAACCACAGAGCATAATCACGCCGTTTTGTTTCAATGTATCTACGACGGCATCAGGGTTTTCACGCAGCAAATCCGTAACGCGTTTCGGTGCATCGCCTGTGGAATAAGCGATCCGAAAATCTTCCACAAGGTGTTTTTTCCTGCTTTCAACAATGGCATTGCGGAGGTCTTCCGTCTCTTTGTTGCGGTGCCTGAAACCGGCATAAAGAGTTTTTTCGATGCCCGGAGTGGGGGTGTTTATCATTCCGAGAAATGGGGCAATGCCTGTACCGTTGCCTATCATCAGTACACGAGATGCTTTTTGGGGAAAATGAAAATATTCGTTATTGATGATTCTTGCTTTAATTTTTTCGCCCGCATTCAAGCGGTAAAGGTATTGCGAACCCAGTCCGTGGGGGTGCAGTTTCACGAACAGTTGAATATTCCGCCCGACTTTCCCGATGGAATAAAGTCTCTCGCGGTGGTTGCCCTCAGGATAAATCCCCAATATATCGCCCGATTGGAAAGATTTTTTGGAAAGAGGTTTCAGCGTAAGGCTGAAAATTTGGTTTTCTTCGTCCAGCGGCGTTTTTGCCACAATAGACAGATTTTCAAAATGCTCCACCTCAAAGTGGTAATACATCGGATTGGTCATCAGGGATTGTCCCGTTTTTTCGTTCCAAGCCTCAGTCCAAAATGCCAATTCCTCTGTGGAATGCTCGTTGACCGTATGTAGCGGCAGCAGTTCATTAGCCCAAGACTGTTCCGAAAGCAGGGCGTTCACTCTCTTTGCAAAGCCGCAAAAATCGGGATAAGACTCCGAACCAAAACCTACAACAGTATAGTCAATGTTTTGATTTTGAGGGGTTTGAGTTAATAATGTTTCAAATTGATCCGCACTGTCGGGGGCTTCGCCCTCGCCGTAGGTGCAAGTGAAAACGATGAGTTTTTTTGCCTTTGGAAATAATTGATAATCATTCAAATAAGAAATATACACGGGGTGTTTTGCATTCAACAACTGCCGGTGGATTTTATGGGCAAAAAGAGAGGTGCTTCCGCTTTGCGAGCCTATCAAAAGAATATATTCCGCCTCGTCTGCCGTGTATTGATTTTTAAGTTTTTTCGGTCTTCTGTTAAGCCAAAGAAATACGCCGGAGCCGATGAGCAAAGGAATTACCATTGCCGAAAGGAACAGCACGAATGCCCATACGGTATTGGATTCACCGGTGTGCAATTCTTGGTTAAAGCGTTTCCAGACTTTAGCCTCTGCCACGGGCTGTTTGGATAACACCTGTCCCGTGAACTGATTGATTTTCAGTGTTTCGGTGGTGGTAGTAAGTTCAAAAAAATCCTCTTCTTCCTCAAACAAAGGGAAAATCAATTTTTTCACTTTCGCTATCGGCGTAGATTTGAATATCGGGAAATCTTTTACCTGTATGTGTTTCAAGTTTTTTTCGGGTTGAAAACTAATTGCTTTGGGTTGTCGTGTGTTAATTAACCCCAAGCGAAAAACAAACATCACGCTTCCCGTAAGGGCAATGATGGTCAGCGGAATGGCAAACCACTTGCCACCCAAGAAATGAATAAAATCCGACTTGTACATCATTTCCGCATTGCGCAGTATTTTGTCGCCCTGTCTTCGGTAGAGGAGCACAAAGCCCGTCAGCAAGGAGATGAGAAACAATGCCGCCGTACCGCCCACGATGAGCCTTCCCGTCTCGTGCAGAAACAAAGAGCGGTGGAGCGCCTTTATATTTTTCAGCCATTCAGGTTTGGGGGGAGCTTTCCCTGCGATGCGTCCGTCTTTCGGAGAAATTACGCCGCCGACTTCCGACATATTGTCGTCCAATCCCTTTACGGTTACTTGGTGGTTTTCCACCTCTATTTCGCTGATTTCCGAGATATGCGTTTGTATTTTTTCTATGATTTCGGCAAGAGATTCGTTTTTTACCTGATGAGGCGTTTGGATTTGTTCTGTCGCTTCCGAAAAAGCTAAAATGCCCCCCGTAAGGGAGGCTGTAAGTAAAAACGCGGAAATAACGAGGGCTAATACCAAATGTAAATAACGCCAAAAAGAGGTTTTCATTCCTTTGTTTAGGGTGTATTTAGTTTTTAACAATCTTCACAAATCTGATATAGCCTTTGCCGTCATATTTTTGGGTAAGTCCCTCGTCGCTAAGCGGCACAGACACATCTTCGGAGTAGTACGGATTTTCTTCTACCGCAGACTCAAACTTGATTTTGTAGCCATTGTTCAGGTATTGGTCGTCTATCTTAAACACCTTTACCGCTCGGTTTCCGGCAGCTACCGAAGCCCCCGTGATGGCATCTACATTTTCTTTACTTGCTTTTTTGAATTTGTACCACTCTTTTAAATTATGATACCATCTACGCTCATCTCCCATTACAGAGAGGGTTTTCACATATTTGCCCTGTGCATCTACCAGTGATGCTATGATATATGCCCCGTCTTCACTATTGTAGTTCTTGAGCTGGAGCATACATTTGTAAGTAGAAGTTTGGGCATAATCGAATGAGCCTGCCATCAAAATTCCCAAAACGAGGATGGATTTTAATACTTTCATATTTTCTTATTTTAATCTTAGGGGTTCTATTTCATTGATGTTTTTAGATAAAATTTCGTTTTCTTCGGCTAAGTCGTAGGCGGTTTCATCAAGAGAAGTTTTGATGCTTTTGTCCGCGCCCATTTTCAGCAGGAGGTTGATGATTTTAGCATCTTGCCCAACCATAGCCGCCATGTGCAGCGGCGTAAGCCCTTCTTCGTTTTTAGCGTTAATGTTTTTGATATAAGGTTTTAAGGCTTCTATCAATTTAGGATTTTGGGTACCGACAGCTAAGTGCAAAATCGTATTTCCGTCCGCTTGAGGCGCCGTAATGTCCACACCCTTAGCCTTCAGCAAGTCGATTTTTTTCAGAATGTCTTCCACAGAATTTCTATTTCTTCCGCTATAAGATTTTATCGCATAGTACAGTAGATTGTTGCCTTTTTTATCCTTAACGGCAGCATCTGCCGCTTTGTTGATGAGTAATTCTGCCATTTTCGGAGAGGCGTTTTCCATAGCGTAACAAAGTGCAGAAATTCCTTTTTTATCTGCCGCATTGATATTTTTAATGCCTTTGTCAAGCATCGCTTCTACGGCAAATTCATTATTCCTTCCCACCGCCTTCATTAGCGGCGTTTCGCCTTTGTCGTTCATCTGTTCGGGACTTACGCCTTTGCCGATAAAGTAGGCTATGGCATCATTGTTCGCAAATCTGCCCGAGAGCAGTAAGTGGAGCATATTATTCCCTTCGTGGTCTGTAATTTTAGGCGAAATTTTCAATTCATTGACAAGAAAATCAAAAACGGGAAGTGCTTGTTTCCCTTCTTTGGTGCCTTTTGCCGCCATAAACAGTGCATTGCCGGTATAGCTGATACCGTGTTTGATGAGGCTTTTTAGCAAATCGAGATTTTGTCCTTTTGCGGCATAATCTGTCAATGTACGCCCCAAATCGTCCTTAGCCCTAGGATTTGCTCCTTTGGAAACAAAGTATTTCATTAGTTTTAGCTCCGAACTATCGTTGGCAATGGCAAAGTTAATCAGCTTGGCACCGTCTTGATAAGTTTCATTGGGGTCTATGCCTTTTTGAAAAAACAAATCGTAATACTGCGGATCGGCAAGCCCCGTAAATGCAGCAAAAGAAATAGGCGTGTAGCCGTGGCTGTCCTTGAGCGAGAGCGATGAACCTTTGTCAATCAGCCATTTCGCCAAAGGCAAATTTTTCCTGTAGCCTGCCCAGTGGAGGTATATTCTGCTGTCGTGCGTTAGTTTTGCAACGCCGTTTCCGGGCAGTTCCACCAAATAAGTTACGACATCCAGAGGCTCGTCTGCCAATATTGCCTGCGTAGCGGCATCAAAACCAAAATTGTTGGCTTCTGTAGGGTTGTTTCCCTTGGCGATTTCTGCCTTTACGGCTTCCAAATTGGGTTTAGACTGCCAAAAATCTTTGTCTAACAGTCTGTTTTGTGCCATCAGAGAGCTAGCTCCGAAACTCAATCCCAAGAATAGAACAAAATATTTTTTAATTTTCATTATTTAATAATTTATAAAGTTAAAGCAAGTGAACGAATAAGTTTTACTTATTTAACATTGCAAAAGCAAAGAAAAAAGAAGAGCTACCCCCGTCCAATTCCTCAAAAATTTCAATGAGCAAATATATAAAAATATTTTTAATTTAGATTATTTATAAATTGATAAATTGATAAATTGATAAAATAAAGCTTATATTTCAATTTTATTTAAGGTTAAAGTTGTTAAATACAGTTCAATATATGGTTGATAATTTGTTTTGTCTTATATTTTTTATAATAAACTTTACAACCGTCAGATTTGTGTAAATTTATATTTCTTATTTGACAAAAAGAATACTACAGACATATCTGTTTGTTTTATTTAAGAACAAAAACAGAATAATTATCAATTAATATTTTAATTATCTCTTTATGCTTATTGGTTTCTTGGATGGTATTTTAGGATGGCTTCTCTTAGTTCTTCGTTTTCTAAGTGGGTGTAGATTTCTGTAGT
Organism: Riemerella columbipharyngis; assembly: GCF_900101995.1. Lineage (GTDB taxonomy): Bacteria > Bacteroidota > Bacteroidia > Flavobacteriales > Weeksellaceae > Riemerella > Riemerella columbipharyngis. The sequence continues at coordinate 72,395 of NZ_FNAS01000008.1, read as the reverse complement.
GGTAATGCTGCTGTGTCCCAAAAGCTCTTGTATATACCTTAGGTCGGCACCATTTTGCAGTAGATGCGTAGCGAAAGAATGCCTAAAAGTGTGGGGGGAAATCGTTTTTTTGATGCCGGCTTTTTCCACAATATCTTTGATGATGATGAAGACCATCACACGAGAGATAGGAGCGCCTCTGGAATTTAGGAAAACAATGTCTTGGTACTTGTCGCCTATTTTCATGTTGGGGCGGGTATCGCGGGTGTATTCCAAGAGGATGTTTTTGGTGTATTCCGGCATAGGGACCAATCGTACTTTGCTACCTTTGCCTTCTACACGGATATAGTCTTCCTTGAAATTGATATTAGAATATTTGATATTGACTAACTCGGAAACACGCAATCCACAGCCGTAGAGCGTCTCTATCATCGTAAAGTTTCGTTGCCCGAGAAGCGTAGATTTATCCACACTGCTGGAGATGGTCTCAATTTCTTCAAAGCTGAGAGTGTCGGGTAGGTAGAGACCCATTTTAGGTGCTTCTATCAGAGTGGCGGGGTTGCCCTCTCTGTAATCGTCTTCGTGCAGGTATTTGAAAAAGGTTTTAATGGAAGAAATCCACCTTGCTTGGCTTCTTTCACTATACTTGTCTTTGCTCAGGTGGTAGAGGTACTCTTGTATTTGCTCGTAGGATATTTGAGAAGCAGCTACACCGTCCAAATACTCTTCGGCAAAGGATTTGAGTTTTTGAATATCCCTTACATAGGCGTCTATTGTGTTTTCGGAGAAATTTCGTTCGAGCTTTAGGTAGCCGTAAAAATCACTGATTTTCTCTTCCCAGTCCATAGTTAGAGGTTTTCTTCCGAGATTTGTAAGACTTCTACCCCCGCATTTTTTAGGAATTTAAGTCCCTCGTCATCGGAATATTGGTTAATATATACTAATCTTTTGATGCCGGATTGGTAGATGAGTTTGCTGCATTCTTTGCACGGGGATAGTGTAAGGTACAGCGTGGCACCCTCTGCGGACTGTGTGCTTCGGGCTAATTTCAGAATAGCATTGGCTTCCGCGTGGAGGACATACCACTTGGTTTTATCGCTGTCATCTTCGCAGTTGTTTTCAAAGCCGGAGGGGGTTCCGTTGTATCCATCAGAAATAATGGTTCTCTCTTTTACAATAAGGGCTCCTACTTGTTTGCGTTTACAGTAAGACAGCTTAGCCCATTCGTGTGCCATTTTGAGATAGGCAATGTCAAATTTATTAAACATATTGATTGAAAGTTAGTTTTATGTTTGTTTCTTCTCTTGCTGAAATAAGAAAGGTTAAAGTTAAAAAAAAAATAAATACCAGAACTATTAGGTGCTTTATTTTTCTAAGGGGTATTTATTTTTGAGGAATAAATGGCTGAAAAGTTGTTAATTTGCAAAAAAGAAATTATGAAGTTTGTGATTAGTCAAGAGGAAGAGTGGAGGGGAGTGGCATCCTATGTCTTAGACCATCTCCGATCTAATATTCTACTTCTCAGAGGGGATTTAGGAGCAGGGAAAACCACTTTTACGCGTTATCTTTTGGAAGCGCTGGGCAGCGGTGATGAAGTGTCTTCGCCCACCTATGCCATAGTAAATGAATACCTATGCCCTAAAGGAAAAATTTATCATTTTGATTTATATAGAATAAAATCATTAGAGGAAGCTTTGGATATCGGGATAGAGGAGTATTTGGATAGAGCTTGTTTGTCTGTTATAGAATGGCCGGATATTTATGAAGAGGAGCTTTCTGAAACTTTTTGCCACGAGATGACCATAGAAAAAAAAGGAAAAGAGAGAATGATAATTTTTAAATGATTATCTTTGCCTTGATAAAATACTTGAAATAATGAGTAATACTATATTTACTCCTTTTACAGAGGAGGATCTCATTCCTAAAGAAGAAAAATTAGAGATTGTTAAGAAAAGTAAAAAATTCAGTATAGGAATACCTAAAGAAACCTGTCTGAACGAAAAAAGGCTCTGTCTTACGCCAGATGCAGTTCAGGTGTTGGTGGAATCTGGGCACGAGATAGTAATACAAAGAAAGGCAGGAGACGGAGCTCATTTTACAGATGAGCAGTATGCAGATGCCGGTGCGATACTAACGGACGACCCAAAAGTAGCTTTTGGACAAAAATTAGTCTTAAAAATAAACCCTCCTACTTTGGAAGAAATAGAATACCTTAACTCTAATACCTATCTTGCTTCGGCATTGCAAATCAACCTTAGAGACAAAGACTATTTTGACAAATTAGCTGAAAAGAAAGTGAATGCTATTGCATTTGAGTTTGTGAGAGACGAATACAAGCAGCGTTCTTTGGTAAGGCTTGTTGGTGAGATAGCAGGAGGGGTAGCCATCTTGTATAGCTCCGAGCTTTTGGCAAAATCCAACGGCTTGATGTTGGGGGGCGTTACGGGTGTTCGCCCTGCGGAGGTAGTCATCATAGGTGCCGGTATTGTAGGGGAGTTTGCGACAAAAGCTGCTCTCGGAATGGGAGCTAGCGTAAAAGTGTTTGATAATTCTTTGGCGAAACTGAGAAGACTCCATACTTTGATTGATAACCGTGTGCCGACTTCGGTTTTAGATCCAAAAGAATTGACTAAGAGCCTCAAGAGAGCCGATGTACTTATCGGTGCTATGCCAAGACTAAATATGCCACCAGTAGTTACGGAAGCTATGGTAAAAGGAATGAAAAAAGGAAGCGTAATTTTAGACCTTACCATAGATTACGGGCGTTGTATCGAAAACTCTGAGGTAACTACGCAGGAGAATCCTTATGTGGTGAAAGATGGTTTGGTACATTGCGGACTTCCAAATCTGACTTCACGAATGCCGAGAACTACTACAAAAGCGATTAGTAATTTCTTCTTGAGTTATCTCTTGAATTACGACGAAATGGGCGGCTTCGAAAATGTTTTGGTGAAAACAGCCGAAATGAAAGACTCTCTTTATATGTACAAAGGGCGTCATACACAAAAATTGGTTTGCGATAAATTTGGACTGACTTACCACGATATTAACCTTTTGATTTTCTAAATGAGAAAACTAAAGTTTTATATGATAGGGCTTATCCCTGGTATTATTATAATGTTCTTTATTCTGAACCAAAAAGGCGTAAGCTGTAGCGGCTATCTGCCCAACAGCAGAGTCATTACCGAAACGTTGTCTAAGGAGTGGACCTATGCCCGCCCTGTGGACTCTGTAATGGAAACCCACCATATCTCTAAAAAATTTCTGAAAGATACCATTTTTTCAGACGGAGGGATAGACTTTGGAAAGAGTAATCCGCAGAGGAAGCCGTATCCTATCTACAAGCTGTACTATCCCACACCTGACAACGCACAGTATGAAGTGGATTTTGAGAAAAGAAAAGATACTGCATATTTTTATCAATTAAAAGTTCTAAAAAAATGAAAACCATCTATGTAGATTTTTCGGAAATAGGAGATTTGGAGGATTTTTTTTTAGTGTTAAAGAAAAAAGATGCAGTGTTTTCGGCGGTGGATACTGAACAAACCCTCTGCGGTGCTTTGTCTAATTCTAAGGCGTTGCCACTGCATTTGGAGTTTGTGAATATGAGTGTGGAGCAATTAGAAACTTTTGACGAAGTTATCTGTACTTTAGAAGATTTGAATGAGGTGTTAGACGATTTTTCGTTCACTTATTTTCTTGAACAATACGAAGATTAAAAAATAAATTATTTCCTATAAAAATGCCCGGGGAACGCATCTTCGGGTTTTTCTTTTAAGATATTGAGCTTAATCCAAGATTTCAAAAAACCATAGCCGTAAGAAAACATCTGAATGAAAGCAGTGGTAACTGCCATAGCAGCAATGCTGATATTTTTTGTTCTGAGCAGTGCGTGGAAGAATATCACCATAGTGTATAGCCCATACATAGATAGGATAAAGCCGTAGCTCCAGACAAAATAATGAATAAGCCCTATTATATACCCCATTAAAAAAAACGAAGGAAACCAAAAGGTTACTTTGGTATAGCTTGGGTGCCTTTGGTTTAATATCGGCCTTGCTACTCCGAACTGATAGACCTGCCGAGAAAACTTCCTAAAGTCTGTGCGGCGTTTATGATAAACTCCGATATTATCAAAAAATGCCGTGGTGTATCCATTTTCCCATAGCGTCATAGAGAGATCCGGATCCTCGCCGATACGCATTTCCGAAAATCCGCCGACTTTGTCGAAAGTCTCTTTCCTTACCCCCATATTAAAACTGCGGGGCTGGAATTTGGATACGGATTTTTTGCTTCCTCTTATGCCGCCCGTCGTAAAAATAGAAGTCATAGCATAGGAAATAGCTTTTTGCATTAGATTAAATCCTATATGTGCTTTATCTGCACCGCCAAAAGCATCACAAGAGGTTTGGGCTAAATTTTTCTTTATATTTCCTATATAATCTTTTTCTACAATCACATCGCTGTCCACAAACACCAGCCAATCGTTTTTAGCCTTTTCAGCACCATAGTTTCGGGAAAGTCCGGGACCGGAATTTTCTTTGCGGAAGAATTTTAGGTCTAATATGTTTTTGAACATATCTATGGTAGATCTTAGGTCTATTATAGAACCATCATCTACAATAATGACTTCAAAATTTTTATCGCTTTGGAGAGTCAGAGAATTCAGTAATTCCCTAAGCTCGTCTTTGCGGTTGTATATTGCGATGATGATGGAGATGCTGTTCATAGAGAGGTTTTAGGATTTGTTCTTTTTAGAGCCTTCGTACATTTCGTACTGCAGAAAACGGGTTTCCAGTTTTCCATTGTAGAGCTTTATTTTCCGGCTCGGGTGGAGGCCTATTTTTTTTGCGGCTTCGAGGTCGGAAGTGATGAGCCACGCCAAGGTATTGGGGTAATTATTCTTAAATGTATCACCTATTTTTTTGTAGAAATCATCATCATTGATGCTGATTCGTTCATCGTAAGGAGGGTTAAATACGACGAGCAGAGGGAAAAGCTCTTTTTTGGAGTCAAAGAAATTCTGTTTTTCCAGTGTAATCACTTCTTCCAATTCGGCAGCTTCTATATTTCGTTTTGCAATGGAAAGCATAAGAGGGTCTATGTCGTAGCCTACGATTTTTCCAGAAAACTCTTTTATTCTATTGATGCGGAATTCTTTTATTTTTAAGAATAAATCTTCGTCATAATTTTTCCAATTTTGAAACCCGAAGTTTTTTCTAAAAATCTGAGCCGGTAGTTCCATCGCCATCATAGCGGCTTCTATGAGCAGAGTACCGCTGCCGCACATTGGGTCCAAAAAATTCCCTTTCCCGTCCCAGCCTGCCAAGTGGAGCATTCCGGAAGCCAAGACTTCGTTTATAGGAGCTTTGCCTTGTTCCTGTCTGTATCCCCTTTTGAATAGGGGTTCGCCGGAGGAATCTAGAGATACAGCGACTTTGTCTCTATTGATATGGAGGTGGAATTTTATATCAGGATTATGAGGCTCTACATCGGGTCTGCGGCGGTATTTTTTTTGAAAATAATCCACAATGGCATCTTTCATTTTCAACACCATAAAATGAGAATGTGTAAATTTTTCCGAGTGCACCGTAGCATCTATTCCGAAAGTCTGAGAGAGCGTGAGGTATTCGTCCCATGGGAATTTCACCAGTTTTTCGTAGAATTTTTGCTCATTATAAGCTCGAAATTCCGAAATGAGGACATGTATTTTCACGGCTGTTCTCAGAGCATAATTGATTTTATAGAGAAACCCCAGATCTCCTTTGCAAGACACGGCTCTGTTGAGTACTGTTACCTCTCTCCCGCCGAGTTTCTTTACTTCCTCGGAGAGTATACTTTCAAATCCGAAGAAGGTTTTTATGTTTATTTTTAAGTCGTTCCAATCCATCTCAAAACTTCAATTTACGGCAAATATACTAAATAAACCCATCTCCAATAATGAATTCTATAGCTCGGTATTTTGTTTTTGGAATATAAAATGTTATGCAAGGCTTTTGAACAAGATATTTTCTGAATTTTATTTTCCTCGTAATCGGTTTTGGTTTCTTCTTTTATTACGATGAATAATATCATTGATTTTATAAAAAAAAATATTAACTTTGCCTTGATTTTAAATTTAAAAATATGTTAGAAACTATTAAGAAATTAGGGTTTGTCGTAGCGTTTATGTTCATAGGAGTTACGACGGTAGGTGCTCAGCAGACGCAGCCTGGTCAAAAACAGCACAAGCATCATTGTTGTACCGCGATGAAAAAAGACACTTGCTCCACAAAAGGAAAAGAGTCTTGTTCTGCCGATAAAAAAGATGGTGAAAAAAAAGCTTGCTGCTCCGCCGATAAGATGAAAGCTGCAAAAAAAGCTTGTTGCAAAACCAAATCTAATAAACACGGAAAATCTTGTTGCAAAACAAAAAAATAGGAATAGTTTATTTAGATTGTACTATTTGTCTTAAGTGTTGTTTTTTTTTCTTATCAAACAATCTTTGGGCAAGATTAAAATAAAAACCGAGAATAAATTTTCTCGGTTTTTAAATTTTTATTTATCCACAATAGAATACTTTTCAATCCATTGTAAATCAATTTGATAATTGCTTTTTTATAAAGTTTTGCACAATGACTTCCTTAGCGAAAATATATCTTTTATCTTTGCCAAATGACACAGAAAGAACTATCAAATTCATTTGTAAATAATAATTATACACAGGAGCTATCCATTACACAAGGTAAGATACCGCCTAACGCGGTAGATTTTGAAAAAATAGTTTTGGGAGCAGCTCTCATTGATAAAAAAGGACTGGATTCGGCAATTGAGATTTTGTCACCGGAGGTTTTCTATGATCCAAGGCACCAAGAGATATTTCGTGCAATCACATGGCTTTTTAATCATAACAATCCTGTTGATATTATGACTGTTATTCAGGAGCTGAAGAGAACCGAAAAGCTCTCTGTAGCAGGGGGAGACAGCTATATCATAGAATTGAGTATTAATGTAAGCTCCTCGGCACATATTGAATATCACGCAAGAGTTGTATTGGAGAAGTTTATTCTTCGTTCGTTGATTAATGTTTCTGCCAATGTCATAGACCAATCTTACAAAGAGTCCACCGATGTTTTTGAGCTTTTGGATAAGGCTGAACAGTCGTTTTTTGAGATTACCAACGGAAGTATTAAAAAAGGGTTTGATACAGCAGATAATCTAGTGAAGCAAGCCACAAAAAAGATTTTGGCATTAAAAGACCAAGAAGGGCTTTCGGGTATTCCATCGGGATTTACCAAGCTCGACCAAGAAACAGGAGGCTGGCAAAATTCAGACCTTATTATTATTGCCGCAAGACCGGGTATGGGTAAAACGGCTTTTATACTTTCTATGGCAAGGAATATTGCCGTAGATTACCAAGTACCTATCGCAATTTTTTCGCTGGAAATGGCTTCTGTACAGCTCATCACAAGAATGATTGCCTCTGAAACGGGGATCTCATCAGAGAAATTGAGAAAAGGAACACTTACAGAAGAAGAATGGCATAGGCTCTTTAACAACGTAACAGCATTGGAGCAAGCACCTCTTTATATAGATGAAACACCTGCTCTTTCTATTTTTGATTTCAGAGCAAAGTGCAGGCGTCTGGTGATGCAGCATGGCGTTAAAATCATTATGGTGGATTATCTCCAACTGATGACAGTCAATATCGGAGGTAAGGGGGGGACTCGGGAGCAGGAAATTTCAATGATATCCCGTTCCTTGAAGGCGATTGCCAAAGAACTTGATGTGCCGGTAATTGCTCTTTCTCAGTTGTCAAGAACCGTAGAAACTCGTACTACGAAGCGCCCTCAGCTTTCGGACCTTAGGGAGTCCGGAGCGATAGAGCAGGATGCGGATATCGTGTCCTTTATTTTCCGCCCAGAGTATTATAAAATAACTCAATGGGACAACGACCCTGGAGGGGAGGCTACGGATACCACCAATCAGGCTGAAATCATTTTGGCAAAACACCGTAATGGTGCTACGGGAGAGGTTAGGCTTTCTTTCTTTAAGGAGTTTGCGAAGTTTACAGACCTTAGCGCCGATGATTATATGTACCCGGGTAGTTTTACGATGTCTTCGGATGAGCCGAGTGGGCTTAATCTGGCTAAACAAAATATACAGCCGAGTGCGGAGATGTTTGACTTGCCGCCTAATGTATCCGGCTCTTCTATGAACAATAGTGAATACGAAAGCGATTTACCTTTTTAATTTGTAGCAAATGAGGATAGAGATATACACTGATGGGGCTTGCAGCGGAAACCCAGGTAGAGGAGGGTATGGTATTTTAATGAAAATATCCGGAACAAACTATCAGAAAACATTCTCAAAAGGCTTCAGAAAAACCACGAACAATAGAATGGAGCTTCTTGCAGTAATCACAGCATTGGAACTGCTCAAAGTGAATGCAGAGAATGAGGTTTGTATTTACACAGACAGTAAATATGTCTCTGATGCTATTAACAAAAAATGGCTTCAAAGCTGGATAAAAAAAGGTTTTGTAAAAGTGAAAAATCCTGATTTATGGAGAAGGATAGTGCCATTATTAAAAGTGCACCGCCCAAATTTTTTTTGGGTAAAAGGACATGCGGGGCATCCGGAGAACGAAATCTGTGACCGCCTTGCTGTGGCAGCGGCTTCGTCCAAACATTTGGAAATAGATGCTTACTTTGAAAATCCTGATGATGTAGGACTTTTTCTCTCTGAATAAATTGATAATTGAGAAAAAAGATGTAATTTTGGTTGTTAAATCAAAATGTAATGAAAAATCGTATTTTTATGATTGCTTTATTATCCGGTGTTATGACTGTGTCTTGCCAAAAGAAAGATACGCCTATTTCCGGAGGGAATAAAGAAGTAATAGCTTTAGAACAAAAAGATACTGTAAAAACAGAGAGCACCAAAGAGACGAAAGCTAAGGAAGAAATGGCAAAATTGCCAAAGCCCTACCACCCCGAAGAAAATGCGGAGGAAAAACTTTCCGAACTGCAAAAAGAAGCTCAGAAAGAGAACAAAAAAATTATGATTCAGGCAGGGGGAAATTGGTGTATATGGTGCCTTAGGTTTAATAATTTTGTGCAGAGTACGCCGGAGCTCAAAGAATTGGTAGATACTAATTATCTTTATTATCACCTGAATTATTCCCCTGAAAATAAAAACGAAAAACTCTTTGCAAAATTTGGACACCCCGAGAAATTTGGTTTCCCTGTTTTCATTGTATTGGGTAAGAATGGAAAGGTTGTTCATATTCAGGACAGCTCAGTTTTGGAGGAAGGTAAAGGATATAGCTTGGAAAAAGTGAAGGCTTTTTTCACAAAATGGAAATAAAAATTAAATATCAATAAAAAAGAAATAATATGAGTTCAAGTAAAAATCATCACAACACACAATATTACATAGACTTAGAAGACCGTTGCGGTGCACACAATTACCATCCACTTCCGGTAGTTTTGGACAAAGGAGAAGGTGTTTATGTTTGGGATGTAGAGGGTAAGCGTTATTACGACTTTTTATCGGCTTATTCTGCTGTTAACCAAGGGCATTCTCACCCTAAAATCGTTAATGCATTGGTGGAGCAGGCGAAAGTTCTATCCCTTACTTCAAGGGCTTTTTATAATTCCAAACTTGGCGTTTATGAAGAGAAAATTACTAAGCTATTGGGATTTGATAAAGTATTGCCAATGAATTCCGGAGCAGAAGCTGTGGAAACTGCCATCAAACTCGCGAGAAAATGGTCCTACGAAGTTAAAAAGATACACGGAAACAATGCTAAAATCATCGTTTGCGAAAATAATTTCCACGGTAGAACGACGACGATAGTTTCTTTCTCTAATGATAAAGATGCCCACAATAATTACGGCCCTTTTACTCCCGGATTTATCAGAATTCCTTATGACGATGCAGATGCTTTACAAAAAGTTTTGGAGGAAGAAGGAGATTCTATTGCCGGATTTTTAGTAGAGCCTATCCAGGGCGAGGCAGGCGTGTATGTGCCTACCGATGGTTATCTGAAAACAGCTTACGAACTTTGTAAAAGGTACAATGTCTTGTTCATCGCAGATGAGGTTCAGACGGGTATTGCGAGAACGGGTAAACTCATCGCTTGCCACCACGAAGATATTCAGCCGGATATTCTTATCCTCGGGAAAGCTCTATCTGGGGGAATGTATCCTGTTTCTGCCGTATTGGCAAATAATGATATTATGAAAGTGATTCATCCGGGGCAACACGGTTCTACTTTTGGAGGAAATCCTTTAGCTTGTGCGGTGGCTTGTGCGGCGTTAGATGTGGTACAAGAGGAGCATCTCTCTGATAAAGCAGAGCGTCTTGGAAAGATATTCCGTGAGGAGATGGGAAAAATCATTGCCAAAACAGACTTGGTTTACGATGTTCGTGGTAAAGGATTGCTAAACGCTATTTTAATCAATGATATACAAGACAGTCCTACTGCGTGGAATCTTTGTCTTGCACTTAAAGAGAACGGATTACTTGCCAAGCCTACGCATGGGAATATTATCCGTTTGGCACCGCCGTTAGTTATCACGGAAGAGCAGCTCAGAGATTGCTTGAGTATTATAGAAAAAACTATTTTGAACTTCAAAAAATAAAATTTCGGCAGGCCTACCTATGTTTATATGGGGAGGCTTCTTGTAGCTGAAAATTTCAGAATAAAAAAATGGCAGTAATAGACTTATCAAAACAAATTGCCTTAGGGATAGACATCGGAGGAACGAATACCAAATTTGGAATAGTAAATCACAGAGGAGAGATTTTAGACAAAGGTAGAGTGAAGACCGAAAGCGCTACCATAGATGAATTTATAGAACAACTATACGTAGAAATTAGACCAATGCTGGATAAACATAGTAAGAGCTACCAGCTTATGGGAATAGGAGTAGGTGCTCCCAATGCAAACTACTATACAGGAATGATAGACTATGCACCCAATCTTAAATGGGAAGGGAAAATTCCGTTGGCAGGAAAAATGACAGAAAAATTTGGCGTTCCGTGTAAAATTACCAACGATGCCAATGCTGCTGCACTGGGCGAAATGATGTTTGGTGCTGCACGAGGGATGAAAGATTTTATAATGATGACACTGGGAACGGGGGTAGGAAGCGGTATCGTAACGAATGGGCAGGTTATCTACGGACACGACGGATTTGCAGGAGAATTGGGACACACGATTGTAAAACCTAATGGCAGAAAACATTGGAGTACAGGCTCGGAAGGGAGTTTGGAAGCCTATGCATCTGCTACGGGTATTGCCATTACAGCAAAAAAAATGAGAGCAGAGTTTCCTAATTCTATGCTTAATAATTACCCTGAAGACGAAATAAATTCTAAAACCGTTTACGAGTGTGCCGAAGCCGGTGATCCTATTGCCATAGAAGTATTCCGCTATACGGGGCAGAAATTGGGAGAAGCTTTGGCAAATTTTGTAATGTTTTCTTCGCCGGAGGCTATTCTTCTTTTTGGGGGAGTAATAAAGGCAGGTGATTTTATTTTGAAACCTGCTAAAATGCATATGGAACGGAATTTGTTGCCCATTTTTAGAGGTAAAGTAAAATTGGTATTTAGTGAATTACCCGAAGCAGATGCAGCTATTTTAGGTTCAAGTGCATTAGTATGGGAAAAATAATTGGTAATATTTTATGAGAATGAGACAAGGTATATTATTCTTATGTTTGGCACTTTTGAACATTGTAGGATGTACGGGACAAAATAAAAAAGATTTTCAATTTAATTACAAACAAAAAATGAATAATGAATTAAGATATTTAACGATAGGAGGTGGCTGTTTTTGGTGTGTGGAAAGCTGTTTCCAAAAACTGAAAGGTGTAGAAAGCGTTGTTTCCGGCTACTCCGGAGGACATAAAGATAATCCTACATACGAAGAAGTCTGTACAGGAGAGACAGGACACGCCGAAGTAGTGCAGATAGCCTATGATCCAGAAATTATCTCTTTTCAGCAATTGATGGAAGTATTTTTCTTTCTTCACGATCCTACGCAGCTCAATAGACAAGGAAATGATGTAGGGACACAATACCGCTCGGTAATATTTTACAGAACCGAAAATGAGAAACAAGAGGCTGAAACTGCCATAAAAAAATCAGAGGCTACGGGAAAATGGGAAGGAAAATATGTTACTGAAATTGCTCCTTTTATAAAGTTTTGGCCTGCGGAACAGTATCACCAGGGTTACTATAACAACAATCCTTCACAGCCCTATTGTAGTGCAGTAGTTGGTCCTAAGATTAGAAAATTTGAGAAACATTTTGGTGATTTAGGTTGGCTTAAATAAAATGAATCTATTCCTATGCTTTTTTCTTACGGGAATATTTTATTTTTGTATTTACGATAAATGCTATAAATTTGCAAAGAAAGTGCTATGCCTATACATGACAAAATTGTAGAGACAGCTATCACCTTTGATGATGTCCTTCTTGTACCTGCATTCTCGGAGGTACTTCCAAACCAAGTTTCATTAAAATCTCGTCTTACAGACAAAATTACGCTTAATATCCCTATCGTATCCGCCGCAATGGATACCGTAACGGAGGCAGATTTAGCCATTGCTCTTGCCCGTGTGGGAGGGCTTGGCTTTATTCATAAAAATATGCTTATCCAAGAACAAGCAGCACAAGTGAACAAAGTGAAACGCTCTGAAAACGGGATGATTTCTGACCCTGTTACTTTGTCCAAAGATTATACATTGGGAGAGGCAAAGGCATTGATGGCAAAATATAAAATCTCGGGATTGCCGGTAGTAGCAGAAGATCAAACCCTCATAGGAATCATTACCAATAGAGATGTGAAGTATCAAGAAAACCTTGATATGAAAGTAGAAGAGCTGATGACTAAGGAAAATCTCGTGACTTCCGATAAGCATACAACATTGGAAACGGCCAAGAAAATATTGTTGGAAAATCGTGTGGAGAAACTTCCTATTGTAGATGAAAACTTCAAGTTGGTGGGACTTATCACGATTAAAGATATTGACAATCAGTTAGAATACCCAAATGCTAATAAAGACAAGAGCGGTAGGCTGATCGTAGGGGCAGGCGTAGGCGTAGGCGAGGACACTATGCAGCGAGTGAAAGCTTTGGTAGATGCAGGTGTGGATATTATTGCGATAGATTCTGCACATGGACATTCTAAGGGGGTTTTGGATAAAATAAAAGAAATACGCACTGCTTTTCCGGATTTGGATATCGTGGGCGGAAATATCGTAACGGCAGAGGCGGCTCGAGATTTAATAGAAGCAGGTGCCAATGTACTTAAAGTAGGTGTAGGGCCGGGCTCTATCTGTACGACCAGAGTGGTAGCAGGAGTGGGCGTACCTCAGCTTTCGGCGATATACAATGTCTATGAGTATGCCAAACAAAAAAATGTAGCAGTAATAGCCGATGGAGGAATTAAGCTTTCAGGGGATATCGTTAAAGCTATTGCCAGTGGAGCCAATGCCGTGATGCTGGGGTCTCTATTCGCAGGAACAGAAGAAGCACCGGGAGAAGAGATTATTTTCCAAGGCAGAAAATTCAAATCTTACCAAGGAATGGGAAGCCTTGCGGCAATGAAAAGAGGGGGGAAAGAACGCTATTTCCAAAGTGAAGCCAAAAAATTTGTGCCGGAAGGAATAGAAGGAAGAGTGCCTTATAAAGGGAAGTTGGAAGATGTCATATTCCAGCTTACCGGAGGACTTCGTGCAGGAATGGGCTATTGTGGTGCTAAGGATATTATGACTCTGCAAAAAGAATCTAAAATGGTGAAAATTACAGGAAGTGGGCTTAAAGAAAGCCACCCTCACGATGTCATCATCACGCAGGAAGCACCGAATTACTCTCTGTAATAGGAAGGATGAAAATATATAGTCTATAAGGATGCTTTTAGCATCCTTATTTATGATTGCTGCTTAATGCAGTTGGAATCTTACCTGAACCTGAACTTGAAATTTTAGTTTTTGAAACTCTATAGGAAGCGGGCTTTCATCAGAAGAGCCAGCCCCTATGCTATCTGTTTTTAACATCATAGAGTACCTTGTTGGCACAGAATAATTATCATAGAACAAATCTCCTATATAAAACACTTTCCCTATGGACTGCCCTAATGGTTTTACCAATGCTTCGGCGGTTTTTTTAGCTTTCATTACCGCTTCGGATTTTAGCGACAATAACAGTTGTTCTTTTTGGGAATAATCTGCTTTATAAACATAGGCATTGGCGATGCCCGCACTCTCTAAACCGGCTAATACATTACTCACCATATTGGCACTATGAACCATTAGAGAGAAATTTTTACTCTTGATAACTTTTTGTCCTTTAAGAAAGTAGCTTCTGTAGCTATTGCCGCCATCTACCAAGGATAAGTCTTTTTTCAAGTCTATTTTTAAGTCTCTTAGGACTCTCTTCAGCTTCTGTTCTTGCTCTTCCAAAGATATCTTATTTTTAGAGTCTGCCTCGCTGAGGTTGATACTGATAAAAATTTGGTCAGGGACGATTAAAATATCCGCTTTTGAATTCACCTCCAAATAAGGTTGTTGATTTAAATTATTTTGAGCAAAGGCAAGGTGCTGATTTATAAAAATTATTAAAATAAAAAGTACTTTTTTCATAGGATTAAGATTTTATAATTAATTTTCTTAAGTATTTAGTCATTTTAACTTCGTATAAAGAATACAATAAATAAGCTGTAAATATAGATAATATCCAGAAACCAATATAAGAACTTATAAATAAAAATTTTAAAGAGAAAATTTCTTTTTCTAAAAAATAGTTATCTAAATGTGCTATTAGGATTTGTATAATTCACTAGATATAGAGAATAAGAAGTAACACTAAGGAATGTTATAGGTTTGTAAAATAAGCTTTTAGAATACTTTATCGAATTTAGATATGGTAGAAAACAAAAAACAGTAATGGAAGTCAAAGATAATTCTGATAATTTATACGCATATCCTGATATAAAATGTCCAAAATATAAAGCTAACGATAATAAAATTATTCCTACTATAAGTAGAGGTTTTTTATAAGTATTCCACCATTTACGATAATAAGAGTATAAGTAGGCCGCCATAACCCCATAGGCTATGGCATCTAGTCTATAAAAAACACTATGGCTTAATGAATAGTAATTTTCATATGTAAAATTAACTTTACTATGATAAACTAGAAATCTGAAAATTGGAATGGTCAAAATGAAAATAAAACTATAAATAAAAATAGATTTTTTTATACTGAATTTTAGTGAAAATAAAAGATAAACTGCCAAAGGGAAAAATATATAGAACCACTCTTCTACGCTTAAGCTCCAAGACCAACCAAAGAAATTGTTTTTAGGTATTTCTAATAAATTTTGCAAAAATATTAAATGTAATATCCCTCCCCTTATATTTATTTGAGATATATTGAATATAATTAGTATAATTAATATAAAATAATAATTTGGAAGGGTTCTGGTCCATCTTTTTATCCAAAAAAATTTTATCTCTCCAAAAGTAACTTGTTTTCCTTCGACTTGTTTAATAAAAATATTTCCTATTAAAAATCCACTTAACACAAAAAATATACCTACGCCGTCATAATCAAACATCATATAGTATTTGATATACTTAGGTGGAAAAAATTTACCTGCATGAGTAAAAACAACAAATAGGATAGCAATAGCTCTAAGTATATCTAAGCCAAAAATCCTATTTTTATTTGTTAATAGTTCTAATTTCATTTTATTCTGATATTTTTTTAATTAAATCTGTTGATAAAGATTTCTTAGTTTTGATACCTAGTTCCTTCAGTTTTTCTGTTTGGCGAATGAGATTGTCGTTCCCAGAATAGAGCTGTTTGTAGGCTTCTTCGTAGGCATTTTTGGCTTGGTCGATATTCTTGCCTACTTTTTCCAGATTTTCTACGAATCCTACGAATTTGTGGTAGAGCTTGGTTCCTCGGTCTGCTATGGCTGCGGCATTCTGATTTTGGTATTCCCGTTTCCACAGATTTACGATAAGTTTTAGAGAAGTGATGAGATTGCTTGGGTTCATCAGTAAAATCCTTTTTTCGTAAGCGTAGCTCCAAAGGTTTGGATCTGACTGCATAGCGGCAATATAAGCTGGTTCACTGGGGATAAACATCACCACGAAGTCCAGAGATTTATCATAGTCATCGTAAGCCTTCCGAGATAATTCGTCAATATGATTCTTTACCGATAATAGATGTCTGCTAAGTTTAGCGGCATAGATATCAGGATCTGCTTCGTCTATTACTTCGCTAAATGCTTTTAGCGAGACTTTGGAGTCTATGATGACGGTTCTATTTCCTGGATATTTTACGATGGCATCGGGACGCATTTTTCTACCCGAAAATTCTGATAGTAAGGCCGTATTGTCTTCATTTCTAAGTTCATACTCCATAAAGTACTCCCTGTCTTTTTGTAATCCTGATTTTTCTAAAATATTTTCCAAAATCATTTCGCCCCAGTTTCCTTGTGTTTTTGACTGTCCTTTCAGGGCTGTTGCAAGGTTGTTTGCCTCTCGGCTGATTTTGGAGGTCTGCTCCAGCATTATTTTGATAGTATCTCTTAGAGAATGTCTTTCTCTCGCCTCATTTTCATAGACTTCGTTTACTCTTTTTTTAAATTTTTCTAAATCTTCGCCCAGAGGTTTCAGGATTTGCCCTAAATTCTCTTTGTTCAGGGAAGTAAATTTTTCTGTTTTTTCTTCTAAAATTTTATTGGCAATGTTTTCAAATTGCAGCCTTGATTCCTCTTGAATTTTTCCCATTTCCTCTTTTTGCGTATCGAGCAAAATCGTGAGGTTTTCATTTTTTGCTTTAAGCTCACTGATTTGGGCAAAATAATTTTGGCTTTCTTTTGTCAATTGGGCTATGGTAACCTGAAGAGAATTGAGCGTCTCTCTGCTTTCTGCATAACGCTCTGTAATATTTTTATGCTCTGCCGAAATATTTGAAAGTTCCTGCATTAGATTCTGGCATTTTGAGCTTAGGCTATCACATTGTTCTTTGCTCTCTGCCAATATTTTTTCTTTTTCTAAGATAATGTTTTGAGCATTTTTAAGGTCAGCATCTATCTGTATTTTATTTTGCTGTACCTCATCATAGAGCTTTCTGGGAACGCTATTTGCCCTGAAAATAAAAAAGATGATAACCATTCCAGCAACTATACCAATTGATAAAAAGATAATATTCATTTTAATTAACTATGATATTCTTAAAAATTCTTTAGCCAGTTCGATCATTTTAGGCTCTCCTGTGTATTTTTTAGGTTCATCAGACAGTTTTACCGTAGGAATCCAATCTCCATTAGGAGCTTGTACGCCGATAAGTTTCATTACAATATTCATTGGTTTCAGTCCTACATCATTAGTAAGATTTGTTCCTATTCCAAAGGAAATTCCTATAGTTCCGTGTGTAGCTCGTGTAATCTCTTCTACTTTTTCTAGATTTAAACCATCAGAGAAAACGATGTATTTATACATTGGGTTTATACCAAAATTCTCATAATGCTTGATGGTTTTGTGGGCAAATTCTATTGGGTCTCCACTATCGTGGCGAACACCGTCAAAGAGTTTTGCAAATTTTTTGTCAAACTGCCTGAAAAAGACTTCTGTAGTATAAGTATCCGAGAGTGCCACCCCCAAATCTCCTCGATAGACATCTACCCAATGCTCTAATGCCAGCTGGTTTGCCATCTTAAACCCGTATTCTGCCGCGTGGAACATAAACCACTCGTGGGCGTGGGTACCTATCGGTTTTATACCAAATTTCATTGCAAAATGGACATTAGAGGTCCCTATGAATGCTCCCGAGCGGTCTGCCATTAGGGCTTCCATTACCAGCTGATGGACTCTGTAAGAGTGCCTTCTCCTTGTCCCAAATTCTGCGAAAGTAACCCCTAAAGCACTGAGTTTCTTAGATTTTTCAATGGTTTTTTCTAATACCACACGGTTGGAATTCCGCTCCATTTCATTCATCCGGTAGTGCATTTCGGAGATGAGAGCCAGCAGCGGAACTTCCCAAAGAATAGTCCTGTACCAATAGCCTTCCACACTTACTTTAAGCTCGTTTCCTTTTTGAACGATTTTCACTTCCGAAGGGTCGTAATGGTAGCCTTCCAAAAAATCCAAATAAGGTAAATCCAAATAAGGGCAAGTTTCTTTCAAATAGCGTTTTTCATCTTTAGTAAGTTTAAGCTCTGCCATAGCATCTACCGCTTTACGCAGCTCGGAAGCAAAGCCTTCCGGAAACAAGTGGGCTCCTCTATTGATGAACTCATATTTTACTTTTGCTTTTGGAAAAAGTTTCACCACAGCATTTTGCATGGTTATTTTATAGAAATCGTTGTCTAAGATGGAGTTGAGTCGAACCTCGTTCATTTTTTTTATTTTAACAAAAGTAAGTAATTATTTTTAACCGAAAGGTACAATCCTCCTCAAACCTACACTTGTTTAGTAGAAAAATATTTATGTTTTGGTAGGCCAAACTGTATTTATACAAAAAAACAGCCTCTAAATAAGACTGTTTTAAATAAAATTGCAAAACAAAAATACTATTTCAATATTCTTTTAGCACAATCCGAAGCGGCTATCAGCCCTCCTGCCATCATAATGACATCTTTCAGTACAAGCCTTCCTGCTCCTGATAGATAAGGGAAGCCAAAATTAGGTGTCGGCATATCGCCTCCCAGATTAGGGACATATACTTCGGGGGTCGTTATAAGAAATGATAGCGTAACGATAGACATCCCAAAAGTGAGCAGTCCTCCCCAAAGCCCGATTTTGGGATACCATATGCCTAATAGCATTAAAATCCCGATGCTCACGATTACCGTTCCTAAACCGTAAGAAAATGCATAAGTGCCATTTTCTTTGTGCCAAGCAATGTTCTTTGCCACCATTTTTCCCTCAGGGTTTCTATGAAGTTTGTATTGAGGAACTTCTTTTCCTTCTTCATTGATTCCCGTTTTCCCCGAATTATGGTACAAAAAGCTCATAAAAGGGCTGTTGGTCACAAATGGAACGATCCCATCTGCCTCGTATTGAAATGCTTTTAGCCCTCCTATCCAAGCCATTACGATAAAAACAGCTACTCTTATAAAATTGATAAACTGCGATTGGCTCGCGGCTAATGTTGAAAGTAATTTATTCATAACGATATTTTTTTATGTCTGCAAAATTACTACAATGAGATAGAAAGCAAAATGGATAAAAATGTCTTTGTAATGGATTATTTTGAGCAAATTACTATTCTGATACCACAATAGAAATCCCTACTTCTTTTCGGTATTGAGAGGGAGAGCACCCTACACATTTCTTAAAATACCTGCTGAAGTAATATTCGTCGTCAAAATACAGTACAGCTGCGATTTCTTTCACCGATTTTGAAGTGAGATGGAGCATTTTTTTTGCTTCCAAAATAACGCGTTCGCGAATAAGCTCCGTAGGTGTTTTCCCAAAAGATTTTTTAGATTTTCTGCTAAGACTGTGCAGTGATATAGCCAGCTTATCGGCATAGAAAGACGGACTTCTCTCCCTGCTAAAATACCTGTCTATAAGCTCTTGTAGTCTTCTCATCTGAAAGTCTAATGGGGAGAGTTTCTGTATTTTTTCTAATTCATTGGACTTCTCCCTGCTGCACAATGCCAAAACTAACTGAATATAAGTTCGGTTTATCATATCTGCAAAAGGAGAAATGTCACGCGTTTTGGCTTCTATTTTATTGAAAATAGATTTTATTTCAAGGTATTCTTCTTTTGGAATTTCAACATAAGGTTTTAAAAATATATTGTTGAATAATAATCCGTTACAAGCCACTTCCTCTTTATGGTATTCTATACAGTAGAAATCACCGTGAAATAACAATTCACTGACAATAGTATCATCATTCCACACCAGTTTTTGATACGGAGAAAGGAATAATACGGTTTGTTCTTTTGCATCATATTGTATAGAATCCACATAAAATTTACTATTTGACAATAATATAATTGCATATTTGGACGAATAAAAAGAATCTCCTTTTTCGTATTTTTTATTTTGCTCAATTGATATCAGTGCGGACATATCTTGTTTTATCAATTTCTAAATACAGCCATATCTAATTTTAGGGAAAAGAAATTAGAGAAGAAATTACTGCCGTTCACACCGGAATTGGTAAGGGCATAGTCCAATGTAAGCCCTTTGTAGCGTACGCCTACACCTGCACTCGGCTGGAAAGATAGTTTGTCTTTTCTGGTTTCTATATCAGAGATACGCTGAAATCTGTTGATCCCCGCCCTTACAAAAACTACATTTCTAAACGAAAGCTCCGCTCCGGCATAGGGGGTAATGCTTGCAAAGTCCGTAGATACTAATGCTGTTGTTTTTGCAAAATCAATATTAACGCCGGCTTCCGGCAATAGACTTAAATCTCTGGAAAGCTCAAAATTTCTACTTACCCCTGCATTGAGTTTAGGTATGGTAATTTCCATATTGTTCTTAGGGGCAGGGTTGTATTCTTTCCCATTAACCACCGAAGAAAGAGCATTCTGATTGACAGACCAAAAACTTACCGTAGTCGTGGCATCTCTCAGCATAAACCCGTAGTTCCAGCCCATATCCGAGTGGTAGATAGCCCCCAGATCAAAGCCAAAGCCAAAACCGTTTGCAAACTTTCCTACATTCCGATAGAGAACCTTGGCATTTACCCCCATATCCCACATTTGGTTGCCAAAAGGATGGAAAGCATAAGATACCAAAGCCGCATAATCCGATTGTGAAAACTTCGTTATTTTATCATAGTTAATATTCCCTTCACTGTCAATGAGCTGGGTGGTGTTTAGTATATTATCTACTCCCAGCCTTACTAATGATACGGCAAATGTGCCTTCATTCCTATCCAAAGCCTTAGCATAAGCCATGTAATCATATTTTGCAATACTTTCAAAATACTCTGCGTGCATTGCAGCCCCCTGCCAATCAGAGGAAACGCCAAGTAATCCTGCTGGATTCCACATTGGAGAATAGACGTCGTTTTGATTGGATATTACCGCTCCTCCCATAGCCAAGCTTCTCGCACCGGCACCTATGTTTAGAAATTCATTAGAGTATTTTCGTACCGTTTGAGCATCACTGAAACTTAGGATAGAAATAAAATACAGTACTATTATTTTTTTCATAATTTTGTTGCTTTTAATTCGTTTTGAGCTAAAGTTTTTCGTCTTTTGGCTTTCATTATCCCATTAATGATAATTGCCAGTAGCATCACCAACGCTGCAATATAAAACAAACTTCCCATATGCTCCGATTGTCCAAAGATAAAATATGCCAAAACAATACCATACACAGGCTCCAAATTTACGGTTAAAATAAGCGTAAATGGCGAAATATATTTCATAAGCTCCACAGAAACATACATAGGAAACGCTGTAAAAAAACTTGCTAATAATAAAACTAACGCTAAATCTTGTGAATTTATTTTAACGATCTCTGATATTTGTCCCGTACAAATATAAAAAAAACTCAAAATAAGCCAACTGCCCACTATTTCATAAAATATAATATTTCCGGCAGAGGCTTTACCATAAAGTTTTCCATTAAAAACAGAAAAGCAACTCCCCAAAAAAGCACATAGTATTCCGTAAAAAATCCCCCACATGTACTGAAATTGTGTCTGGAAAATCACTCCCATACAGCAAACGATGATAAATCCTAAAAGAACCTCCAGCCAATCTAATTTTCTTTTGTAAAAAATAGGTTCGATAAAGGACGTAAAAATAGTGGCTAAAGACATACAGCTGAGCGTGATAGATACATTGGACTTTTTAATGGATAAGAAAAATAAAAGCCAGTGAAACCCGATGAAAACACCCACGCCAAGAAATTGAAGTATTCTTTTCTGGGGAATACGAATACTTTGTTTCTTTACGAATCTAAAGTACAAGAAAAGAAAAATTGCTGCAAATCCTGTCCTATAGAATACCAGCGTAGCAGCATCTGCGGAAATAAGTTTACCTAAAATGGCAGTAAACCCCCATAGAAAAACGATAAAGTGCAATCTGAAGATAGTGTTGTTCCACATAAATCTAAATTATATGCAAATAAATAAAAATAATAGCAAAGCATCAAATTTAGAGTAAATTTGTTTGTGATTTTAATAGGTGAAGATAGTGTATGTCTATTTGGGAAAGTTACTTTTCTTATTCACTTAACATAAAATAAAATTTTACTCAAAAGAATGATGAAGCTATTGAAAAATAAAATTTAATATAGATGATTAGATTCTTGTCTCAAAACTTAGAGTATTTTTCTTAAATTTGAACTTGCTGAAAATAATGAAAAAATAAAGTAAAATGCCTCAATTCAATCCTAGAGATATCACTTGGCTTTCCTTTAATGAACGCGTACTACAAGAAGCTATGGACGGTACTGTACCACTGCACCTCAGAATAAAATTCTTAGGGATATTTTCTAATAATTTAGACGAGTTCTTTCGGGTGCGTGTTGCAGGATTGAAGCGTGCGATGGATTTCAAGCAAAAGCATATTGAAACTTCTTTTTTCGAGGAACCTCAGAAGATACTTGACAAAATCAATGAAGTAGTCATTAAACAACAAAAAAACTTTAACAAGGCTTGGGATAAAATCCAAAAAAAAATGGCTGAGCAGGGCGTTTTCATTAAAACAAGCCCGGAGCTTACAGAAAAACAGAAAAGCTTTGTAGAACAATACTTCCACGATGAGGTAGAAGCCAATGTAATTCCCATTATCCTAAGAGAAAATACGCCTATGCCTTATCTTCGGGATAAAAGCCTTTACATCGGGGTAGCGATGCGGAAAAAGAGCTGGGAGTACGAGAGCAACTACGCTATAATAGAGGTGCCTTCCAAGGTGCTGGGGCGTTTTGTGATTATTCCATCGGAAAATAATGAAAAAGATGTTATGCTCTTGGAAGATGTCATTATCCATAATCTTCCTTATATTTTTTCTTATTTTGGGTATGATGATTTTCAGGCTCATTGCTTCAAAGTGACTAAGGACGCAGAGTTTGATTTGGATAATGATATCAATACAACCCTTGCAGACAAAATAGAAAAAGGAGTGAAAAGCCGGAGGAAAGGGAAACCTACAAGGTTTGTATTTGATGAGAATATGGATAAAGCCCTTTTGGAGCTACTTATCAGGAAACTTAATCTTTCTAAAAAAGACAGCATTATACCAGGGCAGAAGATTCACAATTTCAAACACTTTATGGATTTTCCTAATGTTTTCAATAATAGTGAAAAACCTGTGGAACGAACCTCTTTCCTGCATCCTGCATTTAGTAAAGAAGGACGGGTTACCGATGTCATTATCAAGAAAGATGTATTGCTGTCATTTCCTTATCACAACTATAATCCCGTGATAGACCTCCTGAGAGAAGCCGCTATGGACCCCGATGTGAAATCTATCCAAATCACTATATACCGCCTTGCATCCAATTCCAAGATTATCAATGCACTTATCAATGCTGCAAGAAACAGGAAACAGGTCACTGTGATGATAGAGCTAAGGGCAAGGTTCGATGAAGAAGCTAATTTAGTATGGAAAGAAAAACTAGAACAAGAGGGCATAAAAGTACTCCTTGGACTATCAAATAAAAAAGTCCATGCGAAACTCTGCTCCATAAAAAAACGAAGCCATAACAAAACTATACAATACGGCTTTGTGAGTACCGGAAACTTTAATGAAAAAACGGCAAAAGTCTATGGAGACCATCTTCTAATGACGAGTAACAGAGCGGTAATGGCGGACATTAATAAAGTATTTAATCTCTTCCGAAAGCCTGATACAAACCCTGCCGTCGCTCTAAAAAGCTGTAAATCTCTGATGGTATGCCCTGTATATATGAGGGAAAGAATTTATCAGCATATTGACAGAGAAATCAGCGAAGCAAAAGCCGGCAGAAAAGCCAAAATGATTATAAAAGTAAATTCCCTAAGCGATAGAGGGATGATAAAAAAACTCTATGATGCTGCCGAAGCCGGTGTAGAGATAGATATGATTGTAAGAGGGATTTTCTGTGCGGTACAGCAGAAAAAATTCAAAAAGAAAATAAATGCTATCAGTATCGTAGATGAATACTTGGAACACGCCCGCGTGATGTACTTCTACAACAAAGGAAACGAAGATATTTATATTTCTTCTGCAGACTGGATGACCCGAAACTTAGACTATCGCGTGGAAGCTGCTATCAAAATTGTCCAAAAAGATATAAAATCCGAAATATTAGATATCCTGAAAATCCAGCTCCGAGACAATGTAAAAGCAAGAATTTTGGACAATGGAATGAAAAATAAATACAAACACCAAAATGGAAATGCAATACGATCTCAGATAGAAACTTATCATTATCTTAAAAACAAAATCGACAAACTATGAAATTAGCCGCCATAGATATAGGCAGCAATGCCGCTCGACTCCTCATCAACGAGGTAAAAACCATTGACGGACAAACAGAATTCACAAAACTCAACCTCCTAAGAATTCCTCTAAGGCTGGGAATGGATGTATTTACGAAAGGTATCATAGGTCCAGAAAGAGAAAAAATGACAGTAGATGCGATGAAAATTTTTAGCGAACTGATGAAAATTTATAATGTAGAACACTACCGTGCTTGTGCTACTTCTGCAATGAGAGATGCCAAAAACGGGCTTGACATCATAAAAAAAATAAAAGAAACTTCCGGCATAGAGATAGAAATCATCTCCGGAGACGAAGAGGCTACCCTCATCTACGAAAACCATGTGGCAGAGGGAATGGATAAAGATTTTGCCTACCTCTATATAGATGTAGGGGGCGGCTCTACGGAACTTACTTTCTATGAAAATGATAAGATGAAGTACGAGCGTTCTTTCAATATAGGAACGATAAGGCTCCTTAATAATTTGGTGAAAGAAGAGCAATGGCAGGAGATGCGGGACGAGATATGCAAGAACATTGTCAGCAAGAAAACCATTGTAGCCATAGGCTCTGGTGGAAACATCAATAAAGTGGCTTCTATGAATAAAATAAAAGACGGCAAACCGATGGCAGCCTCTACCATTAAAAAAAATCTCAAAGAATTTTCCAAACTCAGTGTAGAAGAGAGGATACGGAAATATAAACTAAGAGAAGACCGAGCAGATGTTTTAGTTCCTGCCCTTAAGATTTTTAGCAATGTACTGCAATGGGCGGATATTAGTAAAGTATTCGTGCCAAAAATATCCGTAGCAGATGGGCTTATCCACAGTCTCTACGATAAAATAAAGGAAAAATAATTATTTTGTATAGTGGACAAAAGCATCCTCTACATTTCGGTATTTCCCTCGGAAGTCTTCTATAGGGGCATCTTGAACCACTTGCCCTTTGTGGATAAGAATGACCCTGCTGCATAGGGTTTCTACTTCTTGCATAATGTGTGTGGATAGTAGAACGGTTTTAGACTCGCCTATAGCTTTGATAATTTGCCTTATTTCAATGATTTGATTGGGATCTAATCCGTTGGTAGGTTCATCTAAAATCAATAAATCCGGCTGATGAAGAATGGCTTGGGCCAAGCCTATACGCTGCTTGTATCCCTTTGAAAGCTGATGGATTTTTTTAGTTTTTTCAGAGGTAATACCTACTAAATCAATGACCTTTTCTATTCTTTCGTCAGAAACATTATGCAGCGATGCTACAAAATTTAGATACTCCCGCACATACATTTCTTGGTAAAGCGGATTGTGTTCCGGCAGGTATCCAATTCTATTTTTAGTACGAATTTCATTAGCCTTAATGCTCTCATTGTCCAATAGAATTTCGCCTTGCTCTATATCCAGAACACCAGCAATAGATTTCATTAGTGTAGATTTCCCCGCACCATTAGGCCCGAGCAAACCTATAATCTCATTTTTCTCTATTTGGATATTAATATCCGAAAGCGCCAATTGAGCACCATAGCTTTTAGAAAGGTTTTTAATCTGTAAAGACATTCTGTGTAATTTATACCACGAGAGAGGCAGATATTAGTTTTGAGTGTTTATAATTTGCTCGGACAAACGAAATCGGTAGTCGGAACCTTTGTTTTTTTAATTTGCCCAAAGCCGCCATCTACTTCCTTGAAGTCAGTTATTCCATTATATTTGAGAATACTTGCCGCAATCATACTTCGGTAGCCGCCTGCACAATGGATATAGAATGGCTTGTCCTTATCTACTGTTTTTACCCATTCTTCAAAGTCGGATAGAGGCTTGAGATAAGCGCCTTCTACATGTTCCGTAGCGTACTCCGACGGCTTTCGGACATCTACGACCACAGCATCAGGAGTAAACTCTTCCGCAAACTCTTCTGCGGTGATTCTATTGATTTTGTCTAAGTCCTTTCCTGCCTCTTTCCAGCTTTGGATACCGTCTTCCAAAAATCCCCAAACATTGTCGAAGCCCACTCTGCTAAGCCTTGTGATAGCTTCTCGTTCGGTATCTTTATCACAGACCAAAAGTATAGGCGTTTGCACATTTACCAATATGCTTCCTACCCAAGGTGCAAAGCTACCCTTCAAACCAATGTTGATAGAATTAGGAATAAATCCATCTTTGAAAACATTTGCCTCCCGGGTATCCAATATGACTATGCTTTCTGTAGTTGCTAAGTTCTCAAATTGCTCAGGAGATAATGCACGATAGCTCTCTTTAATGACTTCGTGGAAACTTTTGTAACCTTTTTTATTCATCGATACATTCATCCCAAAGTATTTTGGCGGTGGAGTAAGACCATCTAAAACAGCTACTACGAAATGTTCTTTATCAGGTTGATTAAGTGCATAATTTGTTCTTTTCTGGTTTCCCAGTGTGTCTATCGTTTCTTTTTGCATATTTTTACCACAAGCAGATCCTGCACCGTGAGCCGGATAGACGGTGATGTCATCAGGAAGAGGTATAATCTTATTATAAAGACTGTCGTAGAGCATACCTGCCAGTTCCTCTTGTGTAAGGTTGGTTGCCTTTTGGGCTAAGTCGGGGCGTCCTACATCGCCTAAAAATAGTGTGTCTCCGCTAAATATGGCAGACTCCTTCCCATTCTCGTCTATTAAAAGATAAGTGGCACTCTCCAAGGTATGCCCGGGCGTATGCAGTACTTTTATTTTTATTTTGCCTATTTCAAAGATTTGATTATCCTCTGCAATGATAGCTTCAAAATCCGGCTGAGCAGTAGGTCCATATATAATAGAAGCTCCTGTTTTTTCACTTAAATCCAAATGCCCGGAAACAAAATCGGCATGAAAATGTGTCTCAAAAATATATTTGAGCTTCGCACGATCTTGCTCCAATTTTTCTATATAAGGCTGAGTCTCTCGCAGCGGGTCAATGATTGCTGCTTCGCCCTCCGAAAAGATATAATAAGCCCCCTGTGCTAAACATTTAGTATAAATCTGCTCTACTTTCATTTGAATTATTTGCTGTGTTTTTAGAACGGTAGATCGTCCTCTTCTTCTTGGAATGGATTTTCGGTAGTTTCTGTAGTAGAAGAGGTTGGCTGAGCTTGGGTAGGCTCATTGGCAGAGTCTAATTTCTCTAATCTCCAGCCTGTAATAGAGTTGAAATACTTTACTTCGCCTTGTGGGCTGGTCCATTCTCTCCCACGGATATTGATGCTTATTTTCACATGATCCCCTTCGGAAACATTATCCAAAATACTTATTCTATCTTGCAAAAATTCTATGCTGATAGGCTGCGGATACTGCTCCTCTGTAAGGAGGATAATTTCTCTTTTTTGAAATCCGCTACTGAATGTTTGGGTGTCGAACATCTTTTTTACCGAACCTTGTAATTCCATATTCTATAGTTTTAATAGTGTTAAAAAATATTGCGGGGTAAAGGTAGCAAATTTAATTGAATTTACACATCCACTGAAAGCGAAATTCACCAAAAATCTTACATTTTTGGGATTCAATTATATGACTTCTAACACTTTAATTTATTTTGGATGAAGTCTATTCTCCATGCAAAAAGACTTTTTTAGACAAAAGCTGTTCTTCTGTTTCTATATTATTGTCATCAGGAATACAGCAGTCTACAGGGCATACGGCGGCACATTGAGGCTCTTCGTGGAAACCTTTGCATTCCGTACATTTATCAGCGACAATAAAGTAATAATCGTCGCTTACCGGCTCTTGCGGGGCGTTGGCATCTATGGAGAGTCCCGACGGCAGTACTACCATCCCGGACAGGGTAGTCCCATCTGATGCTTTCCAATCTACAGCACCTTCGTATATTGCATTATTAGGGCATTCTGGCTCGCAAGCTCCGCAATTAATACAATCATCTGTTATAACAATAGCCATACCTATTAAATTATTTGATAAATTTGCTGCAAAGTTATTACATTCTGAATAAATGACCAATGAAGAAAGATACTAAAATTTCTGCCTTAGTGCAATTAGGATTGTTTCTAAACAAGTTTTTAAATCAGCCGGAAGAAGAATATTCTTCTGATGAGCAAGAATTGAAAACTCTTATGAGCAAAAGTGAAATAGAGAACCCTTGGTTTACCCAAGAGAGTCTTAGATTTGCTCTCGGAAAGTGGGCAGATCTCCTAAAGGAAGATAAAATTTTACAATGGCTAAGCACATATAGACTTCCTGAAAATCAAAAAAAAGTAGGGTTGATTCTTGCTGGTAATATTCCTTTGGTAGGACTTCACGATATTATCTCTGTTATTTTAAGCCAGCATTTTGCTGTCATAAAGTTATCATCAAAAGATAAATGCCTTATCCCGTTTCTGATGAAAAAGTGGGAAGAATTTCTGGGGGGAAAACTTCCGTTTGCTTTTGTGGATAAACTGGAAAACTACGATGCTGTGATTGCGACGGGAAGTAATAATACCGCAAGATACTTGGAATATTATTTTGGGAAAGTAAAACATATCATCAGAAAAAACAGAACTTCTGTAGCCGTTTTAGACGGTACCGAATCCGATGAGGAGCTTCAACTATTGGCAGAGGATATTTTCAGATACTACGGACTAGGCTGTAGGAATGTAACACGCTTATTCATACCGGAATCATTCAAGATTAACTGCCTTTTTGAAAATTTTCTAAACTTCAAAGATATCATAAATCACCATAAATACGCCAATAACTACGATTATAATAGGGCTGTTTATCTGCTTAATCAAGAGAAGTTTTGGGATAATAATTTTGTAATGCTTAAAGAAGACACTCAGCTTTTCTCACCTCTATCGGTAATTAACTTTTCTAGATACAAAGATTTGGAAGAAGTTAAGGAATTCTTAGCCCTCCACAGAGAGGATATTCAATGTATAGTCGCTAAAACAGACATAGAGATAGATAATACCATACCATTGGGACAAGCACAAAACCCGTCTCTTGATACTTATGCAGACAATGTAGATACAATGGTGTTTCTATGTGAGATATAATGCTTTAATTTACAACACAAAAAAGCCACCCAAGATTTTGAGTGGCTTTTATTCTTCTTAGATTGATAATTATCTTAAAGTCCTAATTCTTTTTTGATGGCAGCAGTAGCGTCTGGTCCTGCTTTGTAGATGAGTCCTATAGTATTACTGTCGAAAATATAATCCCATCCGTTAGCTTTAGCAGCTTTTTCTACTGCATCATTGAATTTTTTGTCAATTGGTGCGTAGGCATCTTGCTGTCTTTGTTGATAATCTCTTTGAGCAGCATCGGACAATTGCTGGATGTTCTGCTGTTTTTTCTGAAGTTCTTGCTCTTTAGCCTGTCTTTGTGCAATCGTAAGTTTTGCTCCTGTTTTTTGATATTCCTCTACTTCTTTTTGGAAAGCCTGAGCTTGTTTCTGGATATCGGCTTGTTTCGCTTTGAAAAAAGACATTAGTTGTTCGTCTGCTTTTTTCTTATCCGGCATCATTTCCAAGATAGAATTTACATCAGCTGTTGCGATTTTCTGAGCCTTTGCCACTCCGTAAGACATTAGCATCATCACTGCGGCGAATAGTACACTTAATTTTTTCATAATGTTGATATAATAATTTTTGTTTAAATTTTTCTGAGTGCAATAATAATCATTTTCCTTGATTTTTCAATAAAATATTTAATACATTATCTGTATAATCGTATGCTTTATCAAGAAACAATACACTCGTAGAGTTCTTATCAATAACTATGCCTAAATGTTCTTTCTTAGACATGGTATTGATGACATTCCATATACGGTCTTGGAATGGACGTACTAAACTCACTCTAAGTTTGTTCACTTCTCCGTCTGTTCCAAATTTTTTACTGATTAGATCTTGCAGTTTTGTTTGCAGGTCTTTTACCTTTTGCTCGCGTTGTTTCAGTTGGTCTCCTACCAAGAGTACTTTTTCGTTTTCGAATGCCGTTTTTTGGGCATCGTACTCATTTTGCAGTTTCACTGCCTCGTCCTGCCAAGTTTTCACCTGTGAGTTCAGGCGTTTTTCTGCCTGCTGGTATTCCGGCAATTTTCCCAAGATATAGTTGGTATCTACAACGCCTATTTTTTGAGCTTTTAGGAATATTATAGTCAGCAGAAGAGTTGAAATTGTCAATATGCTTTTGAGAGATTTCATTATTTATATATTTACAAAGGTTGGTTCATAATAAAGTGGGTTTTCCATCCGGAAGGTACTGTACCGCCGATAGATTTATCAAAGCCATAAGCAAAATCAAATCCTATTAGCCCAAACATTCCCATATATACCCTTATACCAAAACCTACCGAGCGTTTTAGCTGGAAGGGATTATAGCTGGACCAAGTGTTCCAAGTATTTCCCCCTTCTGCAAAGGTAAGAGCGTAGATTTTTGCCGTCTGGCTCATTGAGATAGGGTATCTCAGCTCTAATGCAAAGCGATTGTAAATAGTCCCCCCACCAAGCGGTGTAATATCATCCGGCTGCCCTCCATAGGTGGAAGCATTTTCATAACCACGAAGAGGGATAAGCTCTCTACCGTCGTATCGTCCATTAAATAATCCTGTACCTCCCATATAGAAACGCTCGAACGGCGGTGCACCAAGACTTTTTTTGTATCCTGCCAAGAAGCCCATCTCTGCAGTAGAACGAAGGACCAATTTGCCAACAATGCTGTTATATGTTTCTCCTTTTAGCTTTACTTTATAAAACTCCAGCCACTTGTATTTCTCTGCTGTGGATAGCTTAGAATAATCTTTGCCATTCCAAAGAGAATATGGCGGCGTAAATTTCACAGAAGCCTCAAAATTAGATCCCATAGTAGGAAATATCGGGTCGTATCCTGCAGAGTTTCGGCTCAATGAAACATCGAAACTAAAATTATTAGCCGAACCTTTATCCAGCTGTTCTGTGCCGAACATAAAAGGGTAATTATCAAAATTATAGCCTTGATAAGAAAGTCCTGTGTAAAGAGAAAAATACTGATCCGGCCATAGCAATCTCCTATTTAACCCTACGCTGGCAGAGAATATATTAAGCCTTTGAGGACCTCCCAAGTAATCTCTATAATTAACCCTTGAATTATTCAAGCTGATAGATAAGGCTGTAGGGCGGCTTCCAAATAACCATGGCTCCGTAAATCCGAGACTATAATTTTGGAAATACTGCCCTGCCTGAGCTTGCAGCGAAAGAACTTGACCATCTCCCTGAGGAACAGGTTTAAAGTCTTTGCCCCTCAAGAAATTTCTTAATGAAAAATTATTGAAAGTAAGTCCTAATGTTCCAATGAAAGAGCCTCCTCCGTAGCCCGCTTGCAATTGAACTTGGGAAGAACCTTTCTCTACCAGAGACCAATTCACATCTACGGTATTATCCTGCGGATGAGGATTAAAATTATATTTAACCTGCTGCGGATCAAAATACTGCATTCCAGCTAAATCAAAATAAGTCGCTTTGATATCTCTCTTTGAGAACAAATCTCCCGGACGCGTCTGCAAGGAACGGAGGATTACATGGTCGTGGGTAGTCGTATTACCATCCCAAGTTACTCGGTTCCAAGAGGCTTTTTCTCCTTCGTGGATACGCACTTCCAAGTCTATGGAATCGCCCTTCACAGATTTCTCCACCGGCTCTACTTGAGAGAATAAATATCCATTGTTCAAATAAAGAGATTTGATATCGCTGTCATCTTCTTTACCTCCGTCTTCTCCTACTTTTTTGTTAAAACCTACGGCATCATATACATCACCCGTTTTGTAGCCTAATATTTTTTCTAAAAACGGAGTGCTGTACTCGGTATTTCCTACGAAGCTGATTTTACCGATATAATATTTTTTACCTTCGTTAAGGTTTACTTTGATGTCGTAATTGTTGTTTTTATTCCTCCATACAGAGTCTGATGCGATTTTGGCATCTCTATATCCTAAAGAGTTATAGTAACTAATCAGATTTTTCTTGTCCTCTTCGTATTTCGATTTAATAAACCTCGATGGCTTAAAAATACCTATGATAAATCTTTTAGTTTTAGTTTCTTTGAACCCCTTTTTGCGAAGTTTGGCAGAAGAAATATGTTCATTTCCTTCAAAGGTTATGTGGTCTATTTTCACTCGTTTGCCTCTTTCCACTTCTATTTCCCAATTCATCATATCGGGATTTTTTGCGTTCGGGGTTTGTTTAATGTTTACTTTTGAATCTGCAAAACCTTTATCTACATTCGTTTTTACGATATTGTTTTTTACGGAATTTATCAAATCCTGAGTGATTTTCAATCCTGGTTTTAGATGGTTGTCTTTTATGACTTTCTCACCTTTGGATTTTCCTATTCTTTTGTCAATGCCTACTACTTTTACCTCTCCCAGTTCTTTAAGTCCTTGCAAAGAAAATCTAAGCACAACATTGTCTCCATCAATGCTTTTTACGGTTACTTCTACTTCAGAGAAGTTTTCTGTTTTCCATAATTTTTTTATGGATTCGGCTATTTTAGTTCCTGGTATTTCTACCTTGTCTCCTTTCCTTAGACCGGTGAATCTTAGGATTTGGTCTGCCGAATATTTTTTCACGCCATCTATTACGATTCCCTCCAGTGTATATGTACCTTGTGTCACCTGAGCTTGCACTGAATTGGGCTCGGTATGGGGCTCTGGGGTAACCTGTCCGTAAAAATGGGCTGCTGCCACAAACATTAGTACGGGTAAGAATTTATATCTCATAAATTAGTTTATCTTCGTTTTAATTCTTTTTTATAATTGTTCGCTTATTTTTCCGTATCGTCTTTCTTTATTTTGATAATTTACAATACATTGGAAAAAATTATCTTTTGTAAAATCCGGCCAGAGGATATCTAAAAATTGTAATTCTGCATAAGCAATCTGCCAAAGCAAGAAGTTACTGATTCTCACTTCTCCGCTGGTCCTAATGAGTAAATCTACATCAGGAAAATCTTTGGTAAACAAATGGCTGCTTACGACATCATCATTGATTTCATCTGTTTTTAGAGTACCTTCTTTTACCTCTTTTGATATATTTTTTATTGCTTGTACAATCTCGTTTCTGGAACCGTAGCTAAGAGCGAGAATAAGGTTTCCTTTTTTGTTGTTTTGGGTAAGCTCTATTACATTAACGAGCTGTTCTCTCACTAAGACCGGTAGTTTTTCTATTTGTCCTATTACATGCAACCTTAGTCCTTTGGTAAAGATTTCTTCTGCTTCTTCCAGCAGAGTTTCGGAGAGTAAGGTCATCAGGGTATCTACTTCTTCTGCAGGGCGTTTCCAGTTTTCGGTAGAAAAAGTATAAAGCGTGAGATAAGGTATGCCTATCTCGTTACAAGCATTGATGACATCTCGTACTGCTTTTATTGCACTGCGATGCCCAAAGGTTCTCTGTTCTCCTTTGGACTTTGCCCACCGCCCGTTACCATCCATAATGATAGCAACATGCTGAGGCAGCTTTTCTCTATTTATCAATTCTTTTATCTCTGACATTACTTTTCACAATAACAAGGTGGTCGTCCAAATGAATAAGAAACTCCCACTGAAATATTATTAACCCAATCTTTGGATTTAAGATTTCCTATTTTGTAACTATCTATATAGGGCTGGATAATTTGGTGGATTTCGTCACTGCTCAGCCCATTTTTATTTCCTCTTATTCTTTTTACTTCATCTTTGTCATAAAGTACTCTCACATTTTTATCACTGATGACACTATAATCTATCTCGTCTGTAAATGTAGGTCTGAATAGTACTTCTGCAAACAATGCCCAGTTGTAGTTGAATTTATATTTTACTCCCACACCAAAAGGGATAGATAGAGTCATATTGTTTCCGGATTCTCTTATAGGCTTACGATAGGCATCGTCTGATCCGGAGGGTTGTACAAAGTTTCCGACGGTATCTATCAGGTTTTTATTTCTAAAATCTAACGACATATTCCAAGAGTTATAAACCAAAGCACCCACTCCACCGAATATATAAGGGCTAAGCATTGCTCTCTGTTCATCATTTACAGGAAGAAAATAATACTCAAATATAGCGTCCAAATTATAAAGAGTATTGGATTCTGAGTTGTATCTCTGTTTTCTGTAATTTTCATCAGAGGCTTCATCAATAAATTTTACATTGGAATACCCAAGATCAAATCTCAACGTCTGGTAGGGATTAAAATTCATCCGGTAAAGAATCCCCAACGTGATAGGAAGCCCAAGACGAGTCCCTTGTTTGACAGTAGTAGTCCCTTGCAATACATAATTAGTTTCGCCAATATCTCCTACAATATTGATGTTTCCGGCAAACATACCTATCTCATGCCTTTGTGCTTTAGACAAAAACAAGCCTAAAAGACATAAAACAGAAACTAAATTTTTTTTTCTCATTGATACAAATATAATGCTGTATCATTAGAGCAATGATACAACCAATGTGCAAATATAATATATTTTTGAAATAACAGCCATTATACTAATGCGTTAAAAAACACATAAAAATCATAAATAGTAGCTAAAAGGCTATAGAGATTTGGGCGTATGCAAGATTGTAAAAAACTTATTTTGAGAATATCAATATTTAATCTTGATGAAAAACAGATTAAAATAAAATATTATCAATAAAAAAATACTATATTTGGCAAGAACCAAAAACAACATATTATTATGCTGCTTACGGAATGCCCAAGAGACGCTATGCAAGGCTGGGGAGAGTTTATCCCCACAAAAAAAAAGGTTAATTATATCAATGCTTTGATGGGTGTAAATTTTGATATTTTAGACTGTGGAAGCTTTGTTTCATCCAAAGCTATTCCACAGATGGTGGATACATACGAGGTTTTAGAACATATTGATAAAGGTATTTCGGACACGAAGCTTTCTGTTATTGTTGCCAATCTTAAAGGTGCGGAGGCTGCCATTAAACATAAAAATGTGGACATCTTAGGATTTCCGTTTTCCATATCGGAAACTTTCCAATACAGAAACACCAATAAAAGCCAAGAGAAAGCCTTTTCCCAGATTCAGGAAATATTAAATATGATAGAGGGAGAGTCTAAGAGTCTTAATGTGTACTTTTCTATGGCTTTTGGCAACCCTTACGGTGAAGTTTGGAGATGGGAAGAGGTCGATTTTTGGGCAAAAAGATTTTCGGAAATAGGTGTGAAAAGCATTATGCTGTCCGATACGACTGGAGTCGCCACACCGGAAACCATAGCTTTGTTATTCGACAAAATACCCACTGCCTACCCCAATATAGAATTTGGTGCCCATTTCCACAATCGATATGCAGATTCTTATAAAAAACTTAAAGCAGCTTATGATAAGGGGTGTAGAAAATTTGATTCTGCTATAAAAGGCTTGGGAGGATGCCCTATGGCTAAAGATTATTTAGTGGGAAATATGCCTACGGAGCAAGTTTTCAATTTTATGAATACGGAAAACCTCGCCATCAAACAAGATATGCTAAACTTTGAGAGTGCTTGGAATATTGCAAAAGATATTTTTCATTTCTAAGGTTAAAGCATTCCCAGCTCAAATTTTGCCTCTTCGCTCATCATATCCTTGTTCCAAGTAGGCTCGAAGGTTAGTTCCAAATCGACATCTTTCACACCTTCTATATCAGATATTTTTTCTTTCACTTCCTGAGGAAGCGTTTCTGCAACGGGGCAATTGGGTGTAGTAAGCGTCATTACGATTTTTACGCTGCCCTCATCAGAGATTTGAACATCGTATACCAGCCCAAGCTCATAAATATCCACCGGTATCTCTGGATCATAGACTGTCTTGAGTGTTTTGATGATATTTTCGCCAATATTTGCAATTTGGTCGTCCGTATATTTCATAGATTAGATTTCAATTTATTATAAATAAAAGACAAAAATAAGAAAAAATATTTTTCGTGTATTTTTATTTATTCCAGTCTCTGCTTAAACGATGTCAAACAAATCTTGATTCTATCGTTATATTCTTTTATTTGATTAGTGTTATAACGATTTTTCTTGGATAATTATAAATAAAAACTGCTTTAATTTAATCATAAAGCAGTTTTTATTTATACGAGGAATTAGACTCTTATTTCAGAGCGGCAAGTGCAGACTGATAATCCGGCTCTTGACCAATTTCAGGAACTTGTTCTGTATAAACTACTTTTCCGCTTTCGTCTAAAACCACCACAGCTCTACTAAGCAAGCCTTTTAGAGGAGTGTCCGTTAGAGTTACGCCATAGTCTTCTCCGAATGTTCCTCGGAAATCGGATAGATTTTCCACATTATTAAGACCTTCTGCAGCACAGAAACGCCCTAAGGCAAATGGCAAATCCTTAGAGACATTTACCACAACAGTATTTTCTAAAGAAGAAGCCTCTTCATTAAACTTTCTTGCAGATGCAGCACAAATGCCCGTATCTACGCTTGGGAAAATGTTTAGTACAACTTTTTTACCTTTGAAGTCCGATAATGTTTTTTCACTTAAGTCTCCGCTTACGAGCGTAAACTCTCGGGCAGCATCTCCTACTTTTGGAAGCTCTCCTACGGTATGCGCAGGGGTTCCTTTTAATGTAATTGTAGCCATAAAATTAGGTTTAATAAAAATTATATTTTTTAGTTCAATAGATTGTGAGAAAGGTTATTTTCTCACAAAATTCTCTACATCTTTTTCCGAAACGGGATTTTCTCCTAAAATAATCAGCCGTTCTACCACATTTCTCAGCTCTCGGATATTCCCTGTCCAATCGAGTTTTTCCAATGCTTTTATCGCTTTTGCATCAAACTCTTTTACAGGACTGCCTTGTTCATTAGCAATCACTTTGGTAAAATGTTCTACCAATAGAGAGATATCCTCCTTTCTCTCGTTAAGAGATGGAACATGGATTTCTATCACGGATATTCTGTGGTATAAATCTTCGCGGAATTTTCCTTCTTCTATTTCTTTTTGAAGATTTTTATTGGTTGCAGTGATCACTCTCACATCTACTTTAATCTCCTTGTCGCTGCCGACCGGAGAGATTTTATTCTCTTGCAAAGCTCTCAAAACCTTAGCTTGAGCAGCTAAACTCATATCGCCTATTTCATCTAAAAATAAGGTGCCGCCATTGGCTTGTTCAAATTTTCCGGATTTATCCTTTACAGCTCCGGTGAAGGAACCTTTTGTATGTCCGAAAAGTTCACTTTCTATCAATTCAGAAGGTATGGCTGCACAATTTACTTCTACTATAGGCTGGTTGCTTCTATTGCTTTTCTCGTGAAGAGAATGTGCTACCAATTCTTTCCCTACGCCATTAGGACCGGTGATAAGCACTCTTGCCTCTGAAACAGCCACTTTATTAATTATATTTTTGATTTTTTTTAGGGCTTCGGATTCACCTATCATTTCATATTTTTTACTCACTTTTTTCTTAAGCTGTGAGTTTTCTTTTTTCAGGTTTTGATTGGCTTGTTGCAGTTTATTTCTATCTAAAGCATTCCTTACGCTTGTGATAAGCCTGTTGAGATCTATGGGTTTTTCTATAAAATCATAAGCTCCTTTTTTTATGCTATCTACAGCCGTATGGATATCACCATGAGCCGATATCATAATGAAAGCAGTATCAGGTTTTAATGCTAATGATTTTTCTAAAAGCTCTGTTCCGGAAAGTTTAGGCATTTTGATATCCGAAATAACCAAAGAAAAATCTTCATTTTCTATAAGTTTATACCCTTCCAGACCATCATCGGCAATTTGTATATCGTAGTCTGCCATTTCCTCGGAAAGAATATTTTTCAGTAATCCCGAGATGTTTTTTTCGTCTTCTACTATTAATATTTTTTGCATATCACAAAGATACAAAGTATTTCTTAATTAGACCTCTTACGGCAGCTTTACTGCTCGGCTTAGTCAAAATCCTGATGTGTATTGTCGTGCTTGTTGCGGTTCCAAATGAAAAGCCCCACAATAATTCCAACTACCCCTCCCAAGCCGTTAAGGGCAGCGTCTTGAAGTTTATTCGGAGAGTCATTGCCAATGTAATTCATCAAGAAAACAATGACGAATGTTAGTACAATGATGATTATGGTTTTAGGATTTTTGAAATTCATTTTTTATTTTAGTTAAGTTTTTACCAATCTATCCTTTACCCAAAGAGAAACTTAGGATAATAACCGCCAATACGACCAACGAAAGGAATGTGTACAGCTTGTCTTTCTCCTTGTAGAAGGCTATTGCGGCAAAGACAATCCTCATAATGGGCGTAAAGAGCATAAGCAAAACGCCGGTTTCTATAATGGCATGGGTTTCGCCAAGCATTAAATCTTTATAATAAGTGATAAAAGTATTTTCTGTGGGAGTGGCTTCCGGTATATTTATCACCAAATCTCCTCTAAATACCCCAATGATAATACCTATAAAAACGACAATTACAGAAGTCAAAACCCCTATTCTTAATAGATTTCCAACAAGGTTGTTCAACCGGGCTTCTTTATGTGCTAAATCATTCATTCTTAATGGAATTTACCGGTTAATCCTTTATAAATCATATAGACAGATAATGCTGCTGCTACGAGGCTGAAAATAACTTTCAGACTATGAGTTTTTATCTTCATAAATATTTTAGAACCAATGAAAGAACCTGCTACAACACCAATGAGAACCGGTGCTGCAATTTCTGGAATAATTTCTCCTCTTTGGAAGTAGATGAATGCACTTGCTGCTGCCGTTACCCCTATCATAAAATTACTTGTAGTAGTGGAAACCTTGAAAGGAAGTTTCATAATATTGTCCATTGCCAAAACTTTAAGTACTCCTCCTCCGATACCCAATAGTCCAGACATCATTCCTGCAAATCCCATCATGGCAAATCCTTCGAAAATATTAGTTGAAGAATACTGGGCTATTTTGCCGTTTTTGGGAAAACTACCATATAGTTTCAGTTTTCGGGCCCAAGAGTCTTCTATTATATCCAGTTGGTGGTCAGGTTTTTTTCGTATTCCAAGTACTGCCGTCAGCATTAGTATTAGCCCAAAAATAATTCCAATAGTATTGGAATCTAATATACCGGCCGCTAATGCTCCCAAAATCGCTCCGAAAGTAGTAGCAATTTCCAAGAAAATTCCTATTCTCATATTAGTGTAGCCTTCCTTAACGAAAGCCGATGCAGAGCCTGAAGAAGTTCCTATTACAGAGATGAGGGAAGCTCCTACAGCATAAGGAACAGGAATATGAAATCCTAAAGTAAGTATAGGGATAATCACCACTCCGCCACCCAACCCCGTAAGAGAACCGAGTAAACCTGCCGAAATGGCTCCTACAAATAATATCCAAAATTCTAACATAACCGATGAGATACAAAATTAGCGTTGAATAAATATAATCACCTCTTTTCTTTCCTATGGATTTTGCCTGATATTCAATGTCTGATTTGGGATATCCAAAGTCCTGATAGGATACGGAATGTTGATACCGTTTGCTTTAAACTTCTTCAGAATTTCCCTTCTGATTTCGTTTTTGGTCTGCGGCGCACGGAATAAATGTGTTGAAAAATAGAAGAGCTTTAAATCTAAGGAGCTGTCTCCGAAGTCTTCCAGCCTTACTATAGGCTCTTCGTTTTTCAAGACAAAGTTGTTTTCTAATGCCGCTTCGATTAGTAGTTTTGAGGCCAGATCTATGTCTGTGTTGTAGTGTACGCCTACAGAAATTTCGAATCTTACGATATTGTCTGCATGAGAATAATTGATGAATTTCTCTTTAGTTAGAATAGAATTCGGAAAAATTAAGCTTTTGTTGTCTCTGGTACGAATTGCCGTGGAACGCATATGGATCTGCTGAACACGTCCTACGATACCTTCTATTTCTATGATATCTCCTACTTTTATGGTTCTATCTAATAGGATAATGACTCCGGATATAAAATCCAAAAATAGATTCTGAAGTCCTAATCCCAACCCTACTAATAGAGCTCCAGAACCGAATAACAGGGGGGAAATATTGATGCCGATAGCCCTCATTGCAATAAAGAATACGAAGATGAGTATGAGATAATGAATAATCTGGGAAAAGGCAAATTTTTTACCTAAATCTAAACGCTCAGACCTGTAGATAATCTTCCGAATGAGTTTAGATGCGATAACTCCAAGTATGATAATCAGCAGTGCAATAGCTATTTCATAAACACTAAGAGAGTAGCCTCCAATGGAAAAAACTTTGTATTCCAAAATTTGTTTCAGGGTGAGGCTTACATCGTTAGTCAGATGGTTTACATTATCATTCATTGTCTGTTTATTTTATTTCGGTTACTACTTTGGTTCCTTCTTTTAAGAATAAATCTCTACTAAGATTTTTGATCCAAGATTTTTCTTTTTTGGCAAAAACAGTGTCTTTTTTAGCTCTCATCTGCTCATCGGAATTCATTGTAAACTTGAGCCCGTTGTTATATTTTCCTAAAGATTTGAAACGCTCGAGTTCTTTTTTTCTTTTAATCATCAGTGCTTCAAATTGGTTTATATTTAGGGGTAGTTTTTTTACTTTGTCGAGTTTCTCTTTCCATTTAATGGATTCTAATAATAATTGATAATCCTTGCTGGTTGCCATTCTTGCCTCACTATTTTTGATAATATTCTCTATATTGGGAATATAGAGCTTTGTGTATTCAGTAGGCTGTATTTTATCCCAAGGCAAGGCATTGTCTGCATATTTTTCACCAATCTCGGAGTACGAGAAACCGTCTTTCAGCGGAATGTCAGACGGGACACCTTTTAGTTGGTTAGATTCCCCGTTGATACCGTAGAATTTTTGTATCGTCATTTTCAAATCTCCAAAATCTTCGTTGGTATTAAGGAAGCGATTGAGTCCTATAAAAGTCTGTACCGTACCTTTACCGAAGGAAGTAGGAGAGCCAAGAATGATAGCTCTTTGATAATCTCTCATTGCCTGTGCTAATATCTCTGATGCCGATGCCGACAGCTCGTTTTGAAGCAATAGTAAAGGTCCTGTCCATATAGGGTTATTACTTTTGTTTCGGTGGGCTTGTGTATTTCCATTATTGTCTTTCACTTGTACTACAGGTCCTTGTTTAGTAAAGAGTCCCATCATATCCACTACCTCGGACAGAGAGCCACCTCCGTTGCTTCGGATATCTAAAATCATATATTGGGCTCCTTCTTTTTTGAGTTTTTCAAGCTCTGTTTTCACATCATCAGAAGCATTCCGGCCTTCTTTGTCGTCTTTGAAATCGGCATAAAATCCAGGTAGGTAGATGTATCCTATTTTCTTTTTGTCGGGGGTTTCAATCATAATACTCTTGGCAAAGGTATCTTCTATTTTTACTTTATCCCGTACTAAGGTGATTTCTTTTATGGTACCATCTTTTTTCATTATGGTGAGGGTTACTTTGGTTCCTTTTTTGCCTCTTATGTTTTTCACGACTTCCTCTATCAGCATTCCGCTTACATTGATGGCAGGTTCGTTGGGCAAAGGTTTTACTTTAAGAATTTTATCTCCTTCTGATAGCTCTTTGGATTTCCAAGCAGGAGCTCCTACGGTGAGTGGACCAAAATAAAAAGATCCTTTTTTCTCTTGTATCACTGCACCTATGCCTACGAACACTCCTGAAAATTGCACATCAAAATCTTCCTTATCTTTTGGGGAGTAGTAATTGGAGTGAGGGTCAAAAGCTTCTGTGTAAGCGTTCATATACATAGAGAATACATCCATTTCTTTGCGTTTTTGTATCCTTTTGAACATATTATTCATCAGGTTTTTTATTTCTTCGGTAGCCTTTTGTATTTTTTGTTCTTGGGTATAATGTTTTAGGGTAATGGTATCTTTTAGATGGTTTTTGTTTAAAGAATCTTTAAGTTTTTGTTTTGCTTCTTCCCGACTGTTCATTGTTTCCACTTCCTGCAAGATGTTGTATTTGATGAATCTTTTCCATTCATTATACAACTCTTTTTTGTCTGCAGGATAGTCTTTTATTTTAGGATCCAAAATCAAAGAATCATTCTCGTGAAGGTCGATAGGTTTGCTCAATATTTCTTTGCTAATGGACTTGATATACTCCACTCTTTTGGCAAGGGTATCTGTGGTTACCTTGAAGAAAGTCAAATCTCCTATCTCGAAATAGTTGTCCAGTTTATCTTTGAACAAGCTGAATTTATCCATATCAGACTTTAAGAAGTACTGTTTCATGGGGTCTATCTTGTCAAAGTATTTTTTATAGACATCTCTGGAGTAGGCGTCGTTTATTGGTCTCGGGTTGTAATGAAGATAGCTCAGAGTATTTTTTATGGCTACCATTATAGTCATCATTTTTTCATCATCGTTCTTTGGTGAGTTGAAGCAGAACATCATCGAAGTCAGCGGTATAAAAAGCAACAGCTTATTTAATCTGAATTTTTTAAACATAATTTTAAACCTTATCTATATCTATTGTAATTAAATCTTTAAGTTTGTATCTAAGTTACATTAGCACAAACAAACCTCAAAAATACTATTTATTTTTAATCTCTTATAATTTTTTGCCTAAATTTGCTCTAAATTTTTTAGAAAGATGGCTAAACCACTTATCTTAGTAACGAATGAT
Source organism: Riemerella columbipharyngis (assembly GCF_900101995.1). GTDB lineage: Bacteria > Bacteroidota > Bacteroidia > Flavobacteriales > Weeksellaceae > Riemerella > Riemerella columbipharyngis. The sequence continues at coordinate 29,450 of NZ_FNAS01000008.1, read as the reverse complement.
GACGGCATCGCGGCACCGGGAATCCGGAATTTGGTAGAGTTTATGAACGAAATAGGTGAGGTGGTAGTGGTAGCTCCTAACTCTCCGCAGAGTGGTAAAGGACATGCGATTACGATTAACTCTACCCTTACCTTTGAAGAAATCAATATGCCGGGACCTCAGAGAGATTTTGCATTGAGCGGTACTCCTGTGGATTGTGTAAAATTTGCCTTAGATAAAATTCTTAACAGGACTCCGGATTTGGTAGTGTCCGGCATCAATCACGGATCCAATTCCTCTATCAATATTATCTATTCCGGAACTATGTCTGCAGCGGTAGAGGCAGGGGTAGAGGGGATTAGTGCAATTGGTTTCTCGTTGTTGGATTTCAGCTGGGATGCAGATTTTACCCAAGCCAAGGATTATATTCAGAAGATTGTGAAAACCACACTGGAAAATCCCTTGCCAAAAGGCATAGTGTTAAATGTTAATATTCCGAAACTCATCAAAGAAGAACTGAAAGGTATAAAAATATGCCGCCAAGCCAATGCTAAATGGGAAGAAAATTTTGATGAAAGAACCAATCCTCATGGTAAAAAATACTACTGGCTCACAGGCTACTTCAACAATATGGATGATGGAGACGATGCAGATGAAACCGCTCTATCCGAAGGGTATATAAGTATCGTTCCCGTGAAGTTTGACCTTACGGCTCACGAGCATATTACCCATTTGAAGGCTATTTTGGAGTAATGTTTTTGTTGTTCAATGAACTTCGTAAGGTTGGCAGAATGCTTGTATTGGGTGCGTTTTATCGGTAGAGTTTCGGAATGTTAATAAATTAGCTATAAGTGTCTTATTTTTTATCTAAAAGAAATCATCTGAAAATTCCTTATCTTTGTCGCTATTATTAAATATAGAATATGTCTAAAAGTTTAATACCAAAATTAGAAGCTATAAAACAACGCTACAATGAAGTAGCCGATCTTATTATACAGCCCGATGTAATCTCTGACCAAAAACGCTATTCCTCGCTCAATAAGGAATATAGTGATTTGGGCAAAATCGTTAAAGTTTTTGATGAGTATATGGGAGCTCTTCAAGCAATAGAGGAAGCCGATGAGATTATTTCAGATGGCTTTGATAAAGAACTTGCAGACCTTGCTAAAATAGAACGGCAAGAGGCACAAGAACGAATTCCCAAAATAGAAGAAGAACTAAAATATCTTCTAATCCCTAAAGACCCCGCAGACGATAAAAATGTAATGGTAGAGCTGCGAGCCGGAACAGGAGGCGATGAGTCCGCTATCTTTGTAGAAGATATTTACAGAATGTACGCTATGTACTTCAAGTCTCAAGGCTGGAAACACGAAATTACCGATGCCAACGAGGCTTCCAAAGGCTACAAAGAACTCATTATGAAAGTAGAGGGCAGTGGTGTCTATGGTATTATGAAATTTGAATCCGGTGTGCACCGCGTACAGCGTGTGCCGGAAACAGAATCTCAAGGAAGGGTACATACTTCTGCCATTACGGTAGCGGTACTCCCGGAAGCAGAAGAGGTAGATGTGGAAATCAATCCTGCGGATATAGAAATGCAAACTTCGCGTTCCGGTGGTGCCGGAGGGCAGAATGTAAATAAGGTAGAAACAAAAGTACAGCTTACCCACAAGCCTACGGGAATAGTAGTCGTCTGCCAGCAGGCACGCTCCCAATTGGCAAACAGAGAGCTGGCAATGGAAATGCTAAGGACAAAGCTCTATGATATAGAACTTCAGAAAGTGCAAGGAGACATCGCCGCACAGAGAAAAACAATGGTTTCTACCGGTGACCGTTCTGCGAAAATTAGAACTTATAACTATCCCCAAGGCAGGGTAACGGACCACCGTATTAATAAATCTATTTATAACCTTGACAACTTTATGAACGGGGATATTCAAGAAATGTTGGACGCTCTAATAATGGCAGAAAATGCCGAGAAAATGAAAGGCGAAGAGGAAAATATGTAACTCATCATCTAATGGAAAAACAAATGACAATAAAGGTTTATAGTTTCTCGTACAAAAAAGGAGGAATCCCCAGAGACACTACCGATAACGGCGGTGGGTTTGTATTTGATTGCAGAGGGATTCTCAATCCGGGGCGGTTAGAGGAATACAAATCAAAAACCGGAGCGGAACAAGGGGTACAACAGTTCTTGGAAGAGAAAACCCAGATGCCGAAATTCATCCAATTGGCGGAGCAAATTGTATCCATCAGTATTGAGAATTATTTATCCCGAGATTTCAAAAACCTGCAAATTTCATTTGGCTGCACTGGCGGACAGCATCGCTCTGTCTATGCCGCCATAAAAATGTCTGAGTATATACGAAAGCATTATCCGGAGGTAAAAGTAGAACTACAGCACAACGAACAGCCTCAGCTAAACTAAGAGCCTGTTTAAATTTTAATCAAATCTTTTTCTAAACAGCTACCACTCTATCGGCGTTTGTCCCTTAGAAACAAGGTAGTTGTTGATTTTAGAGAAAGGTTTACTTCCAAAAAAACCACGGTGTGCAGAGAGCGGAGACGGATGAACGGATTTAAGGACAAAGTGCTTGTGCGTATCTATCATCGCTTTTTTCTTCTGAGCAAACGAGCCCCATAAAACAAAAACAATATTTTCTTTTTCCTCGGATATTTTCTTGATGATAAAATCTGTGAATTGCTCCCAGCCTAAATCCTTATGAGAGTTTGCCTTGTGCCCCCTTACAGTAAGTGTTGCATTGAGAAGCAACACCCCTTGTTCTGCCCAGCATTCCAATTCATTAGAATGTTTTACAACCCCTAAATCGTCTTTTAGTTCGGCGAAAATATTTCGTAGAGATGGTGGTGCAGGAACTTGGTCTGATACCGAGAAGCAAAGTCCATTAGCCTGAAAATCTCCGTGATAAGGGTCTTGCCCGATGATAACCACCTTTATATCATCAAAAGGCGTAAGCTCTATGGCACGAAATATTTGCTTTTTTGGAGGAAAGCATTGGTGGGTCTGATATTCAAGTTTTACTTTTTTCCAAAGTGTATCAAAATAATTCGAATTTTTTATCGGAGCTAAAACTTCTTTCCAAGTCATAAAATTCATTTTGTATTTCAAAAGTACATAATTCAGTTTATTTTTTTTGAATATTTGTAAATAATAATTTTATGCATCCAATTTTAGAATTGTTTTTAATTTTGTATTTTTGATATATTTTTGTTTATTTGTAAACAATGTGCCTTATTAGAGTTTAAATTTTTATTTTAAAAAGTTTTTTGTGAATAGTATTATGTTTTTAATCCAAAAGAGTTCCTTATTTTTTTATTAACTTCGTTGTACAATATAGATTATGAAAAAAGCTGTTTTATATGGGAGTTTCGTAATGCTGGCAAGCATTTTTTTTAATTATTTTTCAGGGGAAAAAGATTGGGGTGTTAATGCGTATTATGGTGTTGCGTTCGGTTTAGCTTGGGGGCTTGCTTATTATTTGGATAGACCGGATTTTTTTCTTGCCAAAAAATTGATTCTCTCTTTATTGGGAATGATAGTGCTGTTGATTGCGGGTCTGATGTTTTTCAATACTATGATTGCGGTTCCTTCGTTGATAAGATTCTCTGCAGTATTCGTTGCCTATTATCTTTTAGCGAGTTTTAGAAGTTCTAAGAGCCTTAAAAAATAAGAATCAAGGATATGGTTTTTTATCAAAAAATCACTTACGACATCATGTTTCAGATTTTGCGAATGAAATCTAAGGTACCGTCTGTATTTTATTTTTACTTTTGCAAAATAAATTTTGAATTCCTCTAAAAACGATACCTCTATATGGAGCATAATATCAACTTTCTTATAGAGTTTCTCGGAACTATTGCCTTTGCGATGTCCGGTAGTTTTGCCGCTATGCAGAAGCGTTTAGATCCTTTCGGGGTTCTTATTATTGCTTTTGTTACATCTGTAGGCGGTGGTACGGTGAGGGACTTGCTCTTAGATGTTCCTGTGTTTTGGATGCACGATATGTGGAGCTGTTTTGTTATATTCATCACTTGTGTTATTTCTATGATTTTCAAGTCTATAGAGCATAATTTCAAAGTTACTTTATTTATATTTGACAGCTTCGGACTGGGGCTGTTTACCATCATAGGTATTCAAAAAGGGCTTACAGCAGGGCTCAATCCCACAATATGCATTACGCTGGGAACGATTACGGGTTGTTTTGGAGGGATTATCCGTGACATACTCTTGAATAAAATTCCTCTTATTTTCCGAAAAGAAATTTATGCAACGGCGTGTATCATTGGAGGGACCATATTTTTTCTAATGGATAAGTATTCTGATTTTTCTCTTGCATTTACACAAATTTTTACTATTCTTCTTATTGTTGTGATAAGAACATTAGCGGTAAAATACCAATGGCAATTCCCCAAATTTTATGATAATGCCAACAAACATTTAGGTTAAGAATAAATCTTTACCAGCCTCCGCTGGCTCCACCTCCTCCGAAGCTTCCGCCACCGCCAAAGCCTCCGAAGCCTCCTCCACCAAAGCCTCCTCCTCTGGAACCACCGCCGAATCCTCCCGGAAAAAATATTCCTCCGGGGTACATTCTTCTGCCACGGCTAGAAATAGTGGTTCCGCCATCATTATTTTGATTGGATAAAATAATCAAAATAACGACAACAATGATGAAAATCAAGATATACTGTGCGATATCCCCCTCAGAGTTGCTGTCATCTTGCTTTTTAATAGGTTTGTATTTGCCTTGCAGGGCTTCCATAATGGCATTGGTACCATTATCAATTCCTTGATAAAATTTCCCCTTGCGGAAGTAAGGCGTTACCATATAATCAAGGATTTCTCCTGCGGTAGATGCGGTGAGATATTGTTCTACCGAACGCCCTTGCTGTATAGACATCGTGTGGTCGTCCTTTGCAATTAAGAAAACCACGCCATTATCTACGCCTTTCTGCCCTATTCCCCATTTTTCGCCTATCATCGTCGCCAAAAAATTCACATCTTCTCCTTTTGTAGAAGGAATAATGACCACCTCTATTTCGGTGGAAGTAGAATCCGCATAGGCAATCAGTTTGTCATTAAGCTTTTTCTGCTCTTGTTTGGTGAGCATCTGTGCTTCATCAAAAACAGGATAGAGTACCTTTGGCTTTTCTGGAATCTGGTACCGGGCAAAAGCTAAGGCATATACGGCTAAGCATATACTTAAAAAGAATTTACGAAAAAGTGACATCGTCCGATAGTTCATTTATCTTATTTTCATAAGTGGGAAAATGCCGTTTCAGCTCTATACCGGCTTCGCGTACGGCATTTTCTAATGCTTTGGTATAAATCCCTTTGGCAAACAAAGCTGTAGTCTTATCGTACAAACGGTCCCAAAACTCTTGTTTCACTTTGTGGTGGATACCTTCATCCCCGATAATGGTGAGGTATTTAAGTTCAAAATTGATATGGAATAGTACGGCATTTCGTTCTTTAGTTTTGTGCATTTCCAAAATTTGAAACACTTCCCATGCCCGTTCAGCCGGATTTCCTTCTTTATTCGTATCTATATGGATGCGTATTTCTCCCGAAGTGCTGTGCTCGGCTTCACGAATGGCTTCTACCAAACAATTGATATCTTGTTTTTTGAGGTATGTTTCCATTAGTCAAATGGTTATTTACTTAAAAACTTCCGGTGCTTTTTCAGCCCCTGCTTCTGCTTGGAAATAAGGTTTTGGCATAAAGTGAAACAATCCCGCAAGAATATTACTCGGGAACTGCTGTATTGTTACATTATACTGTTTTGCAGCATCATTGAAATAAACAGTCTCCGTACGGATACTATTTTCAATAGCCGTATATTCTCTTTGGAAATTAATGTATTGCTGGTCGGCTTTTAGGTTCGGATAGCTTTCTACTACAGCCATTAATCGGCTAAGAGCACCGCTAAGTTGACCTTGGGTCGCCTGGAATTTTGCCATATCGGCTTCCGTCATATTGGTAGGGTCAATATTTATAGATGTGGCTTTGGATCGTGCTTCAATAATATCGGTAAGTGTAGATTTTTCAAAATTAGAGTAGCTTTTTACGGCTCTCTCAAGATTAGGAATCAAATTAGCTCTTTTCTGATAAACCGTTTCTACATTAGACCATTTAGAAGATACATTCTGCTGCAAGTTTACAAAATTATTGTAAGCGTTTTTCATCCACAGACCTACGCCTAACAATACGATTAATAGGAATACACCTATTCCTCCTGCGATAACACATCCTTTATTTTTCATAACTAAATTTTTATTTGGGGGTAAATTTACAAATAATATGCTAAATTTGCTCAAAACAAAGATAAATGATTACTATCATCGTCGCTATGGACAAGAAAAATGGCATTGGGAACAATAATCAGCTCCTATGGCATCTTCCAAAAGACTTGAAACACTTTAAGGATATTACTTCAGGACATCCGGTTATTATGGGAAGAAGAACTTATGAAAGCATAGGGAAGCCGCTGCCCAACCGTACAAATATCGTCATTAGTTCTCGCAACGATTGGTTTCAGGAGGGGATTCTCATCGTCGGCAGTATAAAGGAAGCCATTAAATACGCCCAAAAAATAGATGAAGACATTTTCATTATTGGCGGAGGAAATATTTATCAGCAGACCATAGATCTGGCAGATAGATTGGAGGTAACCCTCGTGGATACCGAGCTGAGGGCAGATACTTATTTCCCGAATATCAATCCCGCTGAATGGAAAAAAACAAAGGATTCTTTTTACGCTAAAGATGAAAAAAATCCTTTTAATCTACACTTTATAACTTACGAAAAGACTTCCTAAGAGTCTCCGTCTTTTTTAGTAAATTTCATTAGTAGAATATTTCCTTTGTAAATATTCAGCGTATTGCCGTCGCTTACATATTTGTCAGCTTGAGAAAGCATATTGAGGAAAGCCTGCTCCACTTGAGTATTCTTACAAGCCATACGCGTAGTAGCTATGTTTTTTACTGAGAAAGTTCCGTTGTTTTTGTCTACTATAGCATAGCCAAAATAGGTATTGCAACCCGCCGTACCGGATATTTTATCTTGGTCAATATGTATGGTAGGAATCTCAGAATTTTTGAGGGTTTCACCTGTCATTATCCAAGTGATGCCGTGGATATTGTTTTGCATTTTACCTAATTTCAAATTTGCGACACTGCTGCAAGCTATTGTTACAAGGCTTAAAATTATCCCTAAAATTACTTTTTTCATATTTTTAATTTTGTTAAAACTCTTTGTTTTTCAATTTCTATCTTCTCAATTCTGCCTTAAAAACTTTTTCAAATTTTCCAATCAAAGATTGCATAATCTGAGAAATTTCTTTTTCCTCTAATGTCTTTTCTTCATTTAAAAGTTCAAAGCTTAGTGCATAAGATTTTTTACCTTTCGGTAAATTTTCACCTTCATAAACATCAAACAGATTAATTTTTTTCAGATATTTAGACTTATCTTTCAGGACTTCGTTTAAGAGGTCTGTGTAAGAAATACTTTTGTCTAAAAGTAAAGCTAAATCTCTGCGAACAGTATTAAACTTCGGAACATCTTGGAATTTTAATCGGTTTTTGCTTCTAACTTCTTGGCAGTATTCTGTTTCTATTTCTGCATAGTAAGTTTCTTGTTCTATATCATACTCTTTTAGCAGCTCATTGGATACTTTGCCTAACCTTGCCAATACCTTTCCATCGGAAACAAACTCCAAAGCTTCGGAAAAACGAGAGTTGTTAAGAGGTTTTTCTTCAATGCCGATATTCAGCTTTTGCATCAAAATATTTATATAAGCTTTCAGATGATAGAAATTTGTGGCGGATTTTGGGACAAGCCAATTTTCAGCTTGGTCTCTTCCGGATACCAATATTGCTAATTGTTTTCTCTCTTCGTATGTCTCAAACTTATGATAAATTTTCCCCAATTCGAAGAATTTTATATCCGCATTTTTACGGTTGATGTTATAAGCTGCATTCTGAAGCAATCCTCCTAAAAGCGATTTTCTCATAAACGCCAAATCGTTGCTCAGCGGGTTGAGAAGTTTCACCGCATCGGTTTCGTCTTTCACAGAGGTAAGGGAATTGTTCATTACTTCGTGGAAGCCATTGGACTGAAGCGTTCTTGCCCAAGAGTTTTCTAAGTCGTCTTGGTCCTCAAAGCTCAATTTTACAGGAGTAAATGAGATTTTTTCTGGAGATTCTATTTTATTATAGCCATAGATTCTTAGGATTTCTTCTATTACGTCTATCTCTCTCGTAACATCAGCACGATAGTTCGGTACGGAAAGCTCTAATCCGTCCGGTATTTCGTTAAGGATATCTATTTCTAAAGATTTCAAAATCTTTTTGATATTTTCTCTATGAAGTTTGATGCCTAATACTTGGTCTATTTTAGAATACCTCAATACTACATAATGGGGTTTAATTTTTTCAGGATAAAATTCTATTAAATCTCCCACCAGCTCGGCTCCTGCAATATCTATCAATAGTCTTATTGCTTTTGTGATGCTGGTTCTCACATTATTCACATCGATCCCTCTTTCAAATCGGAATGAAGCATCAGTATTTAGCCCGTGGGCTTTTGCGGCTTTTCTTACCGCCACAGGATTGAAATAGGCACTTTCTAAAAATACCGTTGTTGTTTGCTCGGTCACGCCCGAGTTTTCTCCTCCGAATACTCCGGCGATACACATAGGGGTATGTTGTGCATCTTTAATGATGATTTCAGAACCGTTCAATATTCTTTCTACACCATCTAAAGTTTTCATTTTGGTTCCCTCCGGGCAAGTTCCTACAATGACTTTTTGTCCGGAAATTTTATCGGCATCAAAGGCGTGTAGCGGCTGTCCCAGTCCGTGTAGAACATAGTTGGTAATATCCACTACATTGTTTATTGGCGATAGGCCTATTGCTTTTAGTCTATTTTTAAGCCATTCCGGAGATTCTGCTACTTTTATATTTTTGAGAATAGCCCCTATATATCTTGGACAAAGGTTTTGGTCCTCTACTTCTATTTCAAACAGATGCTCTCCCTCCGGCTGGAAAACCTCTGATTTTACATTTTCAAACTCGGAAGTAAAAACATTAGATGCGTAGAGGAATGCGTGCAAGTCTCTGGCTACGCCATAGTGAGACATTGCGTCTGTTCGGTTTGGGGTGAGGCCTATCTCATAAACTTCATCATTGACCAAATCAAAATAATCAGCAAAAGGTTTTCCTACCTCATAACTTTCATCTAATACCATTATGCCCTCGTGATTGTCGCTTAGCCCTAATTCATCTTCCGCACAAATCATTCCTTCGGAAACTTCGCCTCTTATTTTGGCTTTTTTGATTTCAAAGGAATTACCGTTCTTATCGTACAGAACAGTTCCTACTACGGCTACCGGCACCGTTTGTCCGGCTTCTACATTAGGTGCCCCACAAACGATATCAAGTACCTTCCCGCCTATGTCTACGGTAGTTTTTTTCAGTTTATCCGCATTAGGGTGTTTTTCGCATGTAAGAACTTTTCCCACCATGATGCCTTTAAGGCTTCCTTTCACAGATTCGTAATTCTCTATGCCTTCTACTTCCAGCCCTATGTCTGTAAGGTATTGTCCTATTTTTTCAGCACTTAAATCTGTTTTGATATAATCTTTAAGCCAATTTCCGGAAATTTTCATTGCTTATTTTTCTAATTAGTTGTTTTGTTTTATTCTTATAAATAAAATTTGAGACCTGAAGCCTTCCAAATCTCAAATTTAATTTTTTTGGATAATGCTTCCTAAAGACCTACAACAGGCATAGATAGCATCAAAATATGCTCGTTTTCATCAAGCCCATCCACAGGCTCTATGATACCAGGCCTGCTAGGCTGGGACATTTTCACGGTAATATCTTCTGAATTAAGTACAGAAAGCATCTCTGCAAAAAATTTGGAGCTAAATCCTATATTGATGTCTTCCCCTTGATAATTACAAGGTACCTGCATATCTGCTTTATTTGAATATTCGGTGTCTTCTGCGTGCAGATGAAGAATGTTTCCGGATAGTCTAAACCTTACCTGATTGGTAGATTTGTTGGAAAGTACAGCTGCAGTCCGTATAGAAGAGAGAAGCAAATCTCTGTTTACGGTCAGTACATTTGGGTTGTCTTGTGGGATTACAGCACTATAGTTAGGGTATTTGCCATCTATCAATCTACAAATCCAAGTATGGTTGCTGAATGTGAACTTAGCCATATTTTCATTAAACTCTATCACTACTTCTTCATCAGAATTGGAAAGAATATTTTTGAAAATAGACAATGCTTTTTTAGGCAATATAAACTCTGCCGGCTCTTCTGTTTTGATGTCATTTCTGCTGTAAACAACGAGTCTGTGGGAGTCTGTTGCTACAAAGTTGGCTTTGTCTTCACCAAATTGAAAGAATACCCCCGTCATTACAGGACGAAGAGAGTCATTACTTGTTGCAAAAAGTGTATTTACGAGAGCTTCTGCCAAAACTCCGGACTGTAACTTCACGCTACGTGCAGCACTGAATTCCGGAATTTCAGGATAATCCTCTTCATTGTCAAGAGCCACCGCAAAGGTATCTCTGTCATTGAGTATTTCTAAACTTTTGCCATTTTCCACTTCTTTAACGATGAAAGTAAGTGGCTGGTCCCCGAAGTTTTTAATCAAATCCTGAAAAGTTCTTGCTAATACGGCTATTTTACCATCGGAATCGGATTTCACGGGAACGGTAGTCATAAGGGTAGTTTCCCCGTCAGAAGCTGTAATTCTAAGGGTTTCGCCTTCTGTTTCCAGTAAATAGTTTTCTAATATAGGGCGAGACTGTGAGCTGCTAATAACACCACTCACTTTTTGTAAAGCCTTTTGAAGCTCGCCACTCGATATAATGAATTTCATAAATCAAATATATTTAGGATACAAATATAAAATTTTTAATCGAAAAAAGAGTGTTCCGTTAAGATTTTCTCTTGAGAATTTTTACACATTGTTCCTCTTACCAAACCTTAATGGCTTTATCTGTCTAAGTATTCTTTTGTTCATTAATCAAAAAACTTATGTTAGTAGAGGTCTAACGGGATTTCATTGGTATTATCTACAACCTTATAATTCAGTGCTTTTGCTAAGACGAAAATCTCTTTAAGATTACTTATCAATTGTTTCTTGCCGGCTTCTTTTAGTTTTTCTTGATCTACCATTTTGTACGCGGCATCTTTAGCTTTTTGCGTGATGTGTTTGATGTCTTTCTGTGAAAAACGATTGTAAAAAGAGTCGTCCATAGACTGAATTTCCACACTTGGGATAATGGTTATTTTCGGCTGCGGCAGCGTTTCAATGATGAGTTTCTTATTGAGGCTGTCCACCTTTATTTTCATCTTGGATAAGTCGTAGGACACCTGTACATTCGTCTTTGTAAAAGTGATGATATGCTTATCCGAAGATGGTAAATAAGAGCTCCCGAATAGTTCGTGAGAAATAGTGGTTTTTTGCATCATAGAAAGATTTTGTTCCATCACTACCATTTTATTCATTTTAGAAATTTGGTTGGTAATGATGTAGTAATCGCTCACGGATTTGTCTTCATTTTTCTTGGTAAATCCTTTCCACGCAAAGAATACCAACAGAGACAATAATATCCCTGCCAAAAATCCTATTCCTATTTTTAATTTTGACAAAATATCACAATTTTATAGTTAAGCTGCCGTTACTCTTGTTGTAAAGCTTCTTTTGTTGCCTTTCTTCTTGATTTTTTCTTATGCTTTTTCTTAGGTGCAGTTACTTTCTTGGCAGGAGAATATTTTTCCACAGCCACCAAAAGTTGTTTTTCTATATTCGCAATGTCAGAAGGCATCGGTGTAATACGCTCTACCTCTTGCCCGTACTGTTCCAGAATAATAGTAGGAACAGAGGAAACATGGTATTTGATTTCTTCACTTTCAGGTGAATCCATTCTTCTGCTCAGAGCGATGATATCTAATTTTTGTAAAGGATAATCAGCGCCTTTTATCACTTTTATAAACTTAGGAAATACCTCTTGGCTCTGTCCGTCCCAAGTTGCTAAAAAGAACTTGATTTTGTATTTGTTGAGTTTGTGTCCTTTTTTTAGGGCTTCCACTGTTTGTGCGTCAGGGGTATAATTGGCGTATTGGAAGTCATACCAAGTTTTGAAAGGCTCTTTGTTGAACTGGCTCAGCGTTTGTTTTCCGAGCAATATTTTGCCGTATTCTTGGGATGCCGCTTCTCTATTGACCACTACTTTTTGAATGGTAGAGCAAGAATAAGCAGATATAGCTCCTAATAAGGAAATGCTTAATATTTTGAAGAGTTTATTTTTCATAAATTTATAGTTATAAGATTTTACTTTTCTAATATATTTTTTAAATTTGCCGGTGAGTAATATTTGTTTTTCAGAACCTTGTTGTCTGATATACGATGGACATTATATTTGTCTCCGGATTTTACATAATGGGCTTCTTCGCCTTTGGTGGTTTTGTAATGTTCTATGGTTTCTTTAGCTTGTTGTTCATTGTCACAAGCTTTGGACATATTAGAACGCTGGACTTCGTTGAACAATTCTACAAATTTATTCCCCAAGCCAAATTCCAATACTGCACCGCTCAGTACATACTGCAAATCACATAGAGCATCTGCCACCTCTACCAAATCATGGTTTTCAATGGCTTTTTTTAGTTCGTCTAATTCCTCTTGTAGAAGTTTCACTCTTAGTTCGCATCTTTCCTTAGAGGGGATTTGCGGTGTTTCTAAAATAGGCGCGCGGAATGTCTTGTGAAATTCTGCCACCTGATTGAGGCTGTCTATTTTGTCCATTATAATATTTTTCTAAATTTTCAACAAAGATAAAAAAAAGCACCGAAATACATTACCCCTATTTATAAAGGCTATTTCTAAGTGATTTTTATTCTGTTTACGAAAAAAAACTTTTGTAATTTTGCTCATAGTTCATAAAATGCATATCTTAGCAGTTAAATAACTAATTATTATGAAAAAAATATTTTTTGCATTTTTCGCAGCTACGGCATTGGTAGCATGCAAAAGAGGAAGTGATAACGTTGATACCCCTACTATTCCTGATGATAACATTTTACCTAAGAGCTTCACAACGATGAGTTATGAGGAAGATAAACATATTGACACGACAATTTTGACATTCAACTACAATGGTAACAAAGTCTCGAATCTGGAAAGAGTTTCGGGCGACGAAAAAGAAAAAATAACATTTAGTTATAATGGTGATTTTATAATTTCTGTGCAGGATAAAGAGGATGAATATGAATTTGAATATGATTCTAATGGAAATTTAGCGAAAGAAATACATACGAAAAAACATAACGGTAATAAAAATATATTTGAGATAACATATACCATTAATGGAGATATAGTAAATGCTATAAATGAAGTAAAAGACATGGAAAATAATGGTGTAGTTAATCATTCATCTCAAGAAAGTCTCACATATACTTTAGACAACCATAAGCAAATCATTAAATCAATAAGTAACTTAAAACGAAGTTCTGTAATACGAAATACAGAAGACACTTACACTTATGACAACAAAAATTCTGTTTTCAAAAATATAGCAGGATTTAAATATCTATCTTACTCTAATTTTCTTAGAAATTTTATAATACCTTCTAGTTTTAATAATGTTACATATACATATAGCAAAGAGACAATAACTGTTCTTAATGATTCTAATACAGAAATACATGGAAAATACGAAAACAAATATACCTATAGATATAATAACAAGGGGTATCCGTCGGAAATAAGTAGTTCATATAGTTCAGATGATAGTACTTTTGAAAAAGACTTTGATACTAAGATAGAATACAACAAGTAATAATGACAAAACCCACTCTTAGTAGTGGATTTTTTTTGTTCTGTTAATAGACTAAAATTGAGTTAAAGATTTTTTGGAGGGAATGATGTGTTCAATGTAAGGGCTATTTTCCTTATGTGAGGTTTATTTTATATTTCGTAATTTTGCCGCTGTTATATATAAGTGATGAGCAGAGAACAAAAACAATTTTCAGACAAAAGAAATTCTAATAAAAGAGGATTCGATAGGAATACTAATTCTAAAAGAAGCGGCAAAACTTTTGACGCTCGAGAAAAATATGTAAAAGGAGACCGAAAAAACGGTCCTTCTTTTAGAAACAATAACGAGGAAGACAGAGCCCGTTCTTTTGTTCAGAAGAGAAGAATCAATAAGCTCATACAGCAACCTAAAGAAACCATAAGGCTCAACAAATATGTTGCTAATTCCGGAGTGTGCAGCAGAAGAGAGGCAGACGAACTTATCAAGCAAGGGCTCGTGGAAGTGAATGGTAAAATCATCACAGAAATGGGCTATCAAGTGCAGAAAACAGACAAAGTAGTTTTTGACGGGCAAAGCATTACACCTGAAAAACCAGTTTATGTCCTCCTTAATAAACCGAAAGGCTATATTTCTACTACCAAAGACGAGAAAGCAAGAAAAACAGTAATGGACTTAACGGCAAATTCATCTCCGTATCGTATTTTTCCGGTGGGCAGATTAGATAGACAGACCACAGGGGTTATCCTCCTTACTAATGACGGACATCTGACTAAAAAACTGACGCATCCGTCTTTTAACATAAAGAAAATATACCATGTTACCCTTGACAGGAAATTGTCCAAAGAAGATATGCACGCCATCTCGGAAGGGATACGCTTAGAAGAGGGTATCGCCGAGGTAGACAGCATTTCTTACATTGAGGGAAAACCTAAAAACGAAATAGGAATAGAAATCCATATCGGCTGGAACAGGGTAATCCGCCGTATTTTTCAAAGACTAGGCTATGAAGTAGAAGGGCTGGATAGAGTAATGTTTGCTGGTCTTACCAAGAAAAACATAAAGCGAGGACACTGGCGTATCCTCACTGAATTGGAAGTTAATAATCTTAAAATGCTTTAATCTGCAAAGTTCTTCTTTTATAGAGCTTTCATTACATCTACTAATACTTGTACGCTCTCTATCGGAAGGGCATTGTAGAGACTTGCACGGTATCCGCCTACGCTTCTGTGTCCGTTCAAGCCGTTTATACCTGCATCTTTCCACATTTGGTCAAATTTCTCTTTCTTACTTTTATCGGTTAGGCGGAAAGAGACATTCATCACAGAGCGGTCTTCTTTCTTAGCAAATCCTTCGAAGTTAGGATTGTAGTCTATTTCATCGTAGAGTAATTTTGCTTTGGCATTGTTTCTCTCCTCTGCAGCCGCAATACCTCCGTTTTTCTCAAGGTGCTGAAGCGTAAGAAGCGAAGCATAAACTGCAAAAACCGGCGGCGTATTGAACATTGACTCTTTCTTAATGTGCAATGCATAATCCAAATATGCCGGAATATCTCTATTGGTTTTACCCAAAATATCTTTTTTAACCACCACTAAAACAGTTCCCGCAGGGCCCATATTTTTCTGAGCTCCGGCATAGATAAGATCAAATTTTGAGAAATCTAATTGACGGCTGAAAATATCAGAGCTCATATCACAAACCTTTAAGGTATCTACCTCTGGGAAAGACTTCATCTGCGTACCGTAGATTGTGTTATTGGAAGTACAATGGAAGTAGTCGTAGCTGCTGTCTACCGAATAATCTTTTGGTATGTAAGAATATTTTTCATCAGCCGAAGAGCCTACTACATCTATATTCCCCCATCTTTTTGCCTCTTTTATGGCATTAGACGCCCATGTACCGGTATCCAGATAAGCTGCTTTTCCTGTTTTTGTAAGTAAGTTAAATGGCACCATTATAAACTGAAGGCTCGCCCCTCCTTGTAGATAAAGCACCTCGTAGCTGTCGTCAAGGTTCATTAGTCTTTTTACGATAGCTCTGGCTTCATCCATTACCGGAACGAAATCTTTGCTCCTATGTGAAATTTCCAAAAGCGAAAGCCCTATGCCATTGAAATCCAATATGGCTTCTGATGCTTTCTGAAAAACCTCTTGAGGTAAGATACAAGGTCCTGCACTGAAATTATGCTTTTTTGTTCCCATTTTACTTTTTATTTTTAGATTTATATTAATGCTTTGTAAATAGTTTTAAGAATTTTCCAAAATATACTGGAACATCAGCGGTGCACAGATTGTGGCGTCACTCTCCACGATATATTTAGGCGTATCTATGTCCAATTTACCCCAAGTGATTTTTTCATTCGGTACGGCACCGGAATAAGAGCCGTATGAGGTAGTAGAGTCAGAGATTTGGCAGAAATAGCTCCAGAAAGGAATATCGTGCATTTCCAAATCTTGATAAAGCATAGGCACCACACAGATAGGGAAGTCACCGGCAATCCCGCCTCCTATTTGGAAGAATCCTACTCCTTTGCCTCCGCAATTTTTGGTGTACCAGTCCGCAAGGAATGTCATATATTCTATCCCCGATTTTACGGTAGAAGGTTTTAGTTCTCCTTTGATGCAATAGCTCGCAAAGATATTTCCCATTGTGGAATCTTCCCAGCCCGGAACTACGATAGGCAGGTTTTTCTCTGCCGCCGCCAGCATCCAAGAGTTTTCTTTCGGAATTTCATAATACTGCTCTAAAACACCAGAAAGAAGCATTTTGTACATATATTCGTGAGGGAAATAGCGTTCGCCTTTTACTTCTGTATCTTTCCAAATGTCAAAAATGTGTTTTTGCAATCTACGGAAAGCCTCTTCTTCCGGGATACAAGTGTCCGTTACACGATTCAACCCTCTCTCTAATAAATCCCACTCTTCTTTTGGGGTTAAATCTCTGTAATGCGGCACTCTCTCGTAGTGAGAATGGGCGACAAGGTTCATCAAATCTTCCTCCAAGTTCGCACCTGTACAAGAAATAATCTGGACTTTGTCTTGTCTAATCATTTCTGCTAAAATTTTCCCTAATTCTGCAGTGGACATTGCTCCGGCAAGGGTAATCATCATTTTGCCGCCGTCTTTTAGATGGGCTACATAGCCTTTGGAAGCATCTACTAAAGTAGCTGCATTGAAATGTAAATAATATTTTTCAATAAATTCTGAAATCGGTTTATTACTCATAACAATTAAAAATTTTCACAAATATAAGCATTTTACAGCTATTAAATTTAATAATGATGATATAATAATTTCCGAATGTTTTTTTAGAGTTCCAAAATTACACCTTTCAGAAAATGGAATAAATTTTTGAATAATAAGATTAAAACGAGCTCTGAGTGTTTGGCTTGTATTACTAGCTCTTAATTATCTAAAAACTCTTTTTTAATTCGTTCCAAAATAGCTTCTAAACCGTTGATTTTTATTTCGTAAACTGTGGAAAGAAGCATCCCTAATCGTCCTTTTGGAAAGCCTCCATTTCTAAGAAACCATTCCAAATAAGAAATAGGCAAATCGCATAGTAGCCTGTCTTTGTATTTGCCAAAAGGGATTCTGAATTTGCATATTTCTATGAGAATTTCCTTGTCCAAAACTTTTTATTCTGATTGGGTACTATCGTTGGGCTCAATGATTTCAGGCTCGTCATCATCGGTAAATTCATCTCTGTAAACCTCTATCAACAGCACCGCCACAGATACTAAAATTGGCCCAAATATCAGACCCATAAAGCCAAAGAGGTTAATCCCCATTATAATTCCAAAAACCGTATTGAGAGGGTGTATATTTTCCAATCTTTTCAGTAAAGTAAATCTAAGAATATTGTCGGTAACGCCACCTATACATAAGCAAAATAAAGCCAATCCTACGCCCGAGTATACATCTCCTTCTGCTGCCAAAAACAAAGAAACAGGAACGACAATCACTGCACTTCCCACTACAGGAATCATCGCTGTAAGGGCAGTAAGAACAAATAGCAAAAACGGACTGGGTGCTCCGAAAATCAAATAACCTATCAACGATACCAATGCCTGTCCTACTGATACTACCGGAATACCTATTGCATTGGCAATGACCATTTTGCTTATTTTGTCGCCTATCATTTTTACATTTCCTTTTTTCAGAGGTGCGGCTTTTATCATCATATACTCAAACCTCCTCGGGTTGGAAAGTAAAAAGTAGAGTAGAAAATACATTGCAGCTACTATGGTAAGAATGTTTACCGTACTGCTGAGCGCAATGGTGGAAACATGCCCTGCAAGCTCTTTTAGTTTGTCGATATTTTCTACACTTAGGATATCAATATGCGTTTCTTTCTGGATATAGACCTGAATTTTATCCAAGAAATCAGAGAATTTATCCATATAAGACTGGGCATTGGCTATTTTGTCGTAGAGCATATGCCCCGTGAAATAGAGAGGAATTACAATTAAAACAATCGTTCCCAAGATTATAAGCAATGCCGAAATCCAAGGCTTCCATTTTAGTTTTTCAATCAAATAAAAATTGTACCTCCGCGTAACGATATACAAGGTAATAGCACCTAATAAAGAAGGGATAAAGGTAGCAAGGTTGTATGCGATAAGCAAAAACAAAATTACAATGATGAAAAGAAGTGCGATTTGTTTTAGCTTAATATTGCTGATGGGTTGGTCGTTATTATCTTGTTTCATATAAAATAATTATTCGTTAGGCTAACATTTTTTGAGCTTTTCTAATCCCTTCTGCCAAAATATCTATTTCATCTAAAGTATTATACACTGCGAAACTTGCTCTGATAGTTCCGGCAATATTGAAAAAATCCATTATGGGCTGGGCACAGTGGTGTCCTGTTCTTACCGCTATCCCGAGTTTGTCTAAAATCATTCCTGCATCAGAGGCTATGCCTACGCCCTCCAAATTGAAAGAAACTGCTCCGGAATGAGGCGCCTTTTCACCATAAATTCTTATCCCGTCTATTGCGCTAAGCTGTGCTATGGTGTAGTTTATCAACTCTGTTTCGTGTTTTTTTATGGAGTTTTTTCCTAAAGCATTGATGAAATCTACAGCCGCTCCCAAAGCAATATTTCCGCCTACATTAGGTGTCCCGGCTTCGAATTTGAAAGGTAATCCTGCATAAGTGGTTTTCTCAAAAGAGCAAGTCGCTATCATCTCGCCACCTCCGTGGAAAGGATTTATTTTTTCTAAAATATTTTCTTTACCGTATAGTATTCCGGTTCCCATAGGGGAGTACATCTTGTGTCCCGAGAATACAAAGAAATCACAATCCATTTTTTGCACATCGATATCAAAATGAGGTGCAGACTGGGCGCCATCTATCAATACCCAAGCAGAAGAAAGTGCGCGTGTTTTAGCAATAATTTCATTTATGGGATTGACAATTCCTAAGGCGTTAGAAACTTGATTGACGGAAACCAATTTCGTCTTTTCGGAAAACCATTTATCCAAGACATCGAGCTGAAGGATACCTTGTTCATCTATGGGAATTACACGAAGTACCGCTCCCGTTCGTTCGCAAAGCATCTGCCAAGGCACAATATTAGAGTGGTGCTCCAAATGAGAAATAATAATCTCGTCTCCTTCTTTGATTATCGAAGAAAGGGCGTATGCCACGAGGTTGATACCCTCCGTCGTTCCTTTGGTGAAAATTACTTCATAGTCGTGGCGTGCATTGATGAATTTTTGAATTTTCCTTCTGGAAAGCTCCATTTCCTCTGTCGCTATCTGGCTCAAAGTATGGATTCCACGGTGGACATTAGCATTGATCTCCGTATAGTATTTATGGCAAACTTCTAATACGGATAGCGGTTTTTGGGTCGTTGCGGCATTATCCAGATATATTAAAGGCTTACCATTTACTTTTTGGTCAAGGATTGGAAATTGCTGTCTAATATTCAATAGGTTTGTCATCTCTTTAAAATTTCGGTTGATGCAAAAAAAATCAATAAAATGCCCCGCTCAATCTGCGAGGCATATTTTTTTATATTTTAGAAAGTAAATTTCGGAAACTTACTTTTTTGTCAATAATCTGCCTCAAATTTTCCACCGGCACGCGTTCTTGTTTCATCGTATCCCTTTCTCTCAGCGTAACTGTGAAATCTTTGAGAGAATCGTGGTCCACCGTGATGCAGAAAGGCGTACCTATGGCATCTTGGCGGCGGTATCTCTTGCCGATGCTGTCTTTTTCTTCAAAAATAATATTGAAGTCATATTTAAGGTCGTTGAAAATTCTCTCAGCAAACTCTGGTAGTCCGTCTTTCTTTACCAATGGAAGTATGGCAGCTTTTACCGGTGCTAAAGCCGGCGGCAATGAAAGTACCGTACGCGATGAACCGTCTTCTAAAACTTCATCTTTGAGGCAATGAGAGAACAGTGCCAAAAACATTCGGTCTAAACCGATGGAAGTTTCTACCACATAAGGTACATAGCTTTCGTTTCTTTCCGGATCAAAATATTGAATTTTTCGTCCTGAGAATTTTTCGTGAGCACTAAGGTCAAAATCTGTTCTAGAATGAATGCCTTCTAATTCCTTGAAACCAAAAGGAAATTTGAACTCAATGTCTGCTGCCGCATTTGCATAATGGGCTAATTTTTCGTGGTCGTGAAATTTGTAGTTTTCTTCTCCAAGTCCCAGAGCTAAGTGCCATTTGTAGCGTTTTTCTTTCCACATTTCGTAGAACTGAAGCTCGGTTCCCGGAGGTACAAAAAACTGCATTTCCATTTGCTCAAATTCACGCATACGGAAGATGAATTGTCTCGCAACAATTTCGTTTCTAAATGCTTTCCCTATTTGTGCTATCCCAAACGGCAATTTATGCCGAGAGGTTTTTTGGACATTAAGAAAATTTACAAAAATTCCTTGTGCCGTTTCGGGTCTTAGGTAGAGGTCGGTTGCGTTTTCTGCCGAAGCCCCCAGCTTAGTTCCAAACATAAGATTAAATTGTCTTACATCGGTCCAATTTTTAGAGCCTGTATCCGGATCGGCTATTTCCAATTCTTCTATAAGAGCTTTTACATCAGCCAAATCATTATTGTCTAATGATTTAGCCATTCGCTGCAAAATTTCTTTTTGTTTTTCTCTGTATCCTAATACTTTAGGATTGGTACTCACGAACTGTGCCTCGTCAAATGCCTCACCAAATCTTTTTTTCGCTTTGGCAATTTCTTTTAGTGCTTTATCTTCTAATTTTGCACAATAGTCTTCTATTAAGACATCTGCCCTGAATCTTTTTTTTGAATCTTTGTTGTCGATTAAAGGGTCGTTGAATGCATCTACATGTCCGGAAGCTTTCCAAGTGGTAGGGTGCATCAGGATAGCAGCATCTATCCCCACGATATTCTCGTTGAGCTGAGTCATCGCTTTCCACCAGTATTGCTTAATGTTATTTTTAAGCTCTGCACCGTTTTGTCCATAATCATACACAGCAGAAAGTCCGTCATAAATCTCACTAGACGGGAAAATAAACCCATATTCTTTAGCGTGAGAAATTACTTTTTTGAAATCATCTTCTTGTTTAGCCATAAAATAAAAAGTATATACTGCAAAAGTAATCTTTAATTTGTTTATTCAAAAGTTTTTGTTTTCAAAATATGCAGGCATACAAAAAAAGACACCCTTGTACCATGTCGGTAAAAGCAGTGTCTTAGTGCCTTTCAAGTTTTGAGCTTGGTGAAATTTAGATAAGCTCTTAGATTTATAAAGTTTTCATCATCTCGTCGTCTATCTCCATATTGTGATAGACATTCTGAACATCATCATCTTCCTCAAAGCGTTCCAACATTTTCATATTAGCCTGAAACTGCTCTTGGCTGACGGACTTGTAGTTGTTGGGTATTCTTTGCAATTCGGAACTCTTAGCCTCTATTCCCAATTCCTCTAATTTGTGAGAAAGTGAGCCGAAATCTTCGAAAGCTGTCGTTACCATTACTTCTTGGTCGTCAAAGTCGATGTCTTCCGCACCGCCGTCTATCATTTCCATTTCAAAGTCTTCCCAATCCATAGTGATTAAGGATTTGTCAATGGTAAAAATGCCTTTTCTGTCAAAAAGGAATGAAAGTTCACCGTTTTTACCCAAGTTTCCGTCAAATTTATTAAAAATAGCTCTTACATTGGCTACTGTTCTGGTGGTGTTGTTCGTAGTACATTCCACAAAGAACGCTACGCCGCCTTGCCCATAGCCTTCGTAAGTAACCTCTTCGTAGTTTTCTGCATCTGTACCGCTGGCTTTTTTTATGGCTCTTTCTACATTGTCCTTTGGCATATTGGCACCTTTGGCATTTTGTATGCACCTGCGTAATGCCGGATTAGAATCTGGATCAGGTCCTCCTGCTTTCACCGCAAGAGCAATGTCTTTTCCTATTTTGGAGAACGTTTTAGCCATTTTATCCCATCTGGCTAATTTAGATGCTTTTCTATATTCAAATGCGCGTCCCATAGATTATTTTAATTTTCGGCAAAATTAGTGAATAGTTCTTTTTTTATAAAATATATTGAGAAATTAATGTTTAATAGTATACCAATATTCTTTTGATAAGCCCAGAGCATCGTGCTACTTAATGATATCTCTTCCGATAACGAGTCTCTGTATTTCGGAAGTACCTTCTCCTATTGTACAGAGTTTAGAATCTCTATAATATTTTTCGGCAGGGAAATCTTTAGTATAGCCGTATCCTCCAAAAATCTGTAGGGCATTGTTAGAAATTCTCACACAAGCTTCAGATGCGTAGAGCTTTGCCATAGCACCTTCTCTGGTCATTTTTTGTTTGGCATTTTTCAGGTCTGCGGCTCTTTTTATCAGAAGCTCTGCGGCATCTATCTCCGTTGCCATATCGGCAAGCATAAAGTTAATCGCTTGGAAATTAGCAATCGCTTGTCCGAACTGATGTCTTTCTTTGGCGTATTTTAGAGCAGCTTTGTAGGCTCCTCTGGCAATACCCAAACTAAGTGCGGCAATGGAGATCCTGCCTCCGTCCAAAATTTTCATTGCTTGTTTGAAGCCCGAGCTAACTTCTCCAAGTCTGTGGGAATCGGGTACGCGAACATTGTCGAAAATCAATTCTGCAGTTTCCGAAGCACGCATCCCCAATTTATTTTCTTTTTTTCCTGATGAGAAACCGGGCATCCCTTTTTCCAGAACAAATGCTGTTGAGTTATTAGAGGTGTTTTTGTCTCCCGTTCTGGTCATTACTACTGCGATATCTCCAGATATAGCGTGTGTAATGAAGTTCTTAGCACCATTGATTATCCATTCATCACCATCTTTTACGGCAGTCGTATTCATTCCTCCTGCATCAGAGCCTGTATTATGCTCGGTGAGTCCCCACGCTCCAATTACCTTTCCGGAAGCCAGCTTCGGTAGCCATTTCTTTCTTTGTTCTTCATTTCCAAACTCATAGATATGATTGGTACATAGTGAGTTATGTGCCGCTACAGAAAGTCCTATGGAAGGATCTACTTGAGAAATTTCATCTATAATAACAACATATTCGTTGTAAGATAGTCCAGCTCCTCCGTACTCTTCGGGAATGATGATTCCCATAAATCCCATTTCACCCAGCTTGTGGAATAAATCTATAGGGAATGTTTGGCTTTCATCCCACTCCATAATGTAAGGACGAATATTTTTTTCTGCAAAATCACGAGCTGTATTGGCTATCATTTTTAGATGCTCTGTATGTTCGGTTTTCATAAATCTATTATTGTTTTTCAAATATAAGTAAAATAAATAAACTTACATTTGTTTTTTACTGTTTATATAATCTATCACAAAAAAGACTGCCTGAATAAAGGCAGTCTTTTTTATGAAAACAATATTCGTTATAGGTTTAAGCACCCTTAATGAATATTAAGCTTATGCGTTCGGCTCTATAGATACAAAAGATCTATCATTTCCTTTTTTAGTGAAAACTACCTTTCCGTCAGTCAAGGCAAATAATGTATGATCTTTACCCATTCCCACATTTTCACCTGGGTGGTGTTTTGTACCTCTCTGTCTCACGATAATATTACCCGCGATAGCCTCTTGACCTCCGAAAATCTTAACGCCTAATCTTTTAGAGTGAGATTCTCTACCATTTTTGGAACTACCAACACCTTTCTTGTGTGCCATTTTTTTTAGGTTTTTTTAGTTAACATTAAATTTAATTATTATGCTTTTCCGCCTTTAAGTTTACCTTTAAGGGCGTCAAGCTCATCGAACTTACCATCGGCAGCCAACTGTGCTTGCTGAGGCCAAGTTGTAGGATCCATAGCTGCATATACAGCTCCTTTAGGATTAAGTATTGCCTCTAACTCCTCTTTTGTTTTTTTCGCTAAATCTGCAAAAGATTTAATCCCTGCTTCAAAGAATATTTCAGCTACTTTAGGACCTATTCCTTCTATTAGAGTAAGGTCGTCTCCTTTTTTAGGAGTCTTTTTTGCCAGTTTTGTTGTTTCTTCTTTTTTAGCAGATTTTTTAGCACCTTCAAATCCTGTGATAGAAACGATTTGAATTTGAGTTAAAGACTGTCTGTGACCATTTTTCTTAGCGTATCCTTTTCTTCTTTTTTTCTTGAAAACGATAACCTTATCAGCTTTCACATGGTCGATAATTTCCGCTTCTACAGCGATTCCTTTTACAGCCGGGGCGCCCACAGTTGTTGCTCCATTTACGGTAAGAAGAACTTTGTCAAAAGTTACTCTGTCTCCTTTCTCACCACTCAAACGGTTTACAAACAATTTTTGGTCTTGCTCAACTTTGTATTGAAGCCCTGCTATCTCTACGATTGCAAACATTGTTATATTGTTTTTTAATTATTTCAGTCCGCAAATATAAGTTTTTTTTTTGAATTACCAACTATTTGATATTGCTATCTCATTGTAATTATTTTTTATTAAAAATTTAAAGTTCTTATATTTGCATCTATAAAAAATAGAAAAGTGTCGGCACATCTTACGATTCTTGGCTTTAATTCTGCGATTCCTACAGTGAACTCATCTCCTACAGCTCAGCTTTTGGAAATGCAGGAGCGTCATTTTCTTATAGATTGCGGCGAGGGAACTCAGGTACAATTAAGAAAAGCTAAAGCTAAATTTTCAAAAATAAATCACATTTTTGTTTCTCATCTTCACGGCGATCATTGTTTTGGGCTGCCGGGGTTGGTGGCTTCATTTAGGCTCTTAGGAAGAGAGACGCCTCTTTATATCTATGGTCCGAAAGGTATTAAGGAAATGCTGGAAACTATTTTTAGAATTACCGAAACACAGAGAGGTTTTGAGGTGGTGTATCGTGAAATAGAGGGGAATGCATCAGAGAAAATTTTTGAAGATGATAAAGTGGAAGTTTATACTATTCCTCTGGATCATAGAATATATTGCAATGGTTATCTTTTTAGAGAAAAACCAAAGGAACGCCATCTGAATATGGAAGAGATTGCTAAATATCCCGAAATAGAAATCTGTGATTATCATCTTCTTAAAAAAGGAAAAGATTTTACATTATCTGATGGATATGTGCTAAAGAATGAAATTCTTACAAAACCGGCTGAATCGCCTGTTTCCTATGCATTTTGCAGTGATACACGCTTTCTTGAATCTGTGGTGCCTATTGTGAAAGGGGTAGATTTGCTTTATCATGAATCTACTTTTTTGCACGAGCTTAAAGAAATGGCAGACTATACGGGGCATTCTACGGCTTTGGAAGCGGCTTTGGTTGCTAAAAAAGCGGAAGTCAAAAAACTGATTTTAGGACATTTTTCTAACCGCTATCAGGACTTGTCTGTATTTACAGATGAGGCAAGGACTGTGTTCCCGAATACTTTTTTGCCGAAGACATTGGAAGTTATAGAAATTTAGTTATGACTTTGACGGAATTAAAAAACTTTCTTGACGAGAAAGCCGACCAATACAATAATGTTGAATTTATAGCCGATGATCCCGTCCAGATTCCACATAGTTTCTCTATTCGGCAGGATATAGAGATTTCGGCGTTTTTTGCAGCTACTATTGCATGGGGAAACAGAAAGTCTATTATCAAAAATGCGAAATCTATAGTGTCCATAATGGAAAATTCGCCATATGATTTTGTGATGAATTATTCTTCCAGAGACTTGGATTTAGGGGCAAAGGCATTGCATAGGACATTTAATACCGATGATTTTGTGTTTTTTATAAAAAACCTTAGAAGGGTATATTGTGAGTATTCTTCTATGGAAGATTTATTTTTATTGGATCCTGAAGAACAAAACTTTTATCATGCATTAGAGCGGTTTAGGAGTTATTTTGTCAATAATGAAGTACATAGGTCGGTAAAGCATATTAGCTCTACATACAAGAATTCTGCAGCTAAACGGTTGATGATGTTTCTTAGATGGATGGTTCGCAGAGATTCGCGGGGAGTAGACTTTGGCTTGTGGGACAGGATATCACCGGCATATCTTTCTATTCCTCTTGATGTTCATACAGGGAACATAGCCCGAAAACTAAAGCTCGTCACTCGGAAACAGAATGATTGGAAAACGGTAGAGGAATTGGATAAAAAAATCCGAAAAATGAATCCGAAAGACCCAGCCCTATACGATTATGCCTTGTTTGGACTGGGTGTATCGGAGGGGTTTTGATTGGGGAGATTTAGAAATTTAGTGTTCTTCCATATATAAGAAATTATTATTAACACTATTATGGCTAAAACAAAGTATCAAAAGTTATTTCTCCGAAAAAATTATTCATATGGTTATTAGATTCAAAATGATTTATGAGGGGTATTTTGTGTCAGCTTATATGAGTAAAAGTATAGATTTTTATATGTGTCTATACCAGAAAAAATAAAAAACTTTTTTATATGGTATTATGGTAGTTTTTAATTTTTCTTTATACCTTTGTGGTGTACTATGATACGGATGACAAACAACATATGAGAAATGAAAAAGTTTTTACATAGTTGTTTGGCTATTCCGTATATTTGTGTAAACATATATGAGAGCGACCATTAAATGCAGTAAGTGATTTCTTAGTGGATATGCAGGAAGCCTTGAGCAATGGGCAAATTGTGTGTATGGGGGAGCAGGGCAGTATGCGTGCAAGGAGGATGAAGCCAAAGAAGAGAGAGTAATGACGGCAGCCATTAAAGTCTGCAAAGATTATTTTAACTTTAGGCATAGACATTAAAAACCGATAAAAACCTTAAAAACGAAAAGGTATAGCCAGCAAATGAAAATTTCTTGCCGTGAAAAAAAAATTCCCACGCTAGGAAAAAAATTTTTCTAAGCAGGAAAATTCCAACGGAACGCTTGAGAATTTTGCCTCTCTCTATTCCATAATTTTTTGGAAAAATGAAAATAAGCTCTGAGGGAAGTATCAGAGCTGAATAAATATAGTGTAACTAATACAAAGATTGAATGAAAAAGAAACTAATTAATGTAAGTATTTTCTGTGCTTTGTGTGCAGGAACAGTAGTTTACGCCCAACAGGGAAGCGTAGGCATTAACACTGACGAGCCCAAGGCAACTTTACATATAAAGCCTTATGATGCGAAAGAAACTGCCACCAACAATGAGGGAATTATCGTTCCTATTTTAAGCAAAAAAAGAGTGGCAAATATTGCAGAACCGCAAGAGGGAACTTTGATTTATGTGAATAACTCCGAGTATGACACTAATGCATATAATGCTACCCAAAACCACAGGGTATCCAGAGTGGGTTCTTCGGGGTATTATTGGTACAACGGCGACCAATGGGTGAATGTACTTTATACCGCAGGGCAGGGAATGCATCTGGGTGCAAACGAAGAAAGAACCGGCGTAGAACCCACAGAGTTTTGGCGTTGGGGCTTGGATAGGCTTACCCAAGAAAACAAAACAGGTTTGGCGATTATTGGTAGGCCGGCAGCCAACTTCGGAAACATTGGTGACAACGCCGTGGATGTAAGTTACAGCCAATACACCGTTGCAGAAGCAACCGACCCCGCCCATGATGCAAACGATGTCGTGGGTAAACAACAAGGTGAAACGCCTGAAGCCAAAGGTGCCACAGGAAACTACGCCTTTGCCGCAGGTTGGAACACCGTTGCCTCAGGAGAGGCCTCCTTTGCCGCAGGAAAAGGAAGTTTTGCCAAAGGAAGGCGTGCGGTTGCCATAGGAGCCGATACCTATGCCATTGGAGACCGCTCCGTTGCCATGGGAAATGAAAGCTATGCCAAAGGATCAAATTCTGTTGCCATGGGAAGTAGAACAATAGCCAAAGGATCAAATTCTGTTGCCATGGGAAGTAGAACAATAGCCACGGAATTTGCTACGGTTGCTATGGGATCTAATAACCAAGCATTGGGTCAATACGCTACTGTCATGGGAATTAATAACATTGCAAAAACCTATGCAGAAACCATTATGGGATCTAACACCACACCGGTTTCCGAGGAATTAGATACTGATGGCAATCCTCTATATCATACCTATCCAATAACAGGGAGTAGAGTGTTTACCCCTATTGGAGCACGATTATTTACTGTGGGTAACGGTAGTACGGCGGAAAAAACTTATTCAGATGCTTTTATGATACTGCGAAACGGACGTACCGGCATCAATATCGATAATTTTGAAAAACATAATAGTGGAGCCATGCTGGTGGTCAATGGAGCCATACAAATTTATAAAGGAGGAAACACCAGTATAATTGGGAAAAGCAAGGAAGGCGGCGGTACATATACTAAAGATGATGCAGATGATACTACAATCGGTTGCAATGAGAGTAACGAGGGTTCTTTCCGCTATAACCGAAGCAGTGATGGTAATACAGGCTTTTTTGAAGGCTGTGTAAAAACAGGGGCTAACTCCTATACTTGGAAAAGAATGACCAACTAATCGGTATTTCCCCATAGAATTTTAAGAATTTAAGGTTTAGAAGGTAAAAAACGGCAAACTCGTATGAGTTTGCCGTTTTTTCATCTTTTTATCCTGAGAATTACATTTTCTATGTAGGGTTTCAATTCCTACGAGGCATTTTTCAATTCCTACGAGGCATTTTTCAATTCCTACGAGGCGTTTTTCAATTCCTACGAGGCATTTTTCAATTCCTACGAGGCGTTTTTCAATTCCTACGAGGCATTTTTCAATTCCTACGAGGCATTTTTCAATTCCTACGAGGCATTTTTCAATTCCTACGAGGCATTTTTCAATTCCTACGAGGCGTTTTTCAATTCCTACGAGGCGTTTTTCAATTCCTACGAGACATTTTTCAATTCCTACGAGGCATTTTTCAATACAGAGAAAAGTGTAAACACACACACACACACACACACACACACACAATTTGGTTAAACATATTATGTGTAGGTGGGGTTATTTGTGCCTTGATAGATTCAGTGCAAGGCAACCTAAGCGATGGGCAGATTGTGCGGCTGGGCGAGCTGGGCAGTATGCGTGCAAGCCTAAGCAGTGAGGGAAAAGCCAAAGAAGAGGAAGTAACGGCAGCAGCCATAAAGTCTGCAAAGGTGATTTTCACCCCTGGTACAGGCATTAAAAATAGATTGAAAACCTTGAAGTATGAAAAGGCATAGCCAGCCGATGAAAATTTCCTGCCGTGAAAAAAAAATTTCCACACTAG
>NZ_FNAS01000030.1 GCF_900101995.1 Riemerella columbipharyngis | reverse complement strand
CAAGCAATACAGGGGGAATATTTTAATAATCCGGTCAGTATAGGAAAAGTCTTTAAATCACTGAAATACGCTAAATTACAAGACTTAAAAAAATATAAATTCCTTGTTTCGTATACTGACCCCTCCTATAAGAAAAACGGCGACTATAAAGCTACGGCGTTAGTAGGTAAATACAAAGATGAATATCATATCCTTGATATGTTTTGTCAGAAAACGACTACCGCCAAGATGCTGGAGCATCTATATCTTACATACCTAAAAACTGCAAATACAGGGGTTTCAGTCTATTTCTATATAGAGTATCCTTTTATAGACGATACCCTGAAAAGAGAGATAAAAAAAGCAAACAAACGCTTTAATATCACGCTCCCGCTTCGTGCCGATGAGAGGAGAAAACCTGAAAAATTTTACCGGATAGAAAGCAACCTCGAACCACTCAACCGCAACGGAAAGCTTATTTTCAACGAAGAGCTGAAAGGACGGGAAGATATGAAGGATACAGAATTTCAGTTTTTGGCACTTTCGCCTAAGAGTAGAGCTAATGATGATGCTCCCGATGCTGTAGAGGGCGCTGTGTGGGTACTCAACCACAAAAGCTTATCTGGTAACCACGAGCCTAAAATTTACGGAAAACCTAAAAATAAAAAAAGATACTAAGCTATGTATATAGATATTGAAGAGTTGAAAACACACTGCTACGAGGCGGAGCTCCGAGCGATTATTAAAGATGACGAAACCATTGCGCTTGCGAGTATAGATATGGCAGTAGAATTTGCCACTACCAAGCTTATGAAAGACTATAATGTAACAGAGATATTCTCAAAGACCGGAAGCGAAAGAAGTCCTTTACTCGTGAAAATCATTAAGGATATTGCAATTTGGGAGCTTGTAGGCTTAGCTAATCCAAGCATTAACTACGAGGATAAAAAATTCCGCTATGAACAGGCTGTTAATTGGCTAACGGCAGTTTATAAGGGTATGCCTGCAAACCTTCCAAAATTAGACGAAACCGATAGCAATAGCGTCAAATCATTCAGTTATCACTCTGAACCTCCAAGAAGTAACCGATATTAAAAAACCAATCTATGAAAGCTAAAAACAAAAATATCAATATCTCGCAAGTACTCATTGTCAAACCTCAGCGGGTAAACCCTTTAGAAATTCAAAACTGGACTTCCGCTATTACAATGGCGTATAGGGGCAAAAGAAAAAATACTATTGAGCTATACGACAACCTTCTTTTGGACGGTGTGCTTTTCGAAGCCGTAGAAAAAAGAGTGAGAGCTGTACTCAACTCCCGCCTCATCTTTCAAAAGGATGGCAAAGAAATAGAAGAGATGTGGGATTTTATGGATAGTCCGGACTTCGAAAAGCTACTAAGAGAGGTAATGTTATCTAAGTTTTATGGAAAAAGCATTATTGAATTAAATTTTGATAATGGTTTTTCGGTGGAGAGTATAGACCGCAGGCATCTTGATACACTTAACAAAATCATCCTCTATGATACTACCGGCACGGATGGCATTACCTATGAAAATGACGATTTTATCCTAAATGTAGGCGATGATAAGGATTTAGGTATATTTGCTCGCACCGCACCTTACGCTATATTTAAACGTAACGGAGGAGCTGACTATGCTCAATTTTGCGAGCTTTTCGGTATTCCTCAGCTGATAGGTAAGTACGACCCCGATGATGAGAAAGGACAGCAGGAAATGGAGCTGGCTTTTCAAAAAAGAGGGGCTGCGGGAAGTATGACTATGTCCAATAAATCTCAAGTGGAGACCATTCAAACGCAGCAGTCTAACGGGCAGGTGCATAGAGATTTTTTAGACTACTTAGATAAACAAATCTTAATCACGGTACAAGGGCAAACTATGACTACCACCGATGGTACTTCGCTTGCACAAGCTGAAGTACACGGCGACACGGAGGATGATTTACAGCTATCCGACAAAAGGTTTGTAATGAGGATACTCAACTATGAACTTAAACCTCGCCTCGAAAAAAGAGGGTATCCGGTAGCGGGTGGATTTTTTAACTTTATTGAGGAGCAGGGGAAAATAGCTCCGGTTGACAAACTCAACATTGCAGAACGCGTGAACCAAATCACGGCGGACGGCGTAGATGATGATTATTTTTATGAAGAATTTGGACTACCGAGAGGAAATAAAACCCAAGAGAAAGACAACAAAAAAAATAACGGCAACGAGGAGCGTCTGGAAGAACAACCAACAGGGGAAGACCTCGATGAACAAGATAAGGAGAAAAAGCCTAAAAAGGTAAAAGCTAAAGAACTATCACTATTTGACAAGATAAAAGATTTTTTCGGAGACGCTCCTCGATAGACTTCTATCTATACGAGGAGCTGGACTGGCAAAAATTAGAGCAAGAATATCAAAATACTTGCTGTACTTATCTTTCCGGTGAAAACAACGACCAGCCCGACTGGGCAGACTTACTGGCAAAAGATTGGATAGATACTATCAGGGGTATCTACAAAGATAAAAACGTGCCTAAAGACGGCTTTTCTACAGAGATAGTAAAAAAGACAGGGAGGGAGTTATCAACTGCAGTGGACAAAGGCTACATCTACAAAGGTATAGAGTATGATACGCCCGATTTTATAGCTCGAGAAGTGCTAAAAAATAATGTATGGCGTTTTTCTGTAGCAAAGAATTACAATGATTGTATTCGTCTTAATAATTTGCTTCTTCGTCCCGATGGGAGTATACGCTCGTGGAGTGAATTCAAGCGTGAAGCAATGCGGATAGTAGGAATGTCCAACCGCTACCTAAAAACCGAATACGATACCATTATAGCAGGAGCTATGATGAGCCGTAAATGGCAGGAAATACAGAGAGATAAACATATATTTCCGTATGTACAGTTCAAGGTAACAATGGACAGTCATACCTCCGAAATATGCACGCCTCTGAGTGATATAATTGTAGAAGTAGATGACCCTTTTTTGCAACACTATTTCCCACCGAACCACTTTAATTGTCGGACAGATGTTATCAAGCTACGGAATGCTGAACCTACACCGCAAAAATTACTTCCCTATATAGATATACCAAAAGCCTTTTTGAATAATGTAGGAGCTACCGGAGAGATTTTTACGGAAGAGAATAGTTATATAGCGAATACACCTAAACTATTGACAAAGGAGCTGGAGTTTACTGAGATAGACGGAATACAAGTATCGGCTGTAGCGAAAAAACATACTACCTCTGAAAATGAACGTCCAAGAATAGAAAGAGAGTACGAAAATAGATTGATAATCGCTAAGACTCTGAAAGATTATCTAAAGCCAAAAGAAACAAAAGTATTACCGGAAATAAAACCTACGCATTGGGCTTATGATTATCATTTTGAAAATGCTCCTATTTATGGAAAGGTAACGGATATTAAAACGGATGCTGACTATTGGGAAATGGAAAGTTACGAGGGTAAATTTAGAAAGCAAAAGCTATGGCATATGATAAAGCACGGAACGAAACAATCTGATAAAGTAGCCATCAAATTAAACCACTTTGTACCTATTAGAAATATTGAAAATCAGATGGAAGTATTATTTAATGATAAAAAAACAGAAATGCCGAAAGAAATTATAATAATTTATCCAAATGGTAGAGTGGCGTATTATAAAGGGAAAAGCACAAACTAAAAAGTCTGTGCTTTTGCCTTAGCCAAAAGGCTAAGGGGTCGCAGAGGTTTTACGCCCCGCAGTTATAGCGCAAATATATAAAAACTTTTTATAACTACAAAATATGCAACTAACGGCAGAAAGGAGGAAACAAACAGGAGCTTTTTATACACCACCTTACTATGCAGATTTAGCGGTAAGGTATATGAGTGATGTATTGAATGAACCTGAAAAATGTGCTTGGTATGACCCTTGTGCGGGAGAGGGTGCTTTATTGGAAGCTGTAAAAAGGAGGTTTCCTAATGCTTTTGTGTTTGGGACTACCTTAGAGGCTGAGGATGTGGAAATTTGTCAAAGTAAGGGTATTCCGTGCCGTCAAATGGATTTCCTCAACACACCAATGGAAGAGCTTTATCCACCCGAGCTTTATGGATTTGCGGATAATCTTTTAATTATCACCAATCCTCCTTACGAGAATTTATCCGCTGTAGAAAGCTGTCAGACATTGGCTTATCAGGAAGTTTTGGACAAATACGACCATAAAACCAAAAATAAAACAATATTGTTTTATTACCGGATGCTGGAATTTGACCCTGTCCTTTTGGGGTGTTTTCACAAAATAGCACTAATTCAAGGAGCGGAAAGTGCTATTTTCCGAGAGAATGTAGATTGGGAATACAGCTTTATGCCTCAGGGGTTTGTGTGTCCGAGTAACAACTGGGAAGGGCTGTCCAAAGGCTGGGGCATTGCTTTTACAATGAGAGGGCTGACCTATGGTGCAACGGAGTATTACAAGAAAGAAGAGGATGGCGGAGAGCTTAGGTGGGGACACGAGCAAATGTTTTATATTCAAGATAAGCAAGGCTACAAAGAAGAACAATGGAAGTTCAATATATACAACTTTAATTAATGAAATATTATTAAAACCTATTTAAAATTATTTTAAAAGATGACCGCAGAGGAATTTATAAAACAAACGCAAGAGCGTTTAGCTCAAACCATGCGAGAACTACCAGCTGCTATCGGTGAGGAAGTCGTAAATTTTGCACAGGATAATTTCAACCGCCAAAGCTATAACGGCGAAGCTTGGCAAAAACGCAAAAACCCAACCAAATGGGGTAAACGGGACGAAGAGGGGCGAGTATTACTCGTTAAAACAGCTAAGCTAAGGCGAAGTATTCGTATTGGTAGAATAGAAAAAGATAGGGTAACTATAGTCGCTGGGGGTACAGATGTTCCCTATGCCAAAACGCATAACGAGGGCTTTTCGGGTGTGGTAAAACAAAATGTTAATCCTTTCCTGCGAAGGGGTAAAAAAGGACAAGCTATACCGGTAAAAGGCTTTTCTCGAACTATCAACCAAAATATCCCTAAACGCCAGTTTATAGGCAACGAAGAAAGCTCCTCAGAGCTTAGACAAAGAATTAAAAACACGGTAACATTAGAACTCCAGAAAATTTTTAAAAAATGAAAACTCTTTATTTAAAACTCTTTGAACTGTTAAAAACTATTCCGGAAATAGAGTATATAGACCTAAACTTTGGGCAGATAATGGAGGAGCAGCCGCCACTGGCTTACCCTGCTGTACTTATAGGTATCAATATTGTAAGCACGGATTCTTTTCATGATATATACCAACAAGTAAATGCCGAATTTACCATCACGCTGGTAACGAAAGCACAAGACACCTGCTCTCTTACAGAAAAAGACCGGCAGGAAAGGGCTTTTTCTTACTTTGACTTAGCCGAAAAAATCTATAATAAACTGCAAGGCTACGAAGATGGTCATTTTGAAACTTTCAATAGGCTTAACCTTACGGAGATTACTCAGAGAAAAGGTCTAAGGATAACTGCCGAGCGTTACTCTTGTAGCTGGAAGCAGGAGGCGTCCAAACCATAAATGGGTAAGTTTGTTTTAGCTGAGATATACCGATATTGCGGTATTCCAAATTTGAAATATAAGCAGCA
This sequence comes from Riemerella columbipharyngis, assembly GCF_900101995.1. Lineage (GTDB taxonomy): Bacteria > Bacteroidota > Bacteroidia > Flavobacteriales > Weeksellaceae > Riemerella > Riemerella columbipharyngis. Next base: position 231 of record NZ_FNAS01000030.1, on the reverse strand, counting down.
TAGTCGGAGATAAGGTCGCAAATACGGCTTTCCGATAGGTCAAATTCAAGAATAAGATGTTCTAAGCATCTTGAAAACTTTAGCCCTAAGATAAAAGAGTAATAATAGAAGCGCGCCGCTAATTTTTCATTGCGGTAGCGGATAAGTTCTGTATTTCTGCCTTTGCTTTGTGGTAAGTTACTCATTACTGCAAAAATACAAAACCCCAACCTATTGTACAAGTTGGGGTTT
>NZ_FNAS01000017.1 GCF_900101995.1 Riemerella columbipharyngis | reverse complement strand
CACTACTTCGCCGCTAACCATCCCTGATTTGCGAGTGCAAAAGTATAACCTTTTTCTAAACCTACAAAATATATTACAAACTTTTTTATTATAAATATATTAAACCACTGATTATTAGATTGAAAAATTTTAGACAAAAATATTTTTAACCCTATTCAAAGGTTATTTTAAGACTCAATCAAACTCTTACTTTTCTCTCGGGAGAATATTGACTTAATTCAAAAGCTTTATTCTATGGGATTTTGATCAGATTTTGTTTCCTCATTATATAATATATTATATAGCCTATTGTAATTCCTATTGCATCTGAAACGACATCCATCGCTTCCATTCCTCGCCCTAATTTCATTTCGTCCTGTAGAATTTCGGTAAAAAAACCATAAGAAAGAAGTATCATAAAAAAATAAAAAAAGGTAAATCTGGGGAAGGATAGAATAAAGAGTAACCCCAATGCTGCAAAAATGGAAAAATGAATCAACTTGTCTAAGCCTGAAAACATAAACCAATATTCATGGTTCTCTTCTCCCGGTTTGAGAAGCATATAAGTAAGAAATGCCCAATAAATGGGCAATATCTTACGGGATAACTTTGTTATTTTTAAGTGACTAACCAATTACTTCTAAATATTGATCCGCAGACAACAACTCTGAAAGATCCACATCCGAAGCTACAGAGACCTTTACAATCCAGCCTTTTCCATAAGGATCCGAGTTGAGTAACTCTGGCTCGTCTTGTAGGGCTTCGTTAAATTCTGTAATAGTTCCCGAAACAGGAAGAAATAAATCTGAAACCGTCTTTACTGCCTCTACACTTCCAAAAACATCTCCTGCTGCAAGGCTATCATCTACCGTATCTACATCTACGAAGACTATATCGCCCAGCTCTCCTTGTGCAAAATCTGTAATTCCCACTGTAGCTACATTTCCTTCAATTTTCACCCACTCGTGGTCTTTTGTGTACTTTAATTCTGATGGTGTATTCATTCTTGTAATATTTTTTTTTCAAATTTATGCTAATTTCTGATATAGACAAAATTTTATGCCACTATTTCATCATTATATCATTCAGTATTTTCTCTGATACGCTGAGAATGGGCTGTAAAGACCTCTTTACAGCTCACTCTCCCAATTATATAATCTATTTAATCTCAATTCGAATCAACTTTTTTATGCTTCACAAGAGCTGCAGCTAACGAAATTGACCATTAACTCTTTGGACACCGATGAACTTCTCTGGTAGTATAGAGTCTTGATTCCTTTTTTCCAAGCCTCTATCATCAAATAATTGACATCTTTTATTGGCATTGTACTTGGTATATTTAGGTTAAGCGACTGTGCTTGGTCTATATACTGCTGTCTCTGTGCTGCTTGTGTGATAATTTCCATAGGAGAAATCTCTTTGAATGTTTTAAACACCGCTTTCTCTTCGGCAGTCAACCCTTCCAAATGTTGTACAGAACCGTGATTCAGCATAATGCTCCGCCACACTTCTTCATTATCCATTCCTTTTTCTTTCAGCAGTTTAGCCATATATTTATTTTTACGCATAAAGTTTCCTTTCGCCAAACCCGCCTTGTAGTAATTAGAAGCAAAAGGTTCTATTCCCGGTGAAGTTTGCCCTAAAATAGCAGAGCTTGAAGTGGTAGGAGCTACTGCCATCGTCGTCGTATTCCTTAGCCCATAACCTTTAAGCATCTCCGGCTCTCCATAAATACTTGCTAATTCCCTTGACGCCATTTCCGCTTGTTCCTTAATATGCTTAAATGCTTTAGCATTAAACTGCATAGCTTCGAAACTTTCAAAAGGAATCATATTTTTCTGCAAATAAGAATGGTAGCCTAAAACGCCTAAGCCAAGTGCTCTATGCCTCATCGCAAATTTTCTCGCAGACTGTAAATGATAATTGCCTTCTGTTTTTTCTATAAATTCAGACAATACGGCATCTAAGAAATATATGGCTAATTTAACGGCATTGGTATCTTTCCATTCGTCAAACAGCTCTAAATTCATAGAAGACAGACAACAGATGAACGATTCGTCTATCGTAGAAGGCAGCATAATTTCGCTACAAAGATTAGAGGCGTTAATCATCAGTCCGGCATCTTTGTAAACCTGTGGTTTGTTTCTATTGACATTATCTGTAAAGAAAATATACGGCAATCCTTTTTGCTGACGGCTTTCCAGTACTCTTGCCCAAATTTTTCTCTTCTCTACATCACCATCAATCATATCTTGCATCCAATAATCTGGTACGCAAACACCTATGAACAAATTTTGAATAGAGCTGCCAATGTCTTTTATCTGCAAAAACTCCTCAATATCGCCGTGGTCTATATCCAAGTAGGCGGCAAATGCTCCTCTCCTTACACCACCTTGACTCACTACATCCATAGCGGTATCAAATAATTTCATAAAAGACACAGCTCCCGAAGATTTGCCATTATCGGTAACCGCTGTACCTCTATGACGAAGCTCTCCAAAATATCCGGAAGTCCCCCCTCCTATTTTGGTCTGCATAATCACTTCTCCCAGCTTGTGGGTAATCCCCTCTATACTATCCGGAATGTGAACATTAAAACAAGATATAGGCAACCCTCTCTGCGTCCCCATATTGGCCCATACCGGTGATGAGAAACTAATCCATCCTTTAATAATCATTTCTTGGAAAGCCGGCTGCAGCTCCGGTTTGTATAAACGCTTTGCCGCCGCTGTCGTAATTCTCTCTATGGCTCCGCGAACAGTCTCTCCTTTCAGCAAGTAGCCGCGGTTGAGCATTTGTTCGGATTCCTCATTAAGCCACCATATCTCGTCTTGTTCTTCCATTTTTTATTTTTATATTATCAATATTAAAATAAATCATTTGCCGTAATGCTTTTATCATGTTTGGTATAATCCACAGGTCTTTTGGCAAAAAAGTCGTCTAAGCTGTTAGCAAAAACTTCTTCCTCAAACCAAACCATCGGTTTATACTGTTCCGAAGTAATATTGTATTTAGACTGCATTCCTATTTTCTTAAGAGAATCATCTACTCTGTACTTCATAAAATTCAGCAGATTTTCTTTGGACACTTTGTCTATTTCTCCGAGTTCAAAAATCCAGTCTAAAATATCGTTCTCCAATTCTAAAGACTCATCTACCAATTCATAAATTTTATCAATATCGCTGTCTGTAAGCAGATTTGGCTGCTCTTCTCTTATTTTATTAATTAAGAAAATTCCGGCATTTGCGTGTATTTGTTCATCCACGGAAGTCCAAGCGATAATATTGGAAACATTCTTCATAAAGCCTTTGAATCTCGTAAAAGATAAGATAATGGCAAATTGGCTGAACAAGGAAACATTTTCAATAAGTATTGAAAACAACAACAGCGAAGAAACATACTCTTTCGGCGTTTCGGAATTGGCGTGTTTCAGTACTTCTGTAAGAAAATCTATTCTTCTTTTTACCGCTGGAATTTCCACCACATTCAGGAACTCGTCATTATAGCCTAATACCTCCAGTAAACGGGAATAAGCCTCAGAATGCCTAAACTCACATTCTGCAAAAGTAGCTCCCAATCCATTAAACTCCGGCTTTGGAAGATGGTTGTAAAGATTCCCCCAAAAGGTCTTTACAGAAACCTCTATCTGAGCAATGGCTAAAAGTGCATTCTTTATCGCGTTTTTTTCGTGTGGATAAAGTTGCGAATGAAAATCCTGAATATCCGCAGTAAAATCTACTTCCGAATGCACCCAAAAAGACCTGTTAATAGCCTCTATAAATTGCATAATCTCAGGATACTCAAACGGCTTATAGCTTATTCTTTTATCAAAAATGCCCATAGTTAGTTTTTATTTAAAATTAACGAATTCCTTAGTCAGAACAATGTTCTATTTTCCAAAACAGACCAAGCAAACCATCAAAAAAAACAATGAATAATTTGCCTTTCATTAGGCTTACAAAAGTAGCAAATGAGTCTCAAAGATAAAAACTAAAACCCACATAAATATGCTATAATTTTGGTTTTTAACAGCATAAGTTTTCCACAATAATAAAGTACCCCATCTAATCAAGTTTTATTACATTTCTAATTGTAATAAACAGACTTTAACACAAACCAACACCAAACAACAAAAAGTAAAATAATGAAAAACAAATACTTAAAACCAAACAAATATTTAACTAATGAGATCTGTATTTTCTTTTGACATCAATAACTTTCTTCTTGAGGAACTTGTTCAAATCTTTATTCTTAACCGTATTAGTATTAAATATAAGAATGGGCAATACCACCCCAAATGCCAAAACCAAAAGAACAAAAATAGCATTCAAGCCATTACTTAATGTAACAATAAGACTTTCGAGAGTTGCCTCTACGCCAGCTTTTAACGAAACAATATTGATAATTCCAATCATAAATTCATACCCTAAAGTTCCCGGAATCATATTAATAACAGCGGGTATCGTGAAAACAATAGGCGGCGTATGCACACGATGGGCAAAGTAAATTCCTAAAAGCCCTATTCCAGACGCACCGATCAAAGAAGCCATTACTAACTGGTCTGGAATTAAAAATTTGAGAACAATGGTCTTTAGCCCAAAACCAATTCCGCCCAACAAAGCAACCGCCCACATTGCTCTTTTCGGCGTATTGAACAATACTGCAAAACCGACAGAAACGACCGCAGCCCAGACCACTTTAACAACCATATCAACCTCCTGCATATGAAAAATACTTAAATATAAATACCGCAAAATAATATCCCACAGCAATCATAAATACCAACATACTACCAAGTGCCACCCGGGCCCAGCCGGATACAATATGCCCTTCTAATAAATCTAAACACCCATTGATAAGAGGTACCCCCGGAATCAGCCACAATACACACGCTGTAAGAGCTGCCGCACAAGAACCAAACCCCAAAAGAACAGCCATCTGAACCACAGAAGCAGAAACGAATGCAGACATCAGACATATCATAAACGGGTTATACCGTTTCTTTATCAAAAATAGTTTTACCAAAAAACCTATACTTCCCGCCAAAAAAGCAATAAAAAACTCTTCATAATTGCCGGAAAAAATCATACAAAGCGCTCCCGTAGCCAAGCCTATCCATATCATTTTGGTCCATTCTCCGTAATGAGGCTTTCTTTTAATATCAGCAATCCGAGCCTGTATCTCCTCATACTTCATATTTTTTTTGAAAATATCCCAAGTGAGGATACTTATCTCTGTAATAAGATTGAAATCTACACCATGACTTTTTACTGTTTTTATTACAGTTTCTGAGTTTCCTTCGGCATCCGTAATAGTAAGCATAATGCCCGAAAATGAAAAGAATATTTCCGTATTATATCCATAAGTATCTGTTATTCTCAGTACATTTCTCTGCGTACGCGTAGAGTTAGCCCCGTTGGATATCAGCAAAATAGCAACCTCTGCCACTAGGGAGGCTGCTCGTTTTATGTCTATGTGATGCGTTTTCACGATACATATCTAATTAAAAAAGCAGACCCTCGAAAGCCTGCCGTTAAATAGAAAATTTTATTTCTTAGTTTCTCCCTTTTTAGAATCTTTAGGTGATTTTTCTTCTTTCTTATCGGGAAATCTATTCTGTGTAAATTCTTTGGATATTGCAGCTTTTTCGAATTTCAATTTTCCTGCCATTGTCTCCAGAATAACACCATCATCGGTTACTTGAGAAACCCTACCGTGAATGCCCGAAGTAGTCACCACCATTTTACCGGGTTTAAGGCTGTTCTGAAAGTTTTTTTCTTCTTTCTGCTTTTTCATCTGGGGTCTTATCATAAAGAAATAGAAAAAAACAAACATTACTGCAATCATACCAAAAGTTGGCAACATAGACGGTGCTTCCCCTTGTGCTTGTAGTATTACGAATAAATGAGTCATCATATATAATTTTAATTATTTAATATTAGCTGTGAAAGACAATGTGATAGGTGTTTTCTCTGTATTGGTATAGACCAATGCAAATTTATTTTGTACCCCCAAAAAGCTGCTTGTGTTGAATTTCAGGGTTATTTTCCCTTTCTTTCCAGGCAGTATAGGGGTCTTGGTAAACTCGGAAACAGTACAGCCGCACCCTGGTTTTACTTCTGAAATAATCAAAGGTTTTTTTCCTGTATTACTAATTTCAAAAGTATGAGAAACTATAGATCCCGACTTCACATCCCCAAAATCAAAATTAGGTTCTGACAAAGCTACCATAGTTAATGGCTTGCTCTGAGCCTGTTTCACTAAATTCTGATCGCCTTGCGTCTCTTCTAATGTCGGCATATTAGAGAACAACGGCCCATCTACTCCTCCAACTTGTGTAGAGTCGTGAGTAGCACTATTTTCACTATCTGCCGTATTCTTTGATGATTTTTCACAAGAAAGTAATGCAAACGCACCACATAAAGCAACAGCTCCTATCTTTAGTGATACTTTTCTCATATTTTTATGTTTTTATACTCTATTAATTTCATTTGTATATTTCCCCAACAATCCATTCACAAAGACTTGGCTTTTATCCGTAGAAAAAGCCTTAGCAATCTCTATATACTCATTAATGATAACCCGAGACGGTATAGATGGGAAATAGTCCAACTCCGTAAAAGCGGTAATGATAATCACCCTATCCATCAATGAGACTCTATCCAAATCCCAATTCTGAAGACGGGCTTCTAATTTTTTTTCAGATTCTCCCCAATGAGATATCCCATAAAACAGCAGATTTCTCGCGAAATCTCTATCCTCTTGATTTTTAACCACCCTTATAAGTGTGTGGGTAGGCTCGTTTTCTTTCATAAAGCCTATGGTTTTTTGTATCATAGAATTGGCAATATGAAAATCATCAGCCCAATTCATATCTATGTCTTCTAAAAGCTCGTGGAAAGCCTCGTTTTCTGCAATGAATTTTAAGAAAAGCTTACCTATAAACTTCTGGTCTTCATCAAAAGAATTTTCCTGAGAGGCCATATAGTCTTGATACCTTTTGCTGGCAATAATTCTTTGAAATGTTTTCACTAAAAAATCATCGTACAAGCTCCACTTAAGGTCTTGATGCTTCGAGGTAAAAGACAACCTTTCCTGATTACTCTCTATCCTCTCTAAAATCCGATTCTGAATAAACTTCAGATTGGGATTGATATCCTTTTCTGTTTTTATGTATTTTTCTTTGGCAATTTCTACCTGCTGCTCTGCCAAATCTCTGAGCGCCACCAAAAAATTGAGCTGATAAATATAGAGATTATAAATTTTCTCAATATTTCTAAACATTTCCCTCTCCACCTCTACATTATCACGAGGGTTTTGGCAATATGCGTATAAGGTCTGTACTACTTTTTCGCGTATTTGTCTTCTTCCTAACATTTCAAAGATCTTTTTCGGGGCAAATATAATCATTTTAGCCCTAAATAAATAATATTCTCCATTAAAAATACTACAAAAATTCTATATAGCCATCACTCTATCGTATAAGAAGTTTTCAAAACAAAAAAATCAAAAAATCAAAACACATACAGAAGCACATTAAAACCCAATAAACCTTGGTAAAACAACAAATGATATGATAAAATTTCAAACTAATTCTAAGATATTTTTAAGGTAATTTTTACTACTTTTGCCACAGAATGAAATCTCTAAAAACTTTAAATCCTTATTTTTGGAAATATAGAGTTCTCTTATTTTGGGGACTTGTCTTTATCATAGCAAGTAACTTTTTTGCTATCTACCAAGTACAATTCATTGGAAAGACAGTAAATGTTATTCAAGATGTCTTGTCTGACAAAAACATCAAAAAAAATGCTCTTTTCAGAATATTGCTAATCAATGGCGGTATTATTGTGGGAGCATCTGTACTATCGGGGTTCTTTAGATTTATGATGAGGCAAACTATCATCGTTTCGTCAAGAAGAATAGAATACGAACTGAAAAACACCATCTACAAACACTATCAAACACTCTCCCTTACCCAATACAAAGAAACTACCGTAGGAGACCTTCTCAATAGACTGAGCGAAGATGTCGTAGCGGTAAGAATGTATCTGGGACCCGGAGTAATGTATATCGTAAACCTATCCGTATTACTGATTATCACTTCTATATATATGATAAAAACGGATATCCAAATGACCGTCTGGACACTTATCCCACTTCCTATATTATCTTTTTTAATTTACAAAGTAAGTTCCATCATCAACAAAAAATCTAAAATCAAACAAAAAAGTCAATCTGATGTTTCAGCTTTCGTGCAAGATAGTTTTTCCGGAATAAGAGTTATAAAATTTTTTAACAAAGAAAAATACATAGAAAAACAATACGGTATAAAAGTAAAAGATTATCAAGATAAATCTTTGGACCTTGCAAAAACAGAGGCTTATTTCTTTACCATAGTATTATTTGTAATAGGTTTACTCAATGTAGTAATTCTCTACATAGGAGGACACAAATATATCAACAACGAAATGAGCGTGGGAACTATCGCTGACTTCTTTATGTACATCAACATACTCATATGGCCATTTTCGATGGTCGGATGGGTAACCTCTGTAAATCAAAGAGCTGCCGCTTCTATGCAGAGAATCAACGAATTTCTGGATAAAAAATCAGAAATAAAAAACACCAACCACAGCCGCTACGATATAAAAGGAGATATTGAGTTTAAAAATGTTAGCTACACCTATCCCAATACAGGCATCAAGGCTTTGGACAATATAAGTTTTAAGGTAAAAGCCGGCGACTCCCTTGCCGTAATGGGAAAAACAGGAAGCGGAAAATCTACAATAGCGCAATTGCTGTGCAGACTCATAGACCCCGATGAAGGCGAAATCCTAATCGATGGAAAAAATCTTAAAGAACATAATCTGGAAGCATACAGAGACTTCATAGGCTATGTCCCTCAAGAAAGCTATCTATTTTCTGACACCATCAAAAACAATATAGGCTTCGCAGTAGAATCTCCTACAAATACTCTAATAGAAGAGTATGCAAAAAAAGCAGACATCCACAAAAATATTGTAGAGTTTAAGCTGAAATACGATACAATGGTAGGCGAAAGAGGCGTAATGCTCTCCGGCGGACAAAAACAAAGAATCTGCATCGCAAGGGCTTTAATCAAAAAGCCCAAAATCATCATTTTTGATGACAGTCTCTCGGCATTAGATACAGAAACTGAAAAAAATATTTTGAATAATATCGCTTCAGATATGGATAAAAGTACTTGCATTATCATCACTCACAGACCTTCAAGTGCTCAAAATGCCAAACAAATACTCAATCTTAGTGATTGATTATAAGCACAAAAACCACTTTTTATAAAAAATAAAATATTTTGTTTTGAGATTAACAAAAATATTCTATATTTGTTACTTGATATTTCTTAAATTTTGATGAAATGAATGATTACAATGACAAGCACCGCGAAAATGAAATTTTCACTAAGGTATTAAAAGCAGGAAGGAGAACATATTTTTTTGATGTTCGCGAAACCAAAGCAGGAGATTACTATCTTACTATCACTGAAAGTAAAAAACACATAGGTGATTCCGGAGATGTAAGTTTTGAAAAACACAAAATCTATCTTTATAAGGAAGATTTTAATAACTTCTCTGCAATGTTTAATGAAGCTGCCGAGTTTATCATTAAAGAAAAAGGGGAAGATGTGATTTCTGAGAAGCATAATAAAGATTTCAATAACAAATCTTTTACTATAGAAAACGGCAACGAATTATAACACTTCCTTTGAGAACAAAAAAAGCATCTCGATGAGATGCTTTTTTTGTTTTAGGGTGACTGATCGGGATCGAACCGACGACCTTCAGGACCACAATCTGACGCTCTAACCAACTGAGCTACAATCACCGTTTTGAGTGTGCAAATATAATACTTTTTAACAAACTACCAAACTATTCCGTCAAAATTTTTCATTGCTATCAGTTTTTCTGTAGTAAAGCCCTCTGCATAAGTAACTCCCGATAATCTTCCTAAATCTTGAGCTCTATAAGTAAGACTTTCCAAAAAATCCTTTGTTGCAATAGGCGTAACCGGTTCTGTAGACTTAGGATCATAGAACTGTGTTTTATAAGCCAGACAAGCTTCTATTTTTTTGTCCAAAAATGACGAAATATCAATTACAAAATCTGGCTCTATATGTTTCCACTGAATATAATGAAAGACCAATTTAGGACACCAAGGCTCTTGTGCTTCTCCCCCACTCTTCGTTTCAATTTTTCTCAACCCTGAAAGGAAACAAGCGTCTGAAATCAGCTTAGCTGCTTTGGCATGATCCGGATGCCTATCGTCAATTGCATTGGCAAAAACTATTTCCGGGCGGTACTTTCTTATTTTTTCTACTATTCTCATTTGGTACTCCTCTGAGTTTGTCAAGAAGCCATCTTTCATTTTTAAATTTACACGCTCTTTTACCCCAAGAATTTCGGCTGCCTTTTTTGCCTCCTCAGCACGCGTTTCCGCAGTTCCTCTTGTACCAAGCTCACCCTGCGTAAGATCTGCAATCGCAACGGTTTTTCCTTCCGAAATCAGCTTTGCAAGCGTACCTCCACAGCCCAATTCTACATCATCAGGATGTGCACCTATGGCTAAAATATCTATTTTATCATTCATAATTTAAAATTAAAAAACTTCCTAAGCAGAAAACTTAGGAAGCAAAATACTTTCTATTTGGCAGTGCCTTGCTGGGCATCTCCGGTATCAATATTGGCATTTATATATTTTAATAAATTTTGAGCTTCGCTGTAATCCGGATTTATTTGGAGAGACTTTATAACATAGTCCTTTGCTTTTACCCTGTCTGTATCTCTTTCATAATAAGCTACTACAAAGTAAGCATAGGATATCATATCTTTATTTTTGTCTTGCTCGTCTTGCGGCTGCGTACTCATCATATCTATATATTTTTGATATGCCATTTTTGCAAAATCATCTTTTTTAGCTTGTTGGTAAGCATAGCCTTGGCTATAATATGCAGGTGCCCAAGTAGGTAATAAAACAATCATTTTTTGCCAGGTAGAAGCTGCCCCATTCCAATTTTTAGCCTCTTGGTAAGCTATAGCCAATTTATACAAGTTATCCGAATTTTTAGGGTCTGCGGCTATTTGTTTTTTCAAGGCTTCAATTGCCGGATTGGTAGGCCCTTCATCTGAATCCATATTAGCACCGCTTACTTTTGCTAATTCCTCATCCCAATTGAGCGTAGTATCTTTGGCTGCTTTTGCTATATTTATTTTTTGTAAAGCCTGTTGCATCATTTGGTTTTTCACAGACTGGTCTTGTGCCTTTTGAGCTTGTGCGGCATATATAAGCCCCACCAAACCTTGATCCGCCGATAATACTCTGTCTGCTGAAGCTTTACTTACAAATATATCTATATTTTGCTTAGCTTCATCATATTTACCTTCATTATAGAGGATATAGGCTTTCAGCTTATATTTGATAGAATCATCTACCTTGTCAAATACTTTATCTAATATTTGATTAGACTCTTGATAATTGCCATTTGCAAAATATAATTTAGCGACAGACAAGAGCGTCTGCGGATCTTCATCTGCATATTTTAAATAATTTAGCAAATCTGCAGCGGCTTCATCGTGCTTTTGGTATATGATATGGTAGTTTGCCAACGCTTGATAAACAGGTGCGTAAGTAGGATCTACGGAAACCGCTTTCTGCATATTTTCCATAGCTAATTTCCACTGGCTCGCCGCCATCCAAAGAGTTGCCATTCTGGTATATACGGAAGCTTTGTTTTTGGCTACCATAGCAGCATTGTCATAGGCTGTCATCGCATCTCCGGCTTTTTTCTTCAATCGGTATGCATCTCCCAAAGAATAGTAATAATAGTCAGGAACTTTACCCTCTTTATCTTTAGCTCTTTCTATGGCTTGGTTTATATATTGAATTGCTAAATCGGGATTATTATTCTCCGGAAATAGAGTGAGTGCTTCTCCGGCACGAAATAGAACTTCGGCGTCTTTACCTCTGGATTTCTGCACAATTTCTTGTATATCCGTAAGCCCTGATTTATCTCCTTTTCCCAATTTCACGGAAGCCAGCCCAATCATATCCAAATAAGGTTTTTTATCTGCTTCCGCACCTTTTTGAAAGTACGATTTTGCTTTATCTAAATCGGGATAATTCTGTGTAATATACACATTTCCAAGATAAAAATAATTTTCTGATGAAGGTGATTTCTGAACTAACTGATTAAATACCTCTTTCGCCTTAGTATATTTATGTGCATCTGCATAGCTCAAACCTTCTTCTACTGTCTGAGCTCCTAAAGAGGCAAAAAATAAAACACCTATACTCCCTAAAAACAATTTCTTTTTCATACTATTTTAATATTCTTAATTATACTTATTCTTTAATGTAATACAACTTCACAATTATTAGACCAAAATACGAATTATTTTAATCTTAATAAAAAAATCAAACATTATCTCATTTGAACTTCTCTTTTATAAATATTATAAGGCTGCAGTCCATCGTGGGCCACCACAATCTGACCAAGCTGAGTACACGAAAAACGGATCAATCCATTTCCCACTCCAAAAAAGCCTTCATTGGTAATAAAATACAAAACCCGAGAGAAAGGATATTCAAAATACCTCATAGTCACAAGATTGGGTTCGTAGGCTTTCCCATTATTTTGAGAAATTTTTAATACCTTGACCATCTCTTTTAACTTTTGAGTAAGCGGAAAATGCTCCCTACTTAAGGTATTATAGCTTACCACTCCTATTTTGCCAGGGTATTTGGACAATTCTTCTATTATTTTCACATCTCCCCCTTTTATTGTTCCATAGCTAATTTGGTCTCTATTGAGTTTTAATTTTTGAGTAACCAAAGAAAAGTTAGCCCCATTGGAACTATCAAAAATAAAATCTTGATGACCATTAACCAACTTATTTCTAATCTCTTCCACAGAAAGAGAATCAAGTTCAGAATCTTTAGGCACTACAAAAACAGCACCATCCAAAGCAAAATTAGCGGGCTCTAATTTCATATCTACTTTCTGTTTGTAGGCTTCTTTCTCATCACTGCTTAGAGTTTTAGACATTACAGCCACCTGAGCTTTATCATCAAGTAAATCCAAAAATCCTTCATTTTCTTTTTTGTATTTTACAATAATTTTTGCTTCTGGATAAAGTGCCATATAGCGTTCGGTAAGGGCTCCCGTAACATTGGCAAAAGTAGAATCTGCCACCAAAGTAATTGTCCCATGCTGAGGCGTATCTGCTTCCTTTGCTTTTTTACAAGACGACAAGAATACAGATATTAAAACAAAACATAATATGATTTTTCTAAAAGCCATCTTCTCTACTTTTTTTTATTCTATAAATTGCTCTCGCAATTCTGAAAAAACCATACAATACCATAAGCCCTCCCAAAGGATAAGCCTCCATATCATCAAGCTTTATTGCAAAAAACTTATAGATAAGCACCTCCGCACCGAATGCGATATACATAATTCCTGCTAATATAGATAGATAATTAAACATAGCAACAAATATAATAAAAAAAGAGAAGCCTGAAAAGACTTCTCTCATAATGTTTGTTATTTTTTTTAAGACTCAAACTGCATCTTAACCGGCAATCTAATTCTATAACGAACCGGATGCCCATTAATTTTCGCTGGAGTCCACTTGGTTTTAATAGATCTCACCGTTCTCTCAGCTTCTCTATTAAAGTCACTGTTAGAACCTGTAGCTTTCACCTGAGTAACGCTGCCATCTATCTCTACAATAAAAGTTACCACAGTAGAAATAACACCATCCTCACCGTCCATTACATCACGATCAAAATCTTCCTGAAATCTATTTCTAAAACCTTCTATACCTCCTTTACCAAAGCTAGGCTCTTGGTCAACAGCAGTATAAACCTCTGTTTTACTCGGAGTAACCTCTGCAATCGCCCCTTTACCTGTGGAAGGTGGTGCAGGTGGCGGCGTATAAGCTGGAGCTTTTACCCCTTTTTGATCCACCAATCCCGTAGTAGTCTTTAACTGTTCACTAATAGGTGGTGGCGGTGTTTCTACCTCAGGAACCTTTGTAGGCTGTGGTACAACATTTTTGATAACCTCTATTTTAGGCTCCTCCTTTTTAGGCGGAGGTGGTGGTGGAGGCGGTTCCTTTTCTTTAGGCTGCTCTACTATAGGGTCTGGCTCATGCACATCCAAAAGTTTAATATCCACAACTTGTTTCTTTGGAGCGTTCATCTGCTTTATCTTCAGAATAATCAATGGAAATAAAGCAATGATTAAAAATATAATAGTCCCTATAATAAAAGACTTGGTAAGAATATATCTATAGCTTTTTCTTAAATCGTAAGCCCCATATTCTTTATTTCTGTGTTCAAACACAATTTCATCAAAATCAAATTTAGATTTGTGTTCTAAATATTCCTCACTCATTTTCTTTATTATTTAAGATTAGCTATTATTTTCCTCCTGATTTCTGTTCGTAAACGGCTTTTTCCCAAGGTTTGATATCGGTAACCCCATATCTTTCATTCTTAAGTACTGCCATATCGTCCAAAATATCAACGAAATTCTTATACACTGCATCATCAGTAGGCTCTATAATCACCGTAAATTTACTTTGATCTTTTGCTCTACTTTTAGCATCCTCGATTACCTTAGTAATCCCCTCTCTATCATAGTTAGATTCTTGTAAGCTACTTACATTAAGCCCGTCTTTGTCTGTTTGATGATAGTAGATTTTATTATTCTTACCTATAATTACAGTAATTGAGTTGGTAAGGTCAATCTCTGTAGGAGGTGGTTTCGGCTGATTTTTTTTAGGTTTTGCCGGAAGACCAAGATCCATTACATTAGGTTTAGAGAAAGTCGTCGTAAACATAAAGAATGTAATCAATAGAAAACCCAAATCCACCATAGGTGTCATATCCACCCTTGTATTCTGCTTCTTGGAACGGACTTTGCCGCCCTTTTCGCCTTTGTCTTGTACTTGTACTTCTGCCATTTTTCTATTATTTTCCTCCTGCTTCCTGAGTTGTGATTAACCAAAATTTATAAAAATCAATATCTCTCAATCCTTCAAATAAGTCTTTCACTTTAGAATATTGGGTTGCACCGTCTCCTTTTATAGCAAGTTTATACTCCGGATTGATAGCTAAACTCTGCTGCACCCAATCAATGACTTGCTTATTTGCACTGTCCATAGGAATCCCTGTAGGACTCTTATACGCTTTTTGCTCATCTTCAGGTAAATCTAAGAAACTCTTCAATTGGTTCATTGGGACACCAATACTTTGAACTTTGGCAAATGCCACTCTTTCTTCACTGTTAAATGAAATCCCATATTTTTTACCCATTGCTTCCAACAGCTGTATTCTCTCTGTCCCGTTTTCTACAGGCTGAAAAAAGAATCTACCGTCTTGAGTTACATCTACCGTCATCAGACTTGTTTCCGGTAGTAATTTATCAGATATAGAAGATGGCGGCTGTATCTTTTCCACATCCGGTTTTTTAAAGTTTGTGGTCAAGATAAAGAAGGTAAGTAGTAGGAAGGCAACATCACACATCGCCGTCATATCTGTTACTACACCATGTCTTTTTGGTTTGACTCTCGCCATTTTTTTCTGTTTTTATTCATTAAACTTCTTATACTTTTCGCAATACGAATATTGCTAAAATCTTGAGCTGTTATTCTACTACTATTAGTGGAATTCAGCGAAAGACTGCTGGATAGACATTCCTATTTCGTCTATTTTGAATGTTAATCCATCTATTCTGGAAGTAAAGTAGTTATAAAGGATAATCGCGATAGCCGATGTACTAATACCTAATGCTGTATTGATCAACGCTTCTGAGATACCGATTGATAGAGCTGCAGCATCCGGTGTACCACCACCAGATCCAAGTGCAAAGAACGCCTTGATCATACCAATTACTGTACCAAGTAAGGCTACCAATGTAGCTACTGTACCAAGTGTAGAAAGAATCATCATATTTCTTTCAAGCATAGGCATTTCTAATGTTGTAGCTTCTTCTAATGCTTTAGTAAGTGCAGCCATTTTTTGCTCTTTGTTAAGCGTTGTATCCTTAGCCAATGCTTTATAAGTAAGCAACCCTTCTTTTACCACATTCCCTACAGAACCTCTCTGAGAATCGCATAATTCTATAGCTTCGTCTATTTTATTTTGATTCAATAATCTTCTGATTTCAAGAACGAAGCTGTCTAAGTTTCCTTTTCCTGATGCTTTCCCGATTACGAAGAAACGCTCAAAAGAGAATATAATAACCGTAATCATAAACAAAATCAAAATGTGTACAATAGGACCACCCATATAGATAATCCCCATAAAGGTCTCTGGATGGATTTCCTTTAATGGCACATCCGAAATTGCCACTGATAAAGATTTCGCTATCCTTTCATCCACTTTAAAGTTACTTGGATTACCCAATATAAAAATATAAATCCCCAATGCTATAACATATAGAATTGGCAATACAAAAGCTGGGTTTAGCCCACTCTTCTTTTTAGCAATTACTTGCTCCTCTGTGTTTGAAACATTCATTTCCATACTAAACTAAATTATTAAGTTATTGTTATTTCTTTCAGGTCGTAAAATAAAGTTAAAATATTTAAAAATGCAAGAAATATTTTCACGAATCTCAAAATTTATTTTTTTGAGCGAAAATACGCCTTACATTTAAAATATTTTTTTTTATGATTTTTATCACTTTCACCTCCTTTATTAAAGTTTATTATTGTTTAAAAAATTTTACAGCTGTTTTTATCAAGATTTATTATCTTATTTTTTTTATTAAATTAAGCTCATTAAATCTTCTTAACACACGATATTGATGATTTTTTTGGGCACTACAATGATTTTTTTGGGCTTTTGGTCTCCCAAATATTGCACTACGCGATCATCTTTAAGTGCTATTTCTTCTATTTCTTCTTTTGACAATGATGCCGAGAGCGGTAATTTGAATCTCATTTTACCATTAAAACTCACCGGATATTCTATCTCATCTTCCACCAAATAGCTTTCGTCAAGCATAGGAAAAGGCTCGTATTCCACTGAAGTTTTATGCCCTGAGAGATGCCATAGCTCCTCGCAAATATGCGGTGCATAAGGCGATATAATAACAGCTAATGGTTCTAAAATTTTACGCTTGTTGCATTTCAGCTTCTGAAATTCATTTACAGCAATCATAAATGAAGCTACCGAAGTATTGAATGAAAAATGGTCTATATCAAAAAGCACCTTCTTTATAAGGGTATGAAGGACTTTATATTCCTCTTTACTTGGCTCCTCCTCCGAAAGCATAAAATCGTCTCCGTCAAAATAAAGATTATAAAACTTTTTCAAAAAACCATAGACCCCAGAAAGTCCCTGTGTATTCCAAGGTTTACTTTGCTCCAGAGGTCCTAAAAACATTTCGTACAAACGAAGGCAGTCCGCACCGTACTCTTCGCATATATCATCCGGATTTACCACATTGTACTTAGACTTAGACATTTTTTCTACCTCTCTCTCCGTTATGTACTTATCGTTTTCTAAAATAAATGTAGCTTCCTTAAACTCGGGTCTCCAATTCTTGAATGCCTCTGTATCCAGTTCATCCGAAACACCTTTCAATAAGCTTATATCTACATGGATTTTCTGTGTATCGTAATCTTTTGCCAAGCCTTTGGACACAAATTCATTAGTCCCGTTCACACGAAATACAAAAGCACTGGTTCCTAATATCATTCCTTGGTTAATCAATTTTTGAAAAGGTTCTTCCTGAGAAATATAACCTCTATCTTTGAGGAACATATTCCAAAATCTGGCATAGAGCAAATGCCCTGTGGCATGCTCACTTCCTCCTATATAAAGATCCACTTGTCCCCAATAGTCAGCAATACTCTTATCGCAAAGCAAGTCTTGGTTATCTGGGTTCATATACCTTAGGAAATACCAAGAACTACCCGCCCAGCCTGGCATCGTAGAAAGCTCCATTGGGAATACTGTTTTATAATCTATTAAATCAGTAGAGACCACCTTATCGTTTTGTTCGTCCCAAGCAAATTTTTTAGCATTCCCTAAAGGCGGATCTCCGTCTTCCGTAGGTAAATATTTCTCTACCTCTGGTAGTTCCAGCGGCAGTGCAGAGATAGGCAAAGTATATGGCATTTCTTCCTTATAATATACAGGCACCGGCTCTCCCCAATACCTCTGGCGAGAAAATATAGCATCTCTCTGTCGGTAGTTGATAGTACCATAGCCAATACCTCTCGTTTCAAGCTCCGAAATTATTTTAGCCTTAGCCTCTTTATAATTAAGCCCGTCCAAAAACATAGAGTTTACGCAGACACTATTTTTAGAATCAAAGGATTGCTCCTGTACATCTTCGTCTGTTTCTACAACCTTAATAATCTCTAATCCGAATTTTTTTGCAAAGCGGTGGTCTCTATCATCGTGTGCCGGTACTGCCATCACCGCACCGGTACCATAGCCCATCAAAACATAATCCGAGATATAAACCGGTATTTCTTTGTTGGTAAACGGATTAAGGACATACGCACCGATAAAAGCGCCGGAAACCGATTTTACATCTGCCATTCTGTCTCGCTCTGTCTTTTTAGAAGTTGCTTCTATATACAGCTCTACCTCCGCTTTTTGGGCATCTGTGGTAATTTCTTTCACCAATGGATGCTCCGGTGCAAGCACCATAAATGTAGCTCCAAAAATAGTATCTGGGCGCGTAGAAAAAACCTCTATCTCGTGAGCCCCATCATTGGTCTTAAAGGTAATTGACGCCCCTTGGGATTTTCCTATCCAATATTCTTGAGCATCTTTAAGAGGCTGAGGCCAGTCCAAAGTATCCAAACCCTGCAACAAACGCTCCGAATACGCCGTAATACGCATACTCCACTGCATCATTTTTTTCTGAAACACGGGATAGCCTCCTCTTTCGGATTTACCGTCTTTCACCTCATCATTCGCAAGTACTGTTCCCAGTGCAGGACACCAGTTTACAGTAGTTTCAGCCCTATACGCCATTCGGTAATTAAGTAGAATATCTTGTTTATCTGCCTCCGAAGCTTGTTTCCATTCTTCTGCTGTAAAATCCAATGCCTCATTTTGAGCCGTATTCAATCCTTTCGTTCCTTGCGCTTCAAAATGCTTTACCAAAGTATCTATAGGCTCTGCCTTATCATTATCCTTGTTATACCAGGAATGGAATAATTGTATAAAAATCCATTGTGTCCATTTATAGTAAGAAGAATCGGAAGTCCTTATCTCTCTGCTCCAGTCAAATGAAAAACCTATTTTCTTTAATTGCTGCTCATATCTTTGGATATTATTTTCCGTAGTAACAGCAGGATGCTGTCCTGTCTGTATGGCATACTGCTCAGCAGGAAGCCCAAAACTGTCATATCCCACGGGATGCAAAACATTATACCCTTGGTGCCTCTTGAACCTCGCATAAATGTCCGATGCAATATAGCCCAGCGGATGCCCCACATGCAACCCTGCACCCGAAGGATAAGGGAACATATCCAAAACATAAAACTTAGGCTTATCCTTTTGGTCTCCCGTTTTGTAGGTTTGGTTTTCTTCCCAATATTTTTGCCACTTCCTATCTATTTCTTGATGATTATAAAACATAAATAATTCTCATTTTTTAACATTATACACAAATAGCCAGCTACAAATTTAATATTTTGAACATTAACAGACTCACTTATTTTATACTTTTTTTGAATATAAATAATAATATACAATGGAAAGTAATTTTCAAGAATAGACTTTATCAACTATTTTTCAACAACTTAAAATCTCCAACCACGATAATACTCAGAATATTTTAAGAACATCGTATCTTTGCAAAAAAATAGACCTATGCCGGAAGTTTCCATCATCACGCCTTGCTATAATTGTGCTCAATTTATCGAAGAGACGATACATTCGGTTCTCGCACAAAAATTTACCGACTGGGAATGGATTATTACCGATGATAAGTCTAAAGATAATTCTACATCCATCATCAAAAAATACCAAGATCCCCGCATAATCCTTATAGAATCAAAAGAAAATGTAGGGGCAGGACAAGCACGAAACATTGCACTTGAAAGAGCTTCCGGCAGATATATTACTTTTTTGGATGCAGATGATTATTGGACTCCAGACTTCTTAGAAGAGATGGTAGGCTTTATGAAAAAAGAAAAAGCGGAACTCGCCTATTCCAACTATGCAAGATGTGATGAGAACCTCTCTCCCACTATTGCCGACTTCCATGCAGATAAAGTTGTAACTTTCGGCAATCTCCTGAAAACCTGCCGCCTTTCGTTACTCAGCTCTATGTACGACAGCCAAAGAGTGGGCAAAATATTTTTCCCAAAAGGAAGCAAACGCGAAGACCATGTGATGTGGCTAAACCTCTTAAAAAAAATACCGGAAGGCAAACCACTGCCTAAAACAATGGCAAAATACCGTATGCACGCCAGTAGCGTATCCCACAAGAAAACTAACATTATAAAAGACCAATATTTGGTCTATAAAGATTTTATGCATTTTTCTACCCTAAAATCCCTTTACTATACCGCCCACTGGGCATTCAATGGTTTTCTGAAATATTCTAAATGGTTTAATTAGACTGCCAAGACTTCTCCTAAAAAAATGCTAAAGCTCAAAAATCATTAAAAACTGATAATTACTGTTAAATATTAGTTAAATTACACCTAAACAGAAACAAATCAACAAGCAAATACACTAATTTAGCATAATATTTGTTAGTTAATCATCATAAAATTTATAAGAAAATGAAAAGCACACTAAAGAAATTTATTCCATTAGCGGCAGTAGGAATATTCTCTGCGGCTACTACTGTAGGAACATATCAGTATTTTCACAAAGATGAGCACAATAAAATTTCCGACAGCTCGTACTTCACAAGTGCAAATAACGGAACATTGGCATCATTGGGTGCTTATCCCTCTGATAACTCTTTTGTAAATGCTGCAAAAAAAACAGTCCCTGCTGTGGTTACTATTAAAAATTATCAAAATAGGGCAAACTACCAGGCTCCTGATCAAGACTTGTTTGATTTCTTTTTCGGGGATCCTTTTAGAAGAGGCGGACAAACCCAACCAAGGACCGCACCACAACCTCAAAGAGGCGACATTCCAGCAGGTCTTGGCTCCGGAGTTGTCATCTCACCTGACGGCTATATCATTACCAATAACCATGTTATCCAAGGAGCTAATAAATTAACCGTTACTCTTACCAACAGAAAAACCTACACCGCAAAAGTGATTGGTTCTGATCCGTCTTCGGATATTGCCCTCCTTAAAATAGATGAAAACAACCTCCCTTTCTTAGCTTTTGCTGATTCCGACCAGCTGCAAGTAGGACAATGGGTATTGGCGGTAGGAAACCCTCTTGGGCTCAACTCTACCGTCACTGCTGGAATTGTCTCTGCAAAAGGAAGAAGCATCAATATACTCGGAAGACAGTCCAAAACGCCTATCGAGAGCTTTATCCAAACCGATGCCGTCATCAACAGAGGTAATAGTGGCGGAGCATTGGTCAATACCAACGGAGAATTGGTAGGTATCAACTCGGCAATATCTTCCTCTTCCGGTTATTACGAAGGCTACGGCTTTGCAGTACCTTCCAATCTTGCTAAAAAAGTAGTAGAAGACATCAAAAAATACGGTATCGTACAGAGAGGGTTCCTCGGAATAAGTATAGTAGATTTATCCGACTCTATGGGGGTACAGGAATACAACAAACAATACAAAACCAACCTCAAAGCAAACGGCGGTATCTACATTAGAGAGGTACAAAGCAATAGCGGTGCCGCAGATGCAGGATTGAGGAAAGGAGATATCATTACAAATATTAACGATAAAAACATTAACGACTATGCCGATCTCTCTCTTGCAATAGGCAGCGAAAGACCAGGCGATGTAGTAAACATAACCTACCTAAGAAACGGTAAAAAAGAAACAGCAGATGTTACGCTGAAAGACCTAAATGGTAATACAAAAACCAGAACAAAAGACCAGCTAAGCGTTACCGAAAAACTAGGCTCCAAATTCCAACCGCTAAGTGACGACAACAAAGTTTACTACGGGCTAAAAAGCGGCGTTGTCTGCACAGATGTAGATTCAAATGGGCTATTAGCCTCTAAAACAGGTATCGACAATGGTTATATCATCACGGAAGTAAACGGCAAACCCGTAAACTCCCAAAAAGATATTGAAAGTGTTCTAAAAAACTATAAAGGCAATGTATCCATAAAGTACTTAGATGAGTACGGAAGACTTACCAGCAGAGGATTCGTAATGCCATAATACAATTTCCATATACAGAAAAAACCACTTCCTGATTTAGGAAGTGGTTTTTGTTTTATTCATCATAGCCTAAAAGACCAAATATCATTGCCCTCAAATAAACGCTATTCTTATGCTCCAACGCTTCTAAGTATTGTGCATTTTGCGGTAAAAATCCTTGATAAAAATCTTTATTCCAGATAGAAAACATAAGCGTACCAATGATACTTGCCAAAAGCTCTTCTGCCTTGGCTGCTTTCTTAAAATGCCCTGCCGCTATGCCTTTCAGTATAATATCATCTACCCTGTCTACAAACAAAGCATAAAGTACCGTAAGGGTTTCCGCAAGATTGTTCCGGATGCTCACTTCCTGCAGTCCAATATTATGAAAATAACTAAGCCTAAGAATCTGCTTTACCAAAAAAGAAATAATTTCCGAAATCTGTATGGGCGGACCAGCATAGCTTATCGTCTGTATAAACAGACTAAACCTCTCACCTATTTTCTCTGTACAATAACAATACAAAGCCTCCATCATTTTATCCTTAGAACCAAAGTGATAATTAATCATCGCGATGCTTACATTGGCCTCTTTGGCAATATCCCGTACAGAGGCATTCTCTACCCCATCCTTTATAATCAGTTTTTCTGCAGCTTCTAAGATGTTAATTTGTTTTTCATTAAACTTTTCTTGCATTTCATTCAGCTTAAAAAGAAATATATATTGCGAGTACAGGACTCAAGATTTAAGAAATATTTTGTTCAGCATCTGTTTTCGGCGGTATTTTCGGATAAAGGCAATTTCTTCCGAGGTAAGCTCGTGCTGGTGGTTTTGCCGCCAATATGTTTTTATAATGACAAAAAACGCTTTCGGCGAACGATTTTTAAGGGCTGATTTTAATGCAGAAATAATAGCCAACGGAATATCCAACCCTATATTGTAAAAATATTCGCCTAACTTTTCTGCTTTTTTACTTTGGTACTTATATGCTGTAGGTCTTATTTGCTTTACATAGATAGACCGGTCCACAAAAACGCGATAGCCGTACATCTGTGCCAACATCACATCAATATTATCCCAGCCCAATGTCGGGCGGATGCCTTTCATCTTTTGAAAACATTCTTTTCGGTAAGATTTTATCGCTCCTCTGATATGGTTTTTGTTTGCCACCGCCTCGTGCAACCAAACACCATTATGCTCTATATAGAGCAATCCCGATGCCATTCCCACATCATCATTATCGGTATAGATATCGTTCAGCCTCTGCAGATAGTTTTCAGGGAAAATAATATCTGCATCAAATTTACAGATAACCTCAATATCCTCAAGAGACTGCGTATCCAGTCCTTTATAGAAAGTCCTTACCACCTTAGCACCGGGCTGATGCTCCGATGGCTCCAAATGAAGCACAGAGAATCGGTTATGGCATTGTGCAAAATCATCGATTAGCTTTGGGGTATCGTCAGACGAGCCGTCATCTACAAGGACGACTCTGAAATCGCGATAGGTCTGCGCTTCTAATGACTGCACACACGCCAAGATACTCCCTGCCTCATTATGTATCGGAATGACAATCAAAAACCTCATACAAAAACAGGCTTTATTTACCTTGTACCATTACTTGGGGGTTATTATTTCCCACTTCTATAAAATTATCCTGAGGATTGATATCCGCCAATCGCTGCGTGAAATCTATCCCCATTGCTACAAGCTCATCTTTGGTAAAAGGAATATCAAACTGGTAAATCTTGTCCGTCCACCGCCAATCCTTCAACACTTGGAAACTTCCAAAATAGTCATTTACTTTTGGAGTTCTCATCATATTGAGCGGGATATTGTAAGTGACGATTTTCTTGTCCTTAGTAAAGACATTAAAATCAATAGGCATCGGTACGCCGCCCTTGTTCTCTAGAGTAATGGTCGTAGAATTGGCATTATACTGAACATTTTTTATAGCGTAGTCTATCGTCTTCTTGGTGTTAATCCAATAGTGGTAAAACCATTTTAAATCCATACCGGAAACATTCTGAGCAATATGAAGGAAATCTTTACCATTGGGGTGTTTCAGATGCCAAACATCATAATATTTTTTCATTACTTGTTTCAGCATGTTCTCGCCCATTATATAGCCCAATTCTACCAAGAATAATTCCCCTTTGGTATAAGATGCCACGGAATAGGCTCTTTCCGAATCGTGGTGATCTCCAAGCCAGCCGGCAGGTTCTTCTTTTCCTGTTTTCACGAAACTAATGTAAGAATCTACGACACCTGCAAAAGGATTTGGTTCTTTCGTAGGAAACAGCGTATACATTGTATAATCTTCTGCATAGCTGGTAAAGCCTTCGTCCATCCAAGGTCTCATACTTTCATTAGTGGCAAGTATCTGCTGAAACCAAGAGTGTGCCCCCTCGTGAGCCATAAGCCCTACAAGTCTTGATAAACTTGACGCCTCCCCCAAAACCATAGAACACATACCGTACTCCATTCCGCCATCACCGCCTTGTATAAAGGCATAGCTCGGATACAGATATTCTCCAAAAGTACTATTCATAATTTGGTAATATTTGGTAAGGTAAGGCTTCAGCTCTCCCCAATATTTTGTTTTTTCCGATTTTTGATAAACCAAATAAATCTTTGGTCCATCCGGAACGACAAAAGATTCCACGG
This sequence comes from Riemerella columbipharyngis, assembly GCF_900101995.1. Lineage (GTDB taxonomy): Bacteria > Bacteroidota > Bacteroidia > Flavobacteriales > Weeksellaceae > Riemerella > Riemerella columbipharyngis. Next base: position 19,039 of record NZ_FNAS01000017.1, on the reverse strand, counting down.
TATAATCAGGGTCTGCCGACCAAGCAAAATCTAATATGTTTTGAGCTTTCCAGTGCCAAGAAACTTTCCCCTCCGAATCGGGATTTAAGGTATAATTGACATCATAGCCTTTTACCCGCTTAGGATTCTGCAAAGTTCCTCCTGCTCCTATTATGTAGTCTTTGTTTATTTTTATATTGACATCAAAATCTGCAAAAGGCTCGTGAAACTCTCTCCCTACATAGTCGAAAGCCGCCCATCCTTCATAATCGTATTCAGAGACTTTTGGGTACCATTGTGTCATCGTCATTTCTATCCCTTCTTTGTTTCGTCTTCCGGCACGCCTGATTTGTTTAGGAATATTGGCATCCCATTCCATTGAAAACTCCGTAGAAGAATTGGGTTTTATAGGATTATCGAGATAAACTTTCATTATTGTTCCTTGGATTTCAAACTTCAGCGGCACATTGTTTTGTTTGATCCAATGAATATTTTGTACCCCTTCCTCATTGGCCGGAATTGACGACAGACGAGAGATTTTGCTTCCCTTAGCATCCAATGTCGTCAATCGTGAATCTGCTTCATCTCCTTGGTTATGAACTTTAGCATCCATCATAGAACCTGCCTTAAAAGCATTCCAATACAGATGGAAATAAACGACTTTCAGTTCATCCGGAGAGTTATTGGTATATTTAATGTTTTGGTATCCCTTGTAGGTAAAATTTGCCACATCTACATCGATATCCATCTTATAGGAAACATGCTGCTGATAGTAATATGGTAATTGTGCAAAAGAATAAAAAAAGGCACAAAATAATAGTGTAAATAAAAATTTATTCATTTTTTGTATTCTAAAAAATTATATAGTAAAGTAATTATTAATCATTTTCTTTAAAATCATCAGGCGGTCTCGGTGGCTTGAAAGTATTATTTTCGTTATTTTCCAATTCTATAACCTCTTGATCACCCTCATCTACCTCGTATACTTCAGGGGATGTTTGTGTTTCTTTTTTCTTTTCAATCTGACTATTTGACGATTTTATTTTGGCTTCTAAAGGCGTATCCAAATCACTTTTGAGATAATTCAACATTTCTTTAGCCTTTTCTCCTTCGGAGGTATTAGGATAATTGAGAGCTATCTGCTGAAGCTGCAATATCATAACCTCTTTGCCGGCAGTTTTCCCTGTAACAAAGGCTTTCAGTAAAGCAAACTTAGGGATGAGGACATCCTTAGAATAGGTTTTCATTGCAGCGTCTATTGCGGTTCTGCTTTCGTCGTATTTCTCTTCTTCATAGAGATTGTAGGCTTCGGTATAAGTATTCACTACTTCCGGCGAAGATTTCAGAAAATCAGTCCGCTTAGGATTTCGTACAAACTCTGCATAAGGGGTGTAAGGAAATTCGTCGAGAATTATTTTTTTTGCTCTGTCTGCGACCTCTTGATTTTTTTGATAATTAATAGAAAACAGCTGATATAACGCTTGCAGCTTAACCTCTTTTTCCGGATTTTGCCTGACTAAATCCAAAAGCGTTTTATTAGCCATTTTAGTATCTGCAAAAAGACTTTCGTACATTAGCCCAAGTCCTAAAGACGCCGTATCTCTATCCTTTTTCAACTGATGGATTTCTTTCACATCGGTAGGGATTTTTTCAATATAATATGCCGCTTCAAAACGACGTGAGTTTTTCTTTTCGGTGACCCCCATCGCCTTATCTTTCAAGTCTTGGATAGAAGAAATCCTTTTCACAGAATAACGCCAATTATCTGCCAAACTTCTGTCTCCCCATATTTGTTTGAAGTTTGCTTTTCCTTTGGAAACCGTTCCTGCATTTGCAAAATAAAAACCTCTGCTCTTTCCTCCAAAATCCATAAAACCATCTTGTACCTGACTACTGCCAAATATATTACTGAAACTATTGGTCTCTGCGTTTTGGTTTCGCTCTTGTGCCAACTTCATTTTGGCTTCTTCGGCGGCCTCTTCAGCTTTTAGTTTTTCAATATATTTGGTGAAAAATACCTTACGCTCTGCATCTGTCATTTTGGTAAGTGCTAGTATGCTGTCGTTTTTTTTGATTAAATAATAATTTTGAGATAATTTTTTAATGTTTTCCGCTCTCTTTTGCAGTGCTAATTTCTCCGGCTGGTAAGTCATCGCTGCCACCGCACTATCAAAATAAACACCTGCACCAAGATAATCATCATTTTTAAGCCTCCTCTCTCCCATTTCGTAATACACCAATCCCCGAATCTGCGGATCGGATTCTTTGAGCTTTAAAGATTGTTGAAAGAAAGCCTCGGATTCTTTTACTTTACCTGCTTCCTTCGCCATTAGCCCAAGTGCATAGTAAAATTCGTTTTTTCTAGACTTATAGATGCCCTTACTTCCTATCTTTTCGAGGTAACGCTCGGCGGCTTCATAATCATCGGATTGAGCTTTGTAAGATTTTGCTATCTCTATCATAGATTTTACTTCAAACTCAAAATCATTTGCTTTTTTATAAGCTGTCGAAAAACTTTCCCGTGCTTCCTCATTTTTTCCCAAAGCCAATAAAATCTGTCCTCGGAGAAAAGCGATTCTACTTCTCAGTTTACTGTTTTTATTCAATGCATAAGCGGCAGACAATTCATCTGCAGCTTCCTCTTTTTTACCCCAAGCCAAAAGATTTTCGGCGTTAAATATTGATAAAGTACGGGCATATTTATTTTTAAGCTTTTCGGATTCTAATGCTTTAAAAATTTCATCGGCACGGTAGTAATCTTTCATTTTAGTATAGATTTTCGCCTGATAAATCTTTGCCAAAGGCATTCTCTTATCATTCTTCATATGAGAGAAAATATAATTAAGAGCATCTAATGCCTGTAAATATTTGCCTTGATAGAGCCGCGATTTACAAAGGAGGATACTTGCATTAAATATTTCCTTGTTTTTCTCCTCTCCGCGAAAAAGCATAGAGTGCTGGGCGATCGCTTTAAGAGCCTTAGCTTCTGCTATTTGGAGTATCGTTACCGTACGCTTATTGTTTCTTGGCGAAGGGGTTTCATCGGGGGACAAATCTATATCTTTTATTCTCTCTCTTCTCGGAGGTATGAAAGCATTATCTCCGCCATTTTCCTCTGGAGAAAAGTCTGCTGCCTGAGTGTTCCCTCCGTCTTTTTCTTTTCTTGCATCATCTTCGTATGTAAATATCGAAATATAAGGCTCATAGAAATTATCTTTGTGGGTCTTATCTCTATTATTCGTCTCCGTTTCCAAAGCATCTTTGGAGTTAAAGAGCGTATTGTAATAGGTAAAGAAAGGCTGCATCACTCTGCTGGATGCCGCGTTCTTTTTTGCGGAACAGCCTACTGCCAATACCGATATTACCGCTATGAGGTAGTAATCATATTTTTTCATCTATGTCTTAGATAACTATTTTATTTGTTTTTTATTATAAATTTTTGGTAAAAATAATCATTTTTTAGGAATCATATCTTTTAGCACAGAATAAACCAAGTGCGTAGGCAGCCCCATTATCGTATAGAAGCTCCCCTCTATCCTGTTAATCTTCGCCATACCTATCCACTCTTGCACGCCATAAGCCCCCGCCTTGTCGTAAGGCTGAAATTTATCAATATAATAATCTATTTCCTCATCCGAAAATGATGACATAAAGACCTCCGCAACATCGGTTTTTGTGATTGTTCTATCCTTATGCCTAAGACATATCCCCGTATAAACACGATGCACTCTGTCCGACAATCGCCTCAGCATATTCTCTGCCTCCCCACGATTTTTAGGCTTTCCCAAGATCTCATCATCTGCCACCACAATGGTATCCGCCGTGAGAAGTATTTCATCGTCCTCCAAAGCGGTATAAGCATTGGCTTTCAGCTCTGCCAAATATCCCGCTATATCCTGCACCGGCAAGTCCTGGGGATAGACTTCCTCAAGGTTTATAGAAACCACCTCAAAAGGGTAACCTAAAGACTCAAGTAATTCTTTTCTTCGGGGAGACTGCGATGCTAAAAGTATTTTCATAGCTCAACTTAATTATTATTTTGCAAAATAAACGAATTTCAAACCTTTAATCCTATAGTTAGGTAAAATTAGTTAAAAAAATAAAAACAGAGAATTTATTTCACCATTATTCAATCCACATTCCGCAGTAGATTTTTTTATTTTTTTGGGCGTGCCGGCTCTCCTATGCACTTGGCAGCCTCGCCACCGTCGGGCTATCCGCTGCAAGTCCTCGCTCGTACCTCGCTGTGGGCTTTTCGCTTCTATCCCTCATGCGGCCACCCGCCTAAGCCCAAGAGAACATTCCCGTGAAAGAAAAAGTCTGCCAACCGCAGGTTTGCCGTCGGCCTTTCGCCTATATCTTTTTTTTTTCGTTCCTCAAAAAAAAGATGCCGGCTCTATCCCTCACGCAGCCTACGCACAAGCCCACGGAAGCGTATGCATTGAAAAATGAGAGCGAACCATGAAAGAAAAAGTCTACCGACCGCCAAGTCCAACCGTAGGTCAAAATGTTATGTACAAACTTTATACGCACTGTCTTTAGCCTGGGAATCGCAAGCGTTAAAAAACTGAGCACCAAAAGCTAAAAGATTTAGAACTCGCTCGTGCCTCGCTCAAACAGTAAATCTTTCTTAACGCTTTTGGTGCTCAGTTTTAGCTGAGATTCCAAGCCTTGAACTTTTGGTTCTTTTGTTTCAAGACAAAAGAACGAATAAAAATAAATGTCATTTCCTTTTTCCTTAAATCTAACCTAGCGTAGTGGTTCGGCGAAACCGATAAAGCCAACTAAAAAATAATGAGCCAATCCCTCACGCAGGAAAAGCGCTGGTGATAAGATTTTTAGATTTGAGATAGCAAGATTTTGGAGATTACCGAAATCCTTGGGTTCTGTTCCTCTGCTCAACTTGCATTGTCTAAATACCTCGATTACACCGCCAACCAATGCCGGAACTTTGTATATAATATCCGTTACAATATTTAATTCATATATTTATTGCACAGAATATTTAGTTTGTTTAACTTTACCACAAACAAAAATACATTATTATGAAACATTTATTTTTAATGGCATTTGTAAGTCTATTACTTACCGGATGCCGACAGAGAGATGCTAATCCCAACATCCTGCCACCGGCTACTCAGACTGGTGAAAATACTGGCGGATGTTTGGTAGATGGCAAAGTATGGGTTGCGACTAAACATTATAATCAATTGGTTGCAACGAGAGTGAGTGTTAGCAGAGGCTATTCTGATATTTATATTTATTTACAAAGTGTAAGAGGTGGAGTTGGCGAAAAAAGTGATATAATTATAAAGCTAAAAAAAATCAATTTAGAATTAAATAAAGAATATAGCCTTACACAAATTAATGACTCGATAAATGCAGAGGGAGGATCGGCAGAATACGAAAATAATATTCTTACTGGACCATATTATAGAACTAATAATAAAAACTATACCGGTAAAATAAAAATTACTCGTTTAGATACCGAAAAACAGATTGTATCAGGACTATTTGAGTTTGATGCTATAGATGAAGATGGAAATGTTGTCCATATTAAAGACGGTAGGTTTGATCACAGATTCTAATTACTATTATAATTCTTATAATTATGAAAACAAAACTATTTATTGCATTAGGAATTGCCATATCTACTGTCTCTAATGCACAAGTTAGAGATGTATATTCTACGAGAAGTCTTTCATTACCACAAGAGGCTGTCGTAGAAGAAAATACTATACAAAATGTATTTAGAAATTTGGACAAATCTAAAATACAGACAGGCTTATTATTAGATGCGGCTATAGAATTTGCTGATTTAAAGAAATACAATGGAACTCCTACCGATAGTTCATATACAAATGCTAAAATAGTAGGAGATATATACAATACCATTGTGATGAGTAAGATATCATCTAATAGAGGAACAATGAAACCTCCGGCTGATTTTCATAACGAATGGTTTAATTCTCAAAGTATTGATATACTTCCTGTTGCAGGGGTATATTATAAATATAACAAATTCTCAGAAAGTAATAACGATCAATTTTTGATAAAATCAAAATCGTCAGAAAATAGAACTGCTAATGTTTCTACAAGAACACTCACAATAACTTCTGATAAGACGGTAAAAGATTTATATGTTAATGGGGTGTGGCAAAATCCTTATGAGATAGAAAAGGTATTTGCTATGGCACCTATAGCCAATTCGCATAACAAACTTAAGTTTAAAGTAACTTTTCCTGAGGAATTATTCCAAAGTAATTATGCTAATGAAATTTCTAAATTAGAAGTAAAGTTTTCCGATAACGAAAATTTTAAAACAGTAAACGCTGAACAGCCAATGCTTGTAAGCTATCCTGCTATAGGAGAATATACTTGGACTTACAAACTTACATTAACTAATGGACAAATATTATACTCCAAAAATAAATTTTCAATTACGGATGATTTGGGGAAATATGTGTTAGATGAAAATAATGACACTACTTCAAGAACAATGTATAGGTATAAAAGGATACAATTAGAAAACTTCCAGTATTTCATTCCTTTTCCTCCTATGGTAGTTAATAGACCCAAATTAACACTATACATAAAATATCGTACAGGACAAAATAAAATAAAATAACCATTTATAGTGGTAGAAGGTTTTGATTCGGGGCATATTACAGCACCAAGAAAAGATGGAGGAGAAAATACTATTAATAGCTTTTTTATTAGTGTTAAAAATGGTTCAACACCTTTAAAATATAAACTAGAAGACTATGATGTTATTTATGTAGATTTCGGTATTGGCACAACCTATATACAGAATAATGCCGAACTTCTAAAAAAAGCTATACGATGGGTAAACCAACATAAAGTGGGAACAGAGAAAAATATCGTATTAGGGCAGAGTATGGGTGGATTAGTGGCAAGATATGCTTTAAAAGATATGGAAGATAAGGGAGAAAATCACGACACAAAACTATTTATTTCTCACGATTCTCCTTATCTTGGAGCTAATACGCCGTTAGGGGTTCAATATATGTTAAGAAATATGTCAAAAACATTTCTTAAATCGCCTATTGTTGCAGGGATAAATTATGTTGTAAGTCCAGTTATTTTTGGTGTTCCTGTAAGTGAAGTATTTACCGTAGCAGATACTCCAGCTTCAAGGCAAATGCTTATTAATTATGTAGATAAAAACTATAACATTGATAACTCTGTTCATAATGCTTGGCAGGCTACCCTTAAAGCCAAAGGCTATCCTCAGAAGACCAGGAATGTAGCCATTTCCAATGGTAGCGAATGTGGTACAGATCAAAACATACAAGACTTAGTAACTATGCACGCTACAAGTAAAGGTTGGTTCATAGACCCTGTGGGAATATTATTAGGAGGTCTTCAGATTGATTTAGGACAAATTATTTTATCTGCATTACCCGGAAGATCTAGATATCACTATGATTTTGTGGTAAGACCTATGACAAAACTTAATGAAAACAAAGAATTGTATAATGGTAAAATTGTATATAGAAAAGATATTCTTTGGTTTATCAAAGCACAAAATACTTTGCTATCAGGAAGTAACTATCAACCAAGAGGTATCTTGTCAATAGATAAGTATGGAGGAGGGAAGTTTAAATTTCCAAAGATAGCTTTACCTAAGTTTATTAAAGGGGATTTTAATACAAATTATTTTTCATTTGTTCCAACCCCTAGTGCTTTAGATTATAAAAAAGGGAATAAAATACTTACAGAAGAAGATTATCAGAAATCATTTTCACCAGTTGATGACATTAATGACACTCCTTTTGCGAATTTTGTAGCAGAGCGAGTAGTAAATAGTGAAGAATTTGATCACGAGAATAAAAACAATAATTTTCATATTAATTTCAGCGATAGAAACGGTCAGTTTATTATCAACCAACTTTCGGAAGATCCTGTTCTACAGGATAAAAAACTAACAGCTAGTTATCTATGTGGTAGTAAAATAAAAATTGGAGGAGAAGATATTCAATGTGAAAATAAAAATGCCGTATATACGACTGGTTTTGCTCCATATATATATTGGTCAGTAAATAAAGGTTCTAATCTTATTGATATCACAAGTCCTACTAATCAACCTCAAATTAGTTTTACACCAAAACCGAGAGTTAGCGGATTAGTAGAATTACAAGCCCGTTTATATGGAGATAATGAAAGTAATACTATCAAAAAAAGAATATGGATAGGAAATCCTCGTATTACTATTGTGGATGAGCCGGATAATACAAATTATGTTACTTATAATGTAGAATCCCTAGATAGAGAGGCTAGTTTAGAAGATCAAGGTTTAACATCAGAGAATGTTATATGGAAAAGAATGGACACGGGAGCAATGAGATATGGATATGATTACTTTACTATATTTCCTAATTATAATAGTAAAGGTTTTAGAGTAGAAGTAGAGGCAACAAATAAATGTGGAAAAGATTTTGAAGCAACGCATATACATCCAACAAAAAAAAGATGTAATGATTTTTATATGATTACAAAGGTTAGAGGTAATGATTATACTGTTTCAAGAAGAATAATTGATGATCCACATTGCCCAATAGATAGAAATCCTTTTCCTTATATGAGAGGCTCTAATATTAATAGAACTAACGCAGTTGATACTGATTATAATTACTATATTATTGTAACAAATAGTTTAGGAAATATCATAATTAATAAAAGAGGGAAAGATTTTAGTCTATCAAGTGTCCCTATGGGAAGTTATTTTGTAAAAATTGTCAAAGATGGTAAAATAATTGCCAGTCAAACTCTTATAAAAAAATAATAAGTAATTTTAATAAAAACTGTGTCTATAAATTTTATGGACACAGTTTTTTAATAAATACTATAACATTTTTTTGAATTAGTAAAACTCTATTAAGTCTTAATAATTTTTACCGCCTTAAAATCTTAAATTTTAGAACATATTGGCACTTCTATTTTACTTTATATGATTATATTTGCTAAATTATTTTTTTCAAGTAAGTCATTAAAATGAAATATTTAGTTACAGGAGGAAGCGGATTTATTGGTTCACACTTGGTGGAACAACTATTGAAAAAAGGACATACCGTTATTAATATTGATAACTTCGACGACTTTTATTCCTATAAAATAAAGATAAGAAACACTTTAGAGTCCTTAGGACAAAACCCCGATTTTCAATACCACTCCAAAGACGAAGACATCGAAAAGATAGTATCAGAAACGGCATCAGACACTTACCGATTATACCGTCAGGATTTAAGAGACAGAGAAGGTTTGGAAGAAATTTTCCGCAAACACCAGCCCGATACCATCATCCACCTCGCAGCGTTAGCGGGGGTTCGTCCATCTATCGCCCGCCCTATGGAGTACGAAGCGGTAAATATACAAGGAACTATGAACCTGTGGGAACTCTGCAAAACCCTTGGCATTAAAAAATTTATTTGTGCATCATCATCAAGCGTGTATGGCAACAATGAGAAAATTCCTTTTTCCGAAACGGATTTTGTGGACAATCCTATTTCTCCTTACGCCGCTACAAAAAAATGCGGCGAAATCATAGGGCACACTTATCATCATCTTTATGATATTGATATGATTCAGCTGAGGTTTTTCACCGTGTACGGACCGAGACAGCGTCCGGACTTAGCAATACATAAATTCACCAAACTGATTTTCGAAAATCAAGAAATTCCATTCTATGGTGATGGTAATACAGCACGAGATTACACTTATATAGATGATATTATTGACGGAATTTTAAAATCAATCGACTATATAGAAAAGAATTTCGGTGTTTATGAGATTATCAATCTGGGGGAAAACGAAGTTATTTCGCTCAACGAGATGGTATCTACAATAGAATCTGTACTCAATAAAAAAGCCATCAAAAAAAGACTCCCTATGCAGCCCGGCGATGTCCAAAGAACCAATGCCGATATCTCAAAAGCAAAGAATCTTATAGGCTACGCCCCTAAAACTAATTTTCTAACAGGCATCAAAAAATTTGTGGAATGGTTTGCTAAGCAGTCTCCCCGCTAAATAGAAAGCCGTATATTTTCACTAAATACAGATTTCGTAATCTAAGATTACTATGCCCAAACCAATCGTAATTCTATTATCAGAGTATATTTTCATAAGTATATACTTTCTGCTGTTTTAGCACTAAAAATAGCCCGCTATTTGGGCTAACCCGAGAGATAATTTTCATCTTGGAAGAAGGATATTCGTTTTTCATATTAATCACACGAAATTAATTCTTTCAAGTATTGGGTTGTATTTGGCTTTTACGCTTCGTGTAGTATTTAGCCCGATATATCTATTCCAAAAATACCACTTCTCTACAAAGTAGCATTTTTGTTGGTTATTTTGCCGCGGGTTGTCTTCTCGCATTTAATAGATAGAATGCACCTGTCAGTATCAACAAGAATACTAATGACTCCTTAATACCATAGCCTAATTGCTGATGATTGAGGTAAAAAACGCTATTTTTGAATGCAAAATGATTGATTTTCTCTTCCATAGAGCATAGACTTACCAATAATTGAAATACACTAATACCAATGTAAGCCAACACACTAAACTTTATATTTTTGAATATCAAATTTTTATTCATACGATATCTATTTATACCTATTACAAGAGCTCAATGTAAAAAATATAAGATTAATTATATCACAAATATATACAATATATCAATTAATATATTTATCTTGATATTTACCACAAAAAATAAGCGCCAAAACCGCACCTATAAAAGCCATCAGTATATCCGACTGAGTATCCCAAATGTAGCCTTGAGTTCCTAAAAAATAAGCACCTCGCTCTCCTGTATTTACAGAGATAAACCATTCTAAAATTTCATATAAAGCACTCATCCCACCCATGGACAAAACGATAATCCAAAATCGCCATTTTACTTTATTTACCACATTTTTTCTGATAAAAATTTCACGCATAATAAGAGCAGGCACAAAACCCTGTGCAAGATGTCCTAATTTGTCATAATTATTTCTATCATGATACCCTGCCTCCTTTTAACCATTGAAAAAAAGGAGCCTCACCGTGTGTGTAATGTCCTCCTACAAGTAACTACAAGTAATATCAAAAAATGTAAAAGTATAAAAACATAGGTGAAATTAGAAAACTTAAAATTTTTATAATTTAATGTTAAAATAAAAAAAACAATCAATGCAGGAAAAACTTCTAAAACCCAAGTGAAATAATCTTTAGGATTAATTCCTGAAAGAATGAACGAAAACCCAAAAACAAATATCCATAATGTAAGCATTTGTTATGATATGCGAAAATAATAAATTTTATTTTTTCGCTCAATAATATCTTTCTTTAGGCTTTTTTATCAAGATCAAGATTTTGGACATCCTCTATGGCTGTTTTATCATAATGTGAGATTCGATGGCTAAATCTACCCGATTATATTTTCATACATTTGACCTAATTTTTCCAAAAATTCTCAGTAATTTTGCAGGGTGCAGATTACACAAGACAGTTTAGAAGAATTGGAATTTCCGCGACTACTCGCGGAAATTTCGCCGTATGCATTCTCCGAGAAAACCATAGAAAGAATTTCAAGTCTAAGACCGACAGTCCCTTCTAAGGCTATTTTGGCATTAAAAAAAACTTCGGAATTTCTAAGCAGCTTCGAGAGCGAAAACGCCATTCCTTTCAATGAATTTGAGGACATAGACCAAGAGTTGAAATGGATGCTCATAGAGAATTTCCGACTGGAAAATAAAGCTTTCATCAAAATAAAAAACCTGACCGAGCAAATCGGAAGACTCCAAAAATTCTTTCCTCAGTTTTCGGATATATTCCCCTCTCTAACTACGGAGGTAATGACTCTGGACTTTCAAAAAGTAATCATTGAAAAGATAGACCGTGTTTTCAATCGTTTTGGAGAGGTGAAAAACGAGGCTTCCCCTACCCTAAAACTACTAAGAGACAATATTCAGATCGCTAAAAAGAACATCGATGAAAACTTCAACAGAGCATTGAATGCTTATGCCCAGAGCGATTTTTTAGATGAAATCCGAGAGACCATTTTGGAAGACCAAAGGGTATTAGCGGTAAAATCGGGATTCAAGAAGCGTGTTTCCGGACGAATTTTAGGCGTGTCCAAAACCGGCTCTATCACTTACATTCAGCCGGATTCTGTCGTGAAACATTATTTCAAACTTAGAGAAAACTTAGAGGAAGAAAAAAAAGAAATTGATAAAATTCTAAGAACCCTTACGGCAGAAATTAGCATTTTCCAACCTCAACTATCTGATTATCAAGATTATATATTTAACTTGGATATAACGAGGGCAAAAGCAAAATTTGCCGAAAAAATAGGTGGAGTATTACCAAAAATCAACAGACACCAAACACTTAAACTGATAGATGCCTACCATCCCCTACTTTGGATTAAAAACCACGAACAGCAGAAATCCATCTATCCGCAGACTTTAATCCTTAACGAACACAACAGAATAATCTGTATATCCGGACCGAATGCCGGTGGAAAATCTATCACCCTAAAAACCTTAGGGCTGTTGCAGCTGATGATACAGAGCGGAATTTTAGTGCCCGTCCATCCAAAGTCGGAGATGTTTTTCTTTAGAAAAATAATGACGGATATCGGCGACAATCAATCTATTGAAAACCATCTTTCTACTTATTCATCAAGGTTAAAAAAAATGTCTCGTATTATTCGTAAAGCAGATCCGCATACGCTTTTACTCATAGATGAGTTTGGTACCGGTTCAGACCCCGAATTGGGAGGGGCTTTGGCGGAGAGCTTTTTAGAATTTTTCTACGGAAAACAGTCTTTTGCCATCATTACTACGCATTACACCAATATCAAATTGGTAGTGGAGCAATTGCCTCACGCTCAGAATGCCGCGATGCTCTTTGATGAAAAAACCTTAGAGCCGCTCTATAAATTAGAGGTAGGGCAGGCGGGTAGCTCGTTTACCTTCGAGGTGGCAGAGAAAAATAAGATCCCTTGGTTCATCATTAAATCGGCTAAGAAAAAAGTGGAAAAAGATGTGGTAAATCTGGATAAAACCATTGTAAAACTACAACAAGAAAAATTTGAAGTAGAAAAGTTAAAAACCGACCTTTCTCAAAAAAAAGAATCTGTAGAGGATAAACGGGAAAACCTACAAAAACTCAACGAACAACTGGAGCAAAAGCTATTCAATTTCCAAAAACTCTACGAAGAAGAGCATAGAAAACTCCAGTTTGGGAATAAAATAGAAGCTTTCATAGACAGCTATGTGAAAGGAAAATCTCGGAAGGATATTGTAAAAGATTTTGTGAAAATTCTCGAGCAAGAAAAATATAGAAAATTAGGCACCGACAAAGACGAAAACAAAAAACTAAAAATCGTAAAAAGAAAAATCACCCAGCAGCTGAAACGCGAAGACATCAAAGAAAAAATAGCCGAAACCAATGAAAAAATAGAAGAAAAAAGAAGAAAAGAAAGAGCCGTATGGCTGAAAGAAGGACAACGCGTGCGAATAATAGGAAGTACAAGCGTGGGAACGATAGAAAAAGTATCTAAAAACAGAGCCATAGTAAACTACGGTACCTTCAAAACCCAAATAAATACCGATGAATTGGAACGCGTATGATGACCATATTGATTTTTAATCTTATTAATTCTTACTTTTGCAAAATAAATTTTCTACTAAAACAATGAAACCAAAGTTTTTTCTTTTACTTTTGTATATGTTGTTATTTGTGTTTTCTTGTAGCAAGAAAAATGAAAACCCTTGGAATATAGAACTAAAACACCCCGTAGAAAAAGTAGAAATCACAGATATATCAAAATCATTTTACGACCAAGATTATCCGTTGCAATCGTTCAAACAGGAATATCCTTGGTTTCAGGGCACTGTTTCTGATGAGGATTTTGTAAAACGCCGCAAAGACTCTACAGAAATAGCAATCTATAAAGAAGCTGCAGGAAAAATCAATCAAAAAAAATTAAGTACAGATCTGGCTAATCTTTTTGCCCATATAAAATATTACTTCCCAAAATTCAAAAATCCGAAAGTATTCCTTTATTCTTCTGGGCTTCAAGGAATTGATATACCGGTGTTTTATCAGCGGGAAGAGAACTTTTTATTTATAGACTTATCTGCATTTTTGGGAGATAGAAACCACTTTTATAACGGATTAGAGCGTTATCTTCAAAAATCAATGAATCCGCAAAATATTATCCCAAAAGTAACTTTTGTAATGGCAGAACAGACCGTCCCAATGGAAACACAGCACCAGAAATTCCTAAACCTTTTAATCTATGAAGGAAAACTAATGCTCTTGCAAGACGCATTCCTTCCGGATACCCCGGATTATCTTAAAATCAATTATACAAAAGAACAATACCAATGGGCTAAAGCCAATGAACAAGATATTTGGAATTTTTTTGTAGAAAAAGATCTGGTTTTTAGCGATGATACTCTTCTTTACAACAGATTCATTGCCCCAGGACCTTTTTCAAAATTTTATACAGAGGTAGACAATGAGTCCTCACCACAGCTGGGCGTTTTCATAGGCTGGCAAATTTGTAAAAAGTTTTATAAAATAAAACCACAAATTCCGATAAAGAAATTCCTAAGGATGAATGCCAAAGATATTTTCAACACCTCTGAATATAGAGCAGAACAAAATGACTAACACCCCATAATATGCGAAAAACAAATATCACAATCAGTGTAGAGTTAGATGAAAATCATATCCCCGAAAAAATCACTTGGAATGCCGAAGACGGTGGCGTAAAAGATAATGAAACAAAAGCGACAATGATTTCCGTTTGGGATGACAAAACAATGGAAGCCCTAAGAATAGACCTTTGGACTAAGGATATGCCGGTAGACCATATGAAAAGATTTTTCCATCAGATATTCATCTCCCTGGGGCAAACCTACCAAAGAGCTACGGGAGAAGATGATGTAGCAGAATGGATAGAACAAATGGCTGAAGAATTTGCAGACAAATCTGCCATCAAAATGTAAAAATATCCCAATGGATGAGCTTCTAAAAACTCTAAAATCCGGAGGTACCATTCTCTACCCTACAGACACCATCTGGGGAATAGGCTGTGATGCGACTAATCCCCAAGCAGTGGAAAAAGTCTATCAAATCAAAAAAAGAGAAGCGTCTAAGCCCATGATAGTTTTGGTAGATACGGAAAAGCGTTTACAAGAATTGGTAAATGTTCCCGAAATGGCTTGGGAAATCATAGACCTTAGCGAAAAACCCGTGACACTCATCTACGACACCCCGAAAGGGATAGCCGAAAATCTATTAGCGAAAGATGGCAGCATAGGGATACGCTTGGTAAAAGACCACTTTTGCTGCCAAATAATCCAAAAAATAAATGTCCCTTTGGTATCTACTTCAGCTAATTTTTCCGGTGATAAAAGCCCGCTGAAGTTTGCTGACATTAGTGAAGAACTGAAAAATAAAGTTGATTATATTGTTGCTAATAATACCGACAAAATCTCCCAATGGAGCTGCTCTTCGGTCATTAGAATATGGGAAGATAATAGAATAAAAATACTAAGAGAATAATAAATTTACATAATGTGAACTATGAAAATAGGAATACACAGGGTAATGTCCGGCAGGGATTTTAACGAAAAGCACAGAGCTTCTACACCGCTGGAGCTGTTGTTTGATTTGGTCTATGTGATTGCCATTGCCGCCGCAGTGGAAGGACTGCATCACTCTTTGGCGGAACACCATATGACTACAGGCATTATACTGTATTTTCAGGGATTCTTTTTCCTCTGGTGGGCTTGGATAAACTTTACATGGTTTGCCTCTGCCTATGACACCGATGACACAAAATACCGGCTTCTCACGATGGTACAGATGCTCGGTTCCTTGATTTTTGCGGCAGGGCTCAGCTATCAGTTTTCGGAGCATCCTATTTACAGTCTGGGGCTTGTCGGATTTATCATTATGCGTATCGCGATGATTTTCCAATGGCTGAGAGCGGCGAAAGAAGATAAAAAATACAGAAAAGCCTGTAAACGATACGCTTTAGGAATTTCTGTAGTCCAGATTTGTTGGATAGGTTTTTTCCTCTCGCCGATAGAAATCCAACAATGGCTGATATATGTTCTTATTTTTGCGGAAATATATGTGCCTTATTGGGCGGAAGGCAAGCAGCTGACCACCACATGGCACCCTCACCATATTGCAGAGCGCTACGGCCTGCTGCTGATTATCGTATTGGGAGAAGGGCTGATGGGGATTAGCAACACACTAAAAGTATTGGTGGAGGGTGGCGAGAGCTGGATGAATGTCATCATTCCAATAGGGTTTAGCACCGTGATGATTGTTTTTCTGCTTTGGTGGATTTATTTCCAAACCCCTTGGGGAAAAATATTAGAAAAAAAGCGGGCACAAAATATTGCTTTTATTTTCGGCTATGGGCATTACTTTATATTTACTTCCGTAGCGGCCGTAGGTGCCGGACTGGAGTTGGTGGCAGATGCATTGCGACACACCGATGGTTCCTCACATGCTGTTTCGCCGTACCTTGCCATTACTGTTCTGAGTCTCTCTATCGGGGTATTCTTATTTTTCAATACGCTATCCAGATTATTGATTTTGGGTAAAAGTATTTCTCTTTTTTATACACTTCTTGTGGCATTTACCATTACCGCCATTCCTATTTTATCCATACACAACGGGCTTAATATCCTGCCTACCTTATTGCTGAATTTGGCAGGAGTAGTCGTATATCTTTTGATTAACAGCTGGCATTTGTGTAAAAATGAGCTGCATACGAAATATTAACCCAAAGCTATCATTAAGCACTTTGAAATAGAAAACCATATGCTTAAAAACATTAAATTTGCATCTGAAATAATTTATATACAATGAAAAAATTAGCATTAATATTAGCTGTCGGAGCCTCTTCTTTGATGATGGCTCAGGTAGGTTTTGGTTTTAGAACCAATGCTGTACTTAATGCAAGTTCCTCGAGTTGGAAAGCATTAAAAAGTTCAGTAAATGAAAGCATTAGCGAAAAAGGGCAAAATCTTTCCGGATTTAATGTAGGACTCTCTGCAAAAGTGGATTTGCCTGTAACTTCCCTTTTCGTAATGCCGGAGGTGTACTTTACCCATTTTACAAACAAAACGAAAGTAGGTGATGTGGAGCTTAAAGCCCAATACAATCGTTTTGATGTACCTGTGCTATTGGGTTACAACATTGTAGGAAGTACTCTTACCGCATTTACCGGATCTGTGGCGTCTTACAACATTACCTCCGATAGTAAATTCAGCGATTTCCAAGAAAAAAAATCCAAAGCATTTACGATGGGATATCAGTTCGGGGTTAATGTAAAACTATCAAACTATGTCTTAAACGCTCGCTATGAAGGCGCTTTTTCTAAAGACCAAAGAAAATACATAGACGAAGTAGCCAACCAAGAAATCCAATACGACAACAGGCCAAGCCTATTCACCGTAGGTTTAGGATATCAGTTTTAAGAACTTTAAGCATAGTGAGCGATGATACAGCACATTCCCATAGAACGTATACTTTTCTTGGATATCGAGACGGTTCCAATGGCTGAGAACTGGGAAGAACTGTCGGACACCGAAAAAAAACTTTGGGATAAAAAAACCAAAAACCAAAGAAAGGAAGAATTTTCCGAAGCGGAATTCTATACCCAGCGTGCGGGAGTGATGGCAGAGTTTGGGAAAATCATCTGCATATCCGTGGGAATGATAGAAAGCAATGGAAGACTTAAAATAAAAAGTTTTGCCGGGGATAATGAATACCAGCTGCTTCACGATTTTGGGGCAATATTCAATAGCAGCCGGCTGCAGAATGTACTCATCTGTGCTCACAACGGTAAAGAATTTGATTTTCCGTGGATTGCCCGAAGGTTTCTTATCAACGGAATGATGCCGCCCGTGCCGTTCCAAATGTTCGGTAAAAAACCTTGGGAAATTCCTCACATAGATACTATGGAACTTTGGAAATTCGGGGATTACAAATCTTTTATCTCTCTGGAACTGATGGCTCATCTCTTCGGAGTACCTACGCCCAAAGATGATATAGATGGCTCTATGGTGGCAAAAGTTTACTACAAAGACAGAGATATAGCACGCATCACCGCCTACTGTGAAAAAGATGTGCTTACACTTGCCAATATTTTCCGAAAACTACGCCAAGAAGATTTACTAAAACGATACGAAGATTAGTTCATGGCTTTCATTTCAATTTTTTTATGCATCTGATTATTCGAAAAAATCAGAATATTATCTTTCAAAGTATAATAGTTCATTATTGCTAATTCTTTAATAAAAGTAGAAATTTCGGTATGGCGGCTTTCGTCGTTCCTCACAAGAATTATGTTTTTTATTTCAAAATGATGTCCCTTGCCGAATATTGCCGTAAAAATAATCTTAGATGAAGCAATATATCCCGAATACTGATTGGCATTGGTCATAGTAGGGCTAAGGTCTATGTCGTTATATTTAATAGAATATCCGTCTATCCCCTCAACTTTGATAACCGACCAACGCCTATGCAATTCCTGAAAAGCAGGCATACCCGATGAGCAGCTTGCAATACCCAATAAAACACTAAATAAAAAAACAAAAACTCTCATAATATAATATTCTCCAAAAATCAGACACGGGTTAAGTTGAAAAAACAGAAAAAATTCAGTGTAGCTTTCAAAGCTTAAGTAGCCCTACTATTTAGGGATGATATATACTTTGTCAAACTCTTCTATTTTGTATCTATAAATAGAAAACATATTGCTGTTGATAAAGTTTTAGTTCAACATAATTTAAGCGGCTTTTTTGTATCAATTTTTTACAGACAAAAATACAATTTTTTATCTCTGTTATTGTACCTAAATTTATATTCCTTTAGGTAGTAAAATTTGTGTTTATGAATGCCTCTAAACCGAGACAACCGCACC
The DNA here is from genome assembly GCF_900101995.1 of Riemerella columbipharyngis. Lineage (GTDB taxonomy): Bacteria > Bacteroidota > Bacteroidia > Flavobacteriales > Weeksellaceae > Riemerella > Riemerella columbipharyngis. The sequence continues at coordinate 90 of NZ_FNAS01000017.1, read as the reverse complement.
TTACAAAGCCTCCAAAGTTTTCTATTCGATTGATATAATTTCATCCCAAAGCAAATTCATTATCATTATACTTAATATGATAATGCTTCT
>NZ_FNAS01000003.1 GCF_900101995.1 Riemerella columbipharyngis | reverse complement strand
AGGGAGTTATAAGGTATAATAGGGATAATCATAAATTTGAAGGTTGTAATGGCTCTAGCTGGGTAACACTAGGGTAATTACCCCCTCTTACATCTTATTCCCCCAAAACACCCTCGAATACTCGGGGGTGTTTTTTATTGGTAAATAGAAAATATTTAGCTTTAAAAGTATAGAGTATACTCTATGTTAAAACCTTAGTAAGCTCCCTGATCCAGCAATGTACGGAAATAATCTTCCAATAATTTTCTTTGCTGCGTGGTGAGATTAGCTTTGGGGTGCTGAGAGATATAGCCTATCGGCGGCATTCCCAGCTCCTGAAGCTCCTCTATGCTATGTTCCAACGCACTTTTTTTCAGATAGGCATTGGCACTTCCCCAAGTAGAAAAATTAAGATGCTCCCTCCCTTTGTTCACATGGTGTTTTATAGACCATGAGACAGGTGCCACATAAGCATACCAAGGATAAACGGTTTCATTAGAATGACAATCGTAACAAGCATTACGCAATATAGAAACCATCTGAGGCGGAGTTTTGTAAATCGTTACAAAATTGTCTTTCTCATTTACCGGCGGATTATCCCTATCTACGGGAATAAGCTGTATCAAAACCAGCCCCGCAAATACCCCAATTAAGATTCTAAAAAATTTTTTCATTTTGCCCAATATAGTAATTTTGTCAATAAAAATATAATCTCCCCATCAATCATTCTTCTCCTTCAAAGCTAATAACAAAGCTTCTCTTTCTTCGGGATAATCTCCAAACAAACCAGAAAGCTCCTCGGCAGTATAAATAGATTTAGAAAACTTATTCCCTATTGCGATAATCGTAGTTTTGGATTCCAACATATGAACAAAAACAGAGTTTGTTCCATGCCACCAGCCATTATGATAAACAAGCTTCCTCCCACCATCGTATATTTTCATCCTAAACCCTATCCCATAGTTTCTGATACCTTTTTTTTCATTGCTGTATGGGATAAATATCTTTTTTCTAAGCTCTTCATTAAGAAACTTCGGAGAATACATTGCCTGCGAAAATCTTAGTAAATCACGAGGAGTCGTATATATATTTTTATCTCCATAGATAAGATCTAAGCGATCCAATGGACACCGCTTCCCCGATGCATAAAACGATTGTGCGGCGGTAGGTATATCCTTCTCCTGAAACACAAATGTATGGCTCATCCCCAAAGGCTTAAATAAAATCTCCTGCATCGCTTCCGGATAGGGAGCTTTGGTCGCCTTCTCTATAATCAAAGCCAGTAATGCAAAATTGGTATTGCAATACATAAACCCAGTATTTGCTGGTCTCACCATTGGTGGCTTGTAAGCCTCCATCAAATCAAGAATGTCCTGATTGGTAAGAAATTTTTTATTCAATTGTTTCGGTGCAGGTTTTATCTCTTCTACAAAATGCTCGTATTTAGGCAAACCACTACGCTGCGTAAGCAAGTCTATTATCCGAACTTTTTTATATGGAAAGTTTGGGAAATAATCCGTCAAGGCTTGGTTCAAATTTATTATTCCTGCTTCTACCAGCTTCATTACCGCCATAGCCGTCATCGTTTTTGATGTAGATGCTATATGCATAGGGGTGTCTCTACCTATTGGCTCTCTTTTGTTATCTTTTGCATATCCCTTATATTTTTCAAAAATGATATTATCCCCTTTGGCAATAAGCAATCCTCCGCTGAGATGACGCCCTTCCCAAATTTTTTGATAATAAGTATTAAGAACGCTAAGGATACTGTCTTTATGCTCAAAAGTGTTGTCTTTCTGAGAAAATATTTTGTCAAAATCAATACCGGAATAGCTCGGTAAACCCGATGCCCCAGAAAACAACGAGCCTCCTTTATTCGTACAAGAGCATAATACAATCCCCACTATTATCCTCAAAAATCTCAACTTCATATCGACACTATTCTCGTAATTAGTTTTATTAATTAATATTCAAATCAAATTTACCGTTTTCTACCTAAAGCTTGGCGGGTGCAAATTCTCCTTGTAAGGTAGAAAACTTGGCAACATCCGCTTCTTTGGATAGCAAATCCCAATTTTCCACCAAGTCCCACATCGCCCGTACTTCTATTTTTTTAGAGAAAAGATAAACGGTCTCTGCTTCTGTATTAGAAGACAAATCTGCCGTTTCCCAATAGCCATCTTTGTTATTATCCACCAAAATCCGCACATAATATTCTGATGGTTTCAGAGTTTGATATTTTATCTCTTCTATCTTATTTTCTATTTTCCTTTCCGTTACTACTTTACCTTGATTGTCAAGCAGTTGTATCCAAAACGGCATATCAGGAATATTTTTAAGTCTGAGAGTCAGATTTCCATAATTTCTTGAGTCTCCTACTTTAAATTCAAAAGCGTAATTTTTTTGATTAGCCTGAAAAAACGAAAACACACTCTCCTTAGGAATGACAAGCGTATATTTTTTATTTTTTTTGAAGTCCGCATTTACAGCTACCAAAAAAGGATTTTCAGGGACAATTTTCGCTCTAAATGGTAGAGAAACAAGACTATCTTCCCTAAATATCCAATCCTTGGTATTGATAGAATCCAGAATCATATTAGCACTAATGACCAATGGTAACTGCGGTACTATCTCCCCCCCATTATGCCTATCAAGGACTAAATCTTCCTTAGGATTGGATTTATAAAACATCTGTACCGTATCCTTTTTTTGCCCATCATCGTAGCTAAATTTAAGCATTGTTCCCTTGTCTGCCGGTAGATGTTCTTTCGTCCCATTGAACCAAATCCCCACAGAATCCGAGTAAGGGCTATGCGTGATTTTGTAATCTTTAATCGTACCTCCCACTTGTTTCACACTTACATTTTTAGGATTTCCTTCAAATAGCATCAGTATTCCACCATCCCTTACCGACATATCTTTATAGACTAATTTTTTCTGCGGCGGGTAGAGTTTTATTTCCTGTTTACTCATACTTTTGTCGAGGGTAATATCATTTTTTATAAACCCCAAATCTTCTTTATCAGGATCGTAAACAGAGTTTCCATTGGCATCATCAAAGGCTATGAGTTTGTATTTTCCCGGCGAGAGATAGTTCAGCTCGAAATAGCCGTCTTTATCCGCTTTGGATATGTAATAAGGCTTTTGTCTAAAATTAATGGTATCTTTCACTTGGTAAAGCCCCACCACGAAATTTTTATCCTTATCCGAACTTGTTGATTTTATATTCCCCAACATTGCATTCCGAAGCATTCCGGATATGTATAGACTGTCTAATTTTGCCCCTGTGGAAAAAGCAAAATTAAAGTAAGGCACTACATTCCCTTCGTTGTAATCCGCTATGGCATTTCCAAAATTGAAGCTATAAGTGGTGTTTGCGCGTAATGTATCAGACCATTGGATAAAGACATATTTATTCGCCAAGTTACTTGGAATTATTTTTTTAATATTCTTAATGGGTGGCGAGATGATAATCTGGGTTTGAGGATTTTTGAGCGTGACATATTCATCAAAATTAAGCCTCAGTTCTTTAAGGTCTCTCGAAACATTTACCCTCGGGCTGTCTATATTTGAGCTAAGAAATTTCGGGGCTAATGTATCCTTGTCTCCGCCCACCGGCGAACCTACCCTTGCACACGAAGTGAAGAGCATTCCCAACATTATTAATAAAAACAATCTCCTTACCATTAGCCTTAAGAAATCTCTACATTATTATTCCCTTTAAGGGTTGTTTCATTATTCTGAAGCATCGTCGCCCGCACTTGCTTGAACAATGCAGAAGAGTAAACGAAATCTATCAAATGTTGGTTCTCCGTGTGGATAATGATATCTTTGTTCCCCTCCCATTCTTTGACGCCTTTTCTCAGATAGACAATCTTCTCTCCTATCGTGAGTACAGAGTTCATATCGTGGGTATTGATGATCGTGGTGGTGTTATATTCCTCCGTAATTTCCCTAATCAAATCATCTATTACAATGGCTGTATTAGGATCAAGACCGGAATTGGGCTCATCACAAAACAAATAACGCGGATTGTTTACAATAGCTCGCGCAATGGCAACCCTCTTCTGCATCCCTCCGGAAATCTCAGACGGAAACTTTTTGTTGGCATTCTCCAGATGCACACTACCAATCACCTCTTTTACGCGTTTTCTTTTTTCGGTAAATGTAAGATTGGTAAACATATCCAGCGGGAATGATATATTTTCCTCCACCGTCATCGAATCAAACAACGCACTGCCTTGGAATACAGTACCAATCTCCGAACGGATTTCTTCCCTCTCTTCCCTTCCCATTTTCACGAGGTCTCTCCCATCAAAAAGGATAGAGCCCGAGGTAGGGTTGAACACATTGAGCAAACATTTCAGAAATACTGTCTTTCCCGAGCCGGATTGCCCTATTACCAAGTTTATTTTTCCTGTTTCAAATGTCGTAGAAAGACCTTTTAACACCTCTACATCTTCAAAACTTTTTCTTAAATCTTTAACCTCAATCATTAGCTCAAAAATATTTGGGTTGAAATTAACTCTGCGATGATAATCATAACCATAGTCCAAACCACCGCTTGAGTACTGGAACGCCCTACTTCCAAAGAGCCGCCTTTTACATTATACCCAAAATACGCCGGAATAGTAGCTATGAGAAAGGCAAAAACGACAGTCTTAAAGAATGCATACCAAATAAATTTATTAGGAATATACATTTGTATTCCCACGATATAATTATTCTGTGTCCAGTTTCCGGTAGCCACACCTGCCAAATACCCCCCATAAATACCAAAAACAATACTGATGGCTATTAGGACAGGATTAAATAATATATTCGCAAAAATCTTAGGTAAAATCAAAAAATTAGGAGAATTTACGCCCATAATATCCAAAGCATCTATTTGCTCTGTAACTCTCATTGTTCCTATACTTGATGCGATATAAGACCCTACCTTACCTGCTAAAATAAGACTGATAATCGTAGGAGAAAATTCCAAAATAAGCACTACTTTGGTAGCATAGCCTATAAAATTAGGCGGAACAGGTATAGACGAAGACTTAAAATTATTATACATCTGTATAGCCACCACCGCTCCTACAAATATAGATGTAAATAAAACCAATCCAAAAGAATTAACACCTAAATCATTGATTTCCCTCATAAAGAGTTTGAAAAACATTCTCCCTTTCTGAGGTCTTCTCAATGTTTTGCCCATCAAGAGAATATACTCTCCCATAGACGACAAAAATTTATTTAATAGCTTTAACATGGTGCGAAATTAGTATTTTTAATCGAATATTCTACAATCAGCGTGCATTTTCATCTCCTTTAAGAAACAAAAATACTGTCTTTAGAACTATAATAAAATCCATACCCAAGCTCCAGTTTTTCACATAAAAAATATCTGCAAGCAAACGCTGCTTCATACGAATATTCATATCACCAAAATCTCCGCGAAGCCCTCTCACTTGTGCCAATCCCGTCAGCCCAGGTCTTACCATATTCCTAATTTTGTAACGCCGAATCTGCCTACTGTAAAAATCATCTACCGAAAGCATATGGGGACGCGGTCCCACAATAGACATATCCCCCCTTAGCACATTTACAAACTGAGGAAGCTCGTCTAAACTCGTCTTTCTTAGAAATTTACCCAGATTAGTTACTCTCTCTTCGGGCAACAACGAATTATCATTCCTCATTGTACAGAATTTGTAACACTCAAAAATTTTTCCTTCGTAGCCATATCTTTTTTGGGTAAATAATACGGGTGTTTTAGCAAAAATCTTAATCAAAACCGCAATAACAGGGAAAAGCCACAATCCGATAAAAATTAAGAAAAATAAAGAAAAAAGTATATCCAAAACTCTTTTTATAAACTTATTGCTATAAATATCCAGCGGATAATTCACTGGAACCAAGACCGGAAAATTTTCGTAATAGCTAATGTTATACTTGAAAAAATCCTGTCTTAAAATCTCGGGAATTAAATTTATCGTAACTCTATTCTCCTCTGCCTTTTCAAACACTTCTATAGATAAACGGTTATCCATATCCTTGTGAGAAGGGATAAACATTGTATCTATTCCCTTAGCTTTCCAAAATTCTACAAGTGCAAAGATATCCTCTGCCCTACCCGAATAAGAGAATATTTTGTAACCATAATCTTTTCTTTGCAGTAAAGTTTCTTTGAGCAGTTCCGAGCTTTCGTCTTCATAAAGAAACATAATATTTCTATAATTCTTCCCTAATAAACGATAATACTTTAACAGACTGTAAGTGATTGTTTTAAGCACAACAATCATTATTAAAAAATAAATAATCAGCCTAAATGTATTTATTCTAAAATCGAGATTTATAGACAATTTGTCCAAAATATAAATCCCAAAAAGAAATAAGCTGGAATGTACTATAATATTTTCTAAATGACGCGTATAGGACAAGGTTCTCGGCACTGTATAGAGCTTGGTATAGCCATTGAGCAAAAGCCACAAAACAGCTGATGAAATTAGGAATAAAACCTGCCCCTTCTCTACAGTAGCAGTTTTGCTATTTTGAATAAAATACAAAAAAGAAAGAATAAACACCAAATCTATACTTATAAATAATAATTTTATATATGATGAAAATCGTTTCTTTTGCATTTATACAGAGACTAAGGGATATTGAGATATTTATGCGTCTGCACAGAAGCACGCCATCTCGGATTTTTTAATATAAATTCCGTAATTTTAGGATACATTTCTTCGCGTTTGCTCCATTCGCTCTGAAGATAGAGTTTACAATCTTTATTCACCAGAGCAGCTTGTTTCTCTGCAAACTTAAAATCATTATTATTATAAATAATCATTTTCAATTCATCAGCTTTAGCATAAATCTCCTTTTTGGGCATCGCTGTTTTTTTAGGCGAAAGACAAATCCAATCTATCTCTCCGCTCAGCGGATAGGCACCAGAGGTTTCTATATGGATTCTACATCCCAATGATTTTAGTTTTTTGGTAAGAATACTCAAGTTCCACATCAGCGGCTCCCCTCCTGTCAAAATAATAGTTTTACAATGCTCTGCGGCATTTTTGGCTAAGGCTTCCATATCCATAAGCGGATGCAGCTCTGCGTTCCAGCTCTCTTTTACATCGCACCAATGGCAACCCACATCGCAACCACCAAGCCTTATAAAATAAGCAGCTACCCCTGCATGAGCACCCTCTCCCTGCAAGGTATAGAAATGCTCCATCACAGGCAGCAACCTTCCTTTCTTTAATAATGTTTCTTGCAAATGATTATCCATTCTGGATCTTATTTAATCCGCAAAGATAGGAATTACATCAGAACCATTAAAACCTTAGCCCAAAAAGAAAAGACTAAGTATGACTAATCTTTATAAATAGTGTGTTTATAAGCCAATAATGTATTTTTCATAAGCATTGCACGCGTCATAGGTCCCACACCTCCCGGAACTGGGGTTATCCAGCTGGCTTTCTCTGCACAGCTATCAAAGTCCACATCTCCTGCCAATATATACCCTCTCTCATTGTCCGCATCTACTCTCGTAATTCCCACATCTACGATGACCGCACCTTCTTTTATCATATCTCCTTTAAGAAAATAAGGATCTCCCAAAGCTGTAATCACGATATCCGCATTCTTAGTAAATTCCTCTATGTGAGAAGTATAGGAATGGGTAAGCGTAACCGTAGAGTTTCCCGGAAAATCTTTTCGCCCCATAAGAATACTCATAGGACGCCCCACGATACGGCTTCTCCCTATAATGACACAGTGTTTCCCCTTTGTCTCTATCTGATAATGCTCCAAAAGCGTAAGAATACCAAACGGCGTAGCCGGAAGAAATGTATCCATCTCCAGTGCCATTCTCCCAAAGTTTTCAGGGTGAAAACCATCTACATCTTTGCGAGACTCTATCGCCATAATGATTTTCTCTTGATCCATTTGTTTAGGCAAAGGTAATTGAACTATAAAACCATCTACCTCGGGGTCGTTATTCAGTTCGTTTATTTTCTCTAATATCTCCGCTTCCGATGCTGTACTTGGGAATTTGTGTAAAGAAGATTGAAAGCCCACCTCTGCACAATCTTTTATTTTACTATTGACATAAGCCTTGCTCGCACCATTATTTCCCACCAAAATAGCGGAAAGGTGCGGCACGCGTTTTCCTGCGGCTTTTATTTTTTCTACATCTTGTTTAATCTCTTGTTTGATTACTTTGGACACCTTTAGTCCATCGAGAATTTGAGCCATTTTTTTTACTTTTTTATGATTTATTTTAAGTTGTTATTAACACTGATTAAACTGATAACCAACAGATAAGTATCACTTTAACACTATTGAAAAATCCGAAGTAAAGATAATCAAATCTTAAACAATTGCAAAGCATTCTCCGTTGTAATGCGATCTATCTCTTGAAAATCAACGCCGTAAATATCCACCAACTTCCCTGCAATCAAGCTAAGGTAAGTACTTTCATTTCGTTTTCCCCGATGAGGCACCGGTGCAAGATATGGTGAGTCCGTCTCCAAGACAATATGCTCCAATGGAATATTTTCCAAAAACTTATCTATTTTTCCATTTTTGAAGGTAAGCACACCGCCTATCCCCAACTTAAAATTGAGTGCTAAGGCGTGCTTTGCTTCCTCCATACCACCGGAAAAACAATGAAAAATTCCTCTTAGCTTGGGGTGCTTTTTTCGCTCCAAAACCTCAAAGGTCTCGGGAAAGCTCTCCCGGGTATGTATAACGATAGGCAAATCTTTCTCTATCGCCCAGTCTATCTGCTTCTCAAAGGCTTCCACCTGAATATCCAGCGTGGTTTTATCCCAATACAAATCTATTCCTATCTCGCCAATGGCACAGAAAGTCCTTTGCTCCAAATATTCCTTTACCAATCTCAATTCTTGCTCGTAAGAATCAGACTTCACAGAGCAAGGGTGAAGCCCCATCATCGCGTGCATGAACTGTGGATAATGCGCTTCTAACTCCAGCATTTGAGAGTGCGTCTCCGAGTCTATTGCCGGAAGAAAAAATTTGGTAACACCATTATCTAAGGCACGCTGTACAGTGGCATCTCTATCGTCATCAAAGGCTTCTGAATATAAATGTGTGTGGGTATCAATCATTATTAATAATTTTGAAAAATGGGATAACTTACTTTACGCTGTTGTTCAGCTATTTTGGTTTTTATTTTCTCTAAATATTCCTTATACAGAGGGCTTTCTGGATTAATAGGACGATGCGCCAATGCCGCTGCAATTTTAGAATTTTCATTAATGAAACTTTGAGTCGCCTCAGAGAAATAAGCATTACCAAATTTCTCAAAAATATACTGAATCCCTTGATTATTAGGATGAATAAGGTCTTCCGCATAAAAACGATAATCCCTAAGATCGTCCATCATAATCTCATAGATAGGAAGATAGTGGCAGTTGGCATTCTCCGCTACCGCTTCATGAAGTGCCGTCAGTAATTTTGCTTTACTAAGCTGATTTTCTACCATTCCGTCTTTGGTATGCCTTACCGGCGAAACGGTAAACAAAATCTGCCCCCCCTCCTCTGCATATTTATTTATTAGGTTAATCGTATTTTTAATGCTCTCTAAAATTTCAGAATGAGAGAGAAATCTTTTTTCAAAAAACTTTTGGGGAATTTTATGGCAATTGGCGACAAGGCATTGCTGAGGCAAAAACTCATACACAAAAGCGGTACCATAGGTAATAATCACCCATTTGCTTTTTTTGAAAAATACAGACGACTCTTCCAGCACTTTATTTATTTTGCCTAAAACTTGCTCTACACTATCACCGTCAAAACTCGTGTGATGGTCAAAGGAAAGATAGCGCCCCTCATAGTCGAAAATATCGTCTTCGCTGTAATACGCGCATTTCGATATCTTTTCTATCGCTTTATTGATAGAATAAGGATTGAATATAGTCCCAAAAGGATTATTCAGCGTCCGCACCTGCCCTCGGGCAATCCGCGCCGTAATTTCCGAAGCAAAGCAAGAACCAATAGAAAATAGATGATCCTCTATCTCTATTTTTTGCGGTGAGGGTTCTATAAAGACTTCTGTTCGGAATTTCATCAAAGCTATATCTTATTGATTAAGAATCCTCTGTCTCTGCAAAGAGATAAACTTAGGATTATTGACATTCTCAATATAATTGGTAAGGCTAGAACGGCTCATACTGTCTTTGGTCAAATAAATTCTTCCGCCAAATTCTTCCACAATATCGTCAAGCTGTTTCACCAAAGATTTAAGTTTAGAATTTACCTTAAAATCCAATGCCAGCGTATATCCTTCGAACGGGAAAGAATTGTATGCCTTGGGATTATTTTTACCAAAAAGTTTCAGCACTGCCAGAAAAGAACCATTACCACTCTTTGCTATGGTTTCCAGAATTCTTTTCATTCCCTCTTTTCCTTGGACTTTCGGAATTACCATCTGATATTGGATAAACCCTTTTTTACCATAGATTTTATTCCAATCGTTAATGACATCTAATGGGTAGAAAAAGGTTTCGTAATCCACATAGTTTTTAATTTCTTTTTTCTTCTGTTTATTCCAATAAAACCAGTTGAAAATCTTTACGCTAAGGTTATTCAGTACAAAACCTGGAAAATAAAATGGTACCATAGGCTTGAATTTTTCTTTCAGTTTCAGCGGATATTCCCCTTGTTTTTTGGCCAGCTCTGCACTCAGTGCGTGTTCTCCTCTCATTAAAATAGAACGCCCAAGATTTTTACCTTTCTGCAGACAGTCTATCCACGCCACATTATAGGTCCAGTCCTCACTTTCCTCGAAAAGCCTGAATATTTCATCAAGATTTTCTGCCTTTATACTCTCTTGACGAATGTAAGCAGTTTCTATATTTTTAAGTCTAAATTTAGCTGAAACAATAATCCCCGTAAGCCCCATTCCTCCGATGGTTGCCCAAAACACATCTGCATTTTCTTCTCGAGAACAAGTGAGTAATTCTGCCCTTTCGTTCATGAGCTTAAATTCTATCACATATTCCGAGAAACAGCCTTCTGCATGGTGATTTTTTCCGTGTACATCAGATGCAATAGCCCCTCCCACAGACACAAATTTTGTCCCCGGTGTTACATAGAGAAAATACCCTTGCGGTACTATGACTTCCAAAACTTCTGACAACAAAACTCCCGCTTCGCACTCTATGATACCGTTCAGACGATCAAAGCTAATAAATTTATTTAATCTTTTAGTCGAAAAAATATGCTCTGCCAGCGAAGCATCTCCGTAGCATCTTCCATTTCCCCTAGCAATGACATCACCGTTAGCACGGATATAGTTTTTTATTTTTTCTATCTTGTCTTCAGATTTTACTTCCTTTTCTACTACGGGATAATTTCCCCAATTAGCTACTTTTTTAACGAAATTAAGTTTCATTATTTACTTGGCATAAATTTGATAAACAAAAGCTACAAACCAAATCAAAAGTGTGATTTGAATATATCTGTCTTTATAGACAATTTTCGTAGGTGATTCTGTTTTATTATAAACTAAAGTCTGCTGCAAATATCTTAAAAATGCAAATACTACAAAAATAACGGTATAGAAAATCCTTGGATGAAATTTTTCCTGGACCTCCGGCGAAAGCGTAAACATAAGATAACATACAATAGCCAAAGTACAGCTAATGGCTAATGCAATATCTGCAAACTGTATATTATAACCGTCTAAAGCTTTTCTCGTTTTACCAGTAAGCTGGGCATTGATGAGCTCTCCCCTTCTTTTCCCAATGGCTAAAACCAATGCCAGCACAAAAGTCAGTAACAACGCCCACTGCGTAATGACAATCCCCGTAATATATCCTCCCGCCAAAACCCTTAGGACAAAACCCAATGCTATAATGGTAATATCTATGATTGCTATATGCTTCAATCTAAAAGTATAAGCGATATTCATTTGAAAATAACTGAGTATAATTATCCCAAACTTCCAAAGATTTAGTTCAAAAACAGATTGTGTAATTATTGTTAATCCTACAATAGCTCCAAGTAAAATCAAGAATAAAATCTTAGCACTTGATTTGGATATTGCACCGCTTGCTAATGGTCTGTTTTTCTTCTCCGGATGATTACGATCCGATTCTATATCCGAATAATCATTGATGATATAAATACAGCTTGCCGTAAATGAAAATATAAAAAAAGCAATAAAACTCAGCTCAAACAACCTAATATTCAATATATTACCAGAAAAAAACAGAGGTACAAATACAAATCCGTTTTTCACCCATTGTTCTACGCGGATAAGTTTTAAGTATTTTTTCATTATTCTAATTTTATTTGAAGAATTTCCATTCCGGAATGATGATAACCAGCCCCACGCCTATAAATACAAAAAGATTGGTAATATCTTGATACAGCATCGTATTCAGGTAAAACTGGTGTATAAACATATGGATAAGTAATGCTGCAGGAAATACAAAAAGTCCAGCTTTTCTATAAAAAGCTGTAAGCAACAACCCCACTACCATAATCGCATCCAAAGTATAAACCACATAAAAAAACCACAAAGGAATATTAAGTTCCTTATGCTGAAAATACATATCATAGGTAGTCCCTATGTGCATCAATGTGAATATAAAACAAACTCCTGCTACAGTATAAATCCACAAAGGTGTTTTCTCTACTTTCCCGAAATAATTATCATTTTCCATAGCGAGTGTAAAATTTAAAATAGCCTCTGAATACTCAAAGGCTATTTTGGTTATTTTTAATGCTAATCAAAACTAAACGGTTACTGCTTGCATTAGTCTGTTTCTATTGCTCACATGTTCTTCCATAGAGATCATACTTTCTGTTCTCATTACATCTTGTATGTCGTCTATTTGATAGATAATTCTTTTAGCATCTTCTGTATTTTTTGCCATCATTTTACAGAAAATATTGTACTTACCAGACACTACACTTATTTCCACAATATTTGGAATAGAAGCCAATTCTGCAATAACTTCTTGTGTTTTGTTAGATTTTGTCAATAAAATACCAATATACGCAGTAAAATTATATTCTAATTTTGTATAATCGATATTTAAAGAAGAACTCTTAATGATTCCTGCTTCTTCCATTTTTTTCACTCTCACATGAATAGTCCCTGCAGAGACATCCATTTTTTTTGCAATTTCTGTAAACGGCATTCTTGTATTTACTACTAAGAAATCGAGGATACTTTTGTCTATTTCATCCAATTGAAACTTCATAATGTTTTATATTTTAATAGTATTTATAAATTATTTGATTATTTGATGGCAAAATTACAAAAAAAGATTTGAATATGAAGTATTAAATTTTTATTTTTTTCCTGCTATATTATAAAAAATATTCATTTCTTATTTTAGACTATCTGACCGTTTGATATTTTTCTCTATCGATGAATCTTTCATCTCATTTTTTTTCTTTTGTTTAGGTAAAAGATGGTTAAAACTTTTACTATAAACCACACCTACTCCCCATGTCTGGTTTGCACTAGCATTTTGCCCCAAGACATTAGTTATATTAGATGGCTTAGAATAGAATCGGAAAATTCTGGATCCATCATTATTTTTAGACCAATCATACTCAAATGTACCTTCTCCGGATAAAAAATTAGTATTAGAATATTCGTTTTTGGTAATAGGTATTCCAAGCCCTGTCTTTATGGTAACCCTTGGTGACAAAAATATATTCATTCCTGCATTAGCACGGTCTCCTGTATTGGTAGCTTGATTCCCTTTAATGTAGTTTAGGTCAATCTGAAACTTATTACTTATGGAATTAAACACATTCCCCAATTGCTTAAACAACAAAGAATACCCCTGGGACTCTAATGTATTGCTTATGCTGAAATCTCCTATATCCGAATTGGCTATATTGAAGTTATTTAACACTAATACAGATCCAAACTGCAATACTTTCTCGTCTTCTTGCTCCATTTTAAACGCCAATGCCTCGCGTATCTGGCTGGAAACATCCGGTGCCGACACATTAAATTCTATTTTAGGATTCTTAAGGGTTCTGGTTATTTTAGTCGTTAGTTTCACATTCACAGCCGGCAATTTACCTATATTCAAATATTCTCCAATATTCGTTACGGTACGGAAATAGTCTGCCGTGATATTAAGTAACGGATTAAGAACATCACTGTCCCAGCTCATACTGCTTCCACGCTCAATCTGAAACTTACGCTCCAGAATAGCTTTAGAAACATAGCTTCCATTATCTACCAAATAAGTTCCATTCATAAACATATTTCCACTTCTGGTCATTCGGAATTTAAGTCCTTCCGCTTTTCCTCTTACGCTAATATCTCCTACATCCTGTCCCACAAGTACATTGACCGTAGAGCCTTTGTCTACCGTTACATCAAAATTAACATTCATATTCGGTCCTGTGGTTTTCTTTTTCGCTATGCTTATGAGTCCGTTTTTATCTCGTTCTGTGAACCTCAACATTTTAAACTCTTCCACAGAAGAAGTAGAAGCACTATTAAGAGTAAAAACACTATTGTTGCGAACGTTTATTTTGGCATTCAGATCTAATTCTGTAGCCGGACCATCTACGAAAATATCGGCATCACCGTAAATCCTTCCCCAAAAGGTGTCAAAATCCCTCTGCGTAGTATTGAGGAGAAGAAAGTTTTTCGCCCTTACGATTAGGTTTAGCCCTATCCCATCTCCGAACTGGACTACCCCTGAGATACTTCCCTCGGAATTTACTCTACCATCATTTATTTTGGCATCATTAAGCATCGCATAACCTTTCTTGATAGGCACCACGAGATCATCAAACTTATAATCTACTCCTGTAAAATTCATCTTGAAACCTAATTCTTTTAGGCTAATATCTCCGCCATAGTTAATGTCATTCATCGGCCCAAAGATTTTCATTTCTCCGCTGGCTTTACCTCTGAAATCCGAAAATATTGATTTCACAAAGTCTTGGGCAAAAGCCAAATCAAAGTCATTAAACTCTGCTTTCAAATCAAGTTTAGGCGAAGAGCCGTTATTATCAATAGTTCCTGTAAGAACCAAATGAGCTTTGTCAAACAGTTCGGAAGACAATACTCGGGCATTCACATCAAAGATATTCGGGTTATCGCTATTCTTAGCATTTATCGCTATCGTACCAATATCCTTCCCATTCATAGAAACTTTATTAATTTTCAAGTCTACCATCGGCTCGAAATGGCTTTTATCCATTGTTATCTTAATGCTTCCATCAGCCACCCCTTTTAGATCCATATCGTTATCTGATTTTCCATTAAGGGCTAATATTTTAGCCATTTGTACATTTTGGATTTCTGCATCTATGTCAAAGTTTTTCGCATCCTTGAATATTCCGTTGACAGAGATATTACTATCATCAGAGTAGAATTTGAGATTATGGATATCTACCTGTCCTATTTTTTTGTGATAAACTATATAGTGGTCGGTTTCGGGCGAAGTGTCCACCTTCCAGACAAAATCATTCAGTTTGAGATTGGTTGGGGAAAAACGCACAACATAGTCGCCGTGTCCATCCACTGTCTGATTAAGATTTACCGCATATTCTTTAAGACTTTCTTCGTTATCGGCGTTGCCTTGAACGAATTTCAGCCCTATGTTTAGAACATCTTTATTTTCTTTTTGCCCTGTAAGAGAGACTTCATTGATGGTATAATCCGAATAATAGGCTTTGTTTGCCTTTACCGAAAAGAGTCCCGATGCCTCGCTCGTATTGATATCCACCAAGACACTCTCCGTCACGATGCTGTCTCTCTTAGCCGGCTCTTGTGCTTCTACCGTATCTTCTTTTTTCTTTTTTGTCAATCTATACTTAAGGTAAGGAATTTCTGCATTTAGGACCAGATTGTTAGTTCCGCCTGCGTAATATCCGTTTGCCTTTATACCTTGTGGAATTCTAAGATTTGTATCAATAAGATTGACAACTCCCTGAGAGACATCAAAATCAAAATTAAAATTCTGCCCGGGGAAAACTTTAGCTGTAGAATTACCCGCCAATAGTTTAGAAAAACTACTCTGAAGCATATCTCCCACCTTGCTCAGCTTAAACGCACCATTGATTTTTCCTCTTATCACATTCGGAGCGTCTATGCTCACCACCCTTTCTCCATTATCTACCAATGCTTTTATGGCAGCATTTTCTATTGGAACAATTTGCTCCTGTGTTTGAAGCACCATATGCGTCAGCTTCGCATCCAAAGTCAAATCATCCAGATTCGTCATTGCAATTTTTCCGTCTATATTACCTTTTACAGACTGTATTTGTTTGTTCCCTGTAAAATAAGCAAGATTGAGATGAGCTATCTGTGCCGATACATCCGCAGAAATTCTTTTGGTACTAAAATCTACCGCACCTTTTACATCAGCCCGTGCTTGGGGATCATTGATATTAAATATACCATTGTATCTTTTATTGGATAAGTTACCGTCTAAGGTAATATTATGGAGAGTCTTACCTATTATTTCAAAATTAGAAATGGTAGATTTGGTACGAAGTTTCATTGTGTTAATATCAAAACTTTCGCCCTGAACATCGAAATGCCCCGATATTCTGCCCACCAGATTATTCTTGGAAAGAATCCCCAAATTCAAGTCCGTAGCATCTGCTAACACATCGAATTTTGGGGTTTTGGTATTGAGGGCATCTATCGTCAATCGGCTAATCTTGGCTTGCCCTACTCCGCTTATCATATGCCCTTGTGCGATTATCTTCTCGGGCGTTGCAGATACGGCACCTTTATACTTTATTGCACCAAAATCATCTGCTGCGTTTCCCATTTTTTCAGCGATGAAAGTCGGAAAGAGTTTTTTTAAGTTTTGATAAGTGAAATTGGTAGAGATTTGATTAACTTTTATTTTATAAGCTCCTTTCAAGATATTGGACACAGAGGCATTTTGGGTATAAACATTAACTCCTTTGCCTCCAAATGCAAAATCCGAAAGCATAAAGTTATTGAGCGGCCCCTCCATATGCCCGGAAATATTCAGCGGACTGCTGTTGTCCCAATTCTTTGCGAAGTAGCCTATATCATCACCGCTAATGTAGCTCCCCGTCTTAAAATCGATTAAAAGCTTTACTCGATTGGTAAAATCTTCCCACTTTTCATTATGCTTAATCATTTTGAGCTCTCCCCTCATAGAGGTTTTATCCGTAATAAAATTCAGATGTTTTAGGCTAAGAAAATTCTTATTCATACTAAACACCGCAGAGAAGGTTTTCAAATCGTGGGTTTTTCCCCATCTATCGGTAACGAAGTTCAAATTTTTCAAATTCCCATCCACATTGGCACCTACTACTTTCAAATCTTCTAAATCTAAATTCATATTCTTGGCATCAAGCCATTTACCTTCGTCTCCCGGGTGGTTTTTATTAACAATAGAAACTTTGGAATTTTTAATCTTTATATTTGATGAAAACTTAAACGACGGTTTATTAGGATCCGGTTTCTTGCCATTATCAAAAAGCTCTACAAAACGAATAAAATTAGCCACGCTATCCCCTTTGTAAGTAACAACATTCAGATTGACACTATCCAAAACAATGGATTTGAATTTAATGTCCCTAGAATTTCTGATAATGTCCAGCCAACTGGATTTTAATTCTATTTCTTTTGCCATAAGAAGCGGATTACCTTTATAGTCTTTGACTTTAACACCTTTTAGGGTAGCATCGCCCACAAAGTCAAAATCTATTTTTTGAAATTCTATTTTTGTATTAAGAGTTTGATTGAGATAAGCTATAGCCCTCTGTGCCGCCCAGTTACGGGTAAACGAAAAACTGAAAGCCACGACAATACCAATGACTAAAAACAAGAGAAACAAAACAATCCCCAAAATAATACGAGCAAAAACAGATTTTTTTTTCTTCGCTTTCGGTGCATTTTTATTCGGACTAAGAGGTTCATCTTTGCCGGATATATTTTGTTTTTTATTATTATTATCTAAATTTGCCATATCTATGAGACAATCTATTATTTTGGGCATAGAATCATCTTGTGATGATACCTCTGCCGCCGTTATCTGCGACAATACCATTTTATCCAATGTAGCTGCTACCCAGACCGTGCACAACGAGTACGGCGGTGTAGTACCCGAACTTGCCTCGCGTGCTCACCAGCAAAATATTATTCCCGTGGTAGAGCTTGCCATTAGAAAGGCAAATATACAACAAAAAGATATTTCTGCCATAGGATTTACACGAGGTCCCGGTCTTTTGGGCTCTCTGCTTGTAGGAACTTCCTTCGCCAAGTCTTTGGCAATGAGTTTGGGCGTCCCTCTGATAGAAGTTAATCATTTGCAGGCACATATCTTGGCACATTTCATAGCAGATGCTAATCCCACACCGCCTAAATTTCCTTTTATCTGCCTTACCGTAAGCGGCGGACACACAATGATAGTATTGGTAAAAGACTACTTCGATATAGAAATCATCGGTAAGACAATAGATGACGCTGCCGGCGAGGCTTTCGACAAAATCGGGAAAATATTTAATCTGGATTATCCTGCCGGACCTATTATAGACCGCCTTTCCAAAAACGGAAATCCGGAGGTATTCAGCTTCGGAAAACCCAAAATGCCTCTTTATGATTATTCGTTCTCAGGAATTAAAACTTCTGTATTGTACTTTATTCAAAAGGAATTACAGAAAAATCCCGACTTCATTAAAGAAAACCTTGCCGACCTCTGTGCCTCTGTACAAAAAAGCATCGTAGATATTCTGATGGAAAAACTAACAGCTGCAGCACAAGAATTAAAGATAAAAGAAGTAGCGATAGCCGGCGGAGTTTCTGCAAACTCGGGACTGAGAAACTCGATGCAAACCAATGCCCAAAAGTACGGATGGAATATCTATATTCCTAAATTTGAATACACTACAGACAACGCCGCTATGATTGCAATGGTAGCCCAACTAAAATACCAGAGAAACGATTTTGCAGACCTCAGCACCACTGCCACTGCAAGATATAATCTTTAGACCGGATTTTATCTATTTTATATTATATTATCTTTGGACTAAATTTTCATTATGAGGCATATATTCTTTTTTATAAGTTTTCTGTTCGGTATTCCTGCATTAGCACAGCAAAATCAAGAATTCCGAGATACGAAAACTTATTTTGACAGCCAAGAAGAATTGATTAAAAAAGAATTTGAAAACCAATACAGCCAGTTGACAAATGATTTAGATAGAGCGATGATGAAAACAGAGTTTTTAGAGTTTTACCAAAAATTCTTAGATGCCAGAAACAATGCTTATGTCAATGCTCTTGTCGCCGTTAAAAACAGAGAAGACTTGTCTCGCATTATCCCCGTAAAAGATTCTGCTAAAATAGAAAACAACAGACTTAAAAGCTCAATTCCTATCTCACGAGATGCTGAATATCCCGATGGAATAGATGTCTTTAGAAAATTCTTAGTTGATAATGTTAATTTCTCGGCAGATACCACTCAACCGATTAAAGCTACCGTTACCTTTATAGTAGAAACAAATGGTGAAATTTCTAATGCTAAGGCAAAAAGCGATTATCCTGAGCTTAATAAAAAAATAGAAATTGCGCTATACCTCTTACCTAAAAAATTTAATCCTGCTACCATTGAAAACCGTTTCGTAAGAACGAAATTCAGAATGCCTCTCTCTCTTAAAGATTAAAAATATGTTCCCTTCTTCCGACACACACTTTATGTCCCGTGCCATATCCGAAGCAAAAGAAGCTCTGGAGAAAGACGAAGTCCCTATCGGCTGCGTTATCGTATGCCAAGGACGGATTATTGCCAAAGGCTACAATCTTACAGAAACCCTAAACGATGTAACCGCCCACGCAGAAATGCAGGCCATCACCTCCGCAGCAAGTTTCTTAGGAGGGAAATACCTTATCAATTGTACTATGTATGTTACGATGGAACCTTGCGTAATGTGCGCCGGAGCCTTGTTTTGGTCTCAAATATCAAAAGTGGTCATCGGAGCGAGAGATCCCCACAGAGGGTTTATAGACAAAGGCGTAAAACTTCATTCCAAAACAGAGATAATTACCGGAGTAATGGAGGAAGAATGCAGTGCTTTGGTAAAAGATTTTTTCAAAAGCAAACGGTAAAATAATACTTAAGTTATTCCGTTTATTAAAAAGACAAGAAAAAAAATTAAGAACAAGAAGTAGAAAATAATTGTAAATTTCTATCTTTGTAACCGAAAAAAAATATATCAACATTATGGGTTTATTTGATTTGTTCACGCAAGAGATTGCAATTGACTTAGGAACAGCCAACACACTAATTATACATAACAATAAAATAGTTATAGACCAGCCCTCTATAGTGGCAATAGAAAGACAATCCGGAAAGCCTATCGCAGTAGGCGAACAGGCGAAACATATGCAAGGGAAAACGCACGACGACATTAAAACTATCCGCCCTCTCAAAGATGGGGTCATCGCAGACTTCCAAGCATCCGAACATATGATTAAGGAATTTATTAAGAAAATTCCCGCAATTAAAGGAAAAATATTTCAGCCGGCACTTAAAATCGTTATTTGCATTCCTTCCGGCATCACAGAAGTAGAAAAAAGAGCCGTAAGAGACTCCGCCCAAAAAGTGAATGCTAAAGATGTCCGCCTCATATACGAACCAATGGCAGCCGCCATAGGGGTAGGCATAGATGTACAAAAACCAGAGGGAAATATGATTATAGACATAGGCGGTGGTACTACAGAAATAGCCGTTGTAGCTCTGGGAGGTATTGTGTGCGACAAATCGGTGAAAATTGCCGGTGATGTATTTACTAATGATATTGCCTACTACCTAAGAACTCAGCACAACCTTTATATAGGAGAAAGAACTGTCGAGCGTATCAAAATAGAAGTAGGCTCTGCCGTGGAACAATTAGATGTAGATATAGACGATATACCTGTACAAGGTAGAGACCTCATCACAGGAAAACCAAAAGAAATAATGATTGGCTACAAAGAGATAGCCAAGGCATTGGACAAGTCCATTATACGTATAGAAGATTCTGTAATGGAAACGCTTTCACTCACCCCACCTGAACTTGCTGCCGATATTTACAAAACAGGGATTTATCTTGCAGGAGGAGGTGCTCTATTGCGAGGCTTAGCAGACAGGCTTCACAAAAAAACAGGGCTCCCCGTATTCGTAGCCGAAGACCCGCTAAGAGCTGTAGTGAGAGGTACAGGTATTGCCCTTAAAAACATAGATAAATTCAATTTCTTAATAAGATAATTATTTTCTGCTGATGGGGAGTCTGGTAAGGTTCTTTTCCAAGAATTCGCTTTTTCTTTTTTTTATATTTCTACAAGCTATTAGCGTGGTTTTGTTGTTTACCAGAAACTCCGTCCAGCGTTCTTTTCTCGCAGGGGAAGTAGCTGCATTCAACGCTTGGGTATCCGGCTATATAGATGAGGGTACAAGCTATCTAAAACTTAAAGAAATCAACAAAGAATTAGTAGCTCAAAACAAGCACCTGATGGAACAGACCTATGGAAAAAACTATATTACCCCCCCAAAAGAGAAAACCATCAGTGATACGCTTAACCAAGGACAGGTATATACTATCATAGATGCAGATGTCTTGAACAATACCATTATCCGAAAAGACAACTATTTCACGCTGAACAAAGGTCAGAACCAAGGTGTACAAGAAAAAATGGGCGTAATCTCTCCAAAAGGGATCGCTGGTATAGTGATTAATAGTATGCCGAATTACGCTCTGGTACAGTCTGTATTGAGTGCTAATAAAATGAGAATAAATGCCGCTCTGAAAAAGAACGGATATTTCGGTACCCTTACTTGGAAAGGCGATGACTCAAGAGTGATGCACCTCTCGGATATTCCTAAGTATATCCAAGTAAAAGTAGGAGATACGGTCATCACAGACGGAAAATCCGACATATTCCCCGAAGGCGTAATGGTTGGCACTGTGGCAGGCTACGATATAGACCCCAGTACAGGATTTTGGGACATCAGCGTAGAACTTTCTCAGAAAATGGGAAATATACAAAAAGTCTATATTGTGAAGAATCTTAAAAAGAAAGAACTCAACCAAATGCAAGACAGTCTAAAAAGTGTGATAGAAAATGATAAGTAGAAATATATTTACTGATATTTTATTTTCTGCATTACTGGTTGTATCGCAGATTTTCTTGTTCAATAGAATTTCCATTATGGGAGAATACACCCCCGTGATTTACCCTATCATCGTGCTGTTTTATCCGTTTTATAGAAATCAATATTTTTTCCTTTTCATTAGTTTTCTTTTAGGATTAGGGATAGATGCCTTCTTGGGAACTTGGGGAATTAATGCTTTTTCTACCACCGTGATTGCTTATTTCAGGACACTTATATTCAAGACTTCCATAGACAATGAGGCTACCGACAGCTTCTCATTTCGCTCCATCCAGTACACTCAATTTTTGCTATACATTTTTTTTGGTATATTTTTGCATCAATTATTGGTTCAGTACATTGAGTTTTTTAAGCTGACAAGGATAATACAGATTTTCGTAAATGTTCTATTGACTTCTGTAATTTCATTCGTGTTCATTTTACTTTATGTATTGGCATTTAAAATCAAACAAAAAGTTTGAAACCTTTCTATAGAATAATTATTGTCATTTCTGTAATCGCCGGAATATTCTTGGCGAGGCTGGCTTATTTACAATTATTAACGGATCGATATGCCCTAAATGCCGCCAATACTTCTATAAAAAAAGACTACATAATCCCGCAAAGAGGAATTATCTTTGACCGCAACGGGAAAATATTAGTGGGTAACCAGCCTTCCTATGAGCTTTCTTATACCGAAGCTCTTATGAAAACGGACTTTGATACCTTAGGCTTTTGTAATTTGGTAAGGATTACTAAAACTGATTTTATCAATAGAATAAAAAAACTTAAATCCGACAAATACTTCTCTAAACTGACCCCAATTACCTTTATGAAAAATCTCTCGCGAGACGACATAGCCCGCATTCAAGAGATAATATTCAATTATCCGGCTTTCAATGTCGTTTCAAGACCGCAGAGGGAATACAATGTTAGCACTTCTGGCAATTTACTGGGCTATACCAACGAGGTTAATGAATTTGACATAAAAAAAGACTCTACCTATTACCAGCCGGGAGACAATATCGGTAAAACAGGGGTAGAAAAGGCGTACGAAAAAACACTACGCGGCGAAAAAGGCGTAAAATATATCCAAAAAGACATTAAGCTAAGGAATATCGGTCCATACAAAGACGGGAAATTAGACCAAGAAGTAAAACCCGGCGAGGACATTACCCTTACTATTGACTACGATTTGCAAAAACTCGCCGAAGAAATGCTCGTCAATAAGAGAGGAGCCATCGTTGCCCTTAACCCTAAAACCGGAGAGATACTCTGTTTGGCTACAGGTCCGGACATTGACCCGAAAGCATTTACGGGTTCGGATAAAAATAAAGAAATATCTAAACTGCTTAAAGATAAGTTCAACCAACCAATGTTTGACCGGTCTATCCAAGCCGGCTATCCACCGGGCTCTACCTTCAAGATTATGACCGCCTTGGCAGGTTTGCAGATGGGCGTCATCACACCGGAGACCACATTCTCTTGTCCCGGAGGAAGCTTTGTGATGGGAGGCGTTAGGATTAAAGGACACGGAGGAAACATTCCACTGGTACCATCTATGGCAATATCGAGTAACTGCTACTTCTCTCACGCCTATCTCAATATCTTGAACAAATACCCCGGAAACCCCGATAAAAGTATCAACGAATGGGCTGATATAATGCACAGTTTTGGATTAGGGCAATTTATGAATAATGATTTGGCGGTGGGAAGTAAAGGCCTTATCCCCGATAGTGCTTTTTATCACAAAAGATTTGGTAAAACTTGGAAGCCGCTGAGTGTGGTATTCAATGGAATGGGACAGGGAGATATCCTACTTACGCCTCTTCAAATTGCTAATTTCACGGCTGCCACTGCAAACAAAGGCTGGTTCTATACGCCGCATATTGTAAAATTGGTAAACGGAAAACCAAACCCCGATAAACGCTTCTATGTAAAACACTACACAAAAGTGGACAAAAAGTATTTCGATGTCGTACTAAAAGGAATGGAAGCCGTGGTACAGAGCGGAACAGCAAGAGGACTAAGAACAAGCGAATTTACCCAAATGGCAAAAACAGGTACGGCACAGGTACCACAGGGAAAAGATAATTCTATTTTCACTCTGATTGCACCAGCTGAAAATCCACAGATTGTAGTCGTAGCGGTTATAGAGCACGCGGGATTTGGTGCTACTTGGGCAGGACCGGCTTGTACCCTTATCGCTGAGAAATATATCACCGGAGAGGTTAAGCGTGTAGGGCTTTACAACAAAATGGTAAATTCCAGCTTTATGCCTGAATATAGAAGGCAATGGATAGAGCAACTTAGAAAGAAAGGCATCTTAAACTTCAATAAGGACAGTATGAAAGTCACTAAGATGAGAGACAGCTTAAAACTACAACTGCCCGATTGGAAAAGAAAACAGATGCAAAAGAAAGTGGACAGCCTTCAAAAACTATTAGAACTAAAAAAATGAATTGGACTACCGGCATAGATAAATTGGGAATAGGGCTTTACATTACACTCTGTTTGTTCGCTATTGCCAATATATATAGTGTAGAGCCTTCCAGTGGTGAGCGGGAAGCGCTTTGGTTTGGTATTTCATTATTTGTAGGGCTTATTATTTTTGTAATGCGTGCCAAATACTTTGAGAATATGTCTGTGATTTTCTATATCCTCAGCATCCTTCTCTTAGTGGGATTGTTCCCTTTCGGAAAAGAAGTTTTGGGACAAAAAAACTGGTACAAATTCGGTTCTATAAGTTTGCAGCCGGTAGAGTTTGCCAAGATAGGCGTTGCACTTATGCTCGCGACTTATGCTTCCAATTCTGATTTTAACTTAAACGACAAAAAATCATTCATCACCGCCTTTGCGATCATAGGCGTTCCGGGCATTATTGTATTAGCTATCCCCGATGTAGGTTCGTTGCTTGTGTTTATGGCATTCGTGATAGCCCTTTATCGCGAGGGACTCAGTGGATGGTTTTTCGGAGCTATATTTATATTAGCCGTGGTATTTCTTACGGCTCTTGCTGTCAATCCGCTGTATGTCGTCATAGGTGTTTTGGTAGTAGCCGCACTATTTCTGTGGGCCAATTCTTACAGAATTCATTGGAACACGGTATCCATAAGCCTCTCGGCGTTAGCCGTCATCTTCCTATGTGCCATCGCTTACACTACGCCTAAAATATTATCCAAAATGCCCAAGCACCAGCGTGAGCGTATAGAGGTGTTGTATAAAGGCGAAAGGAGTTTCAGGGACACTTCCGGTTATAATCTGCTGTATTCCAAAACCGCCATAGGTTCCGGGGGTTTCTGGGGCAAAGGCTACAAGCAAGGCTCTGTAACACAGGGAAAATTCGTACCGGAACAAAGCACCGATTATATATTCTGCACCGTAGGAGAAGAGTGGGGATTTTTAGGTAGTGCCATGCTCATTGTGCTTTATATCTTTTATATCGGGCGTATTTATTATCTCGCTGAAGGGCAGAAAAACACTTTCAACAGGGTATTTGGGTATTGCTTTGCCTCTATACTTCTGATGCACTTTTCTATCAATATCTCTATGGTAATGGGACTTTTTCCTACGGTAGGAATCCCTCTACCCTATTTCAGCTACGGCGGAAGTTCGCTTTTGGCATTCTCTATAATGACTGCCATATTCTTCAAACTTAATTATAGCGATAAGAGAAGTTTGATGTAATTATAGAAAAATAATCCCTCCGCCTCTCAATTTTATTCAATTAGAATATTCTAATAAACAAGGGATTATATTACCTTAATACACAACAATTTACAATGTGTGTAGCAGATTATTTCTTATCATCTACAGCATTATTCTATTCATATTAAGTTCTCTTGTATAACCACTATACTGATCATTATAGTATAGGTATAAGTTTAATGCAAATACTACTAAAAAGTAAAAAAGGGTTGAAGCTATTATTAATTATTTTCGTTTTTTTTCATTTTTATGAGTTTGAAATAATTTACACGACTAACTAAAAATTAAACCAAGAAGCCAACCTAAAATTAGCTTTTACCTATAACAAAAGTTATTTTATATAATCCTTAATGACGCTCCATTCTCGTTTTTTATTATCATACGGAACTGCATGTGCAGATGAAGTTGAAGGAAGTGAGATAATAGAAATATTAGAATTTTCAGGAAATATTTTATTCAGTAATTTAAAAGATTTTTTTCCATTACAAAAAATGACTTTTATGGTAGGATGCTCTTCCAAAAAATTTAAGATACTGAAATTATAGTTTTCATTTTTAATATCTTTATCGAGACTACTACTACGTTCGCAAGAGTCTATGATATCCCATAATGCAATATGATACCGTTTCAAAAGCGATACTCTTTCTCTGTAATCAGTAGTAAAATTTTCATTAAAAAGCTCAAATATCAATTTCCAGAAACAATTACGCGGATTTGCATAATACTGTTGCTGTTCTAACGATTTATTCCCTGGAATAGACCCTAATATTAGGATTTGAGAATCATTGCTTACTATTGGATCAAATAAAGAAATACGATTATTCATTTTCTAAAAATAGTTTTAACATTAAATTAACATTACAAATCTACTAAAAATTCAAATCTATTACAAATACTTATTTGATTATTGTAAAATTCCCAATAATTCTCCTACCACAAAATTGCTGCCGCCCACAAAAATCATCTCAGAATCTTTACAATGTTCTTTTGCCATTTGGTAACCCTCTGCTACGCTATCCAAAATTTCAAACGATATCCCCGCTTCCGAAAGTAAATTTAGATAATCTTTAGGATGACGACCTCTGTTAATCTTTGGTTTTACAAAATAGAATTGTGCATTTTTCGGTAATATTCTCAATACTTGGTCTATTTTTTTGTCTTCTACAAAGCCTAACACTATATGCTTGTACTGTGGTAATTCTTCCAATTGAGAAAAAACTTGTTCCAGTCCGGCTTGGTTATGTGCCGTATCACAGATGAGTAAAGGACTATCCGATATTTTTTGCCATCGTCCCATAAAACGGGTATTCTGCTGAACCCTCTGCAACCCTTGTTCCAAAGCATCCGAAGAAATACCGGTACCTTGCTTCCTCAGTATCTCTACAATCCCCAACACAACACGCTTATTTTTCTTTTGGTAATGCCCTTTCAGGTCTGTTTCCAAATTACATTTTAGTTCCGAAGCATCAATAAATTGAGCATTCTTTTCGGCAGCCGTTTTTTGTATAATATCTTTTACGGCAGGGTTTTCGTCTCCCGAAACAATGGGAATTTCGGTTTTAATAATACCGGCTTTTTCTTTTGCTATTTCCTCTATGGTGTTTCCTAAAATATTCTGGTGGTCCAATGCTATATTGGTAATGGCACAGACCATAGGCATAATGATATTAGTAGAGTCGAGCCGACCGCCTAATCCCACTTCTATGATAGCGAAATCCACCTTTTGCTCCAAAAAATAACAGAATGCCATCACCGTAGTAAACTCAAAAAAAGACGGACGAATGTCCTGTGGCAATGTCTT
This sequence comes from Riemerella columbipharyngis, assembly GCF_900101995.1. Classification (GTDB taxonomy): domain Bacteria; phylum Bacteroidota; class Bacteroidia; order Flavobacteriales; family Weeksellaceae; genus Riemerella; species Riemerella columbipharyngis. The sequence goes on along the minus strand of NZ_FNAS01000003.1, from coordinate 113,431 downwards.
CAGCCTTTGGATAAAATCATAGACAAAAGATTGGTTAGCATTTTTACCATTTACCTTTATTCTCTCGGTGAAATCCACCAAATGCGGCGAATTATAAAGCCCTACGCTATAGCCCTGCTCCTGCAATACCGATGCAAGCATATTACTCGTAGAGCCTTTGCCATTAGTCCCCGCAATATGAATCATTTTCAGGTTTTTCTGTGGGTTTCCAAAAAAATCACAAAGTTTTCGGATATTATCCAGCCCGGGTTTATAGGCTTTCTGACCATCCACTTGGTAGTTTGGCATTTGTACAAAAAGCCAATCGAGAGCTTTTTGATAATCTTCTTTACTAAGCATTTACTGATTTTTAGAATGTTATCTGATAGACACCTTTGGAGAATGTATTGGCTTTTTCTGCCTTTACATAATATTTTACCCAGCCCACGGAAGTAGAAACGATACAAGGGTCTGAAACACCGCCTATTCTATGTGCAGAAACCACATTGCCGGCTTTGTCCACCGTATAAAGTATAGAGATAGTCCCCGAGGCTTTGCATTGATGGTTAGGCTGTGCTCCGCCCTTGCCCATAGTCCCGGGAATGAATTTGAGCAATTTGCGGTCCACCCCTATTTTGCTATCACCATTACCTCTGCCTCCCAATGGGTCTCCTGCATTACCATCACTTTTACCTGTGCCTTGTCCTCCCTTAGTCTCTCCTTTTCCTTTGAGCAGATTACCTATCGCTGCATTGCCGCGTCCGTCTCCAGTACCGTTTTTAGAAGTAAAATCTTTAGATGCGGCTTTTGGCTTTGCCTTGTCGGATTTGGCACCTGTAGTCTTGGAATCAGAAGCTGTATTTTTAGATGATGTTTTAGCTTTCGCAGAAGACTTAGTTTCTTTTTTTACAGATGATTCTTTCTTGGTATCGTCTGCCTTTGAAGTTTTATGTTTTGGATTATTTCCGGTAACTACCGGTGTTTTTAGAGGAACTTGTTTTTCAGGCTGAGCTTTTGGTTTAGAAGGTGCCGGCTCTGGCTTTACTACCTCCGGTGCTGTGGGTTTTACCTCTTCTTTAGGTTCTATTATCGCCTCAGACGAAGCCTGGCTTCCCTCTTGTGGTTTGGGTTCTTCCTCACCGCTGCCATTTTGATTATCCCCAAAATTAATGAGCATAGTAGAAATAACCTCTTCCTTTGGAATATCCCGAGTAAATTGATAGTAATACAAAATTAAAAACAAAAGAAAACTGATAAGAAGTGTAAGGACAACACTCTTGATACGGTCTTTATTTTCAGCCGATTTATGTTCTACTGCGTAGTTCATTCTATTGGGTCTCTTCTACTGTTGCTATGGCAATATTGTATTTGTGTTTTTCTGCAATATTCATTATGAAAACGACATCTTTATGTTTGGCATCTCCATCTGCACGAATGGTAAACGACGGATTTTTATCGTCTTTAAAGGTATTAACCAACACATTTTCCAAGTCTTCCGGTGCTATCTCTTTATCCTTAATGAAAAACTTACCGTCTTTACTTATCGTAACGGCAGCAGGATCTTGAGCAGAAGCATCCGATGCTGATGCCTCCGGAAGTTTTACTTCTATAGCACTCTGGCTGATGGCGGAAGAAGTAATCATAAAAAAGATTAGCAATAAGAATATAATATCCGTCATAGACGCCATACTAAATTCTGCACTTACTCTATTTCTTCGTTTCAGTTCCATGGTGCGGGATTATAGAGGTTTGTTCAATGTATCCAAAAACTCGTTTGCATGTGTCTGGATTTTTAGTACTAATCTATCTACTTTCGTTACCAAAATATTATAGAAAAAATAAGCCGGTATCCCTACGAACAACCCCACCGCAGTGGTTGCCATAGCCGTATAAATACCTGATGCCAAGAGTTTTGGACTTACCGTCCCCATAACATTTGATATCTCAAAGAACGCCATTATCATCCCTACTACCGTTCCCAAAAACCCCAGCATAGGGGCAGCTCCGGATGCCGATGCCAAAATATTAAGATTTTTCTCTAATCTTGAAACCTCTATCTGCCCTTGATTTTGCATCGCATTACTGATATCGCTTATAGGGCGTCCTATTCTGCTAAGTCCTTTTTCTATCATACGGGCTTCAGGAGAATTGGTGATTTTACAGAGATCCACAGCTGCTTCTATTTTGCCTTCATAAACAAAGTCTTTGATGTTATCAATAAAATCAGACGGCGTCTTTGATGCTCTTCTGATAAAGAAATACCGTTCAAAAAAAATATAAAGTGCCAAAATCCCCAACAAAAATATCGCACTCATAACGACACTGGAAACGATCCCTCCTGAAAATAATATATCCCACAAGGAAAATATATGCTGCGTGGTCTGGCTAACGGTTTGTGCTTGTAATTCCATAATAAACAATGTTGTTTTGCTATATGCGTTATTAAAATATTATTCCTCTATATCTATTATTTCTTCTTTGAAATGGCATTTTAGTTTGAATGGGATAAGCTCTTCGGAGCCTGTATAGAAATCCTGTATCTTACCGCTCCATACCACTTGCAAAATGCCTTCTTCATTTTTGGTAAAGCACAACTGGTTCTCATAGATTTCAGCTTCCTCATCATCAAATAGATTTACGACAGTATAGTCTTCTCCGTCATCTGGGACAGTAACAGTTTGTCCCTCCAACTTTTTATTTTTCAGCGGAAAGTCTGTAATTGCAAGAGCAATCTGAGGAAAATTGTATTGCAAAGAGTCATCCTCCACATGGTCCAAATCATCACTAGTACCCACTTCTACCTCAAGATGAGTTTCATTATTGCTAAAAATAGCTTTACAATAAGAATTTACGATAAAGTACTTCAGAGTCTCATCAGGGTGATAGATTTTTAAAATCCCTTTCATTTTTTTAATTAAATAAAATATTTTATTTTTCCATTAAACTTACAGAGCAAAGATAAAAGTTTTATTTGATATGACTATGTTATATTTTCAAAAAAAAATTATACCTAATTTAATAATGTGTTTTAAGAAATCCCCCTAATATTTTTTTTCGCCAAATTATAGGTTTTATAAAAATAAAATTTATAAATTTGTGGCGTTACTTTATGAGAAAATATCGTTTTATAAAAAATAACTTTTGCTTAGTATTGCTCGCATTACTGGTGAGATTGTTTTTTGATGGTAGCGATGTCTCTCTAAAAGAAGTTTACTTCAATAATACAGAGGTAACAACAATCACAAAATTAGACAAATGTTCTTTGGGGCTATGCCATCACCATAACGGGCATTTTAGTAGGGCAAAAAAAGTCTATAAAATAGTCTATCATTTTTCTCCTTATGTATTACCTAACTACATAAAGAAGATTAAGAGCTTTAGCAACGGCGTACAAAATGTTTCATTCGCTATAGAGACTTTTTTTTCGTCTAAATCTATTCTATCAAAAACCTATAGGGGACCTCCTTCTTTGTAGACTTTTTTACATACAATATACTTTACTGCTAAATTTTTATTTTTCTCTTTTGATATATTTATATTTAAAGATTTGTTCTGTAGTAAAACCTTTTTTTGTATGATAAATCGTATAAACATTTTTTCAATTAATAATTGCAGACAATGCTTTTGTAATGCTGTGTAGCGTTTCATTAGGCTTTTGTGAAAATTTAACTTAATAATCTTTACATGAACTTTATAAAAAACTTACTTCTGATATTTTCAGGGTTACTATCTTTTTGTTTTTATTCGCAATTACCCAAAAACAAACTAATAGACACCGTTCTCATAGAAATAGAACGCCCAGCAGAGAATATCTTAAAGTATAACAATTCAAAGCAGTACACAGGCGGAAGCTTGGCAGATGTCATTAGTTCCCAAGCTGGAATAGGAATTGTACAATCCGGAGCCAATACCTCCAAACCAATCATAGAAGGACTAAGAAATAATAGGATTCTTGTAATTACAGACGGGGTACGGCTGAGTGGGCAAGATTGGTCCGATCAGCATACTACAGAGGTAGATATGTCTGCTTTTCGGAATATTAAAATTATAAAAGGAGCTAAAAGTGTACGTTATGGTGCTGGAGCATTGGGTGGAGTTATTTTATTAGAACCTAAATCTCTATCTTTTACTGACAATTTTAGAGGAAATATCAGTCTTTCTGGTAGTTCTAATGATGGAAGAACATTGCTAAATTCCTTTCTACAAGGAAGTTTTAAAAATAAATGGGCATGGCAGGTGCAGCAAAGCTATCAGCGTTCAGGAGACTACAAAACCAGCGATTACTATGTTAATAACACAGGGCTCAAACAAAATAACATCTACATTGCACTAGGGTATAAGAGTAATACTCTGAAAGCCAAACTATCGGCAAGCCGATTTACTCTGGAAAACGGCGTATTTTATGGTTCATTAAACGGAAATATTGAAGATTTTAAAGACAAAATATTATTAGGTCAACCACCTGAAATCAATCCTGCATCTTACAATATCAAACCTCCCAAACAAAATGTGGAGCACTTAATATTAAAATCTGAATTTGATGTTAAATTAAATAACCAACATACCGTAGAACTAAATTACAACATTCAGAAAAACATTAGGAAAGAATTTGATATCAGGAGATTGGACAAAACCAGCGTCCCTACTCAAGACATGCGGCTTGTATCTCACTCGTTAGAAGGGATTTGGCATTATGATATAGATGAAAATTTTCATACCAAAGTAGGTTTGCAATATCTTTATCAAAACAATTATAATATTCCCGGTACCGGTGTGGCCCCTACAATCCCAAATTACAAACTGAATAATTATGCCTCTTTTGTAATATCAGAATACCAGCGACCTAAATGGAGGGCTTCCATAGGGCTGAGATATGACCATAGAACTACCAATGCTCTCGGCTACGACTGGCTGGGACAGCTATATGGTAGCAAAAGAAATTTCTCTAATATATCTTACAATGCTGTATTTAACTATCACATTAGCAATCACTGGCATTATTTAATTGATTTTGGTATGGCCTGGCGTAGTCCGGAACCTTACGAATTATATGTCAATGGGAAACAGCACGGAATTCCTATATACTATATCGGAGACAAAGATTTAGACTCCGAGAGAGGAATGAAAATCAGCAATAAATTAGAGTACAGAACTCCTTCTTTTGGTTTTGTAATTTCAGGTTTTGTACAGCCTATCAAGAATTATATTTATCAAATTCCTGGTCAACGATACTTATATCTATTTTCGGGACCAACAGCAGTATTTAAAACCTTACAGACAGACGCTTTCTTCAGAGGTGGAGATTTATCCTTAGATTGGAAGCCTACTAATAGAATAAGTTATACTGCAAATACAGCTATCGTATTTGCAAATAACTCTAAAACAAATGGATACCTCCCTATAATACCTCCATTTTCTCTATATCAGAATATAAAATGGGATATTCCTTCTTCTGTACTCAATAAGTTTTATATCTTACTGGAACATAAGTATTTTGCAAAGCAAAAGAGATTTGACCCATCACTTGACCTTATCCCCGATACACCCGACGCATACCATTTATTTGGTACTCAGATAGGGGCAGAGCTATACTACAACAGGCGGAACACTTGTGCTTTTATGCTAAAAATAGATAATCTCACTAACCAACTTTATAAAAACTATACCGACCATTTCAGGTATTTTGTTCATGGCAAAGGCTTGGACATTCAACTTAAAACAACAATTAATTTTTAACCTTATATTTTTTTATTATGATTAAAACAGTTTCTTTAAACAAAGTTTTAGCAGCGCTTCTTTTAGTGCTGAGCATGTTCGGACTACAATCTTGTAGCCGAAACGATGATCCCGTTACTCCTACAAACGAAACCACAGACAAGGGACACGATGAATGGGAAAAAGTGGAATTTATTTTCAAAGAAGGACACCTGCACGGGCGTAATTTCCACGGAGATCCAGACTACCCAGAGTCTGTAAAATACTTCAACAGAAGCCAGAAAATCACTTTCTCCCGCGATGCTAACGGCGAAGTAAAAGCCAATAGAAATGAGCCAATCTATTTATTAGGCGGGAACTCGTATGCTATCATCATCAATTATTACAACACTAAAGGAGAACTGATGAATAAAGAGTTTGTAGAAGGCGATATGGTGAAAATCCACCAGCACTTCTTCTATGCAGAAAATATAAAGGCTACTAAAAAGGAAGCAAGTAAAGCCCCTAATTCACTTTATCTCTTCGACTATGTATACAGAGATACAGACCCTTATGATTACAAGCAAGAGGGTTTAATCAAAAATCTAAGAAAGAGAACTTGGGACCCTTCTAATCCGGAAGGAGAAGATCCGGTAGGATTAAAAGGATACATAACTATTCCTAATAAAACTTACCGTCAAAAATTTGATTTAAAAGTGATTTTAGCACACTTCAAAGTAGAGAACAAACTGAATAAAAACACAAAAAAACCAGAACCATACAAATTTAATGACAAGCCGGCACCTGGAATATATGCTACAGATCTTTCTTTAAAAATTCCAATAGTAATATACTCTACTATTGATTTTCAAGAAACTGAAGAAAAGAAAGAAAATGATTTCTTCCCTGATGCAGCAGAAGCATTCCATACAACCGTAGATGAGATTAAAAAAATGTATGATTTAATCTTCGAATTAGACTCAGAAGGCAGCACATTTTGGTTGTAATAAATAGATACAAAAACACTCTATTTAAATATTGAATAGAGTGTTTTTTATTTAGTATGTATGTCGTCAAACTAAAGTTTACTGAGGCAAATATAGTAAACAATTAAATAAGTCCCAAACAATAAATTAATTTTCGTTGATTTAAAGTATTTATTTTCATTTGTTTTCTTAGTTTTAAGATTTGATCTTGTCTACTGTAAATCGTCAGCAAAAAGTTTACCAGTTTAGGTTAAAAATAGTATAGTTAAAAAAAAGAAAAAACTAACTTTACAAAAACCACTTAGCACATGGTAAAAAAAACAAACAAAAAGCTTATCAAGGAAGTTCGGCGTAACACACGCCAAGTGTACAATGCAGAACAAAAGATTTTAATCGTCATGGAAGGCTTGCGTGCAGAGCTCAGTGCAGCAGAACTGTGTAGAAAATATAGCATCAGCAAAGCCACTTATTACAAATGGAGCAAAGAGTTCATTGAAGCAGGAAAGAAACGTCTTTCGGGTAACGAAACAAGAGAAGCTACCAGTGAGGAAGTCAAAGATTTACGCAGAAATACCGTATTGAAAGAGTCTTTGGCCGATTTGGTTATTCGTTATGATATTGTAAAAAAAGCTTACATCTGTTGGATTAACCCCTCAACTTAAAAAATATATGAGACTAACGGCAGAAGAAAAGGCAGAGATTATAGAGGTGGTAAAAAACTCTGAATTAATCGTTAACAGGGCTTTAAAGCAATTAGGCATTCACAATTAATAAATTTGTGTGCAATATTACAACTCGCAAAGATATCACGAAGCTTTAAATAATTTAACCTCTGAAGATGTTTACCTAGGTAGACAAGACCAAATCTTAAAACTAAGAAAACAAGTGAAAATAAATACTTTAAATCAACGAAAATTAATTTATTGTTTGGGACTTATTTAATTGTTTACTATATTTGCCTCAGTAAACTTTAGTTTGACGATGTGCACTTCCTATATTGATATATCTAATTATGTTGAAATATACGTGACTGAAAAATCAAGCAAAGAAACCACAAAAGAAACTTTGCGATGAGTTCATATATTTATAAGTAATGCGAAACGAAACTTGTTAGGTAATTACCATAAAATCAAAGGCAAATATCTTCAATTATACTTAAATGAATTTGTATATAAGCTAAACAGGCGATATTTTGGAGAACGATTATTCGATAGGGTGATTATTGCTGCTATAACAGAAAATTAGGTATAAAAACGGATATTCGAAAATAATATTAACTAAATACAAAAAAGCATACCTTTATATTCGCAAATAAGCAACAAATTAAAAAAAAAAAAAAAAAAAAAAAAAAAAAAAAAAAAAAAAAAAAAAAAAAAAAAAAAAAAAAAAAAAAAAAAAAAAAAAAAAAAATCATTTTAATAAAAACCTCCAAACAAAATCTATGAATTTCAGAGAAGACATCAATGGATTAAGAGCATTTGCAGTAATTGCCGTAATGATTTTTCATTTTAACGAATCCTGGCTTACCGGAGGATTTGCCGGCGTGGATGTGTTTTTCGTTATTTCCGGATTTTTAATGACCAAAATCACGCTCAATGGAATAGAAAAAGAAAACAGCATTTTTCTTTTTCTGAAAAAATTTTATGCCGCCAGGGTAAAAAGAATTGTTCCGGCATTGCTCGTTTTGGTAATATTGCTAAGCGTAACAGCATTTTTATTCTTCGAACCATCAAGAAATTTATTGCTCTCTTCTCAGGGAATTCCTGCGTTAGGATTTTTCTCCAATTTTTATTTTTGGCAGCACAGCAACGGCGGCTATTTCGCTACTTCCCCTTCCGAAAAGGAACTGCTCCACACTTGGTCTCTATCGGTTGAGTGGCAGTTTTATATGCTGTATCCTTTTATAATTTGGATTGTGAGTAAATTATTCAAGAAAAAACAAATACGCCGGGTAATTTTAGCTCTAACCATTTTGGCTTTGTCCGTTGGGCTCATAATAGCCTATAATACCGTAAACGCAGGGTATTTTGTACTGCCTACCCGTATGTGGGAAATGATGGTGGGAGGCATAGCCTTTTTATTTCCTTGGAAGATGTCTTCCCCTGTAAGAAAATCGGCAGAATATATAGGAATAGGGCTTATGAATGTTTCTTTTTTCATAATTTCCAGAGATTTTGTATGGCCCGGGATCGGAGCTTTACTTCCTGTTTTTTCTTCATTTTTAGTTATTCAGGCGGCGAACAATTCTTCGTGGATTACTGCAAATCCGGCAGTCCGCTATATAGGGAAATGGTCTTATTCTTTATACCTGTATCATTGGCCTATTGTAGCTTTAAACAATTCCTACCACTTGGAAATGAGTTTTTGGATTTATCTATTTTTAAGCTTTGTTTTCGGAGCAGCTTCTTATTATTTGGTAGAGCAAAAAAAGTGGAAACTATGGCTTATTGCAGTACTGTGGGGTGTTACCATTTTGGGATTATATGCCTCCAAAAGAACCGGAGGATTTAAATTCAGGATTCCCAAAGAAGTTCTCTACCAAGATAATCCGAGAGGAGTAATTAAACCGGATGGAACCCAATACACAAATATGAAAAAGTCCGTTGTAGGCGGTGCCGATTTCTCCAACTACGACTATATGATAGTTTCTGACAGCTACGGACAACAATACGCCCGATTCTTAGACGAAAATCATATAAAAACACTTACCTGGTTTTCTCGCAATTGTATGAAACTACCCCACTACTCGCAAGCAGTTAAAAGAGACGGCGGAGTATTTCAAAAAGAATGTGCAGAATGCTATCCCTCTTTGTCAGCAGACTTAAAAGCAAACACTCGACCTGTCTTGTTCATATATTCGTGGGACTCTTATCATCTTAGACAAAAAGATGATTTTAGCAGCTACCCTGTTACATACAAAGAAAATAAAAAGAAATATCTCGATATATTGGAAAAAGAATGGGATGAGATCATTGCCAATCGTCCAAATCCTAAATCCTACAATATTTACTTTGTAGGCGTTCCGAATAAACCAGGCTTCCCCGTAAGAAGAAGACAGATAGAGGGCTGTCTGCCGCTGAGCCGCCTACTTTTCGGAGAATGCCCCCGCGAAGTAGAAGAAAAACCTCTTGACATCAATAATGAAATGAAATCTTTGGCAGAAAAATTCGCTAAGAAATATTCCAACATTTACTACATAGACCCCGAGGAATCCCTATGTAAAAATCACAAATGCAAAGTACTGATAAACGGGCATCCGGTATATGAAGACATACATGGGCATCTTTCCCATTATGGAGCAGAATACATAGGAAAAAATATCATGGATCAAGTCAGAAAAAATGAAAAAAAATAATCCTGCCGAAAAGTGAAAAGTCATATAAAGCCGAGTAAAAATCCTCTGATATCTCGATAGTAAAATTATTTAACAACAAAATAAAACTTTAGAATGTTTCTATTTTTTCAAAGTCGGCATAACTGTATTTTTCTCTTTACTTAAAGTGTATGAATCAATTAGAAGATTTTACACAAAATAAACCCTCTGATAAAACTCAAATTTTAAAACTAAAAACAAAAAAAAATTTTCATCAAACATCATTTGTTTTATATTTGCCGAAAATTTAGTGACCAAAAAATTAAAATTATCATTTTATGATTTACAAAATCAGAGTAATTTTAGATTCAAAAGACAATGTCTTCAGAGACATAGAAATTAAGGAGAAGCAAACGCTTTGGAATTTGCACAATGGAATAAGAAGTGCGTTTAGTTTACAGGAAGATGAGCTTTCATCATTTTACTTTTCGGATGATGAATGGACGGAAGGAAGAGGAGTCCCTTTAGAGGACATGTCTGATGAAGGCGACGGCGAAGTGATGTCTGATATCTATATGTCTGAAGCATTTCCTGAAAAAGGAAGCAAGATGCTGTTCAAATACGGTTTTTTGGATTTGTGGGAATTCTATTGCGAGCTTTTGGATATTCAGAAAGAAAAACCCTCTGTCAATTACCCGATTACCGTGTTCAGATATGGAAAGGTACCTTTGAAGGCCCCTAAGAAAAGTACTCAGAATATACCTCATATCCCTTTGGATTTTGATGACTTCGAGAGTGAAAGATTTGATGATTTTGAAAACTTTAGCGAAGATGATTTTGAGGAGCATAGTAACTATATAGATGATGATGAATAAAAATCTCTAAATTCCATAAAAAATCCTTTCATTCTAAAATGGAAGGATTTTTGCATTAGAAAACTATAATCAAGTAAAATAAAAACTATGAAAAATTTTACATTAATATTATCATCAATATCTCTTTTGAGTATAAGTGCTTGTTCACCCGGCAACGACTTATCCCAAAGCAAAGCACAGTCTATCATAGAATCTTATATAGAAAACAATCCCATCTACGAGACCGGAAATTTTGAAACCGATAAGCTCAAATTAACACTAAACAAAGAAAAAGATAAAGTAGAAGAACTCCAAAACCTCATCAACGAGGGCTATATAAAATTATTGCAAGAGAAAAAAAGAAAACAATTCTTATCCCGTGACAGCGTCTGGATAATACAGCCTTCACTTACAGAAAAAGCCCTACCCTATGTGGTACAGCAGAATAAAAACTACACCAAAGTCGTTACCCTCAAATATAAACTAAACAGAAACAAAGATTTAATTTTTAATTCCAAAGGAAAATCTACAGCTACTTGTACAGTAATTTTGGATAAAGAAAAAACACCATTTTATAAGTTCGGAAAAGACAAACAGCCGCAAAGCAATTTTATCACAGAAGAATTTAAGCTGAAATACAATGAGAAGGAAGGTTGGTTTATTCGGAAATAATCATATCTATCCATTGAGAAAATAATTTTAATATATAGATTTTATCAATCGTATTTTTTACTTTTGATTGATAATAGCACTGTATCTTTGCAAAAGAAAAATTAACCCATAAAATATAAATCATTATGTCATTAGTAGGAAAACAATTTCCAAACATCACAGTAGACGCCATTACAGAGATGGGCGACAACCTAAGAATCAACGTATTAGAAGAAGCTACAAAAAATAACCAAAAAGTGCTTTTGTTCTGGTATCCTAAAGATTTCACTTTCGTATGTCCTACAGAGCTTCACGCTTTCCAGGAAGCTGCCGAAGAATTCAAAAAAAGAAATACTATCGTGATAGGTGCGTCTTGCGATACAAACGAAGTTCACTTTGCTTGGCTTAACACTCCAAAAGATAACGGCGGTATAGAAGGTGTTGCTTATCCGCTTTTAGCAGATACGCATAGACAGCTTGCCAATGCATTGGACATTGTGGATCAAGATTTTGATTACGATGATGAAGGCAACGAAACTCTTTCCGGATCAAATGTAACTTACAGAGCGACTTTCCTTATCGACGAAACCGGAAAAATTTTTCACGAAAGCGTAAACGATATGCCCCTAGGCAGAAATGTAAAAGAATTTTTAAGACTGATAGATGCCTATACCCATGTACAAAAACATGGTGAAGTATGCCCAGCAAACTGGGAAGAAGGTAAAGAAGCAATGAATGCTGACAGAAAATCCACTGCAGAATATTTAGCTAAACATTAATCTATATCGCGGGGAGTGATTCCCCGTTTTTTTCACTAAAAAACAATAATATGTACCAAGAAATTACAGAAGATAATCTGCACAATATCATCAATGAGAATGATAAAGTAATGGTTCAGTACGGTGCTGCATGGTGCGGAAACTGCCGTATAATGAAGCCTAAGTTCAAAAAATTAGCCTCTGAAAACGATAGCGTCCCTTTCATCTATGTAGATGCTGAAAAATTTCCCGAAAGCAGAAAATTAGCCAAAGTGGATAACTTGCCTACTTTTGCAGCTTTCAAAGGCGGAAATCTCGTAAATCAAGTACAGACAAACCAAGCAGAAAGCCTAAACACTCTTTTCAAGGAGCTATAATTAAATCTATCAAAAATGAAATTACCAATTATAAGACAATTTTATCAAAATAATTCCTCTGAAGATTTAGAAAAAACATTAGATGTTTTGGAATCTTTCACAGAGTTCAGAGGAGTTTCGGATGAAGAGCTTAATATAGTAGGCGAAATGATTACAAACATTTGCGGTGCATTGGAAGTTCATAAAAGCGTAGCCAAAGGACAACCTGAAAAAGACGCCTTGAATGGTTTTGCTCAAAAAGTAATGGGCTCTATCGACAGAGCTTAATTTTATAAAAGCCATTTATAAATCTACTAAACGCTTTTTCTATGCATATTATAGACATTATATAATAGCAATCCGAAAAACAATATTGAATAGTAACTCGACGACAACAGCTGCTTATTTCTTAATACAACCATTGGTAAAAGAATGAACAGACAGATTGATTTTTAATCCTCTATTTTTGAGTTTTCTATTCCCAAAAAACAATCCGTTTTTATATTCGGATTGTTTTTTTGTTTAAGTTACCCCTGCAAAGAGCGTCAATAATAAAATCATCAGCTGCAATAAAACGCTCCTATAAACCACAAAAAAGAGCAAATTAAAATTACGCCTAAAAGTGATGGAAATTAGTAAATCCAACATAAAGAATATACAGCCAAAAAGTTTGAAAAATTATTTATAACTTAGCAGATATTATTTATAGAGATCTGCTCTGCTAATATTTTGATGATATGGAACTAACTTACGAACTTTCCGATATTGATGTAAAATTATTTTATGGTACTCAAAACCAGTTTTTTAATCTAATAAAATCTTCTTTTCCTACACTAAAAATAACAGGAAGAGACCACTTTGTTTTTGCAATGGGAAACCCGGAAACTCTCGAAGTACTAAAAGAAAAATTAGACAGTATTGTTAGTTTTATATCTAAATACAATGCCATTACGCTAAAAGATGTAGAGAGTATTCTCAGTATAAAAGATGAAAGCGAAAAACAGTTGGTTTTTGACCAAGATATTATCGTAAAAGGCGTTAATGGCAAAGTAATAAAAGCAAAAACCACAAATCTGAAAAAACTCACCAAAGAAAGCGAGAAAAAAGACATGGTATTCGCTATAGGTCCTGCCGGAACGGGAAAGACTTATACCAGTGTTGCCTTAGCTGTAAGAGCATTGAAAGAAAAACAAGTCAAGCGGATTATACTCACAAGACCCGCCGTAGAAGCAGGAGAAAGTTTGGGCTTTCTGCCCGGAGATCTTAAAGAAAAATTAGACCCTTATCTACAGCCTCTTTATGATGCTCTTAGAGATATGATTCCTCACGAGAAACTGGAAAGCTTTATAGAGAAAAGAGTGATAGAAGTAGCTCCATTGGCGTTTATGAGGGGGCGGACTTTGGATAATGCCTTCGTTATTCTCGATGAGGCACAAAACACCACACACGCTCAGATGAAAATGTTTCTTACTCGTATGGGAATGAATGCAAGGTTTATAATCACAGGAGACCCCAGCCAAGTGGATTTGCCACTGAAACAAAAATCAGGGCTGAAAGAGGCGATGCGTATTCTGAAAGATGTGAAAGAAATAGGTTTTGTAAACCTTGATGAGTCTGATGTGGTAAGGCACCCTGTCGTTAAAAAGATAATTTTGGCTTACAATGATGAGGAAAAACGCCAAAGAGACGAAAACTAATAAAATGAAATATACTTTGTGAATGGAGAAAACAGCCTTTATCATCAATCCCTTTTCTGCAAAGAAAAATCACAAACCTTTTTTGGACAGTCTTCTGAAGAGAGTTCCCAATGCTTTATATTACATTTCGGAGTCCATAGAGGGGACAGAACAGTTCATCAAAAACAATATGGAGCATATAGAAACCTTCGTAGCTGTGGGAGGAGACGGAACTATTTCCAATATGGCAAAAAGCATCATTAATACCGATAAAATTTTGGGAATTTTCCCTGCCGGTTCGGGGAATGGATTTTCCAACGAAACCAATTTTAGTAAGGATATAGACCAGCTTTTGGACAAGATAAAAGCGAATAAAACTCGGAAAATAGATACACTTATGATTAATGATAAGTTTTCTATTAATGTTTCGGGAACAGGATTTGACGGAGAAGTAACAAAAGAATTCGAAAAAACTTCCAGAGGATTTTTAAACTATATAAAGGTTTCTATAAAAACTTTTTTTAGCTACAAACCGATTAGAGCGGATTTTAAGACGGCGGCATTCAAGCCTTATAGCGGGGAATATCTTATGCTTAACTTTGCTAATACAAGGCAGTTTGGGAATAATGCCTATATCGCGCCACAGGCAAGTAAGAGCGATGGGAAGGTGGATATCGTTTTGGTGAAAAAGTTTCCGATTTACTATTCACCGCTGTTTGCCATTAGGATGTTTACTAAAAAATTAAAGTCCGACCGCTACATTACTTTTCTTCAAGCATCGGAGGTAGAATTTTCGGTAAATACTGAGAATTGGCACATAGACGGAGAATACAACAAGCTGCCGTCACCGATAAAAATAAAAGTATTACCAAAAAGTTTGAGAATATTAATATAAATTTTGTAACTTTCGCTCTATATAAAACACTTATCAAACAAAGAAATAATTTAAACTATAAAATCTTATGAGAAAAACTAAAGTCGCTATTCTAGCATTTTTATCTTTCGGAGTGATGGGATTTGCACAAGACAATCTTATCAAAAAAATTCAAAATAACAAATCGGATAAAGCAGGTTTTGAGTTCACTGTAGTGAAAGAAAATGGAGTCACTTCTGTAAAAGACCAAGGTAACTCCGGTACTTGCTGGAGCTATTCTGGAAACTCTTTTTTGGAATCTGAAATGATAAAAGCCGGTAAAAAACCGGTGGACTTAGCAGAAATTTTTACAGCAAGAAATTCTTACCATGACAAGGCTTATCTTTATGTTCTAAATGGTGGTGCTATCAACTGGGGAGACGGAGGCGAGCTTCACGATGTGGTAAATATGTATGCAAAATATGGGGCTGTACCGCAGTCTGCATATACGGGGCTTGTTTTAGGACAAAAAAGAAATGATTTCACAGAGATGCAAGCCATTTTAAAATCTATGCTTGAAGTCTATGTAAAAAATCCTTCGGGAAAAATTGCTCCAAACTGGATTTCAAATATAGATGCCATTCTGGACGACTACTTAGGCAAGTACCCAAGCGAGTTTACTTATAACGGAAAAAAATATACCCCAAAATCTTTTGCCAAAGAAGTAGTAGGACTCAACCCATCTGATTATGTAGAAATTTCTTCTTATAAAGGCTATCCTTTTTATAAAAAATTCGTTTTGCCTGTGGGGGACAATTGGAGCCACGAAAGCGTTTGGAATGTACCAATGGAAGACCTTACCAAAATCATTGATTATGCTTTGATGCACGGCTATACCGTAGGCTATGCTACCGATGTTACAGAACCTTATTTTTCATATAAAAACGGGGTAGCCTATGTACCAGACATTGATTTGGACAATATTACACGCGAAACGAGAGCAGAGCTTTTTACAGAGCCAAAACCAGAGAAAAAAATCACGCAAGATATGAGACAAGAGGCTCTTGAAAATCTTACAACCACAGACGACCACGGTATGCAAATCGTAGGATTAGCAAAAGACCAAAATGGAAAAGAATACTATATGGTAAAAAACTCTTGGGGAGCTACCAATGATTATTCCGGATACCTCTATGTCACCAAAGCTTATGTAATGTACAAATCTACCGCTATTCTGCTAAATAAAGGCGGAATACCTGCAGACATACTTAATAAGCTAAAACCAGATACCAACATAGGTCTATAACAAATTAAGAATAGTTAGGACCAACTTAAATAGTACCTGCATTCAGATTATATTTAAGCGTTGCTAATCAACTGTAAAACAAAAAGACGCTTAGAAAACTGAATGCAGGTATTTTTGCAAAAAAGCCCAAAACATCTTTAGAAAAACAAGAGATTAAAATAATGCATTTAGGGATTCGATTCATATCTAATAAAATTATCCATAACGATAGCAACACTGATATTAGGCTTAAAACAGTAATTTGACACCACCTATAAATAGTAACAAAAACATATTTCTATCTTGTACTATTAACACTAAAAAGCCTTTACTTTTCATCAATATTTAATACCTACAAACATTCTTGATAACAAAGACTAATAAGCAGACATTCTAACAAAAACCAAATTCACTTTTCTCCATTTCCTCCCAGTACTGATAAATATCATATAATGCTAATGCTGTGTTTTATGAAAAAGTTGTAATTTTATACAAGGAAATAAATCTTTTTTTATGATAAAAATTTCGGACTTAGAAAAAATGAATGACAGAGGTGAGCTGATGAATTACCTCTACAAACACAGAGCTGAAAATCCAAAATTTGACTCACTTATTGAAAAAGTAGAGTACGAAGAAGAGCTCAAATTACTACAAGCTGAACTCGTAAACCTCCAAAATTGGATTAAAAATAATGGTAAAAAATTAGCCATTATCTTTGAAGGTAGAGATGCCTCCGGAAAAGGAGGAACCATCAAGCGTTTTGCAGAACACCTTAATCCAAGAGCTATGAGGATCGTTGCCCTGAACAAGCCTACAGAGGTAGAGCGTGGACAGTGGTATTTCCGCAGATACATCAAAGAACTGCCTAATGCAGGTGAAATGGTATTTTTTGATAGAAGCTGGTACAATCGTGCCGTAGTAGAGCCTGTAATGGGATTTTGCACCCAAGAACAATACGAAGAATATATGGTACAAGTCCCGGAATTTGAGCATATGCTTTACGAGTCCGGTACTCATATTATCAAATTTTGGTTTTCTGTAAGCAAAGACGAGCAATTAGCACGCTTCAATAGCCGTCTGCAAGACCCTCTCAAGAAATGGAAATACAGTCCTGTAGATGAAAAAGGACAAGAGCTTTGGGATGAGTTTACCTTCTACAAAAATCAGATGTTCTCCCGTACTCACAATGCTTTCAGTCCTTGGGTTATCGTAAAATCGGACAACAAGAAAAAAGCAAGATTGGAAGCCATTAGGTATGTACTGAGCCAGTTCAATTACGACGACAAAGGGAAAAACGAAATCGCACTAAATCCTGACCCTACTGTGGTGCAGAGATATTTCAGAATGGTAAAACAAATCGATTTTTAATTTATTTAATGTATTAATGTATGGAAATTTCTAAAGAACAACATCAT
Organism: Riemerella columbipharyngis; assembly: GCF_900101995.1. GTDB lineage: Bacteria > Bacteroidota > Bacteroidia > Flavobacteriales > Weeksellaceae > Riemerella > Riemerella columbipharyngis. The sequence goes on along the minus strand of NZ_FNAS01000003.1, from coordinate 95,611 downwards.
AAACTAAATAGTAAAAAAGGACTCTACGCCTTATTACAAAACCAGACTCTGGCACCCGAAAAAGCATTGCGTCTCATTAAATACGAAAAAAGATTAGCAAAACTACAAGAAGAATTGATAAAAATGCAAAACTGGGTAGTCGCTAATAAAATGAAAGTAGTCATCATCTTCGAAGGTAGAGATGCCGCAGGAAAAGGCGGTGCCATAAGGAGAATCACAGAGCATCTAAATCCGAGAGAACACAGAGTGGTAGCCTTACCGAGACCCGATGAAACAGAGCAAGGACAGTGGTACTTCCAAAGATATATCAATCAACTACCAAAATCCGGAGAGATTGTATTCTTTGACCGCTCTTGGTACAACCGTGCTGTGGTAGAGCCTGTAAACGACTTCTGTACTCAAGAAGAATACAACATCTTTATGGATCAAGTGAACGAGTTTGAAAAAATGCTCGTAAATTCAGGAATTATTTTGCTTAAGCTCTATTTTTCCATATCAAAAGACGAACAGAAAAAACGCTTTGCAGACATCATCAATAATCCTCTGAAAAAATGGAAATATAGCCCCGTAGATGAAAAAGCATTAGAGCTTTGGGATAAATACACCGAGTATAAAGAGAAAATGTTTATGGTTTCGGATACAGATTTAGCTCCTTGGAAAGTATTAAAAGCCAATAAAAAATCCAAAGCAAGAGTAGAAGCCTTAGAATACATTTTAAACAAAATCCCTTATCAGGTGAAAGACGATCAAGTCATTTCCCACCAAGAAATAGAAGATATAGATGAATAATTGCATAGAAAGCCGTTCTTTTTTGCACGGCTTTCTTTTTTTAATTCTACCTATTAGATGCTTTTATGCTGCCTGCAATTATTTCTAACACAAAGACATGGAGTAAAAACATTGAGAAATGTTTGGAACATATATAGTAAAGTTAGTAATTTTGGGCATAATTTTTGAAAAATGAAAAAATATTTTATAGCAATTGCAGTAGCTACTTTAGCAGTTTCTTGCCAAAAAATCCAACCAGAAGGAAACAAATCCATAATCAAAATGGAGCCGAACGAGACAAACTATATGGATTTAGAACAAAAATCTTCAAATGAAAAAGCTTCCCACTCAGAAGCCTCCAACGAAGAAGTAAACATAGACCTTAATGGGCAAGCTATCAAAGCTTTCAAAGGTGGGTTAGAAGACTCTGTCGTTTCGTTTCTTAAATCCGGAGCTTACAATACAGATACAGAAGACCAACTGAAAAACCAATGGTTTAACTTTGATCAAATTAACTTTAAGGTAGGCTCTGCAGATCAATTATTATCCGGCCAACAGCAAATTCAAAATCTTGCAGCTGTACTGAAAGCATATCCCAATGCCAAAATAAAAGTAGGAGGATATACCGATAAAACAGGGGACGAAACAGCCAACGAAGCATTATCCCAAAAAAGAGCAGATTTTATTAAATCTGAACTCACAAAAGCTGGCGTAGGTGCCCAAGTAGTATCCGCAGAGGGCTATGGAAGTAAGTTTGCTAAAGTACCTGCCACCGCTTCTAACGAAGAGAGAGCGTCTGACAGAAAAATGGCAATAAGATTTACGAAATAATAAATTCTAAAATACGAATCACATATGCTTCACAAATTGTGGAGCATATTTTGTATTGCATTTATCCAAATTTTATTACCTTTACTCAACCAAAAAATATATTCAATGTTAGAGACTCAAAATTACATCAAAGAAAACAAACAAAGATTCTTAGAAGAATTGATAGAACTTTTGAAAATCGCCTCTGTAAGTGCTGACCCTGCCTACAAAAATGAGGTTTTGGATTGTGCAGAAGCCGTAGCAAAACACTTAAAAAATGCAGGTGCAGACCAAGTGGAAATATGTACTACACCGGGAAATCCTATTGTTTTTGGGGAAAAGATTATTGATAAGAAACTCCCTACTGTTTTGGTTTACGGACATTATGATGTCCAGCCTGCCGATCCAATAGAACTCTGGAAGAGCGGTCCTTTTGAGCCTGTTGTAAAAAAGACCGAAATACACCCCGAAGGTGCCATTTTTGCACGAGGTTCTGCCGATGACAAAGGGCAGTTTTTTATGCATCTAAAAGCCTTTGAAGCAATGATGAAAACCAATATCCTGCCTTGCAATGTAAAATTCATCATTGAAGGAGAAGAAGAAGTAGGCTCTGTAAGTTTAGCCGGATTCTTAGAAGAAAATAAGGAGAAATTAGCCTGCGATGTTATCCTTATTTCAGACACCAGCCTCTACAATATGGAGCAACCTACCGTGACTACAGGGCTAAGAGGACTCAGCTATGTAGAAGTAGAAGTGGAAGGCCCTAATAGAGACCTGCATTCCGGTTTGTATGGTGGAGCTGTGCCAAACCCTATCAATGTCTTATGTCAAATGATTGGCAGCTTGATTGATGACAAAGGAAGGATTACCGTGGAAGGATTTTATGACAATGTAGAAACAGTATCCGATGCTGAACGCACTGAAATGAACAAACTAAAAGATAACCCCGAAGCTTATAAACAAGAAATAGGGCTAAAAGGATTACAAGGCGAAGAGGGCTATACCACTCTCGAGAGAACCTCCATCCGCCCTACACTGGATGTAAACGGCATATGGGGAGGCTATACCGGAGAAGGTGCTAAAACCGTAATTCCATCCAAAGCCTTTGCTAAAATTTCGATGAGGCTGGTTCCTTACCAAACTCCTGAAGAAATTACCGGAAAATTTGTAAATCATTTCAAAAAAATTGCACCGGACAGCGTAAAACTAAAAGTAACACCTCACCACGGAGGTATGCCTTATGTCCTTAAAAGCGATGCTCCTGAATTTTTAGCCGCTAAGAAAGCAATGGAAAAAGCCTTTGGAAAGGAAGTGTTACCATTCCGAAGCGGCGGAAGTATTCCTATCACTGCTTTATTCGAGCAAGTATTAGGTGCTAAATCCGTATTGATGGGCTTTGGACTAAGTACAGATGCTATACATTCACCTAATGAACACTATGGATTATCCAACTTCTACAAAGGTATAGAGAGTATCCCTTATTTTTTTAAATATTATACAGAATTAAAAAAATAAATTCAAATTTAATATTACATCACAAATATGTGGGATAATATTTATAAATAAAAAATGAAAAAGAATATTATTTTATCTCTAATCGGACTAATATTATTGACGGCTTGTAAAAATAACCACCCCAAACCTATTATTGGAGGAAACAAAGACGAATACGGGTGTTTAACTTCAGCAGGACAAACATGGAGCGAACTTAAACAAAGCTGCATTCAAGTTTTCAATGAAGGCAAAAGACTTAATCCTATTGACCATAAAGAAAATACCGCTACAATCAGTGCTTTTGTCCTTTTTAACGATGACCATTCAAAAGCAGAATTATTTTTGCCAGACGAGCATAATATTATCTTGGATAAAGTTTCGAATCAAATTTACCAAAAAGGCGAGGTTAAGTACGATAAAAAAAACGGTATGCTCTACCAGAAAGGTGTCGCGACTTACCAAAAAGAAAGAAAATAATTTTAACTATTAAACTAACATTATGAACTTAGAAAATAAAGTTGCTTATATTACAGGAGGAACCAAAGGAATCGGATTCGGCATTGCCGAAGTTTTAATTTCCAAGGGTATAAAAGTAGCTGTAAGTGGAAGAAATAAAGATGATGCAGAGAAGGCAGCCCGCCTGTTATCCAAAGATGGAACAATGGCCCTGGGCATCGCTTCTGATGTTAAGAATTTTCAAAACGAAGCAGAGGCTGTTCAGCAGATTACAGATAAGCTTGGGAGGTTAGACTTTGTTATTGCTAATGCAGGACTTGGCTATTTCAAGCCGGTAGATGAAATGACTTTGGAAGAGTGGAACAATATGGTGGATACCAATCTTACCGGAGTTTTCCACACACTAAAAGCCTCAGTAGAGGAACTCAAAAAAACGAAAGGCTACTTCATTAGTATTGCGAGTTTGGCAGGGATCAACTTTTTCGAGAATGCTTCCGGCTACAATGCTACAAAATTCGGTGTGGTAGGATTTACCCAGGCGGCAATGCTTGATTTAAGAAAATATGACATTAAAGTTTCCACCATTATGCCAGGATCGGTAGCATCTCACTTTAATGGAAATATCCCGTCTGAAAACGACAGCTGGAAAATACAACCCGAAGATATAGGAAATGTTGTTTTAGACTTATTAGAAATGAACCCAAGGGTTCTGCCAAGCAAAATAGAACTCCGCCCATCCCGCCCCAAATAAATAAATTTCTATGCAAAGAATAATTTGTTTTAGAAAAGATGATATACAGGATTATTTTTTTTAACTAAATTAGCAAAAGATAAAAATTTAAAATTCTTAATATGAAAATATTAGTATGTATCAGTAGTGTTCCGGATACTACTTCAAAAATTAACTTTACGGCGGACAAATCTGCTTTCGATAAAAATGGAATTCAATGGGTAATCAATCCCTTAGATGAATTTATGCTTACTAAAGCTATTAAACTGCAACAATCCCACGGTGCCAAAGTAACCGTAATAAATGTAGGAGATGCTTCCACAGATGCCGTGATAAGAAAAGCACTGGCAATAGGTGCAGACAATGCTATAAGAGTAAATACTGAAGCCAAAGACTCTTTCTCCACAGCCAAAGAAATAGCCAATGTAGTACAAACAGAAGACTATGATTTAATCTTATGCGGCAAGGAATCCATAGATTACAACGGGGGTGCCGTACCAGGAATCCTTGCACAGCTATTGGAATGTAGTTTCGTAAATGCTTGTGTAGGTCTTGAAATAAATGGAGAAGAGGCTACTGCCGTGAGGGAAATAGACGGAGGAAAAGAAACTGTAGTCGTAAAACTTCCTTTGGTAGTAGCAGGACAAAAAGGTTTAGTGGAAGAAAAAGAACTTATCATCCCTAATATGAGAGGAATAATGTCTGCCAGAACCAAACCTCTTAATATAAAAGAACCAATGGGTGCAGAAGTAAAAGTAGAAACGGTATCCTTTGATAGTGCTTCGCCGAGAGCTGCCGTAAAACTCTTTTCTCCAGATGATTTAGACGAATTAGTAAGGGCTCTTCACGAAGAAGCAAAAGTAATTTAGTCTCATCCATAAGTTTAATTTAAAAACAATAATAAAAAAATGTCAATATTCGTATATGCAGAAAATATAAATGGAGGATACAAAAAAGCAACTTTCGAGGCCGTATCTTATGCCAAATCCATTGCTGTGAAAACGGGAGATAAAGTAGTTGCTGTGAGTATTAACCCCATAGAGGCATCAGAACTACTATACAAATATGGTGCAGATAAAGTAATCCATATAAAAGACGAAAGTCTAAAAAATTTTAGTGCCAAAGCAATGGCAAAAGCTATTTCGGAAGTTTTTGAAAGTGGTATAATTATATTTCCTCACACTACAGATTCCTCTTCGGTTGCACCTATCCTTTCTGTAATGAAAAATTATGCGTTAATCACAAATGTTTTAGACATCCCTGAAAATACATTTCCATTCCAAGTAAAAAGAAAAGTATTCTCTGGAAAAGGATATATGTATGCTAAAGCCGGCACGCAGGGAGTTGTCCTTACTATCTCTCCGAATGCGTTTGGCATAAAGGAAAACTCTGTTTCCGGCATCGAAGAAATAAAAGAGCTTTCTATTTCTAATGAAGAGACCAAAGTCATTAGCCAAGAACAATCTATGGACAAATTGGACCTCAAAGAAGCAGAAATAGTAGTATCCGCAGGAAGGGGTATGAAAGGCCCTGAAAACTGGGGAATCATAGAAGATTTAGCAAATGTTTTGGGAGCGGCTACCGCTTGTTCCAAACCCGTATCGGATATCGGCTGGAGACCACACACAGAGCATGTGGGACAGACAGGGAAAGCCATTGCACCAAATCTCTATATCGCGGTAGGCATATCCGGAGCCATCCAGCATTTGGCAGGGGTTAATAGCTCCAAAACCATCGTAGTCGTGAATAACGATCCGGAAGCACCTTTCTTCAAAGCAGCAGACTACGGCGTGGTAGGAGATGCGTTCCAAGTGGTACCGGAGCTTACAGCGAAAATAAAAGCACTAAAAGGCTAATTTTAATCATAAAATACAGAAAAAGCACTATCCTAATCTTTGTGATAGTGTTTTTTTTATATATTTGTGCTAATGAATAGCGCATACACTTTAATGGTGTATTAATTTTAGAAATAATACTAAAAACTATATTATGAATATAAAAATAAAGCTTACGGTACTTAATTTTTTACAATTTGCAGTATGGGGGGCATATCTTACTTCTATGGGAAATTATTTAGGTTCTATAGGTTTAGGTTCAAATATAGGAATTTTTTACGCCATTCAAGGCGTCGTTTCTATCTTTATGCCAGCGATTATGGGAATTATTGCAGACAGATGGATCCCTGCCCAGAAATTATTGGGGATTTGTCATTTAGTAGCGGCAGGTTTTCTTGTTTCTGCAGGTTATTACGGAATGCAAACGGGTGAAAATGTAGAGTTTTCTAAATTATTTTTACTTTATTCATTATCCGTAATGTTTTATATGCCGACCATTGCATTATCTAATTCAGTAGCTTACAATGTTTTGGTGAATAATAATTATGATACGATAAAAGCCTTTCCGCCCATAAGAACCTTTGGGACTATTGGTTTTATTTTTGCAATGTTATTAGTAGATTTCTGTGGTTTTCAAGGTAGTTATGTACAATTTTACATATCTGGAATTTTTGGTCTTTTATTGTTTTTGTATTCTTTTACTTTACCGAATTGTCCAACCAATAGCAGTAGCGAAAAGAAGAGCCTTTCTGATGCGTTTGGATTAAAAGCATTTAGTTTGTTCAAGAACAAAAAAATGGCTGTATTCTTCATTTTCTCTATGCTTTTAGGGGTTTCCTTACAAATTACAAATGGCTATGCAAATCCTTTTATTTCGAGTTTTGAGAAAATACCGGAATATGCTGATACTTGGGGAGCACAACATGCCAATGCCCTTATTTCGTTGTCGCAAGTTTCGGAAACACTTTGTATCTTACTTATTCCTTTTTTCTTAAAGAAATTTGGGATAAAAAAGGTAATGTTAATGGCAATGTTTGCATGGGTGCTTCGTTTCGGTTTTTTTGCTTTGGGAAATCCGGGTAGTGGTGTAATGTTATTTGTTCTTTCAATGATAGTTTATGGTGCTGCATTTGACTTTTTTAATGTTTCGGGTTCGCTTTTTGTAGACAAAGAAACGACTAAAGATATTCGTTCTTCGGCACAAGGCGTTTTTATGATGATGACGAATGGTCTTGGAGCGACTGTCGGAATGCTTGGAGCAGGAGCTGTAGTAAATCATTTTGTTTTTTCTAAAACAGATATAACTGAGCAAATAGCAGGTTGGGAAACTTCATGGGCTATTTTCTCAGCTTATTCTTTTATAGTAATGATTCTTTTTGCTATTGTGTTTAAATACAAACACAATCCCAATGAAATAAAAGAGATAGGGCATTAAAACAAAAGCTTTTCCGTCTAAAGAAAACGATATCCACTACCTTTATAGATAGCTGTAAAATTGGTATTATTACCTGCTTAAATGGTCAAAACCTGTAATATTCAAGAATTAAAATTTCATAAAAAAATTGGGAAAGGATAACATATTCCCCTTTCCCAATTTAATTGTTTGCTTTATCCGTCGTAATACTTACTTAGGATAAACTATCTTTTATTTTTTATGAGCTTTTATGCTTACCTGAAGAGTGATTTCATTTTTTATCACCATATCTTTCATTGGAGACTTGAAACTTACGCCAAAATCCTCTCTGTTGATATCCGTAGGCTCTGTATTTAGAGAAACTTCATCATCAGAAGTTGTTACATTTGCATTAACTTTCAATGGTTTTGTCACTCCTTTTATAGTAAGATTTCCTTCTAAAACCGTATTATAATCTCCGCTACCTTTTTCCACTTTAGTAATTTCGTAAGTAGCCGTAGGATGCTTCTCTACACCGAAGAAATCATCACTTTTAAGATGATCGTCTAATTTTTGTGAATGCTCTGCATCATCAATAATATCTTGATTATGAAGAGATTTAACATCTGCTACGAAAGTACCGCTTTCCAGCATTCCATCTTTAATAGTGAGCTCTCCGCTTTGTAATTTCACATCTCCGTAGTGGCTTGTATTATCAGATTTCATTACCTTATAACCCTTCCACTCTATTTTACTTTCTACGGTATCTACCTCATAAACTGTACCATCTTTAGTAGTAGATACGGTATTGGACTCGCTAACCAATTTTTTATCTTTGCTACAAGATACCAAACATATTAAACCTAATGACGAAACAACCGCCAGACTAAATAATCTCTTTTTCATAAATATAATTTTATTTGCCCAAAAGTAATAAAATTTACGGTAACTACAAATAAAATTTCAGCTTTTTCTTTAGATACGAACAACAAAGAAAAAACCATATCTGATTTCAAAATAAATTAACCACGATACCCCCTCAATAGAAAACACTTTACCATATATTAACAAAAATTAATATAATTTTTTCTATAAATATTTTCAATTATTTTACGAAATTTGGGGCGATAAAAACTTAATGAAATCTTATGAAAGTTAATTTTACTAAAAAGACAGCACTCACAGCATTAGTGACGCTATCTACTGCTAGTGTTTATTTTGCTCAGAATGTTAAAGATTCTTTGCCAGAAAAGTCTAAAGACATTAAAGAGGTGGTTATCACTGGAGTAGCTGATATCGCTAAAGACCGAAAAACTCCCGTAGCAGTTTCCAACATAAAGGAAGCTCAGATTGTACAAAAATTAGGAAATCAAGAGTTTCCAGAAATTTTAAACACTACACCTTCTGTATATACCACAAAATCAGGTGGAGGATTCGGTGATTCAAGAATCACAATCAGGGGGTTTGACCAAGAGAATATTGCAGTACTCATCAATGGAGTTCCTATAAATGATATGGAAAATGGTAGAGTATATTGGTCTAACTGGGCAGGTCTATCAGATGTTACTTCCGATATGCAGGTACAGAGAGGACTTGGTTCTTCAAAATTGGCTATTGCATCCGTAGGAGGAACTATCAATATTCTTACGAAAGCTGCAGACAAAAGACAAATGGGAAAAGTAATGGTAGGGATAGGTAACGACGGTTATCTGAAGTCTCTATTTTCCTACAATACCGGTAAAACAGATAAAGGCTGGTCTTCTTCATTCTTAATGAGTAGAACTGCTGGTAGTACTTATGCAGATGGAACTAAATACGAAGGATACAATTACTACTTCGCTTTAGGCTTTCAACCGAATAAACAACACGATTTCCAATTTACCATCACAGGTGCACCACAGTGGCACAACCAAAGATCTTCTTCTGTTAAAATTTCAGATGCTATAAAATACGGAGGCACAGAAGACACTCCTAATAGAAGATACAACGCAGACTGGGGATACATTACCGGTTCAGACGGTATTGCGAGAGAATATTCTTTTAGAAAAAACTACTTCCACAAACCTATTTTATCCCTCAACTGGGACTGGAAAATATCCAGAACATCTAAACTCGCTACTGTACTCTATGCTTCATTTGGTAGAGGTGGTGGTACAGGTGATTTAGGAGGAGCTTGGACTGGCAATTTCAAACTTGATTCTAAAAAAGGAACTTATTCACCTATAATGACCTATGCATCGACCTTTAGAAATACTCAAGGCCTCTATGATTTTGATGCGATAATGGCTTACAACCAAGGTTACGATATGTCTCAATATGGAGTAGCCTTAAACCCTACACCTTATAATGCAGGAGCTTACCAAAATGTCATAGCTCCTGATGGAAGTACAGTAAGGGTTACTAGTGGTATCCTAAGAAGAGCGTCTATCAACTCCCACAACTGGTATGGTATCTTATCAAACTTTAGCAATAAAATAAATGATAATCTCAGATTCTCAGTAGGAATCGATTCTCGTTATTACAAAGGCTTCCACTACAGAGTAATAAGTGATTTTTTGGGTAATAATTCTTATACTGATTCATCTAATAAGAATATAAAAGCACCTAATATTATTTCAAATTCCTTCTCTACAGCCCCTAAATGGAATGCATTTGGTACCAAAGTAGATCCTGTAAAAGACCGTATCATATATTCTAACGACAGCGTTGTAAAATGGATAGGTGGATTTGGACAATTGGAATATTCTAACGAAAATTTATCCGCTTTCGTTCAAGGGTCTATCTCCGATCAAGGCTTCCAAAGAATAGATAGCTTTATGCTTCAGGGAGATACTTCAAAAGGAACAGACACAACTACAAAAACGAAATATCTTATCGGATACAATATAAAAGGTGGTTCCAACTTGAATATTGATAGAAACAATAATATCTTCGTAAATATAGGATATTATTCCAGACAACCATTCTTTGAGGCCGTTTATTTAAATAACACAAACAATGTTAATCCTGAACTTAAAAACGAAAAAATATTTTCAATAGAGTTTGGATATGGTTTCCGTTCTTCTATATTTAACGCCAACTTGAACTTATATAGAACAACTTGGAACGATCAGTTTAGAAGAGTTTCTTGGAATGATAATAGCGGAGCTCGCTTTACTGCAAATCTATTAGGACTAAACGAAATTCACCAAGGATTAGAGTTTGACTTTGATGCAAAACCTACTAAAATAATTCATTTTAATGGAATGTTTTCCATAGGTGATTATCACTATAACAATAATCCTACTGCCTATGCTTTAGACGACCAAACAAACCAAGTTATCAGCAAAAATACATTAGAAATTAAAAATTCTAAAGTAGGAAACAAAGCCCAAATGACTGCAAGTCTTGGTACCTCTATTCGTCCAACCAATTGGTTTAGCTTTAATGCAACTTACAGATATGCAGATAATCTTTACTCAAACTATGATCCTACAAGGGGTGGTGAGGCTATCAAACTTCCAGACTATGGATTATTAGATTTAGGGGCTAACCTTAAATGGAAACTTACAGCAAGACAAGAGTTTGTACTTAATGCCAATGTTTATAATGTGCTTGACAAAGTATATATCTCTGATATGTATACTAATATAGCAGCCGATGCAGATGCCTCCAAAAACTGGAACGGTATCAACAAAAACAACCTTGTTTACTTCGGATTTGGCAGAACATGGGCGGCTAGTCTTTCTTTCACATTCTAATAATTTAAAGTTTATAGTATTTTATAATCCTGGCGAAAAATAGTCAGGATTTTTTTATCTTTGTACAAATTTTTTCTATGGAACAAATAATATTTCATGCCCACGAAGGCTTTGCTTATCTTATCATTTTAGCAATTGCTCTATTTTTAATTGCACTATTCACTGTGATGTTCAGCTACTCTGGTAAAATTACCAAACAACTGAGAAAATCTACATTGATCACGATGATTTTGTTTCACACTCAGTTTTTGATAGGATTATTGATGCTGTTTGTAGCATCCCCTTTTATGAGTATCGTAAAATCTTCAGGAATGGGTGAGATTATGAAAACTGGAGTCTATCGTTTTCAGTATGTAGAACACCCTTTCTCTATGCTTGTGGCGGCGATACTTATGACGATTGTTAATAAAAAAGTAAAATCAAACGAAAGACTAACGCTTAAAATCGTTTTCATTGCTTTATTAGCCATTGCTTTAGTTATGATGATGATGCCTTGGTCAAAATTATTTCCTTAACCTTAATTAAACCTTAACACAAAATGAAAATCGCTGTAGTAGGAGCTACTGGAATGGTAGGACAAGTTATGCTAAAAGTTTTGGAAGAACGCCATTTTCCGGTTACCGAGCTTATACCTGTAGCATCAAGCAAATCCGTAGGAAAAACCGTTTCTTTCTGTGGTAAGGATTATCAAGTTGTTTACTTGGAAGAAGCTGTTAATATGAAACCTCAGATTGCTCTTTTCTCAGCAGGAGGAAATACTTCACTGGAATACGCACCTAAATTTGCCGAAGTAGGGACTTTTGTGGTGGACAACTCTTCCGCATGGCGTATGGATCCTGATAAAAAATTGGTAGTCCCTGAAATTAACGCCAATGTATTGACGCCAAATGACAAAATCATTGCAAACCCCAATTGCTCTACGATCCAGCTAGTAATGGTACTAAACCCTTTACACAAAAAATATAAAATCAAACGCGTAGTAGTATCCACTTACCAATCGGTTACAGGAACGGGGAAAGCCGCAGTAGACCAGCTCAATGGCGAAATAGAAGCCTCTGTAACAGGTAAAAAAACTATGGTAGAAAAGATATATCCTTACGAAATTTTTAAGAATGCTCTACCCCACTGCGATGTTTTTTCGGATAACGACTACACGAAAGAAGAGCTAAAACTAATGCGAGAGCCTATAAAAATTATGGGAGACGACTCTTTCCGGCTGACCGCTACCGCCGTTCGTGTACCTGTACAAGGGGGACATTCCGAAAGTGTGAATATAGAATTTGAAAATGATTTTGAACTTGACGAGGTGAAAAATATACTCTCTGCTACCTCCGGAGTCGTGCTTCAAGACGATATTACGCAAAACCACTACCCTATGTCTCTCTATTCCGAAGGAAAAGATGAAGTTTTTGTGGGCAGGATACGCCGAGATTTCTCTCAGCCCAACACTCTTAATTGCTGGATTGTAGCGGACAACCTTAGAAAAGGAGCGGCTACCAATGCCATTCAGATTGCCGAATATTTAGTAAAAGAAAAATTTGTATAATCATTATTTTTAAGACTATTTTCTTTTAAAATATATAATGGGTAAAATAGGCATTGTATTTTCCGGTGGCGGTATCAAAGGCTTGGCACACGCCGGTGTCTTAAAATTTTTGGAAGAAAAAGCCATTTACCCTGATGTCATTTCTTGTTGTAGTACTAGTTCTATAGTAGGAGGACTTTACGCTATTGGGAAAAAACCGGAAGAAATATTGGAGTTTTTCAAATCTATTTATTTTTTCCATTGGAAACATTCTGCTTTCAATATCGTCAAAGGTTTTTTCCAATTATTTAATCCCTATTTTCGATGAAATGACAATTGGAATGCTCGGCAAAACGATAAAAATAGTAGCTACAGAAATAATTACCGGCGAACAGAGGGTTTTCGGTAATAAAGCTCAAGTCGTAGATGCCATCATTGCCTCTTGCTCCATACCGGGGATAAGTACTCCATATAGAATTAAAAACGAAATATTCTGCGATGGAGGCGTACTCAATAACTTCCCTGCCGATATTATCGAAAAAAATTGCGATAAGCTAATTGGGGTATATGTATCGCCGCCCCAAGATATAAAGCCGGAAGACCTTAACAGTATAAAATCTGTTACAGCAAGAGCTTACGAACTCATATCCCACCGAATAGTGTCTTATAAATTCACCTATTGCGATTGGTTCATTACCTCCAAAAAACTTTGTCAATACGGTACTTTTGAAAGGAAAAATCAGCGGCTAGAAGAAATCTTTGAGATAGGCTATAATATTGCCAAACAAACTTTTGAGGAAGAAATATTTAAGGATTAAATCTCTCTTTCAATAGCTGAAACACTCTTCTGTCTATGGGTAATGTAAAAGGATTATCGCCCTCCAGAGACTTCCAAAGTACTTGCTTAATGCTGCTTTCCACTATCTTTAACATTGATAAATCTTCTACTTCTACGATATAATAAACCGTGAGCAGCTGCTCATTATTCCGAAACTTAGAAACAAGAAAATCTTCTTGCGTGTAAAAATGTTCTTTAATGGTAATGCTTAAGTTAAGTTCTTCTCTAAACTCCCTATGAAGGCAGTCGTGCAAGCCTTCTCCATACTCCAATCCGCCACCGGGTAACTTTATCAATTGTCTCCCTACATAAATTTCATCCAAAACCATCATTTCCTTATACCCATTAAGACAAATTCCATAGACTCTTATGTTGATGCGATTGATATCCATATTGTTTATTATTTTTGTGACAAAGTAAAACAAATTATGCTAAAAAAATACCATCCTCTGACATTAATTTTACTATGCCTTGTTTCTGTTATTTCGTGCAGCAAACCGCTTTATTCTTACCAAAATAATATACCTTACAGAACAGACCGCCCTCAGCAATACAAATATCTACCTCTAAAAAAGTACCTCTGCTCTCCCCTGCCTTACAAGCTCCGAGAAAGCTCCGGATTAACGATATTCCACCAACAGCTATTTTCTTTCAATGATAGTGGAAATGCCTCGGATTTGTTTGTCATTAACACAGAAAACAATACTCTGGAAACCATTAAAACCAACGCAGATAATAACGACTGGGAAGCCATTTCTGCTAAAAATGACACGCTATACATTGGCGATTTTGGAAATAACCTAGGCAATAGGAAAGACTTGGCAATATATGTTTTTCCCTATCAACAGGGTGAGTCTTGGCATTATTCCAAAAAAATCCCCTTCTACTACCCTACTCAAAAAGATTTTACACCCCGAAACATCAATCACAACTACGATATGGAAGCTATGGTGATTCATCAAAACGCTGTACAGCTCTTCTCCAAAGAATGGAAAAGCTATGATGTAACCCATTACGAATTATCATTAAACAAAACCAATAACCGCCCTGCCACTGTATTAGAAAAATATCATCTGGGCTATGCCGCTACTGGTGCTGCTTACCACGACAGCAGTCTCTATATCGTGGGCTATACCAAATTAGGTGCTATGTATCTGAGTATATTTAAGGAATCCTCGCCAAACAGATTTTTTAAAAACAAACCTCAAAAGTTCTATTTGGGTTCTGCACTTAGCATAGGACAAATAGAGGGCATAGCGGCTTCCGAAAAAGGACTCTTCCTATCCTGCGAAAAATTTAGGACTATCCCTGCATCTTTATACTTTATTCCTTATATTCAATTAAAATAATCTATATTTGCATAGACGAAATTTTGAACCCAAACCATAAATAGAAAGTGGCGAATATCGTAGAAGAAATAAAAAAGCCTATCAATAGTGAAATGAAACTTTTTGAACAAAAGTTTTACGAATCTATGCAGAGTAAAGTCCCGCTACTGGATAAAATAACGCGTTTCATCGTAACGACAAAAGGAAAACAGATGCGCCCAATGTTCGTATTTCTCTGTGCGAAACTTACAGGCGAAGTTACCGAAAAAACCTACCGCGGTGCTTCTATGATAGAGCTTATACACACAGCCACTCTGGTACACGACGATGTGGTAGATGAGAGTTTCAAAAGGCGAAACTTTTTTTCTATTAATGCCCTTTGGAAAAACAAAATAGCCGTGTTGGTGGGTGATTACCTCTTGTCCAAATCGGTTCTTCTTTCTACCGATAACAACGACCTTGATTTACTATCCGTAATATCCCGCACCATAAAGGAAATGTCCGAAGGCGAACTTTTGCAATTGGAAAAAGCCAGAAAATTAGACATTACCGAAGAGGTGTATTACGAAATCATCAGGCAAAAAACAGCTACTCTCATCGCTGCTTGTTGCGAAATAGGCGTTCTGTCCGGAAGTAAAGACCAAGCCTTAGCAAAAAAAATGCAAGAGTTCGGTACTTACACGGGAATGGCTTTTCAGATTAAAGACGACCTATTCGACTACCTAAGCAAGAATGTGATAGGAAAGCCCGTAGGTATAGATATCAAGGAGCAAAAAATGACGCTTCCGCTAATCTATACTCTAAAAAATACTGACGAAAAAAACAGGAAATATTATTTCAATACCATAAAACGCCACAATAATAATCCCGATCGTGTAAAAGAGCTTATTGATTTTGTGAAAAAATCAGGAGGATTAGACTATGCCATAGGGGTAATGAAAGACTTCCAAACCAAAGCAAAAAATATCCTTAACGAATTTCCAGACAGCGATGCTAAAAAGGCATTGAACCTAATGCTTGACTATGTCATAGAGCGAAAATTTTAGGTCTAAGACCATACTGCGACTATAACATTTTTTAACATTATCAATTCATCTATTTTTAGTATCTTTGTCATTGTAAATAAATTTTAAGATGAGTAAAAAACAATATACCGCAAGTAGTATCCAGTCTTTGGAGGGGATAGAGCATGTGAGGCTGAGACCCTCTATGTATATAGGTGATGTAGGCTCCAGAGGGCTTCACCATTTGGTTTATGAAGTAGTGGACAACTCTATAGACGAGGCATTGGCAGGCTACTGCGATACCATTACAGTTACAATCCACGAGGGAAATTCTGTAAGTGTAAAAGATAATGGTCGAGGTATCCCCGTAGATTTTCACGAAAAGGAACAACGCTCTGCCCTTGAGGTGGTAATGACCAAAATAGGTGCCGGAGGTAAGTTTGACAAAGATTCTTATAAAGTATCCGGAGGACTTCACGGTGTAGGGGTTTCGTGTGTGAATGCTCTTTCTACAAGCACTATTGCAACCGTTTATAGAGACGGAAAAGTATATCAACAAAAATATTCCAAAGGGAAAGCATTAGACGATGTACAAGTAATCGGAGAAACTACCGAGAGAGGAACAGAAGTGTTCTTCCAGCCCGATGATTCCATCTTTAACGAATTGGTTTACAATTATGATACACTTGCTACAAGACTAAGAGAATTAGCGTATCTCAACAAAGGGATTAGCATAACCATTACCGACGAACGAAACAAAGACGAAAAAGGAAATTTCATAACAGAAACCTTTCATTCCGAGGGCGGACTAAAAGAGTTCGTAGAGTTCCTTGATGGCAACAGAGAAGCCATTATGGAAAATGTAATCTGTATGGAGGGCGAAAGAGACGATATCCCTGTGGAAGTAGCAATGAGGTACAACACTTCTTTCAACGAAAATCTGTACTCGTATGTCAATAATATCAATACCCACGAAGGAGGTACTCACCTGACAGGTTTCAGAAGAGCACTAACAAGAACTCTGAAAAAGTATGCAGACGACCTCGGACTTCCTCAGAAAGAAAAAGTAGAAGTAACGGGTGATGACTTCCGTGAGGGGCTTACCGCTGTGATTTCCGTTAAAGTAATGGAGCCGCAGTTTGAAGGACAGACAAAAACCAAGCTCGGAAACTCGGAAGTATCCGGTGCCGTAGATAAAATAGTAGGCGAAATGCTTACAAACTTCTTGGAAGAAAACCCAAATGAAGCCAAACAAATTGTACAAAAAGTAGTCCTTGCCGCTAAAGCCAGACAAGCCGCTAAAAAAGCCCGCGAAATGGTTCAGCGGAAATCCCCTATGGGAGGAGTCGGGCTGCCAGGTAAACTTTCGGATTGTTCTTCCAAAGACCCATCTATTTCCGAAATATTCCTCGTAGAGGGAGACTCTGCCGGTGGTACGGCAAAACAAGGAAGAGATCGTCTTTTCCAAGCTATCCTGCCTCTAAGAGGTAAGATTTTGAATGTAGAAAAATCGATGCTTCACAAAGTCTATGACAACGAAGAAATAAAAAATATCTATACGGCATTAGGCGTAAGCGTAGGTACGGAAGAAGATAGCAAAGCCCTCAATCTTAGCAAACTCCGCTACCACAAAATCGTAATTATGACGGATGCGGATATAGATGGCTCGCATATTTCTACCCTTATCCTGACTTTCTTCTTCAGATATATGAAAGAACTGATAGAGCAAGGCTATGTCTATATTGCATCTCCGCCACTCTACCTTCTCAAAAAAGGAAACAAAAAAGTCTATGCTTGGAACGAAAAAGACAGAGAAGAAAAAACTTTAGAAATGTCTCCGGATGGCAAAGGTGTAGAAGTACAACGCTACAAAGGTCTTGGTGAAATGGACCCCGAACAGCTATGGGAAACTACCCTAAACCCAGAAAACAGAATTCTGAAACAAGTAAATATAGAAAATGCAGGGGAAGCAGACCGTATATTTTCTATGCTAATGGGCGATGAAGTTCCACCAAGACGAGAGTTTATTGAAAAAAACGCTATCTATGCAAACATAGATGCATAAGCTCTAAATACAAAAAAAATAGTAATACGGCTCCTGATTATTGAGCTGTATTTTTTTTATACCTTTGTATAATAGTAATATAAACTCCTTTAAATAGGTACTACTCACCCAACATCGGAAATTACATTAGCCAAGACCCTATTAGACTGGCAGGAAATAACCCTACGCTGTATGCGTATGTTTTCGATAGTAACTCGGAGGTTGATGTTTGGGGGTTGGAGTGTTGGAAAACAGCCAAGGAAAATTATTGGAAAGCAAAGTATGCTGAAGAAATGTTAAATACAACAGGGAAGTATTCGCCTAATAATTTAGCTTTAATGAAACGAGGAAATGCCCCCAGAATGAAAGTTGAGGTGTCTGATGCTTTAGGATATAAGAAAATTGTTGATATTCCTATTGAATTACATCACACAAATTTGCCTCAAAGATTAAATACTCCGAAAGTTAATGAAGCATGGAATTTGACAGAAGTTACGCCTTGGGGGCATGCGAGTATGGACTCTTATAGAAAATTAGGGAATAATTTTAAATTGGTTCGAATTATCAATGGTACAAATTCTTGGTAAATATGGAAATCAACAACATAGTAAATGGATTAAAGCATCTCTCAGAAGGACTTTTTAAGCCCGAAGAATGGATTAATTGGTGGGAGCAAAATGACAACCTTGTTAAATTATTTTTACCGCCGAGATGGTATTTAAAAATCAAGCCTAAGATGTCTCAAGGATTAGTCGGTGCTACATTAATATCCCAAAATGCTGCTCGTGAATATTTGAAATCTATAAATCAACCTTATAACGAAAGTCCGCATATCAATTATGCAGAGGAATATAGGAAACAAATAGACCTAATTTCTTTAGAGTATGACAAATGTAATCTTAATGACTTTGATTCAAAATTTTTTAGATTAAAGCAAACTTACCCTGTTTTCTTCGTCTCAATGAAAAAACATCTGTCGAAAAATGATATTGTGGAAAATAATTTAGCCGAAGACAACTTAGCTTCATCATATTTCTATAGATTATTACACGAAGATGTGCTTACCTTTTTTTACTGTATTTCACAACTGAAAATGGAAAATACTTTTATTGGGGTTAATATGTTAGAGTTGCGGGGAGAATATATTAAAATCGGAGAATTATGGTTGAATAGTGATGGAGACGAGCTATATATCAGACCTCACGAAAGTGCCGTATATTTTCACGATATAGGTAAAAACGAAATGTATATTTTGAATAATTCATTTTATTTATTTGTTGAGAATGATTTGAGTAAATTTATTTCTAAATAAATATATGCAAATCTTTTCCTAAGCGAATATATAAATAACCCGACACTCTATGCGTATTGGCAAATCCGGACAGTTGCTCAAAGATGAGGACTATTTCTATCATTATGACGGAGAGGGCAACCTCATACTCAAAAGCAGACGGGATTTGACTGCTGTTGAACATAGCAAAGAGCGTACAGGCTGGCTCTCTTTCGGTAGTTCGGAGAAGAAAAAGTCGGAGAACTTGTATGCTTGGCAGGCAGGTGATACCGCCTACGAGTGGTATGGTAACGGTATGCTCAAAAGCGTGAGGACGCCCGAAGGCGAGACCGTCAGGTTTGAGTATGATGCCTTGGGACGAAGAATGCTCAAGGAAACTTACAGCACTTGTTACCGTTATGCTTGGGATAATAACGTGCTGTTGCACGAGTGGCATTATCCAAGAAGGGAGCGTCCGAGAAAGCGGCAGGATGAGTTGGAACGAATTGTCTATGAGGACAAGGAGCCCTATACGCATATGACCACTTGGGTGTATGATGGCACGAGTTTCACCCCTGTTGCCAAATTGACCGATGAGGACAGTTACAGCATCGTGCAGGACTATATGGGTACTCCGATACAGGCTTTTGACAGCAAGGGAAATGTGGTTTGGGACTGTGTTTTGGACATCTATGGAGATGTGCTTGAATTGCGTGGAAACAGATGTTTTATCCCATTCCGTTATCAAGGACAATATGAGGATGAGGAAACTGGGCTGTATTACAACAGGTTTAGGTATTACTCACCCAACATCGGAAATTACATTAGCCA
This sequence comes from Riemerella columbipharyngis, assembly GCF_900101995.1. Taxonomy (GTDB): domain Bacteria; phylum Bacteroidota; class Bacteroidia; order Flavobacteriales; family Weeksellaceae; genus Riemerella; species Riemerella columbipharyngis. The sequence continues at coordinate 75,545 of NZ_FNAS01000003.1, read as the reverse complement.
AGATCCTATTGGTTTATTAGGAGGATTGAATACCTATACATATGTGAAAGAGTCAATAGGTTTGTTGATATATTTGGGTTAGCTGACTTTTATGTCACAGAAGGTGGAGTTATAATTCCATCAAAAGGTTATAGATATATGCCGAGTGATGCCTCATATATAGAAAATTTGAAGAAAACAATGGAGATACCAGCCAATCTAAATGGAACATATTTTTCATTTGATAAATAAGATTCATCTAGTATAGCTAGTTCAAAATTACAAGTCCCACACGATGCTGCTATTCGAGGTAGCTTTGATACATTACAAATAATAGATGATGTGAGTGTTCCTAAAGGCAATTGGGGAAAGGCAGATTGGTATGAACCTATAACAAAAGATTTTATGGAATTTGGAGAAGGAGGAGCGACTCAGGCAATAACAAGCAAACCTATAAAATTAGATGACATTGTTGATATAAGTAGTTGTAAATAATATTATTATGAAAAATCTTCCCCCGTTTGCAAGTAAACTTGATTTAGAAAAATGTATAGATGTTGTAAAAACTGAGGCAAAATTACAAAACTTAAATTTTAAAACTTCGAAAGACCTCTTTTATCAATGCGTCACATTGGTTGGTTGAATATGCCCTACTATCAACACACTTATTTTTTTAAAGATTTATCAGTTAATTCTTATATTTGCATCAACGAAAGATAAAATCTTAGTAAAAATGAAATACAAAAGAATATTACTAAAGCTAAGTGGAGAGGCTCTAATGGGGAATCTCCAGTACGGAATAGACAACGAAAGACTCAATATCTACGCCGCAGAAATAAAAAAAGTGGTAGACGCTGGCTGTGAAGTTGCCATAGTAATAGGAGGAGGAAATATATTCCGAGGCTTGGCTGCTGCAGCAAAAGGTATGGACCGAGTACAGGGCGACTATATGGGAATGCTCGCTACAGTAATCAACGGAATGGCCCTGCAGGGAGCATTAGAAGACCAAGGAGTGAAAACCCGACTCCAGTCTGCGATAGAAATGGACAAGGTAGCAGAGCCGTTTATCAAAAGGAGAGCGACAAGACATTTGGAGAAAGGTAGAGTGGTCATCTTTGGAGCAGGTACGGGAAACCCTTATTTTACTACGGATACTGCCGCTACGCTTAGAGCTATAGAAATAGGCGCAGATGTAATCCTGAAAGGTACTCGCGTAGACGGAATCTACGACAGCGACCCCGAGAAAAATAAAGATGCCGTGAAATTCAACAGCATATCCTTTGAAGATGTGTACAAAAAAAATCTCAAAGTAATGGATATGACGGCGTTTACTCTCAGCCACGAAAACAAACTGCCTATCATCGTTTTTGATATGAACAAAAACGGAAACCTCCTGAAAGTAGTAAACGGCGAAGAAGTAGGTACTTTGGTTAATAACGAGTAAACCGCCTATCCACCTTGAAACAAATAGAAATGTGTAATTTATCAAACTATCAATATACAATGGAAGAATTAAATTTAATAATGGATAATGCCCAGCAGGAAATGAATGCCGCCATCAAACATTTGGAACACGCTTTCCTTAAAATCCGTGCAGGGCGTGCATCTACTACTATGGTACAAGATGTAATGGTTGAATATTATGGAAGTATGACGCCCATCAACCAAGTGGCAAATATCTCTATTCCGGATGCTATGACGATCTCTATACAGCCTTGGGACAGAAATGCTTTGAAAGATATAGAAAAAGCTATTGTAAATGCAAATTTAGGCTTTGCACCTTCCAATAACGGAGAAGTTATTATTCTAAATGTTCCTCCCCTTACCGAAGAACGAAGAAAAGACCTTGCCAAACAAGCAAAAGCAGAATCTGAACAAACTAAAATAACGGTGAGAAATGCAAGACAGGAGGCAATGAAAGAACTAAAAAAATTAGAAGGAATTTCTGAAGATGTCATTAAAGACACAGAAAACGATATCCAGGAGTTGACCAACAAATATATCACTAAAATAGACGAACACTTCAAAGTGAAGGAAGAAGACATTATGAAAATATAAACTTCTAAGACTAAAACGATAAAAAAGCTGCCGAGTGCAGCTTTTTTTATACCTTGCTTATACATAAAAACAGCCAAAAAAAATTCTTGTAAAACAAACTTTACTCGAATAGAAAAATCCGCTGAAAAATTAAATGAAGAAAAAGATTTTATGCCCTATTGTCAAAAAAACAGATGGGGATATTTTTCGCTTATAAAATATCTTAGCCTTTTTCTTTTTCAAATAAACTAAAAACACTACTTTCGCATAAACTTTTTTCAAGATGAAACATTGGAATTTTAAGCAATGGAATACCGCTGCAGGCTGGGGCGTTTTTGCTATTGCTCTCATTACCTATTTATCGACAATAGAGCCTAATTTTAGCTTTTGGGATTGCGGAGAATATATTTCTTCTTCCATAAAACTACAAGTAACACACGCTCCGGGTGCCGCATTTTTTCAGTTGATGGGAGCCCTATTTGCTATATTGGCGTTTGGCAATCCTCTGCATTACTCTATGGTTATCAACTCTATGTCTGCCCTCTGCAGTGCTCTTACCATATTGTTTTTATTCTGGACAATTACCCATTTGGTACGGTATCTATTTCATAAAAAATCTGATGAAGTTACCTCTCGAGAACAATTGATCATTTTGCTTTCAGGAGCCGTAGGAGCTTTAGCCTTTGCCTTTTCAGATACCTTTTGGTTTTCAGCCGTAGAGGGAGAAGTATATGCGATGTCCTCTATGTTCATCGCTGCTATCGTTTGGCTCATTACCAAATGGGAAAACGAAGCCTACTCCAAAGATAACGAAAGGTGGATTATCCTTATTTTCTTTCTTGTAGGGCTATCTGTAGGCGTGCATATGATGTGTATGCTGTGCGTTCCTTGTATCTGTTTGGTATATTATGCCCAAAAATATAAGTTCACATGGAAGTCGTTCATTATTGCCAATCTGATTACATTAGGGGTATTGGGCATTGTATTTAAGGGAATTTTTCCGTTTATTATGACGGTATTTGGGAAAACCGAGATTTTCTTTGTCAATGGCTGGGGAATGCCTTTCCATTCAGGGACTATTATTGCATTTTTATTGCTGATATTAGTTGGCTATATTCTTATCCATTACTCCAGAAAATCTAAGAGCCATATTTTCCAAACGGCTGCATTATCCGTTATCTACATGGTTATCGGCTTTTCTTGCTGGCTTGTGATTCCTATCAGAGCAAATGCCAATCCACCTATCAACCTCAATAATCCCGATAATGCCATTGGTATGCTGGATTATTACAACCGTGTTCAGTATGGGGACTGGCCTACGCTGTACGGACAAAATTACACCGCTTATTTGGACTGGAACGGACTGGAGAAAAATGAAGACGGAAGTCTAAAAACCGTAAAAACAAGCGATATCTACGAAAAAGATGAAAAAACCGGACGCTATATAGATCTGGGAGATAGGTTTGATTATGTCTATAATCCGGCTCAGGTGAGCTTTTTGCCAAGAATGTTCGCCCAAGATAAAAGCGTCATTTCTAATTATATCTCGATGTACGGTGCACCGGATTTTACATTCAACGATAACGACGAAGATTTGGCCAATAGCCAAGAAGCTCATCAATATTATCAAGAACTTAGAAAAAAATATGACGATAAAACCATTACGGTAGATGATTATTATCAAGCCAAAAAGTACCATCTCATCAATGTGAAAAAGCCAAGTCTGTGGACGAATTTGGATTATTTCATCACATTTCAAAACAACTATTATTTTACCCGATATTTACTTTGGAACTTTGCAGGAAGACAAAACGACTTGGAAGGTAGTATGGAGAATACTAAAGGAAACTGGATATCAGGTATCCCTATTTTAGACAACTATCTCTACGGCGACCAAAGTACTCTACCCGCTAAATACAGAGATTCAAGCAGGGTATATTTCTTCTTTCTGCCTTTGATTTTAGGTCTTCTCGGGTTTTTCTTTCAGCTTGACAAAGATTTCAAAAGATTCTATGCCTTTTTATCATTGTTTGTACTCACAAGTTTCGGTATCGTATTCTATACGGGCGTAAAACCTTTTGAGCCAAGAGAAAGAGACTATGCGATGGTAGGCTCGTTCTATGCATTTGCCATCTGGATAGGAATAGGTGCTGCGGCTGTATTGTATTTCGTAAAAAAACAAATTAAATCCAGGACTAAAACACCTCTTGCCGCAACAGGAGCATTATTACTCCTAATCCCTGCAATGATGGGATTCCAGAACTATAATTCTCACGACAGAAGCCAATGGTACACCTCTTATGATTATGCATACTCTACACTGAATGATTTGCCCAAAAATGATATTCTTTTCACTTACGGGGATAATGACACCTATCCGCTCTGGGCGATACAAGAAACGCAAAATTTCCGCGACGATGTAAAGGTCATCAACTACGAGCTTCTACCTACTCCTTGGAATATAGACCAAGTAAAACGCAGAACTTACAATGCTATGCCCGTACCTCATTCTCTCAATCACGAAGATTACAGAGACGGGACTAATGAGCAAATCTATCTAATGACCCCAGACGACTGGAAAAGCATTATACAAACTCTCAAAGAAAATCAAATACCGGAAACTTCCATCGCAGGATTTCAGAAATATATTACCCAAGATAGTATGACGCTAAAAGATGCGATGGCTTTCCTGAAAAAAGACTCACCACAGAAAGACTTTGTAAGAAGATATGTATTCGGAGAGAATAAATACAAACGCTTTAATATTCTTCCGGTAAACAAATTCATCCTTCCGGTAAATGTGGAGAACGCTGTAAAAACAGGGATCATCAAGGCAAAAGATGCACCTCTTGCAGTTAAGCAAATCACCATTAAATACGATGAAAGCACTTTGTTTAAAGGAGATCTGATGATGATGGACATCTTAGCTCATTTTGATTGGAAACGCCCTATCAACTTCTCTTCCGGAGGAATAGGCTCTCCTCAAAGTGTATTTTATCTCAATGACTATCTGCAATATGACGGCTTTAGCTACCGTCTTGTGCCTATTAAAACAAAAGGTGATGACCAAGGCAATATAGGCAGAGTAGATGCAGATGACCTCTACCATATCATCAAAGGATTTAGATGGGGTAACTTCAAAGACCCGAATGTTCATTACAACGAAACCAGCACTTCCAATATCATTGGATATAGAAATTCGGCAAGTAGAGATGCCATCGCTTTAGCAGAAAAAGGCGAACGAAAAAAAGCCCTCGAAATCTTAGACTTAGCCTCTAAAGAAATACCGGATACCATATACAACGACCCAAGAACACTTAACTCTATGATCTATGCCTACATAGTGGCAGGCGATGAGAAAAAAGGATTGGAAATAGCAGATAGGCTCAAAAAGAATATTCTTGCAGAGTACGATTATTACAACTCGCTATCCCCGAGAGACCAAAGATTGGAAAAAAGCCCTATGACAGTACAGCCTCTACTCTACTCTCTCGTAGTATCTTCCGTTACAGATGCTTACAAAAAAATAGGCAAGAAAGACAAGGCTTACGATTATTTGGTGTCTTCTATCAAGACAATAGATGTCCGTTTTGATAAATTTATCAAGCATCTTAAAACTTTGGATAAAGAACAAGCATACCACGAATCTGAAAATGTGCAGAAAATCACACCGTTCTACCAATACTTATTTCAAGTAATGGATAACTACGATACCACCTATGCCAAAGACAAATCGGCAGAAATCACCAATGCCGTAATAAGAGCAACGGAATAAATAACATTAACGACTATCACTAAAATTGCCATTCGGAAATTCTGAATGGCAATTTTCTTTCAGCAAAGTCATCATACTCTAAAAGTAATTTCGTACCTTTATAGCAGTTTTAATATTAAACTCTTATGACAACACTTACAGAGAAAGAAGAAGAAATAATGTTACTAATATGGAAATTGCAAGGAGGATTTCTCAGAACAATCTTAGACGCTTTCCCAGAGCCAAAGCCTCATCAAAATACCGTTTCTACCTTTCTGAAAATATTAACCGATAAAAAATTTATAAGTATAGAAAACCAAGGCAGAAAGTTTTTCTACAAAATAGAAATCTCTAAACAAGAGTACAGAATATTCTTACTAAAAAACCTCTTGACTGATTATTACGAAAAAAACGAGGGCTTCCTGCTACTCAAAAGGCTAAAAAAAGAAGGCTATGTCTCTAAAAAAGATGTAAAAAAAGTGTTTTTTAAAAGTAAATAGTTCTACGCTTTAGATAAAGCCTCCTATCTCTCTAAAAATTTTTCATTCTTTCTCGGTAATCCGAAAGTTTTATTTTTCTTCTTGAGAAAATTTTCAAACACTGATAGCCCACTACACCGGATAAAAACGAAGCAACCAAAATAGCAAATTTGGCTTCTTCCTGAACCTCTATATTTTCCCTAAAAGACAGCAGCGAAATAAATATCGACATTGTAAAACCAATTCCTGCCAATAGCCCACTCGAAAGCATTAGAGGCCAGTTGCATTTATGAGGCAGAGTACTTATTTTCAGTTTTACAGCAATGAACGAGAATAAGTTAATCCCTATCATTTTACCAAACATAAGCCCTAAAACGATTCCATAACCGAAGTTAGAAAAAAGCCCGTCCACCATACCACTTTTAAGTGCAATATTCGTATTGGCTAATGCAAAAATAGGCATTATTACATAGTTTACCGGAGTCTGAAGCATCTCTTCTAATTTCTCTAACGGAGACGATATTTCCCTAGACTCGTTAGTCGGAATAGTAAATGCAAGCAATACTCCGGAAATCGTAGCGTGAATACCGGAATGGTGTATAAAATACCACAAGAATAGCCCTGGTATAATATAAAAGACAAGAGGTTTTACTTTTAGACGATTGAGCAGAATAAGGAAAATTAAAATTCCCAATCCTACACCCAGATATTCCCAATGAATTTCCTGTGTATAAAATATTGCAATAACCACGATAGCCCCTAAATCGTCCACTATAGCTAAAGCCGCCAAAAATATCTTCAAAGCCGCCGGTATCCTCCTCCCTAACATTGATATAACCCCCATACAAAAAGCTATATCTGTAGCCATAGGAATAGCCCAGCCGTTTTGATATTTCGTACCTCCATTGAATAGCCAAAATATAATAGCAGGAAAAACCATACCCCCCAAGGCTGCAAATATGGGTAAAGATGCCTTGCTAAATTCTGAGAGCTCTCCTTCCATCAGCTCCCTCTTTATTTCCAATCCCACCAATAAAAAGAACACCGCCATCAGCCCATCATTGATCCAAGTAGAAACCGAGTAATTCAAATGAAAATACTCCGTCCCTATATGTGTATCAAGCAAATCCTGAAAACCTTTGCCTAAGGAAGAATTAGCCGTCATAAGAGAAACAGACACACACACCATCAATAAAAAACCTGTGGACTTATTACTATTAACGAATTTTCTAAAATATTTTGTAATAATCATAATTTTATATTCTTTTTACTTTAATTATACCTTCTATTTTCGCAAGCTGCTTGATGGTTTCTTCAAGCTGTTTTTTACTTTTTACTTCCAAAGTAACTTGCCCGCTGCAAATTCCATCGTTGGATTCCAAAGAAAAACTTTTCATATCAATATTCATAGCATTTGTAATAATTTTGGTAATATCATTGAGCATACCTATTCTGTCTAAGCCCTCCACAAAAATTTTAACTCTGTTGCTAAAGTTTTCCGAATTCACCCATTTAGCTATAAGTACGCGATAGTCGTAATTTGCCCTAAGGTTTATAGCGTTGGGACAATTGTCATTATGTACCTTGATGCCCTCTGATATGGTAATGAACCCGAATATTTTATCTCCCGGAATCACCGAGCAGCATTTCGAAAAAGTATAATTCAACTTTTCCTCATCTCTGCCAAAAACGATAAGATCTAAATTTTCATTCGTAGATTCGGAATCTTTTTTTATGCTTAATTTGTTAGAGCTTTTTTTAATTTTTTGAATTAATGAACTGAAAAGGCTCTTTCCTTCTGCATATCTTTTGAGGTCGCCTACATCAAGGTTTCCATTCTGGAAATTCAGGAACAACTCTTGGGAAGTTTTTAGGTTTAAAAATTTCTGAAGTTTATTAACTTCCGTTTCGCTAAAATTGATTCTAAAATTTCTAAGTTTTCTCTGTAAAATTTCTTTTCCTTCGGCTACCCTTTGGTTTTTCTCAGAGTTGAGTGCATTCTTTATTTTAGACTTAGCCTTCGCCGTAACCACTATATCCAACCAGTCTTGTTTGGGTTTTTGGCTGTTTGATGAAATAATTTCTATTTGGTCACCGCTATTCAGTACATAGCTTATGGGCATTAGCCTGCCATTGATTTTTGCACCCAAGCATTTCATTCCCAAATCAGTATGTACTGCAAAAGCAAAATCCAAAGCAGTTGCATCTTTAGGCAAAATCATTACTTCTCCCTGAGGCGTAAACACAAATACTTCTTTTGAGTAGAGATTAAGCTTAATATCGTCTAAAAGCTCATTAGTAGTCATTCCCTGCTGATTTTCAAGAACTTCCCTTATTTGTGTTACCCATTGTTCAAAATTGGTATCATCACTATTTTTCCGGAAGCCTTCTTTGTACCGGTAGTGTGCTGCCACTCCTTTTTCTGCTATTTCATCCATCCTCTCGGACCTTATTTGCACTTCTATCCAGCGGTTGTGAGGTCCTAATACAGTCAGGTGGAGACTTTCGTAGCCAGTCGAGCGGGGGTTGGTAATCCAGTCTCTCATTCTTTGGGGATTTGTTTTGTAGTAATCTGTTACGATAGAGTAAATTTTCCATGCCAAAAACTTTTCGTTTTTGGCATCAGACTTATAGATGATTCTTATGGCGTAATTATCATAAACTTCCTCAAAGCTAACATTTTGTTTAAGCATCTTCCGATAAATAGAGCTTATAGCTTTGGTTCTTCCCTTAATGCTAAAGTTGAGCCCTTCCTCCTTTATTCTATCCGAAATTTCAGCCTTAAATTCGTCGAGATACGCTTCTCTCTGTTCTTTAGCCGTAGAAAGTTTAGATGCTATTTCTTTATATATTTCGGGATTATTATATTTCAGGGATAAGTCTTCTAATTCGGATTTAATGTTGTACAGCCCAAGACGATGTGCCATAGGGGCATAGATATAAGCCGTCTCCGAAGCTATTTTCTTTTGTTTATCCGGACGCATACTATCCAGTGTTCTCATATTGTGTAGGCGGTCTGCAATTTTCACTAAAATCACCCTGAAATCATCAGACAATGTAAGAAGAAGTTTTCTGTAATTCTCGGACTGGACAGAGATATTTTGGTTATTCATCACCGAAATTTTCGTTAGCCCATTCACAATATTGGCAATCTTTTCACCGAAAAGCTTTTTGATATCCTCGTAGGTATAGTCACTGTCTTCTATCACATCGTGTAATAAGGCACAAGCTATAGAAGTAGCCCCAAGACCAATCTCTTCTGCCACTATCTTTGCCACTGCGATGGGATGATAAATATAAGGCTCACCCGTTTTTCGCCTTTGGTTTTTATGGGCATCCAAAGCAATATCAAAGGCTCTTCTTATCAATTTATTCTGCTCCTCACTCAAGGTACGATAGGTATTCGATATAAGATCTTTATATCTTGCGGATATCTCTTTGTTTTCCTGTTCTATATCGTAAGTCATATTACTAAAACCTTTTCACTGCACGAATTTAAGAAATGAAATGTATCCCTGCCAATATCAAAGCTAAAAAATACTTAAAACCGTTGTTGTACATCAATTTATCTCTTAAAGCATCTTATTCCGATTGATTTTTATAATGTCCTACCTCACTTTTAAGGATATTTTCACAGATGTACAATCCACAAAATATTATCTACACCAGATAAAACAAGCCTTAAGAAAGCCAGCATACACGCTTACAATAATAGGACTACAAAAACCACCTTTACTCTTCTGCTAACTTAGTGTATCCAGCTGTTCAGACAAGATTCCCCATTCCTGCATTATTTCTTCCAGTTCGGATTGCAGGGTGTTGTACTTTGCTAGCTCTTCCTCTGTGGGATTGGTTTTAGCAAATATACCTTCCAATCGGGCAATTTCTATTTCGTAATCTGTGATTTTCTCCTCTACTTTTTTCAGTTTGTTCTGAATATTTTTTTGTTCTTTACTGATAAACTGAGGCTTGGCATTTTCCTCTTTTATAATCTTTTTATCCTCCTTTGGTTCAGATAATTTTGCTTTTTCCATAGAGACCTCCCTCAAACTTTCTTTCTGGCGGTACTCCAAGTATTCATCAATATTCCCTAAAAACTCTTTCATTTTTCCGTTTCGGAACTCGAATATCTTATCGCAAAGCCCCTGCAAAAATTCCCTATCGTGCGAAATCACGATAACCGTCCCCTCAAAGTTCTGAAGTGCCAATTTTATAATCTCCTTAGACTGAATATCCAAATGGTTGGTAGGCTCGTCCATAATGAGCGTATTGAATGGTCTCAGCAGTAATTTACAAAGAGCCAAACGATTTCTCTCCCCTCCTGAAAGCACTTTAGTCTTCTTAGTAACTGCATCTCCCTGAAAAAGAAAACTTCCCAGCAGATCTCTCACTCTCGGGCGAGTTTCTTCGGTAGCGGCATCTTCGGCTTCTTCCAAAACCGTTTTATTAGGATTAAGCACTTCTTCTTGATTTTGAGCAAAATAGCCAATATTCACATTATGCCCCAAAGACCACGAACCGGTATAGTCTTTTATCTCCCCTGCAAGGATTTTAGCCAAAGTAGTTTTCCCTTGTCCGTTCTGCCCCAGCAAAGCAATTTTCTGCCCACGCTGAACAAAAAAATTGACATCATCAAAAACCTTTTTGTCTCCATAAGATTTTCCTAAATTCTCAGCTTCAAAAATGACTTTCCCCGGAACGATACTTTGCACAAAACGGATATTAAACTTAGAAACATCTTCATTGTCAATTTCTATGCGTTCTATTTTCTCTAATTTTTTAATGAGTGATTGTGCAAAGGAAGCTTTTGTAGCACTTGCCCGAAACCTATTGATATTATCCTCCATCTGTTTGATTTCGGCATCTTGGTTTTTCTTTGCTTGTTCCAGTTTTTCTCGGCGTTCAGCCCTTAGATTAAGATATTTGGTGTAATTGGCTTTGTAGTCGTCTATTTTTTTATTATTGATATCAAAAGTACGATTGCAAACTGCTGTCATAAACTGTTTATCGTGACTCACGAGAACAATGGCACCAGGGTAATCCTTCAAAAAATTTTCCAGCCAAATAATAGACTCCATATCCAAATGGTTGGTAGGCTCGTCTAAAAGCAGAAGGTCGTTTTTCTGCAAAAGAAGTTTCGCCAGTTCTATTCTCATTCGCCAGCCTCCTGAAAATTCATCTGTGATTTTATCGAAATCTTCAGCCCTAAAACCTAATCCCAAAAGCACTTTCTCCATATCTCCTTCCAAATTGTAGGCATCGTGGTGGTGAAGTAAGTCATTCAGTTCGGTCATTCGGTGGATGAGCTGGTGATACACTTCACTTTCGTAGTCTGTACGCGTCGCCAGCTGGTGATTTACCTCGTCTAATTCGGCTTTCATAGCATTGATTTGCTCAAAAGCCTGCATCGTTTCATTCCACACCGTTCTTCCCTTTACAAAATCCAAATCTTGCTTCAGAAAACCTATGCTGATATTTCCCTCCGGTACTACATCGCCTTCATAAAAATTTATTTCTCCCGACAGCATCTTTAGAAGCGTAGATTTCCCTGCACCGTTTTTCCCTACCAGACCGATTTTATCCTCCTTTTTAATCGTAAAATTAACATCTCTAAATAGATAATTCCCCGAATGGTGTAATCCTAATCCCTGAACTGAAAGCACTTTATTGTTTTTTTATGTTAAAAATAATAAAGTGCAAAATTAAGCATTAAACATATGCCGACAAAAAGTTTGTATTAACAATAATTATTTAGATTACTTTAAGTACGATTCTATTCCCAATTCTACAAAACATTAAGTTCTACGGACTCCCATAAAAGCCTTCTACACACAAACAACAACTGACTATCAAAAACTTACAATCATACTCATTCAATTAAACAATCATTAACTTTTATTTATGAGGATTTTAGATTAAATTTGCGGACAAAATCATTGCTTATGTCAAATTATCAAGACGGGGCTGTTCATCTTGACACTAAAAAACTAACCTTTATTGGGGTTATCGTATCATTAGGGATTGTATTTGGAGATATCGGAACATCGCCTCTCTATGTGATGAAAGCTATTGTAAGTGCCAGACACGGCGGCGGACAACTTCCTTTTGATGAATATATAGAGGGGGCATTGTCTTGCGTAATATGGACTCTGACAATCCAGACCACAATAAAATATGTACTAATATCCCTAAAAGCCGACAACAAAGGCGAAGGTGGTATATTGGCATTGTTTTCAATCGTTAAGGAATTCAAAAAAAAGTGGCTGTATTTGGTGGCTATAATAGGGGCATCTGCCCTCGTAGCAGACGGTGTGATCACTCCTTCCCTTACGGTAATGTCTTCTATTGAAGGGTTGCAAATTTATAATCCTCATACACCTGTTGTTTTCATTACTTGTATTATTTTAGTAGGAATTTTCTTTGTTCAGCAGTTCGGTACGGCTTCCATTGGGAAGTTTTTCGGACCTGTGATGATGGTTTGGTTTGCTGTACTTGGTATTACTGGCTTTGTATATCTTATTCAAGATTTCAGTATTCTGAAAGCATTCAACCCCTATCTTGCTGTAAAGCTAATCATCAATTCTCCAAGTGCCATTATAATCTTAGGAGCTGTATTTCTTTGTACTACCGGAGCAGAGGCATTGTATTCCGATCTTGGGCATTGTGGAGCAAAAAATATTAGAGCAAGCTGGATATTTGTAAAAGTAATGCTTATTATCAACTATTTAGGCCAAGGCGTTTGGATTTTACAAAACAAAGAATTGTCATTAGGAGGTAAAAATCCTTTTTTTGCCATGATGCCGGATTGGTTTGTAGTACCTGCCGTCATCTTAGCTACGGCTGCGGCTATCATTGCCAGCCAAGCTTTGATTACAGGGGCATTTACCATATTTTCCGAAGCTATGTCTCTCAACTTTTGGCCTATTCAAGAAATTGACTACCCTTCCGGAGTAAAGGGACAAATGTATATCCCAAAAATCAATTGGGGATTACTATTATTCTGTTTAGTGGTGGTATTCTACTTTAAGGAGTCTAACAAGATGGAAGCAGCCTACGGTCTGTCCATTACCATTACCATGCTGATGACAACAATTTTATTAGGCTTCTATCTCGTGAAACAGCGTACAAAAAAATATGTGATAGGTCTTTTCTTATTTGTTTATGTCGTAATTGAGTTGGGATTCTTTAGTGCCAATATTATCAAATTCGAAGAAGGAGGTTGGATAACCGTCGTATTAGGAGGTTTTATCGGAATATGTATGTACGCTTGGTTTAATGGTAGAGCTATTAAAACTAAGTTTATTAAATTTGTAAAGCTTAAAAATTACATTTCCACCATCAAGGATATGAAATTAGACGAGACCATTCCAAAATATGCTACCAATTTAGCTTTCTTTAGCCGTGCCAAAAATGATGAAGATGTAGAATCCAAAATCATCTATTCCATCATACGCTCCCAACCTAAACGTGCCGACCACTATTTCATTCTAAATATTATTAACAAAGAAGACCCTTATTCTTTTTATTATAATATAGACGAGGTTCTTCCCGGAACTATTTATAGAATCAATTTCCATTTAGGATTTAAAGTGGACAGACGAATTAACGATTATTTCCAAGATGTGCTAGACGATATGATGGAGCAGGATATAATACCCAACCGAAGCAGTCACCCTTCTCTAAGGAGCCACAATGTACCACCGGATTTGAGATATGTTATTATAGATAATATTTATATCAATGATAATTTATTGACAGTTAAAGAAAAAGTAATAATGAATGTTTATAACTTTGTAAGGAGATTGGGTAGCGATGATTTTACCGCATTCGGATTGGCCACCCACAATGTTGCAGTAGAATCCGCTCCGCTAATGTATACCCCTATCGGAGACCGCCGCATTCAGCAGAAATCAATTAATTCCAAAAAATAAAACGAGATATTATGGATAATGATAATCACTTAGACAAGCACCTTGATATTATAAAAGATGTTCTAAAAAATTATTTGCAAGAAAATAAATTCAGAAATACTCCGGAAAGATACACTATATTGGAGGAAATATACAAGCTGGACCATCACTTCAATGTAGATGATTTGTACCTCAAAATGATCCAAAAAAAATATCAGGTAAGTAAAGCTACGATTTACAACACTATTGAAATCTTTTTGGATGCAGGGCTTATCCGTAAGCATCAATTTGGAGAAAAAACCAATTCTTCATCTTCTTACGAAAAATCTTATTTCGACAAACAGCACGATCATCTTGTGATTTACAAAAAAAATTCCGATAAGGATATAGAAGAAATAGTTGAATTTTGTGACCCAAGAATACAAGGAATAAAGGACTCCATAGAAGAGATTTTTGGGGTAAAAATAGACAGCCATACGCTGTATTTCTATGGTCATAAAAAGTAAAATATTTTGGCTCATTTTTCTTATCGGGCTGGGCATTCAGGTAGTAGCCCAGTCTAATAAAGAACAAAAACGCCCAATTGCCAAAGATCCTTATTTCAAGGTTTCGGAACAAAAAAACAGCCCTGAAGTCAATGAGAAAATCCGTCTCGTCCATTCAGATTCGCTTTCTCGAAAGCCTGATGATTTTGAGGGGAATCCCGTTTTTTACGGCAATGTAAAATTCGAGCATAAAGGGGCTGTACTTACAGCGGACAAAGTCATCTTCTACCAAGAAGATAATTTTGTAAAAGCTATTGGCAATGTGATTTTGGTGACGGCTGACGGCGACCGCCTAACCTCAGACGAAATGGAATACGATGGTAATACCGAAAAAGGTATTGCAAAAGGTAATGTAGTCCTTACAGACCCAAAACAAACCATTAAAACCGAAACACTTTACTACGACAGAGTTCCGAATACTGCTTATTTTAACTCCGGAGGAACGATATACAACGGGAAAAATACCATCTGGACGCAGACTGCCACTTATTTCATTAACACAAAAGTGGTAGATGTAACCGGCAATGTACGAATCGATAACGATAAATACCGACTTGAAGGCAACAATATCCAGCAAAATCAAAATACCAATGTGGCTGTATTTTCCGGATCAACGAGAATCATCAACAAAGAAAATCCGTCTAACTATGTCTATACCGAAAAAGGGCGGTACCTAATGACGACTAAGGAAGTCTATTTGGAGAAAAATTCAAAAATATACTACAACGGCAAGACTCTTGCAGGAGACCAGCTTTATTTCAACCAAACGACCGGTTTTGGAAAAGGTGAAGGCAATGTAACATTAGACGCCCCCAATGAAAACCGATACATAAAGGGCGGATATGGCGAAATCTTTGAACATCAAGATTCTGCAATGATTACCAAAAATCCTTATGCCGTAAAAATATTCAAAACAGATTCGTTATACTTCGGTGCTCAAAAAATCATTACCTACCAAAAACCAGACAGTACAGGCTCTAAGAAGAGTTTCGTAAAAGCCTACAAACAAGCCAGAATTTTCAAAACAAACCTCCAAGGAAGAACAGATTCTATTAGTTATAACGAAACAGAAGCCGTTATACACGCCATAGGCAAACCTATTTTCTGGAGCGGAACCAAACAGATATCAGGCGACACCATTAGAACATACCTTAATAAAAATGCAGATTCTGTAGATTCTATCCGCGTGATAGGACACGCTTTCGCTATTAGTAAAGCCGATTCATTAAATATGAAAGATGAATTTAATCAAATCAAAGGAAAATCTATGACGGCTATTTTTGAAAACGGAGAAATCAAAAGAGCTAAGGTTCTGAATAATGCCCAGTCCATAACCTATGTGGATTCTGAAAATAACAAGACCAAAACAATGGATAGAATAGGACTGGCATTATCCACCTGCGGAGAAATAAAAGCCTTATTTGAAGAAAAACATCTGCAAATCGTGTCTTGCAATATAGGGGCACAAACGGACATACACCCTATGAGTATGGTTCCAAAAGAAAAGAGATTTTTCCCGGACTTTAATTGGAATACCAAAGACCGTCCTAAAAAATGGACCGACATATTCTTAGACACCCCCGGATATCCCAAAACTCAATATATATCCGATGATAGCCTATACGATAAAGCCTTAGAAATCAAGAAAAAATCAGAAGAAAAAGAAATGTCTAAAAAACCTCACCGTAAACATAAAGAATAACACTTCCCTTTGGAAAGATTTTATTACTTTTGTAAAAATTTTAGAAATGAAAAGATTTTTGTTAGCATTCTTATTTATCATCAGCGATACATTATTATCCCAAGCCCAGACCATAATATCACAAAAAGATTCTGTAAACGGCTATACCATGACTATGGATAATAGAATAGCCTCTCTTCTGAACAAACAAGAAAACAATTGCAAACAAAACTCTTACAAACAAAACCCCAACAATACCAATAACAATATCGTTTCTACCAGTAAAAGAACATTATCCAAAACCAATATTTGCAGACAGCATCCAAGATTATTAGGCTACAAAATTCAAATTGCTATGGTAAAATCTAAATCTGATGCCGATAAAATCACATTAGATTTTAGAAAAAAATTTCCTTATATCAAAGTTTTGCAGGACGGTTCTATGAGGCCTTATTATAGAGTATTGGCGGGGAGCTATTTCACGCCGAAAGACACCGAAAAAGACCTAAAAAATATCAAACGCTCATTTGGCTCCGCTGTAGCCATTAAGTATATGATTTTTTGCGTAGAAGCATTATAAAATTAGCTTTGTCCAAGCATATTTAATAAATTACGACTTCATTTCATTATTCCTAATTAGAGAGATAAAGATGACAATTAACTACTAAAAAATACTTATTGTGTATAATATTTAACATTTTCCATACATTTCATAATTCCAACTATACTCATCAAAATGCTCAAATACAATAAATATTAGGAAGAAATCTATTTTTCCATTACATAATCCAATACTCTTCTGATCAGATCACAACATCACTTTGGTAAGATATCATTATTTATATTCATTAGATTTTTGCTATCAGATCTAAAATTCTTACCAAAGTTGTAAGACAAAGATAGAAGTAACATTCGAGATGGTGAATAGCTATTATTTTTCAGTAAATTATGGTTCTGATCGGGTATTAAGAACTCTCTTTTATAATCATTATCCAAGATATTTCGTAGTGTGATTCTAGCGTATACCTCTTTCGCTATACTGCGAGAAACACTAATGGAAATGTCAGGTTTTATTTTCACAAAATAATTAGCTTGGTAGTTTTTATTTCTATAATCAGAATCGATAGATAGGTTATAGTTCTCAAAAAAACGACCATTCACCGATAGCCCTGCTATATGATATTTGTCTCTCATTTCAAAATTTTGAAAAGTAGATTTTATAAACATCAATCGATAGTAGCCATTTATACTAAAATTCTCAAATAATGGATAAGAAAAAGAAAAATCTAAACCTTTTTCTTCACTATTAATATTTACTATTCTATCTACCAATTGATTATTTTCTATATAGCTAAAAGTATTGACCTGATCTTTATTTTTCTCATAAATTACACCTAAAGACAGACTTCCTTTTTTGATTTCTGGGGAAACAGATACCGATAAAAAATCTGTTTTTTGAGGCTTTAAATACGGATTTGTATATACTATACTACCATTATTTTCTTGATATATACCACCAGATAGTGAGTAAATATTGGGATTATAAACCTGTCTTCTATACATCGCCTCTATTTCTAAATTATTAAATGTCTTTACCGCTCTCAAATAAGGCAAAAAATATTTGTTTTCGCTAAAATTATCACGATATATTTGGTATCTAAAACTTGATGAAAGTGATAATCCTTTTAGTATATTTAAATTGGAAGACAAAATAATATTATAGACTTCTTGGTATTTTTCTCTTTTGTTTATTACATTGGCAATGGTATTTTCAGCCTCAAAATTACGATGCGTATAGACAAAGGCAAGCCCCAAATTTCCTTTTGCGATTTTTTTATTTAAAACCGGGCTTATCGCAAGTTCCCTAAATGTCTGCATAGAATTGCTATTCAAAGAATTGGAATAATCGTTTTTATTGATAATAAAATCTGAATTAAGCTTAAAAGAATATTTACCAAATTTCTTATCATACAAAAAATTAGAATTATAAGAATCCATATTCATACCATTATTTATCACATTGTTATCACTTTTATTATCTTCATTTATTCCAGAATAAAAAAACTTAAAACTAACAGACTGCTTATCATCTAAATGTTGCGTTACACTAAATAAATTAAACGACTGATGAAGATTTCTATCTAAATTATAATTTGTAATAGAGTTGAGATAACTTTGAAATATTCTACCATAATTACTATTCCAAAGATTATTATGTGAAAAATTAATGAAAGTTTTTTGCTTTTTTAAAAACACACCTGCTCCTTCATTAAAAAACTCTTGCCCTATGCCATTGCTCACATCTAAATAGCCATTGACCCCCATTTTTTCCCGATATTTCACATTCATTGCTAGCATACCCTCACCAGTAGAGGGATCTATATAATTATACAAAATTTCTATACCTGATATGCTTTTTATAGGGATATTACTTATCTCGTCCATCGTGGATTTTACTCCATTCAAGAGAAAAAGCTCTATTTTTTTTCCTTTATAAAAAAGTGTCTTACTATTACTTGCCGCCGTTACATATTCCACACGAGTAATTCCATCAGAAAAATTGGCATTTTTCACAAATCTGCGATTATCTATACGATAAGACGCTTTCTCCGAAGTATTTTTCAATTGTTTTATTACCACAGTGTCTATTTCCTTTTTGTAAAGGCTATCCTTTACTTGTGCATATAGAAAACTACCACAAATGGCTACCATAATAAGACTGATAAATTTACTTTTCATTAGGGTAATATTAGATTATATATAAAATTAAAGATAATAAACAAAAAAAATAGATTAAATAATATATGTACTCCCCAATTTTAATTTTTGTTGTTTAATTCTTGCAAATATATATATATATTTAAAAAACAAAAAATTATATATTTTTTTTATAATACACCTCATTTACAATATTTTAAAAAACATTATTCTCTTTTTTTATCTAAATTCACTTACTGTTTTTATCCTATCCACAACCAAATATTCAATTTCAATAAGCATTTAGTAATATGAAAGATATGAATATGTCTACAATCAATATTTTCTATCCTAAAAGATTTTACTAATAAGCCTTATCCATTGATCTTATATTGATATAGACCGATATTTTTACAGATGCCTTTGAAGCTACTCTATCTAATGATAAAATATCTGTAACTAAAAAATTATAACAAAAAACCCATTCTATAAAATAATTAAAGGACCCTAAAACTTCCGAAAGATGCCGAAAAAGACCTAAAAAATATCAAACCCTCATTCGGTGTTCGATTGTAGCCATTAAGCATATAATCTTTTACAAGGTATTATATAATTACCTTTATTAAAGAACATTTAATAAAAATACAATATCATATCTTAATTTTTTCTACAAAAAAAACACCGTATATAAAAATTATACTTATAATTGATATTACTTACTATAGAACAACTTACGAAGAAGCGTACGATTGTGCTGCGAAAAAGATCAGATATTTAGCTATGGCTTCAGTTCAAGATCAAGACGAGATTAATTAATAGATAAATGAAAAATATTTCGCTATAAATTATCATTCAACGAGAAATACAATTCTATTTACTTTATTTTTCATAATTATAAAATTAATACCCAAGTGTTTTATTATTCTTTCAAAAATATCAATACACATCTGGAATATCAGCTCATAATAGACAATAATCTTTCTGAGTGGAAAATGACAAAGAATGCAAAAAGGGAAACTGATTTAAAAAAACTGGAAATATCCCTTTTATAAACTATAATGGCATTTTTACCTGAAAGACAAAATATTAACACAAAAAATTTTGGTAAAGGATACCCCCACAATAAAATGGGAAAAGACCAACCTAAAAAAAGTTATTAGAAAACCCCGCACTATTTACCAGAAAAACATTTATGAAAAACAACAACAAAGGAGTAACGATGTACGATAGCCAAAGAAAAAAAATGTCAGGGAAAGAACTATTCGATAGAGTAACCAAAGAAGCCGAAGACTTCCGAAAAACCCACAACAATCCCATAGAGAAAAGAATGACTTGGATAAGATAATCATTATCTTTAAACTCTATTAAAATTTCATTCAATAAATCCGAACTCTCATTATATTTGTAGTCTCTAATCATTGAAAAAATGGAAAAAGAATTTGAAATAAAAAATAAAGTAGCCACAAGCGGATTGATAAACTTCGACTTGTCCGACCTCATTCCCAAAGGAAAAAGAATAGGAATAGACCTAAAAGACTTCCTATACGAGGGGCTTATCCTTAAAGAAAAAGATTTTCGCAATAGCGTGGCAGAGTTGTCAGCAGAGCTGTATCAGGACGCTTTTGTCTATGTCTATAACTCCGCAGATGCCATTGTACCGCTGTGGTCTTACTTCTTGATCACCGCCAAGCTCTCCCCCGTTACCCAAAAAATAGTTTTCGGAACGCAACAAGATTTGGAAACAATACTCCTCCACGATGCCATTAAAAATTATGACTTTTCGGACTTTGAGGATAAGAGAGTTTTGGTAAAAGGCTGCTCGGACAAACCAATACCGGAAAATGCCTATATAGAATTGGTAGAAAGACTACTCCCTATCGTGAAATCGTTAATGTTCGGTGAAGCGTGCAGCAATGTCCCTATATTCAAAAAGAAGTAAAAAGTAAAAACTAAACCCTTACCGCATCCGGAACCAAAAGTCTGTAATTACCTCCGTGCCCAATGATTTCCCGCACTATACTGCTACTGATAAACGATTTCCCCGAAGAAGTCAGGAGAAAAACCGTTTCCAATTTCTTATGAGCAATGGTTCTATTGGTATGTGCAATGGCTTTTTCAAACTCAAAGTCTGCCGGATTTCTAAGCCCTCTTAGAATAAACTGGGCATTCTTCTCCATGCAATAATCCACTGTAAGCCCTTCGAAAGAATCAACCTCTACATTATCAAACTTTTTTACAGAATCCAAGATAAACTCCATTCTTTTTTCAAGAGGAAACATATATTTTTTTTGAGAATTGTGTCCGATGGCAATTATCAGTTTATCAAAAAGCCCCGAAGCCCTCTCTATAATATCATAATGCCCAAGAGTAATCGGATCAAAAGACCCCGGAAACACTGCAATTTTCATTTTTATCTTTATTTAGTGTTTATTATTTTTTGCTAATGCCTTCTCCACTTCATTTCCGCAAAGGTCTTTTATAGAAATTCCATAGATGCCTGCCTGCTGCGGCAATATACTTGCAGGAGAAAATCCCGGGTTTGTATTCATCTCGAGCATATACGGCACTCCGTCTATAATGATAAATTCACTACGAGAAAACCCACTCATATTAAGTGCTTTATAGGCTCTTTTGGCAATACATTCTACTTTTTCCTTTGTGCTATCGTCTAATCGTGCCGGCGTAATCTCTTGAGACTCTCCGTTGTATTTTGCATCAAAATCAAAAAATTCGTTTTCCGAAACAATCTCTGTGATTCCCAAAACTATCGTTTCTCCTTGATAGTCCAGCACGCCTACCGAAACCTCTGTCCCTTCCAAGAATGCCTCTATAAGGACATCGTCATCTTGTTCGAATGCTCTTTCTATAGCCGCATTCAACTCTATTTTTTCGTTTACCTTAGACGCACCTAAAGACGATCCGCTTTGGTTAGGCTTCACAAATAGAGGAAGACCGAGTTCTTTTACGATATCATCTTCATTATAGCAATCTCCTCTCCTAATATAAACACTCTTTGCCGAAGGAATATCGTATTTAGAAAGTACTGCCAAAGTATCTTTTTTATTAAAAGTTAATGCGCTGGCATAGAAAGAACAGCCAGTATATCTCTGCCCAATCATATCCCAATAGCCCTGCATCAGTCCATTCTCCCCTGGTGTACCGTGTATCGTATTAAAACAAACATCAAATTTAATAGACGCTCCGCTTGGCAATGTTGCGGAAAAATCACTTTTATCAATAGGATACCTTTGCCCATTTTCATCGACAAAAAACCAACCTTCTTTCAGAATATGAACTTTATAAACCTCGTAAAGACTGCGGTCTAAAGAATCAAATATCAACTGTCCACTCTTTAGAGAAACCTCATACTCATCGGAAAAACCGCCCATTACTACGGCTACACTTTTCTTTGACATTGGTAAATATTTAGTCCTGCAAATGTAAAAATTTTGAAGGATAATTCATTATTATTTTTTATAGATATTCTAATTTAGCATTCAAACATAATCCCACAGCCCATTTTGAAATCCAGCAACACTTTATGTATATTTACAATAAAAAAAAATTAGCACACGCTCTTTACACGGGATACTTTATTCAGTATTTTTGCATCATATTAAATATTATACGATTATGATTAGTGAAAAAATAGAAAAATTGCTAAACGAGCAAATCGCAAAGGAACAATATGCTGCACAATATTATTTGGCTATGGCAGCTTGGTTTTACACGCAGGATTTAGACGGTATTGCAAACTATTTCCGTGTACAGGCTAAAGAAGAATTGGCACACGCCGATAAAATTTTTGATTTTATCAATAACATTGGCGGTACTGTTATTATGTCCAAAGTAGATGCTCCGCCTCACGATTTCAAAGATGCTGTAGATATTTTTGAAAGAGCCTTAGCACACGAAAAAGAAGTTACTAAAAGTATCTTCAATATTTATAAAACAGCTAATGATGAAGAGAACTATGCTACGGTTTCTTTTCTCCAATGGTTTATCAACGAGCAGGTAGAAGAAGAGGCAAGTGCCTCTCAACTTTTGGTAAAAATCAAAATGGTAAAAGACAACAATTCTGCTCTTTTCCTATTTGACCAAGAATTGGCACAAAGAAAATTACAAGATACTACAGCTGAATGATCATCAAAATATTGATTTACAATTATTTTAGTTTTCAAACAAAAAGTTCTACTTTATTTTTTTAGGTAGGACTTTTTTTATTATCATTGAAATCATTAACCAAAAATCTTAAAGATTATGCTTATCTACGGAATAGACCGCTTTAGTATAGATGATATTTTAGCTATCGCTCAAGGAACGAAAAAAGCAAAACTTAATAAAAAAAGCAAAACTCAAATCCTGAAATCTCAAGACGATGTTGCTCAAATAGTAGCATCAGACCGCACTGTATATGGTATCAATACAGGATTTGGGCCACTATGCGATACGAAAATCTCCAAGGAAGAAACGGCACAGCTGCAGCACAACCTTATCATCAGCCACGCTGTGGGCGTAGGGAAACCAATTGATAAAAAAATATCAAAACTGATGATGATTGCAAAGGTACACGCCCTATCCAAAGGATACTCAGGGGTTTCCTTAGAAATGATAGAGAGGCTTATCTTTATGATTGACAAAGACATCATCCCCGTAGTACCAGAACAAGGCTCCGTAGGGGCTTCAGGGGATTTGGCTCCGCTGTCGCATTTAGTGCTTCCGCTTATCGGTTTAGGTAAAGTTTGGGACAAAGATACCCCCACAGATACAGCACCTGTACTAAAAAAACACGGTATAGAGCCTCTAAAATTAGGGCCAAAGGAAGGACTCGGACTCATTAACGGAACGCAGTTTATCCTCGCTCACGCCATAGTCGCTTTAGAAAAAATGAACTATCTGCTAAACCTGGCAGACCTCTCGGCAGCGATGAGCATTGAGGCTTACAGAGGCTCTAAAAGTCCTTTCAAAAAAGAATTGCATAAAATAAGACCTTTCCGAGGCAGTAAAAAAACGGCATCAAGAATGCTTAAACTTCTCAACCATTCGGAGAATATGAAAGCCCATGAAAATTGTAATCGTGTGCAAGACCCCTACTCTATGCGATGTGTGCCCCAGGTACACGGTGCAAGTAGAAACGCCTACGAGCATCTGAAAGAAATGGCAGAAACGGAACTCAATTCTGTAACGGATAACCCTATCGTCCTCAGTGCCGAGGAAAGTGTCTCCGGTGGCAATTTCCACGGACAGCTGATGGCGTTACCATTAGACTACGCTACATTAGCCGCCGCTGAACTGGGGAATATTTCGGATAGACGAAGCTACCTCCTTTTAGAGGGAAAATTCGGATTGCCAAGACTCCTTACCGAAAGCTCCGGACTCAATTCTGGTTTTATGATCCCACAGTATACTTCAGCCGCTTTAGTAACCGAAAACAAAACACTCTGTTTCCCTGCTTCGGCAGACTCTATTCCCACCAGCTTAGGGCAAGAAGACCATGTTTCTATGGGCAGTATCTCCGGCAGGAAGCTCAATAGAGTTTTGGACAATCTCGTGAATATCTTTGCCATAGAGCTTATGTTTGCCGCTCAGGGAATAGAATTCCGCCGTCCTGCAAAATCTTCGCTTATTATAGAAGAGGCAATTGCGCTTATTCGTTCGGAAGTACCAAAACTTGAGGACGACCGCCTCATCGGGGAAGATATTCTGAAAATCGCCGAGATGATTAGACAAAGAAAATTCAAGGTAGAGGTTTAGGCTTATAGCTGAATCATATTTAGAACCTGTTTAAATTTTAATCAAATCTTTTTCTTTCACGGACGCACCCTCTTGGGCTTGTGCGGGTGATCGCGTGAGAAATAGAAGTGGAAATCCTTTTTGCTCGTGCCTCACAAAAAGATTGCAACGGATAGCCCGACGGCAAACCTGCGGTTGGCAAACTTGGCGGACTTGGCGGTCGGTAGACTTGGTGAGGGATGCCGATATGCCCCAAAAATAAAAAAAATATACTCCTGAATGCGGGTTTAACCAAATTTAACTTTTTTTATCTTTAATTTAGAGGACAAAGTGAATAGTTTGGCTATATCTTTGCTTATACAAAAATAGAAAAACAATCTGTAATGGCAGGAAAAATTCTATGGATAGATGACGAAGTGGATATGCTGAGACCACACATTGTATTTTTGACAAACAAAGGATACCAAGTAACCCCAGTCAACAATGTAAATGAAGCCTTGGAAATCATGAGTCAAAAGAAATACGATTTGGTTCTCTTGGATGAGAATATGCCCGGTATATCCGGACTGGAAGCCATTCCTATGATTAAACACAAAGACAGCTCCGCCAAAATCGTGATGGTTACCAAAAGCGAGGAAGAACAGATTATGGAACAGGCCATCGGTTCGCAGATTGCAGATTATATACTGAAACCCGTTAATCCCAATCAAATTCTGCTTTCGCTGAAAAAAAACCTTCAGAGTGATGATCTGGTGGAACAAAAAACCAAACTAGAATACCAGCAGGAATTTCGAAATCTAAGCCTTGAAGTATCGTATATTAGAAGCTATGAAGAATGGGCAGATTATTACAAAAAAATCATCAACTGGGAAATTAAATTTGATAAAGTCTTTGATAACGAATTCAAAGACCTTCTTCAATCTCAAAAAGAAGAAGCGAATATACAATTTGCCAAATTTATAGAGAAGAACTATGAAGACTGGCTCAATTCCAACGAAAAACCGCTGATGAGCCATACCTTGTTCAAAGAAAAAGTAAAGCCGGAAGTTCAGAAGGAAAAAGTCCTCCTCCTGATGATTGATAATCTCCGCTACGACCAATGGCGTGTGATAGAGCCACTGTTCACCAAGTTCTATAACAAAATCTCGGAAGACTACTATTACAGCATTTTGCCTACGACGACCCAATACGCTCGGAATGCCTTTTTCTCGGGATTACTACCCTCTGAAATCGAGAAAAGATTTCCAAACAAATGGTTCAATGATAATGAAGAAGGCAATAAAAACGACTACGAAAGAGATTTCCTCGAAGACCAAATGAAAAGGCTTGGGCTGTCTTCTAAGTCTATGAAGTATGTAAAAATACTCAATGCCGATTTTGAAAAAAAAACCCTTGACGACTTTCAGCAGATAAAGAAAAATGATTTGGTGGTTATTGTTTATAATTTCATTGACATTCTCTCTCATGCTAAAACGGACAACAATATTGTAAGCCAATTTATTAGAGACGACCAAACTTTTCGTTCGCTCACCTACAATTGGTTTGAAAATTCATCATTGATGAAAATCATAAAACTCGCTGCCGAGAGCGGGTACAAACTCGTGATAACTACCGACCACGGAACCATATATGTAAAAAAACCAAGCAAAGTAGTAGGAGATAAAGAAACCTCTACCAACATACGCTATAAAACAGGCAAAAGCCTAAACTACGACAACAACGATGTGTGGGCTATAACTGCTCCAGAAAAACTCTTCCTCCCAAAAGGGAACCTGAGCAGTAAGTATATTTTTGCTAAAAACAACATTTTCTTAGCTTATCCTAAAAACTACAACCACTATGTCAATTATTACAAAGATACCTATCAACACGGGGGTATTTCTCTGGAAGAATGTATCATCCCGATAAGTATTTTAGAACCTAAATAATTTGTTTTTTTGTTTTCATAATTTATTTGTTTTTACTAAGCGGAGAATCGTAATTTCTCCGCTTTTATTTTAATTTTGCTTCAAGATAATTTAAGAGGACTTATAACTTTGTAAATCATTCTTAATCAATGAAAAATAAGTATATTGTCTGTTCAAGAATTTCTGAAGCAAAATTTAGAGAAATTTTAATTCTATTTTGTATTGATATTGAAGCCCAAAAAGTAAGTGAGATTACCGGTGTTTCACGCCCAACTATTAATAAAATGTTTGATAAAATAAGAGAACTTATTGCAGAAGAATGCGAAAAAGATTCATCACTTAGAAAAGATGAAATAGAACTTGACGAGAGTTATTTCGGAGCCAAACGAGTTCGAGGAAAAAAAGGAAGAGGTGCGAAGGGCAAAATACCTGTTTTTGGCAGGTTAAAAAGAGAAGGAAAGGTATATCTCAAATTATAAAAAAACTGCTCAATGGCTGAGATACTGCCTATTATAAAACAAAATGTAGATAAAGAATCAACGCTTTATACGGACGGATTTAAAACCTACGACGGACTTGCTGATTTTGGATACAAGAAGCATTATCGTATTAAACATAGTGATAATGAATTTGCCTTAGGGAGGAATCATATCAACGGAATAGAAAACTTTTGAGGGACTCTGTAAAGTAAGATTATCTCGATTTAGAGGTATTCATAAGCATAAGTTTTATTACCATCTAAAGGAATGTGAATTTAGATATAACAATAGAGATAAAAATTTATATCTTTGTTTATGTAAATTGATACGAAATAATCCTCTTAAATTATCTGAACCATAAAATAATCAACCTCTGCAAACAAAAAAATATAGGCAACTAAAAAGCCACCTATATTTAATTTCTTCAATGATAGAATAAAATACTGCCTCAAACTATCCTCTTTGCTCTACTCTGCGAACAACCTCGTTTGCAACCACTTCTTGAATTCCTTGATCTAAATGGCTAGTGAAACCTACGCAAGAGCAGTTTATTTCTCCTAATACATAAGTATCGTTTCCATCTTTGTCCCAATCCAACATAAAATCTGCAGTCCAAATCAATGGGACCTCCTGTTCTCCTAATTTTTGGGAGATAATAGGTAATGTTTTATTAAACATATCCATTAGATTTTGCCAATCTTCAGGTTTATCGTAAGTATACTTGGCTCCGGAGAACAATGTTGCCGAGAAAGCATCCTCCGTATCTGCCGGTTTTTTGTGAACCACAAAGATAGGCCTAGAGCCCACCATCAAAATTCTGATTTCTCCCTCTTTAATTCTCGGCATAAACCTCATATCTACCAGCATACCATTGTCGCCCACAATGTATTTCTCGCACATCGTCATAAAATCTCCCAAAGTATTATACTCCACATGATTATCCACTGCCTCGGTACATTTCAGCTTGGTATCCAACGGAATACTATCTCCCGGATTATACGAGATTTCATCAGCGATTTGCACTCTCCAAATCCCCTCTCCCGTACTTCCTCTGTTTTGTTTTAACACTCTCTCCCCAAAAGACAAACTCTTTGGAAAAGTATCTCTAAATGTTTTAATGTCATAATACGCATAGGTATCATCCGGTACCAAACTGGTGTCTGCCAACTTCACTAAAGCATCTTTTGCTCCGAAATTGAGCATCGCGTCTGGAGAAGACATTCCTATAAGCCCTGCTTTAGTCAGTTCTTTCAAAGTATTGAAATACTCTTTTTCTCCATTTGGAAGGTTTCCCGGATTGATGCGGCTGATATATGCATCAAACTTATCTTTCGCATAGTCCAAGATGACATCTTTCCATTCATCTCGGAAGTAGACTACTTCACAGCCCCACCCTTTCGCCTTTATGGCGTTGAGAATAGGCATTGTATCTTTTCGGTGCCCGTCAATCCATTTGTCGGAACCACCTTCTGCTTCAAAAATTACAATGTTCTTTTTCATTTATACATAGATTTATATTGTTTCTTTCATGTATTTAGAAATTACCTTTCGTAAAAATAATGATAATTAACACTACACAAATTTAACAAATTAAATCCGATAAAAAATATGATTTAAAACATATAATATAAATTAAACCATACGGAACATTAAATCTAAATAAAGACTTTTAATTAAACACACAAAGCCTCCCACAACCAAAACAAAGTGTTTTTCACAAAAAAGCGGTTTATTTTTAGATTATTTTCAAAAACAAACCGCTTTTATTATGATTTAATATTACTCAAACTTAACACTTACCCCAAACATAAAATTGGTCCCTGCTTGAGCAAAGTAATATGGCGTAGTCCCATAGACATAGCCGTTACTTACATAAGATTTGTCAAATAAGTTATTCACCAAAAGATTAAAATCAATACTTGTTCTATGCAGATTGAGTGTATATTTTGCATTAAAATCCGTAAGGGCATAATCTCTAAGTTTATAATTTTTATTTTGCGTATTATCCAGGTATTGCTTACCTATAAACTGCTGAGTAATACCTAATTCAAAATTTTTGAACGGCTGGTACTGCAATCCCAAATTCCCTATAAAATTCGGGGATAGTGCTATATCCGTATTGCTAAGTACAATCGTTTTTTTGTTTTCATCTTGGGCCTCCAAATGTTTTATTTTATTTTGGCTAAGCGTAGCATTCGCCGTCAAACGCAAAGACGACGACAATACGGCTTCGGTACCCAATTCTATTCCCATACGATGGCTTTCAGGTACATTCATTTGCACAAAATCTCCCACATCATTAATTACCCCGGAATACACCAGTTGATTTTTGTAATCCATATAATAGGCATTGGCAGTAAAAGATATGTCCTCCCAAGATTTTTCTAATCCTAATTCCCAATCATAAAGTTTTTCCTGCTTGGCATCTATATTATTTTTGAATGTATCTCTATTGGGTTCTCTGTTTGCCACTGCAAAAGAAAAATAAACTTTCCCATTTTTTAGTCTGTGGCTTACGCCTACTTTAGGATTAAAAAAATTCCATTGTTTATCAAGGTCAAGCCCCTCATCATCTCCTGCTGTCAAAATCTTAGTATCATAACTAATTTTTCTTAGTTGTAAATCTCCGAATAAATTCCATTTATTTAGTTTCAAAACAGCCTTTGCAAATCCCGATACTTCATTCTTCAAAGAACGATTGCGATAATATTCGTGTTCCACAATGTTTTTGAACTTTACGCCCGACACATTGCCATAATGCCTTCCGTAATATTGGTTTGCCACCAACCCGAAATTAAGCTCCATATTCTCCAAATGCCCGTAAAGTGTAGAAACAAGACCATAGAAATCGTTATTCAGCCATTTATCCCTGATGAAATCATCTCTTTTCACCTCGTTTCCATTGACAACCAAGTTAGGAAGATTGTATTTAGAAAATTTTTTATCTTGTTTGTAATTTCTATAATATCCTTTTCCTTTCGTGTAATGCAGAGTCGTTTCTAATCTCCAATCATTATTTAGTTCTTGTTTCCAAAGGAATTGGTAATGATTCTGGCGATAGTTGTCTGTCTCATTATCGTAGTAGCCTATTATTTTAGACCAATCTTCATTATAAATAGCACCACAGCTATTAGCTTTCCTATTAGTTGCCATAGTTTCCGCATCTATACCATTCCACGCTTGATAGGTTTTTTCTTTTCCGCCAAAAGCCATCAGCCTCAGCATTGTTTGGTTTCTTTGGAAAAGTGCCGTAACATTATAAGAATCAAGATTGGAAAATGCACGATCTATATATCCGTCAGAATGTATTTTGGTGTATCTTGCCATTATAAACAGCTGGTTGTCCAGAAACTGTCCGCTGCCCACTTCTGCCGAGTATTTATAAGTATTAAAAGAGCCATAGCTGTCATCTGTTTTTACATAAAATTTTTTACTCGGTTCTTTTGAAATAACATTTACACTCGCACCAAAAGCAGAAACACCATTAGAGGAAGTACCTACCCCACGCTGGATAACTACTTGAGAAGCAGAACTCACTAGATCCGGCACATCCACGAAGAAAGTCCCCTGCGACTCCGAATCGTTGTAAGGTACTCCATTCATTATCACATTGATAGAAGTTCCCGCAGTACCTCTAATCCTGAAGCCTGTGTACCCCACCCCGTTTCCGGCATCGGAAGTCGTGATAACGGACATCTGATTTCTAAGCAAAATAGGTAAATCTTGCCCCAAATTCTTTGACTTCAAATCTTTATCAACATTGATAATTTCCTTAGAGACAGGCAGTCTCTTGAGTAGTTTGATTTCTTCCACATCTGTCGTTCTTGTGGAATCCTTTGGCATCTGCTGAGCCAAGCAAAGTGAGCTTACGAAAAGCCCTGAAAAAACAAATCCTTTCATTCTTATAAATTTTTAAGGTTAAAATTTAGTTTGAATAAAAGGGGTACAATTATACAATGCTCCCGATGAGCAAAAACTCCCTAAACAGCATTACCTGTTCCAGGTTCATTGGGTATAATCTCAGCCTGTTACAGCACCCCTTAAATTTCGCCTGCAAAAATAATACTTTTACTGACATTAACAAAAAAAGCTGGTCAAAAGACCAACTTTTTGTTCAACCTAAAAAATCAAAAACCATGAAAAATACAATTATTCTTCTATTTTTTTCATAAAATCATCGTGAGATATTTTCTCTTCTTTTTTAGCCGCTTTCTCTAAAATCACATCTCTAAGTTTAGCCATCGCTACTTCCGAAGAAATCTGTCTCACTTGCTCTTGATTTTTCATCATTTCCACAGCGTATTTCTGCACCTCTTCATCGGGCAAATGATGAATTCCATAGATAGCAAGCTGATTTCTTACCAACTGTTCTGCTTGTGAAAGAAGATCTGTATAGTCTATACTTACTCCATTATCACTAATCAGTTTACTTTCTATCACTTGATATTTTAAAGCATTTTTTTCTGCTGCATAAACTTCTTCAGCTTGTTCTTTAGTATTGATATTTTCATTAGAAAACATAAGCCATTTTACGAGAAACTCTTCCGGAAGTTTTACTTCTTCTTTTTCCGTAATCTGCTCCAAAATCTTATTTACAAAGTGAATATCTGCATTTTGCTGGAAATACTCATCAAGTTCAGATTTCACTTTAGCTTTAAGCTCTTCTTCAGATTTTATTTCGCCTTCTCCATAGACTTTATTAAAAAGCTCTTGATTTAGCTCTGCAAGGTTCAATTTGTAAATATCCTTAACCGTTACTGACAATTTATCGTGATGAAGATGCTCTGCTTCGTCTTTTGAGAAACCTAATTGCTTAGCTAAATTCTCGTCTTTCTGAATATCCTCCTTAGAGATTTCCAAAGATTCGTCTTTTTTTAGTTTTTTTACCAATTCAAAAGCCTCTTTGGTTTCTTTGCTAACAACTACATTTTTCGGTGGATGATTATGAACACCCTCTACGTCTTCTTCCACTACTTGTTTTACTTCCAAAGCTACGTAAGAATCCTTGGTTGCTTTATCCTGCTCTTCTCTATCCGCAAATCTTTTTTGCATATTTTCTATGCTCTTCCCTACTTCTTTTTCTCCTGCTTCTACCTTATAATGAGGAGCTTCATATTTAGATAAATCTATACTAAAATCAGGCTCATATCCTATTTCGAATGATATTTCTATCTGCTCTTTATTTGTATCCAGCTCCTCTACAGGCACAGGAATAGGACGCCCAATCAATCTTATTTTATTTTCTGTAATATATTTGTCCAATCCCTCAGAAACTTGCTTGTTAATTTCTTCATAGGTAAGTCCTCCTTCGTACTGACGACGAATCATTCCAAGAGGTGCTTTCCCCTTTCTGAAGCCTGGTATGTTAGCATTTTTAGCGTAGTTAATCAATTGCTTTTCAACTTTGTCTTTATAATCTTTTTTGTCCAAAGTTACCGTAAGCAAAGCGCTTACTTCATCGTGATTTTTACTCGTAACCTTCATTAATTGATATTTTTATTATCCGACAAAAGTAAAAAAAAAATGTTTATTTTTAAAGTATATTTATCAAAAAATATTGCCTATGCCCCGAGCAGATGGTTTTATACCTACTCTAAAGCACCTAAAATATTGTTATTTGCTTAAAAAGTTAATTAAATAAAGTTTAATACCCTCCTATTTTTCCGTCTCCTTTTACTAAAGCCATAGCAGAAGAAGTACCTATTCTTTTTATTCCCATTTCTATCATTTTCTTGGCATCTTCCGGAGTTCTTACGCCTCCTGCTGCTTTTACGGGAAGTTTTCCGGCATTATCCAGCATTATTTTCACTCCTTCAAAAGTTGCTCCGTTTGGTTTTCCGTTTTCGGTTTTGTAGAAGCCTGTGGAAGATTTCACAAATATTTTCGCCAAATCTTCGGACTTGAAATTTTCTTCTGCCCAAGTGGATAAGTGTTTTGTCAAGTCTGCAATTTGAATATCGTTCAAAGCGGCAATTTCAATAATCCATTTAGCTACTTTATTGTGGTCAAGGCACAATTTTGTCCCTTTCACAAATTCCTCTTTTACGAGATGGAGATTCCCTTGAAGATATTCTTTATAATTCACTACAAAATCCAATTCATCAGCACCATCGCTTATTGCCTTTTCAGCTTCTGTAAGTTTTTCGGTTACAGAGTTTATACCTTCAGGAAAACTGATTACAGTTCCTAAAAGAACTTTGCTATTTTTTTCATTTAAGTATTCTCTTATTTCTTTTACAAAATTGGGACGTATCATTACTGCGAACAGATTGTTATCTATGGCTTCATCGGTAAGTTCTATTACCTTTTTTTGGGTTTCTTGCAATGTTATTCCTGCTTGTTCAGGAGTTTTCAGATAAGTAGAATCTAAATAATCTTGTATGTTCATTTTGTTTGATTTTTTTTATAATTAGAAATTGAATTGCAAAGTTAGCCTAAAAATTTAAGTATTTTGGACTAATCTTTCTCTTACAATGTTTTTTTATTTGATATAATCATCGCTTATGATTCAGCTAAAACAGCTTTTAATAGATTCTGCACCGAAATAAAATACAGCCAGCCACATTAGCCCTTTAATGGTAAAGAAAGTCAATCCTAACCAACCTACTCGTGCAAACCATTTTTTCAAGTTAGACTTCTCTTGAGGATTGTGGTTTTGGTTATTCATCTTATTGTGGTTCTATTTAATATTTCAACTGTCTGATAGTTTCTTCCGGTGTAGGGGACGAGAATACAGCATTCCCTGCGACTAAAACATCGGCTCCTGCCTCAAAAAGGAGAGAGGCATTCTTGGTATTTACGCCACCGTCTATTTCTATTAAGGCTTTAGAATTATATTTTTCAATGAGTTCCTTAGTTTGTGTAATTTTTTTGTAAGTATTCTCAATGAATTTTTGTCCTCCAAACCCAGGATTTACGCTCATTAGCAATACTAAATCTACATCAGAAATAATGTCTTCCAGCATTGCCACAGACGTAGAAGGATTGAGAACTACCCCAGCCTGAGCACCCTTATCCTTAATGAAAGAAATGGTGCGATGCAGGTGAATGCAAGCCTCGTAGTGTACAGAAACCAAATCTGCACCTTGTGCAATAAATTCTTCCACATATTTTTCCGGCTCTACAATCATCAAATGTACATCTATAAATTTTTCGGCGTGTTTTTTTATAGTTTTCAAAACAGGAAATCCAAATGAAATATTAGGGACAAAGCGTCCATCCATTACATCTACATGAAACCAATCGGCATCACTTTTGTTAATCATTTCAATATCTCTTTGCAGATTTCCAAAATCCGCCGAAAGCATAGAGGGAGCTATTCGTTTAATTTTCATCAATATTTTTTTAATGTTTTATGAAAAAAGGATAACGGAATATCCGCTACCCTTATAGATTATTTACCTAAATAAGATTTTAGAATTTTGCTTCGAGAGTGGTGTTTCAGTCTCTTTATAGCTTTTTCTTTAATCTGACGGACACGCTCTCTTGTGAGGTCAAAAGTTTCGCCTATTTCCTCCAATGTCATAGGGTGTTTGCCGTTTAACCCAAAGTAAAGACGCACCAAATCTGCCTCCCTCGGCGTCAAAGTTTGAAGAGCTCTCTCTATTTCAATCTGTAAAGATTCCAACATTAAGTCTTTATCAGGGCTTGGCGATTCTCCCGAGCGAAGCACATCATAAAGATTGGAGTCTTCTCCCTCTACCAAAGGGGCATCCATAGAGAGGTGTCTTCCGTTGTGCTTCATAGATTCTTTAATGTCTTCGGCACTCATTTCCAAAACCTCCGATAGTTCCTCTGCAGAAGGCGGTCTTTCATTCTCTTGCTCTAAATGTGCATAAGCTTTGTTAATTTTATTAATAGAGCCAATTTTATTCAGAGGAAGCCTTACGATTCTGGACTGCTCTGCCAATGCTTGGAGAATAGACTGGCGAATCCACCACACAGCATAAGAAATAAATTTAAACCCTCTGGTTTCATCGTACCGTTTCGCGGCTTTCATTAACCCAAGGTTTCCTTCGTTGATAAGATCCGGAAGCGAAAGCCCTTGATTCTGATATTGTTTAGAAACAGAAACTACAAAACGAAGGTTGGCTTTTATTAGTTTTTCCAAAGCTACTTTATCACCTGCTTTTATTTTCTGTGCCAGTTCCACTTCTTCGTCGGCAGTGATGAGATCTACTTTGCCTATTTCTTGCAAATATTTATCCAAAGAAGCTGTTTCTCTGTTGGTTACCTGTTTTGTAATTTTTAATTGTCTCATTGTCTTTGTAAATTTTTATATTATACGAATTCAATCTTCAAAAGGTTACAAATTTTTTTGTTTAATTTGAAAATAATCAACAACCACCTTATTATCAATTATTTAATTTTACCTTATTTAATCTTAATGAGTTTAAAATAACTGACACAGAACTGAAACTCATTGCCAAAGCTGCAAACATAGGACTTAGTAAAATCCCAAAAATAGGATAAAGTAACCCCGCTGCGATAGGAATGCCCACAGCATTATAAACAAAAGCAAAGAATAAATTTTCTTTAATGTTTTTTATCAAATTCCGGCTTAGTTTTAGAGCTTTTGTAATGCCGTTGATATCGCCTTTTAATAAAATAATATCGGCACTATCTATGGCAATGT
This sequence comes from Riemerella columbipharyngis, assembly GCF_900101995.1. GTDB lineage: Bacteria > Bacteroidota > Bacteroidia > Flavobacteriales > Weeksellaceae > Riemerella > Riemerella columbipharyngis. The sequence continues at coordinate 39,709 of NZ_FNAS01000003.1, read as the reverse complement.
CCGTACCTGTCCCCATTGCTATTCCGATGTCTGCCTGTGCAAGGGCTGGTGCATCGTTTATACCGTCTCCTGTCATTGCAACTTTTTGACCTTGCATTTGTCGTTTTTTTATTTCGTCCATTTTATCTTTCGGCATACATTGAGACTTATAATATTTTATGCCCAGTTTCTCAGACACGGCTCTGGCTGCGGCTTCATTATCGCCGGTCATCATCACGACTTCTATGTTCTTTTCGTTAAGGAAATTTAGGGCTTTTTTGGCATTGGATTTTACAAGGTCTTCAAAACAAAATAAAGCTAATACCGTATTGTTTTTAACTAAAAAAGATTGCGTAAAAGCTTGATTTTCAAAACATTGAATTTTACTTCTTATACTATCTGTAAAAATATGATGCTCATCAATAAAAGCTTGATTAACAAGGGCGTACTTTTCATGGTTAATAACTCCTGTAATGCCTTTTCCCGCGATACTTTCAAAGTGATGGACTTTGCTAATTGTTATTTTTTGTTGTTTAGCCTTTGCTATAACAGCTTTGGATAAAGGATGGGTATCATTTTGGTTAAGAGCTGCGGCAATGGCAATGGCTTCTTGCTCGGAAAATCCCTCTGCGGTAATGATTTCAGCCAGAGTAGGTTTGCCTTCTGTGAGCGTGCCTGTTTTATCCGTTATGAGAACATCAATATTGTTCATCTTTTCCAGAGCTTCTGCATTTTTGATTAAAACACCATTCCTGGCTCCTTTGCCTATACCTACCATCAGGCTCATAGGCGTAGCAAGCCCCAAAGCGCAGGGACAAGCCACAATAAGCACCGCTACGGCATTCATTACCGCTAAACTCAACCGGCTCTCCCCGCCAAATATATACCATAAAATAAAAGTAAGCACAGAAATTGAGACAACTGCAGGAACAAAAACTTTTGCAACTTTATCGGCTAATTTTTGAATTTGGGCTTTGCTCCTGCCGGCATCGTTTACCATTTTTATGATTTGGGCTAAAAGCGTTTCGCTGCCTACCCTTTCGGCTTTCATCAGGAAGGAATGCTTTTCGTTCAGAGTACCGGCTATTACCTTGTTATTGACTTGTTTTTCAATTGGGATAGGTTCTCCGGTAATGCTGCTTTCATCAATCAAAGCACTCCCCTCTGTAATGGTACCGTCCACCGGAATTTTTTCACCTGCTTTCACTCGGAGGATATCTCCTTTTTTCACTTCAGAGAGGGGAATCGTATGTTCTTCATTATCCCTAACAATATGTGCTTCGGCAGGCGATAAACTCATTAGTTTTTTGATGGCATCACCGGTCTTTTTATGAGCTTTGGCTTCCATTACCTGGCCAATAATCACAAGCGTGATAATAACACAAACAGACTCAAAATAATAATGATTTACCTTATTTTCAAACTCTTTCGGAAGACTCTCTGGGAATAAAAGAAGTGCTAAACTAAATAAAAATGCAGCTGCTACCCCCAAACCAATGAGACTGAACATATTTAGATTCATGGTTTTGTACGAAACCCAAGCTCTCTTTAATAAAAACCACCCTGAATAGAAAATAACGGGTAAGGACAATGCCAACTCTATCCAGCCTTTCAGCAAAGGATCAATGTTATAATGGACAAACATTCCGCCCATAGATAGGATAAAAACAGGGATTGTAAAAATAATAGCCGTGATTAGATTTCTCTTCAGGATTTCAAAGTTATCGTCTTTCGCTTCTTCACCGGCTATTGGAATTTGGACAAGGTCCATACCGCAAACAGGGCAGCCTACATTAGAGTCATATACTTTATCTCCCTCGCAAAACATAGGGCAGTAGTACTTTCCGGTATTGTTTGCTGTGTATATTTTATGCTGATGGTGTTCATGGGTATGCGTATCTTTGGCTTGTGTTCTCTCTTCTATCGGGACAAGGTACATATTGCAGACGGGGCATCTTTTACCTTGCTGAAAATAGACTTTACTTCCTTCGCATTCCATAGGGCAATAATATACGGAACTGGGCGACACTCGGTCTTGCGGCGGAATATAATCCGTATTTTTTGGGGCATCGGGGTCTTCTAAAATATAGCTGCCTGCTTTTTTCAATGCTTTATTGATGGAAGCTAAATCAATAGACTTTTCTGATTTTAGAGTAACCGTTGCCTCCTCCAAATTTACGATTGCAGTGAGTTCTTTTATATTATTAAGTGTTTCGGATATTTTCTTTTGACAGCCGCTGCAAGTCATTCCCAAAACACGATAAGTTTTTTCCATTTTACTGATAAGTTTATTGCCACAAAAAGCCGCCTCAGAATATGAAAGGACAGCTTTTATTTATTGTTTATTTTAGAGTTTATTTTTCCAAAGATTCTTCTACTTTTTTCATTTCTTTGAATTTATCCTCTTTGTGTAAAGACAGATAAACACCTTTTAGCAATGAAACAATCTCTTTGTTTTTCGGTTCCAAAGAATACCATTTTTCAAGGTAAGGAAGTCCTTTGGCAAAGCGTTCGCGTCTTTCTTTCAAGATTTTGTTGAATAAATCCATATTCTTGCTTTTTCTCGCTGCTTCGGCCTGGTTTATAGCCTTGCTGTCATCACCTTGCATATAGACATTATAGAAAATACCTTGCAGGGCAGGGATATAATTAGGATCTACTTCCAATGCTTTTTTGAATGCATTCTCGGCATCACCAAACTTAGAATCGTCTTTACTGTAAAGAACTCCGAGATTATACCAGCTTACTTTATCGCTTGGGTCTTGAGCTACTTTTTGCTGTAACGATTGCAAGAACTGCTCTGTCTTTCCGGCTTTGAAGTAAGCTGTCCCTTGCAGGTCTAATAAGATACTATTCTGTGGAAATTTCTGTAAGCCTTTGTTGATAATAGTAAGAGCATCGTCATATTTTTCGGCATCTACCAAAAGCCTTGTAGTTGTTTCGTAGAGTTCTTTTTCTACGCTTGGCGTCGTTTCTGTTTTGAAATCAGAATATCCGGAAGAGGTACCGAGTTTACTTAGCATATCGTAAGATTTTTTATCTAAGTTTACTATTTGCCCATCTTTATCTTTGGCTTTATATTGTGTAGTTACGCCCGTATAGCCGGAGTTTATGAGGTCTGTGTACATCTTGATTGCATTCTCTTTATCATTTGCCAAAGCATAGTTGAGAGCACTATAGTATTTATAAACTTTATCAACATTCCCTGTTGCTTTGAGCAAATTATACACTTCTAAATATTTGTCGGCTGCTTTAGCGTAATCCTTATTCTTATAAGCAGTGAATGCTGCATCTCCTGTTGCCTTCAGCAAGGGGTTGATCAGTGCATTTACTTTATCTAAGGTTTTTGGTGAATAAGTGTCTTCGCTTAGCCCGCTTAATCCGCTTTTTCCAGCAGCTTCCTTACCTACGAAATAGACCCTGTCTCTATTGGCATTTTTACCTTTATAGATTTTTTCTTTTCCTAAATCTATAATTTTGGAAAGCATATCAGCACCTTCCAAAGTTTTATTGGATTTAAGAAGTGCCGTACCTTTTGCAAAATAATATTCTTCCAATAGACTTGGTTCCAGAAGGCTTAGGTCGTTATTGATTTCAGAGTCAGCCTTTGCAAGTTCTGTATTCACATCGGCGATATTGCCACTTTGTGCAGCGTCAAAAGCTCTATGTATTTCTCTTTTTTGAGCGTATCCCATAACCATTGAAAAAACGGCTACGCTTAAAATTACTTTTTTCATATTGTTTAATTGTTTTTAATTTTATTCATTATTAGTTTGTTCTTCAGCTTCGGTGTTTTCGGCAGTTTCGCTGTCTTCTGTTTCTTCTTCTACTTTTTCAGCTTCTACCTTAGCTACGGCGGCAATCTCATCGTTATTTTTAAGATTGATAAGCCTTACCCCTTGTGTATTTCTACCCATTACCCTCATATTATCTACAGACATTCTGATGGCCACTCCGGACTTGTTGATAATCATCAAGTCATTGCCATCTACGACAGATTGGATAGCGATGAGATGACCTGTTTTTTCGGTAATGTTTAGAGTAATAACCCCTTTTCCACCTCTGTTGGTCACACGATAGTCTTCCACCGCCGTTCTCTTACCATAGCCTTTTTCGGATACCACAAGAACGGTTTCGTTTTCAATATCATTTACAACTATCATACCGATAACTTCGTCATTATCCTCCAATGAAATACCTCTTACTCCGATAGAAGTTCTACCCACAGCTCTGGCTTTTTCCTCAGGGAAACGGATGCATTTACCGTTTTTGGTGGCAATCATTATTTCAGAATTTCCGTTGGTAAGTCTTGCACCGAGTAGTTGGTCGTCTTCCCTAATTTCAATGGCATTGATACCATTGGTTCTTGGACGCGAGTAAGCTTCGAGAGTGGTTTTTTTGATGGTACCATTTTTAGTAATCATTACCACATACATTTGTTTCACATACGCCTCGTCTTTCAGGTCGTTGGTTCGGATATAGGCTTTTATTTTGTCATCCGGTTCTATATTGATGAGATTTTGTATCGCCCTTCCTTTAGCCGTTTTGGAGCCTTCCGGAATTTCGAATACCCTTAGCCAGTAGCATTTTCCTTTTTCGGTAAAGAAAAGCATATATTGGTGATTGGTAGCAGAGACTATGTATTCCAGGAAGTCTTCGTCACGGGTAGAAGCTGCACGGTTTCCTACGCCGCCACGGCTTTGCGTTTTATATTCGGATAACGAAGTTCTTTTGATATATCCCGCGTGAGATATGGTAAGCACGACATCTTCGTTAGGAATAAAGTCTTCTATGGACATTTCGCCGCCTGAATAATCAATTTCAGTTCTTCTTTCGTCTCCGTATTTTTCTTTAATTTCCAGAAGTTCATCTTTAATGATTTGGTAGCGTCTTGGTTCGTTGGTTAGAATGTCTTCTAAGTCGTGGATTAAATCCATTATAGCTTTATACTCTTCACGGATTTTATCCAATTCCATTCCGGTAAGCCTTGCCAATCTCAAATCAAGAATGGCTTGTGCTTGAATTTCGGAAAGTTCAAACTCTGCCATCAATCCTTCTTTTGCCATCTGCGGCGTTTTGGAATTTTTGATGATAGAAATCGCCAGGTCAAGAGAGTCTTCTGTGGCGATGACTTTCATTAGCCCTTCCAAAATATGAGCTCTTTCTCTGGCTTTTTTGAGCTCGTATTTCGTCCTTCTGACCACAATTTCGTGGCGGTGTTCCACGAAGTGAGCGATAATATCTTTAAGGTTAAGCTGCTGAGGTCTTCCTTTAACCAATGCAATATTATTGACACTAAACGAAGTTTGCAGAGCGGTGTATTTGTAAAGCAAATTGAGCACCACATTAGGGATAGCATCGTGTTTAAGCTCGTACACAATACGCAGACCTCTACGGTCTGATTCATCTCTGATGTCGTATATTCCGGTGATTTTCTCATCTTTTACCAATTCCGAAGTACGGGAAATCATTTCTGCCTTATTTACTTGGTAAGGAATTTCTGTAACGATGATGGCATTTCTATTATGCACCTCTTCAAAATTAACTTTTGCACGCAGGACAATTCTTCCCCGCCCTGTGTGGAATGCATCTCTCACGCCGTCGTATCCGTAGATGATACCTCCGGTAGGAAAATCCGGTGCGATAATGTGCTTCATCAGCTCATCGATCTCAATCTCTTTATTATCAATATAAGCACAGATAGCATCTACACTCTCCGAGAGGTTGTGCGGTGCCATATTAGTCGCCATACCCACAGCAATCCCCGAAGTTCCATTAACTAAAAGATTGGGAATTTTTGTAGGCAATACGGTAGGCTCTTGCAGACTATCGTCAAAATTATTTTGAAAATCTACGGTTTCCTTATCGAGGTCGGATAAGATTTCATCGGATATTTTTTTGAGTCTTGCCTCGGTATAACGCATTGCCGCAGGCGGGTCGTTATCCATAGAACCGAAGTTTCCCTGCCCATCTACCTGAGGATACCTAAGACTCCACGGCTGTGCCATACGCACCATAGCATCATATACAGAGCTGTCACCGTGTGGGTGGTATTTACCCAATACATCTCCTACGATTCTGGCAGATTTCAGGTGTTTTTTATTAGAAAAAACATTTAGTCCGTACATTCCGTACAAAACCCTTCTATGAACGGGTTTCAGCCCATCTCTCACATCTGGTAAAGCTCGAGATACGATAACCGACATAGAGTAGTCAATATAAGATGACTTCATTTCATCAACAATGTTGATGGGGATCAATCTTTCTCCTTCTTTATGCATAATTTTATTATTATTTGATAATCAGAAAGATAAAATAAATTTAACTTCTTTTTATCTCTCCAAAAAATATTGATGGGCTAAATTACAAAAAAAATACCGATTTTTGTCTTAAATAAGTCATAAAAATCGTTAATAATGAGTTTACTTAGTGTTACTTTTCATTGTGAAAACAATGCACTTCCGAAGTGGGAAGCTTATATGAGTGGAGAAATGATTTCTCGGGTAGAAAAATGGGGACACTCCTATATTATATCCGAAGTGGAAACAGAAATGCTGCAAGAAGGAAAGAATTTTAATATTTTGTTAGATTTTAAATCCCCTATTGAAAGAGAATCTTTTTTGAATGATTATTTTGCTGATTTTGCGGAAAGTATTAAAGAAACATTCTCCGATAAAGTAATGATTTTTGTAACCATATTAAATTCTAAGAGGAGAGGGAACTAATAAAAAAAGGCAACTCTAAGAAAGAATTGCCTTTTAACTTTACCTCATAATCGCTTATAGAGAAGCAGAGTGAAGTAATAAATCTGTCAGTTTATTAGAATATCCTGTTTCGTTATCATACCAAGATACTAATTTAACAAAATTAGGAGACAGCATAATTCCGGCACCTTTATCAAAAATAGAAGTTCTCTTGTCCCCCACAAAATCTTGAGAAACAACAAGATCTTCTGTATAGCCTAAAATATTTTTAAGCTCTCCTTCGGAAGCTGCTTTAATTGCCGCACAAATTTCATCGTAAGAAGCTGCTTTTTCGATTCTTACAGTCAAATCCACTACAGAAACATCGGCGGTAGGAACTCTGAACGACATACCTGTCAATTTACCGTTAAGAGACGGGATTACTTTCCCCACAGCTTTGGCCGCACCGGTAGAAGACGGAATAATGTTTAATAGAGCTGAACGCCCGCCTCTCCAGTCTTTCATAGACGGTCCGTCCACAGTTCTTTGTGTAGCAGTAGTTGCGTGAACAGTAGTCATAAGTCCCTCTACAATACCAAAGTTATCGTGTACCACTTTAGCCAAAGGTGCTAAGCAGTTTGTCGTACAAGAGGCATTAGAGAATATTAGCGTATCATTAGTAAGATCTTTGTGATTTACTCCCATTACAAACATCGGCGTGTCGTCTTTAGACGGTGCAGACAATACGACTTTTTTCGCACCGGCATTGATGTGGGCTTGAGCTTTTTCTTTTGTAAGGAAAAGACCTGTAGATTCCACGATGTACTCAGCACCTACTTCATTCCATTTTAGGTTGTTAGGGTCTTTTTCTGCGGTTACACGGATTTTTTTTCCGTTGACTACAAGGTTATTTCCTTCTACAGAAACTTCCCCATTGAATTTCCCGTGTACAGAGTCGTATTTCAGCATATAAGCCATATACTCTGCGTTGATAAGGTCGTTAATCCCAACAACTTCGATGTTGTCTCTTTCCATCATCGCGTTGAAAACTAAACTCCCAATTCTACCGAATCCGTTGATTCCTACTTTGATTGTTGACATTTTTGTAATAATTTTATGTTGATTAATTTAATTAAAATTCACTCTTTTTTTCAGAGCATAAAATTACGGAAAAAAAATAATATCACTAAAATAATATTCAGTCTCTTCTAAACAAAATATTAAAACATTAAATATCAATAAAATAAACAATATTATTTTTTCATCATTATTTACAAATTTCTATATCGCAGTATTACATAAAATTGCAAATAAGTCAGGAGAAAATCCCAAAAATTATTAGAATTATCATCTGATACAGATGGATCTCATCATCCTGAAATGTCTACTTATCTTTTTTGACCTTTGTCCCTATCTATATTTTTCATTTTGTAAAACTCCGTGTAAAAACAATCAACTCATAAATATTGGATTAAATGCTTTTTTACCTCCTCGCCTATTGCTTTGTCCCCCTTTTCATATCGCCAAATCATTTGCCCCATAAAATAGAAAGACAATATTATGCTCTTCATAAAGCCTTGCTTTCAGTTCATTTCCCAGCCGACTAAGCTACCCCACAGTATGATCTTTCCGCCTATTTCTAAATTAAAATATTGACCTCTCGGACACCGCCATCGTAGTACCTCCATGAAAATACCACTTCAGATAATTTACCCATCCTCCTAAAACGCCATCGTACTCGCCATAGTTAACACTACCCCAAAAAACAAGGCATTGGTCATATCTTTTATTCAACAATTACATTTAGGATATCCATTGGTCATCCCCAAAGTTTGGTTTTCTTTTTTCTAAGAAAGCGTCTCTCCCCTCCTTCGCCTCATCTGTCATATAAGCCAATCGGGTAGCTTCTCCTGCGAAAACTTGTTGCCCTACCATACCATCATCGGTGAGGTTCATTGCAAATTTAGACATACGGATTGCCGTCGGTGATTTAGCCAAAATCTCTTGTGCCCATTGGTACGCAGTATCTTCCAGTTCTGCGTGCGGCACTACGGCATTTACCATTCCCATTTCAAAAGCTTCCTGAGCCGAGTAATTTCTGCCCAAAAAGAATATCTCTCGTGCCTTTTTCTGCCCCACCATTTTCGCTAAGTAAGCAGAACCATAGCCTCCGTCAAAACTGGCGACATCGGTATCGGTTTGTTTGAAAATCGCATGCTCTTTGCTAGCCAAAGTCAAATCGCAAACCACATGGAGAGAATGCCCGCCCCCTACAGCCCAACCCGGAACCACAGCTATCACAACTTTAGGCATAAACCGTATCAACCTCTGAACTTCCAATATATTGAGTCTATGTCTGCCGTCTTCACCCACATAACCTTTTTTACCTCTTGCCCTTTGGTCTCCGCCACTACAAAACGCCCAGCCGCCATCTTTGGGACTTGGCCCCTCGCCGGTGAGAAGCACTACGCCTATTGAAGAATCTTCGTAAGCGTCATAAAAAGCGTCATAAAGCTCTGAAGTCGTTTTAGGGCGAAAAGCATTACGTACTTCGGGTCTGTTGAACGCAATTCTCGCTACACCGTTACATTTTTTGTAAGTAATATCTTCGTATTCTTTTACAGTTTTCCAGTCAATCATAACATTAAATTTTGTCGTAAAAATAGGAATATTTTTTCACACTACTCTCATTAGAGCTAAAAAACACAAATTTATCTTTATCTCAAAGACAATAAACTCAATTAATTTTCGTTCTTTCAAAAAAAACTTACCGTTCTATTTTGTAAAGTAGAATAATTTATTTTTCTTTGCGGATTGAATGTGAATCATTTTTCAATGGTAAAACCATTGTGTGTTTATAAATTATAAAGATAAAATCAGATGAAAAAACTGAAAGTATTTTCATTATTCGTAGTAAGCTCCTCCCTTGTATTAGTAAGCTGTGGGGGCAATAATACTAAGAGAGGCGGCGGAACCAGAAAATTCGTAAGCCAAACCGGATGGAAGCCCAACGATGCCAAAGGATGGTTCTTCTCCGGAAAACAACAAAAGCCAAAGGCATGGCCAGGAATGGTCTATGTGCAAGGGGGTACCTTCACAATGGGGGAAGTAAAAGACGATGTGATGCACGACTGGAACAATACCCCGCACAGAATGCAGGTAAGTTCTTTTTTCATAGGCGAAACCGAAACCACCAACTACGACTATCGCTCGTATGTCACTTGGCTTAAATATGTATTCCCGCCTTCCGATCCTCAGTTCAAAGATGTTTATAACGGTGCTTTGCCGGACACATTGGTGTGGAGTAATAAATTATCCAGAAACGATTATTCCGAAACCTATTTCCGCTCTCCTCAGTTTGATTACTATCCTGTAGTGGGAGTCTCTTGGCTACAAGCATCTAGATACTGCGAATGGCTTACAGACAGAGCCAATGAAAAAGCATTGATGGACCAAGGAGTCATCTCCAAAGATTTGTATGTAAACTCCAATAACAATCAGGGACAAGCTTCTTTTACGCTTGATAAATATAAAGCCAATGACCCTGAAATGAAGGCTTACATCAATGAACAAAGACTTAAAAAATCTTCGGGAATAAAAACCACCAACCAGAGAATATTGGCAGTTAATAGAAATGCCACTTCGGGAATCGTAACGAAATTTAGACTTCCTACAGAGGTGGAATGGGAATTTGCCGCTTTAGGTCTTCAAAAAGACAGAAATTATAATCTTTACAAAGGTAAAACCCCTGTCATTGGTAACATTAGAGGAAGAAAAGGAAGAAATAAAGGAATGTTCCTCCAAAACTTCAAATACGGACAAGGAGACTATTCCGGTGTAGCAGGCTGGAATAACGACGGCTCTGCAATGACTTCCGATGTAAAACAATACCCTTCTAATGACTTAGGTCTGTACGATATGTACGGTAATGTAGCAGAATGGACAGCCGATGTTTACAGACCTATCATAGATGAAGATGCCAGTGATTTTGATTATTACAGAGGAAATGTTGTCCGCAAAAAAGTAAGAAATGCCGACGGCAGCTACGAGAAAGTAGACCCAGCACAAATAAAATACGATACTTTGGCAGACGGCAGACTTATTTATAAAAATCTACCGGGACACTACAAAGAAGAAGTAGTAGGAGACTATAGAAATTACAGAGACGGTGATTACAGCTCTTCCCTAAACGCTTACAACGGAAAAGTCCCTGATAGTGCACAAGAAGCTAAATACAATATGTATAATTCGCCGCGTATAAAATTCTATGTTGATTCTAAAGGCAGAGTGGTCTTAGAAAAGGATAAAAAAATGAGAACCAGCGAAGTTACCAATACCGTAAAGGTAGTAAAAGGAGGCTCTTGGAAAGATGCTGCTTATTGGCTGGATCCGGGACAAAGACGCTACAAAGAAGAAAGCAAAGCTTACAATTGGATCGGATTCCGTGTGGCTCAAGATGCTAAAGACAATGCAAACAAAAGATCAAAAAGATAACTTTTATCTTAATTTTCACAATCCTTTCCTTAATTGGAAAGGATTTTTTATTTTTGACTTATGAATATACAAGACTTCTATCAGATTTACACGAAGGCCAACAAAGTTACCATAGACAGTAGAACTATTGAGCCTAATGACCTATTTTTTGCCTTTTCGGGGGAGAATTTCAACGCTGCTACTTTGGCTGATTATGCCATACAAAAAGGAGCTTTAGCCGTAATCGTGGAACAAAAAGAATTTGAAAATCCACAGAAAAATATTTTCTATACTCCCTCTACCCTAACCTTTTTACAAGAATTAGCTAAATACCACAGAAGACAGCTATCTATCCCCATCATTGGACTAACCGGCAGTAATGGAAAAACAACCACAAAAGAACTTATAAGTGCTGTATTGGCAGAAAAATTTAATGTACAGTACACCAGAGGAAACCTAAACAATCATATAGGCGTGCCTCTCACAATACTTTCTATAAAGCCAGAGCATCAAATTGCCGTAGTGGAAATGGGTGCCAACCACCAGAAAGAAATAGAATTTTTGTGCGAAATTTCTATGCCAGATATCGGCTATATTACAAATTTTGGCAAGGCTCACTTGGAAGGTTTCGGAGGGTACGAAGGCGTCATCAAAGGAAAATCGGAATTATATCAATATCTTATTGCTCACAAAAAAATGATTTTGATAAATGATAATGATAAAATACAAGTAGAGAAATCTCAAAACTATACCCAAATCCTACACTTCGGAGACCTAAACTCCGATTATCACTTTGAACTATTCTATCAAGGCCATAATGTAGGAATTGTTTATCAAAATTCATCAGCTCTATCCCAGCTTACCGGAGTTTATAATTTCACAAATCTCTCTGCTGCGGTAGCTTTGGGACTACATTTCGGAATTGACTTTGTTCTTATAAAAAAAGCAATAGAAGCCTATACACCTACTAATATGCGTTCCCAAATCTTAACCCAAAATAATAAAACTTTGGTTTTAGATACCTACAATGCAAACCCTAGTAGTATGACAGTTTCGCTGGATAACTTTTCCAAATTTGAAGGAACCAAAACCATTATTATCGGAGATATGCTGGAACTAGGAGAAGCCTCCGAAGAAGAACACCGCAATATACTCGAAAAAGCCAAATCTCTAAACTTTGACCTCATCATTACTGTAGGGAAACATTTTAAGAAAATCAATCATTCTACCACCGCGTTTAATGATACCAAAGAACTCTCGGAATACCTAAAAACAAGCCCTATTCTTTCTAAAAACATTTTGCTGAAAGCTTCGCGAGGCATTGCTTTAGAAAGAATATTGGAAGATATAAACTAAAACCAATGTAGCTTAGCTTTTCAGACAAATTTATTTTGTTTTAATTTAGCCCAATATACTCATACCGAATAAATAGAAAAAATACTTTGTATAAAACCAACAAAAATTTTACCTTTGTTGAAATTCAAAAAAAAGCAAAATGGCAGAATATAAATTATTACTTCCATCAATGGGAGAAGGCGTTATGGAAGCGACTATCATCTCTTGGCTCTTTAGCGAGGGAGACATTGTAAACGAAGACGATAGTGTGGTAGAAATCGCTACCGACAAGGTAGATTCTGATGTACCGACACCTGTTTCGGGGAAAATTGTGAAAATATTAAAACAAAAAGATGAGGTCGCAAAAGTAGGCGAACCTATTGCCATCTTGGAAACTGACGCAGAAAACAGCGACACAGAGGAAACTCCGCTAGAAAAACCTTATGTACAAGCAGAAAAGACCACTACTCCTGATCAAGAAACTAAACAAACAATAGAAGAACCTTTCAACCAGCCAAAAGTAGAGCTTTCAGGTGATTTATATTTATCGCCTTTGGTAAAATCCATTGTTCAAGAAGAAAATATATCAGAAATAGAGCTTCAATCCATAAAAGGAAGCGGATTAGATGGCAGAATTACCAAAGAAGATATTCTGGAATTTGTGGCCAATAGAAAAACCAAGCCGGCTGTACCGAGCCATACTGTAGAAGCCCCTAAAGCAGAGACTAAAACCAATGCTCCTACTGCTCCTGCAGCCACAATCAGTGTATCCGACGGTGATGAAATTATCCAAATGGACAGAGTACGGAAAATCATCGCTGATTCTATGGTGAGAAGCAAACATACCGCTCCTCATGTCACTTCGTTCATAGAAAGTGATGTAACTAATGTAGTAAAATGGAGAAACAAACATAAAAACAGCTTTATGCAAAGAGAAGGCGAAAAACTTACTTTTATGCCTATTTTTGTAAGAGCGGTAGTAAAAGCTATCCAAGACTACCCGATGATAAATGTCTCTGTAGATGGTGATAAAATTATTAAAAAGAAAAATATTAACATCGGTATGGCAACGGCTCTGCCAGACGGAAACCTCATTGTACCAGTAATTAAAAATGCTGACCAGCTGTCTTTGAGCGGCTTGGCAAAAGCCATCAACGACTTAGCTCACCGTGCAAGAAATAAGAAACTAAGACCAGAAGATACACAAGGGGCTACCTATACCATCTCTAATGTAGGAACTTTTGCCAATCTAATGGGAACGCCTATAATCCCACTTCCTCAGGTGGCCATCTTAGCGATTGGAGCAATTGTGAAAAAACCGGCTGTACTAGAAACACCGAATGGAGATGTAATCGCAATAAGGCAGAAAATGTTTATGAGTCACTCTTACGACCACCGAGTAGTAGACGGCTCCTTGGGAGGCATGTTCCTAAAACATGTCCACGACTATCTGGAAAATTGGGATTTAGACACCGAAATATAAATCTAAAAAAAGAGAGCTTTAGAATTAAAGCTCTCTTTTTTATTGATGGTAGAAGTTTCTTTAAGATTTTTTATTCAAATTCTTTGAATAGCTTTTCCATATAGTCTTTGGTCATACTGCCTACCACTTCTTCGGATTTGTCGCCCTTTTTCATTATAGTGAAAGGGATAGAACTACCGTCCCACTCTTTGAAATTTTCTTTGAAAAAATCAGAAGGAAAATCCTTACCATTATAAGTATATACTTTGCCCAAAAGTCCGTTTTCTTTAGCAAAATCCTTTACTTTGGTATCCCAATCTTCTTTTTCATCAAGACTTATAAAAGTGAATTTCACAGGTTGGTCTTTCAGTTCTTCTATTTTCTCCTTAAAATGAGGTATTTCAGCCATACAAGGACCGCACCATGTTGCAAAGAAATTCACCACATAGAGCGTATCCTTACTTTTAGGATTAAGGAGCTCTCTAAGATGCCCTGTGTTCACTTCCTTAATTTTTTCGGAAACAAGCGTGTTTTCGGCTTGGGTTTCTGTACCGGCAGATATTTCCGTTGTCGTTTCTTTCTTTTTACACGCGACCACTGCAAGGGCAATGCATAATCCCAATAATGTTTTTTTCATAAATTTTATTTAACTTTGTTGTTAATGAATAGTTTTTTCGGAGGTATAACTTCCGAATTGGACGGATAAAGATAATTCAAAAATAGCAACCAGCCAAAATTTATTTTGAAAAACACACCGAAGTACTTGAAAATAAAATAAAAAAAAAATAATAATAATTAGTGATTCTATTGTTTAACTATTTCCTACATTGACATTAACAGCATTTGAATTTTGAAACGAATACTCAACATATTTAATTACTTCTCCCTTTTTGCAGAACTGGGACTTCTGATGATGCTGATGTCCAACATCTGGGTTTACAACCTTACCCATGGGCGTACTTATACCAAAGTAAGCCGGATACCGGCGAGAGAAACAGCTTTGGTATTAGGTACTTCGCCAAAGATGAAATCCGGTGCAGCCAATCCTTATTTTACGAAAAGAATGGACGCCGTAGCGGCACTATTCCATTATGGTAAAATTCAAAAAATTATTGTGAGCGGCGAGAAAAGCCCCCATTATGACGAGCCTTTCGCGATGAAAAACTATCTTATCTTTAACGAGGGTATTCCGGAGCATGTCATTATCGAAGACCCAAAAGGGTTCAACACAATCAGCAGCATCAAAAGGTGCAAAAGCCACTACCACGCCAATAATGTTATCATCGTATCTCAAGGGTTTCATAACCTCAGAGCGTTGTTTTTTGCGAGAAACCTCAATATGAATGCACTTGCCTTTGAAGCCGAAGATGTATACCGCCCCAGAAGCTATTACAGGAACCATTTCCGTGAATTTTTAGCACGCGTAAAAGCTGTAATATACTTTATAATAGGAGTTTAGATAAACTCGGAGCCAAATACTTCGGTGAAATGCTTTTTAATTTTAAGCTTTACTTCTTCCATCTCTTCCGGAGTAAATGCTCTCTCCAACTCTCTTTTGAGAGAGGTAACGGATTTATCCTTTATACCACAAGGAATAATGTACTCAAAATATTTAAGATCCGTATTTACATTGAGTGCAAATCCGTGCATCGTTACCCACTTAGAGGTCTTTACACCCATAGCACATATTTTTCTTGCAAAAGGCGTTCCTACATCCAGCCATACGCCGGTCTCGCCTTCGGAGCGTTCTCCTTTGAGTCCATATTCTGAAATAACACGGATGATAACCTCTTCCAGACTCCTCATATAAGCGTGAATATCTGTTTTGAAGTTATCCAAATCAATAACAGGGTAGCCTACAATCTGCCCAAATCCGTGATAGGTAATATCTCCACCCCTATTGGTTTTCACATAGGTAGCATTGATTTCTTTAAGTTTTTCATCATTGATAAGCATATTATGCTCATCACCGCTTTTCCCGATTGTATAAACATGCGGATGCTCTACAAAAAGAAAGTAGTTGGGCGTAACCTCGTAGATACCGTCTTTTCTGTCTCTATTTTTTAGTTTCAGGTCAATGATTTGTTTCATCATAGACTCTTGATAATCAAAGGCAGGCATATAATCCATCACCCCCAAATCCTGAAACTTAATTTTTTTATTTAACTGCGGATTCATTACTATGTACCAAATTAAAAATCTGTGATAAACGGTTCTTCTTCATTACTATGAATGCCAAGTGCCTCGTAGATATATTTGAAAGTGGACAGCAGTACGGGTTTCCCTTTAATGATACATACATCGTGCTCAAAGTGTGCAGATGGTTTGTTGTCTCTCGTGGTAATCGTCCAGCCGTCATCGTGCATGATTACCTCGTGTGTACCAAGGTTGATCATAGGCTCTATGGCTAATGCAATGCCATCTTTCAAAACCTTACCGCTGCCTTTCCTGCCATAGTTCGGTACTTGAGGGTCTTCGTGCATCACTCTGCCCAGCCCATGCCCTACAAGCTCTCTCACTACACCATAGCCGTGGGCTTCACAATAATTCTGTATTGCCGCAGAGATATCCCCCACGCGTTTGCCTCTTACACATTGCTCAATACCTTTATAGAGAGATTCTTTGGTAATTTTCAGTAGCTTTTTAATTTCAGGTGCTACCGTTCCTACTTCAAAAGTGTAGGCATGGTCACCATAAAATCCGTTCATCAGCACGCCGCAATCTACAGACAAGATATCGCCGTCTTCTATGGGGTTATCGTTTGGAATGCCGTGTACCACTTGTTCGTTTGGCGAGATGCAAAGCGTCTTCGGGAAATTATAAAGCCCTAAAAACCCAGGTATCCCTCCATTATCGCGAATAAATTGCTCTGCGAGTCTATCCAAATGATTAGTCGTAACACCGGGCTTTATTTCCTTTGCAAGCATTCCCAATGTTTTGGATACCAGCTGGGCACTTTCCCGCATCAGCCTTAGTTCTTCTATGGTTTTTAGCTTAATCATATACTCTCTTAATTTTTAGAATCCGAAAAATCTTCTTTTTTCTTTTTTAAGTTTAGAATAAGCAAGGACCTCTTTCCCCTCTACTCGGAACTCTATTTTCTTTTTAATGATATTATACACCTCTCCCCACCCTGGGAAACCGCCAAGATTACGGTCATCAATGAATAAATCGGCATCTATTTTTCGGCTTTGGGTTTCGTGGTCGAATACTTCACCTTCGAAACTGGAATTGACAGCATAAAACTCTATCCCATTTTTTCTGCAAAATTCCACCGCTTCGTCCAATGTTTTTCCGCTTCTGTAAGTCCATAATATAAGCCTATACCCTTCTGCCTGCAATCTCTTCAATGTCTCAAATGCGAAGGTTTTAGGTTTGCCAATCCCCGGATAGGCGTCTTCTACAATAGTCCCGTCAAAATCAATGGCTAATTTTTTATTACTAATCATTCGTCTTTCTTGTTATAAGTTGATTATGCAAATATACGAAATATTATGATTAGCCCTTTCGCTAAAAACGGTATATAATAAAACAAGGTGCACCACTACGGATACACCTTGTCTAAAATATCAAGTACAATTATCGTTATTTCTTAACGATTTTTTGAGAAACGCTTTTGTTGTTTACAGAGCCTGATACGATATAAACTCCTTTTGGAAGAGAAGATAAATCCAAAACAGAACCTTCTGAAACTTGAGCAGACTTAACCGCCTGTCCATTAGCATTAAAGATAACTACATTAGATTTAGCTCCGAAAACTAATTTGTCAGATACTACTGTATTTTTAACTAAATTAGCTGTTTTAGAAGTTAATTCATAAACCCCTAATTTTCCACCTTCTAATTTGATATCATCAATATCAATGTTATAGTCTGCACTCTTTCCTACTTTTATTCCAAAGAAGTTTCTACTATTATCAGAGAAATTGATACCCTCAATACCACTGATATCAAGTGTAACTTTTACCCATTTACCTTTTGTATCAATAGTCCCATTATAATTATTCTTCTCAGATGATGATAAATTTTTATCCTCACCTTCTAAATCACCTAAATTGAAGGCTTTATAGGTTTCATCATCAGCAGTATAAACATTTATAGATAACGATTTACCAGTAGTTTTCCCTTTTATCATAAAAGTCAACTTATCCGCCGTTTCAGCATTAATAGGACTACCTTTACCCCCTAATACAGAGAACAAATACAAGTTTTTTTTAAGCTGTTTTTCTGTCGTAAAATTTAATGAATTAGTTCCATTCACTCCTGTACCCACACCTTGTTTAACCTCCTTTAAAGCCTTATTTTCTCTCAAAGCTTCAACAAATTCGTCCCAATTTTCAAAATCCGAACCTGTAAAAGCGTTCGCTTGTTGAGCACTCATTGTAGCTGTCATTGCTGAGATAGCAATCAAAGAATAAATTTTTTTCATTTTTTAAATTTTTATATGTTTAACTCGTTGCGAATTTACGAATAAAAGTAAACAGATAAAAGTAAAATGAATTAATTTTTATTAACATTGATTTCTATCATAATATCAAACATTGTTTTCACTTTTTAAGAAAAGCGTCCCAGCCTTGTGCCGTGAGCGGAACCAACTGTCCGCTGCCTCTCAGCACGAGATGATTTCCCTGCTCTTGCTCCACAGCGTGGCCTATAACTGTAAAATCAGGGTGGTTTTTTATTTTATCATAATCCTCCGGACCGATAGTAAATAGTAGCTCATAATCTTCTCCTCCGTTAAGAGCAGCTGTAGATGGATTGAGATTAAACTCTCCAGCAGTAGTGATTGTGAGCGTATCCAAAGGAATTTTTTCTTCATACAATCTAAATCCTACTTTGCTTTGGTCGGACAAATGCAGCGTCTCCGAAGCTAAGCCGTCGGAAATATCAATCATAGCAGTAGGTTTTACCTTTAATTCCTCTAAAATCTTTTTGATATCCGTACGGGCTTCGGGTTTCAGCTGCCGCTCTAAAATATAATCATATCCCTCCATCTCTGGCTGCATATTGGGATTTGCAAGAAATACAGTATGCTCTCTCTCTAATATCTGAAGCCCCATATAAGCCCCCCCTAAATCTCCGGTAACCACCAGTAAATCATTTGGTTTCACACCGTCTCTTTTGATAATTTCGGTTTCTTCCCCCAAGCCTATAGCCGTAATACTTAGGACTAAACCGCTATTGGAGCTTGTTGTATCTCCGCCTATCAAATCTACATTATAGTGTCTGCACGCCAATGAAACCCCTTGATAGATTTCCTCAAAAGCCTCTACAGGAAAACGATTGGAAGCCGCTATGGAAACCAATATCTGGGTAGGCACAGCATTCATCGCTGCAATATCGCTAAGATTCACCACAACAGCTTTGTAGCCCAAGTGCTTGAGAGGCACATAGCCAAGATTAAAATGAACACCCTCTGCTAACACATCGGTGGAAACCACTATCTTTTTATTATTAGGATCAATGACAGCCGCATCATCTCCTATCCCCAATCGGGAAGAAATATTCTTTAGCTCAAATTTTTCCGTAAGGTGTTTTATAAGCCCAAACTCTCCCAACTCCGAAACAGGAGTCAGCCGTTTTTTTTTCTCTTCCAACATTATCAATTACTTTAGAAATTTAGGATCTATATTTTCCGGTCTAAAAGGCAATCCCTTTATATCATCTCTTGTTAAAACCTTTGTATTATCTGTTTTGTATCCCTCCAAATTTCGGATTACATCATCAGGCGGCGTTGTACTTTTCCTCAGCATTGTATCTATCCACACGCCCAAAACTTCTGCCGTAGCACAGTGCGTACCGTCCGAAAGATAGAACTTATGCGTAAAGGCATAAATCCCGCCGTCTTCGGACAATCCGGAAACCTCCAAAGACACATAGATCGTCTGGTCTGCATAGATTTCCCTGAAAAAAGAATAACGCTCGTGTAGCAGTACAGAACCTATCCCCCAACGATTGAGCTGTGCCAGTCCCATTTTATGTTTATTCATAAAACCCATACGCGTCTGAGCACAATACTGCACATAAGCCGAGTTTGCAAGATGACGATTGGCATCTATATCGCTCCACCTCACTTCAAATTTATAATAAAATACAGACATTTATTTAAGTTTAATTATTAAAGCCCAAAAGTAATAAAATAAATTTTTAAGCAAAGGAAGAATAACATTTTTATTTTCACAAGTACAAGCCATGAAAACTCATAAAAAACAATCACTTAACAACTTAAACAAAATCAATATCATAACCTGCACTTGAAACCAATTTCCAAACTGCTCTACCTCCGATTTTCAATATCTCTTTTTAATAAAAACCATTCGAGAAAAGCCCGAATATATATACATCTGAATAACGACATTCTCCCCTATTATAAAATAAAGTTTCAAAAAAAAATATAATTAAAACCGACCTTAAAAATTTCAAAAGACCATTAATTCTTCTTATCATCAAAAATTGCGTAGCAACAAAGAAGATAGCGAGGTACTGTTTGACAAAAATCTGCCAGAGTATAAATTTACATTGTGAAATATAAGAAATTATCGTATTTTTACAACCGTTAAAAAGTAAAAATAATTTTTGATAATATGAATACACAAGCCTTTGTAAACCGCCACATAAGCCTCAATGAAACCGATAAGCAGGCTATGTTGAAAAAAATCGGAGTATCTTCTTTGGAAGAACTTATCGACCAGACTATCCCTTCAAGCATTAGAGCAAAAAAAGATTTAAGCATTTCAGAACCTTTATCAGAGTACGAAATGCTTTCTCATTCTAAGGCTTTAGCTGCCAAAAATTTACTTTTTGATAATTATATTGGTTTTGGTTATCACAATGTGATTTTACCTTCTGTGATCCAGCGTAATATATTGGAAAACCCAAGTTGGTACACGGCTTACACCCCTTATCAGGCTGAGATAGCCCAAGGGCGTTTGGAGGCTTTGCTCAATTTCCAGACCGTAGTTTCGGACCTTACAGGATTTCCATTGGCCAACGCCTCTCTACTCGACGAAGGAACAGCCGCGGCAGAAGCAATGCATATGTTCTTTGAAAATAGAACTAAGGAACAAAAGAAATCCGGTGCTAATAAGTTTTTTGTATCGGATTTGGTATTACCTCAGACTATTGCTGTCCTCAGAACTAAAGCTGATGGCCTTGGGATAGATATTGTAGTAGGCAACCACGAGGCGCATAATATTGATAACTCTTTCTTTGGTGCTATTTTGCAGTATCCTGGTAAAAACGGAGTGGTTTTAGATTATACTTCTACTATTTCAGAATTTAAATCACACAATCTACAAGTAGTCGTAGCGTGCGACCCAATGGCATTGGTAAGACTGAAATCCCCTGCAGAGATGGGGGCGGATTGTGCGGTAGGAACTACGCAGAGATTTGGTATTCCTATGGGATATGGCGGACCTCACGCTGCATTTTTTGCTTGTGTAGAAAATTACAAAAGAGATATCCCCGGAAGAATTATAGGGGTGTCTCAGGATATGTATGGCAAAAGAACCCTAAGAATGGCACTTCAGACGAGAGAACAGCATATCAAGAGAGAAAGAGCCACTTCCAATATCTGTACGGCGCAGGTACTTCTTGCGGTAATGGCAGGGATGTATTGTGTATATCACGGCGCTGATGGGCTAAGAGATATTGCTGATAGAATTCATTACAAAACCAATGCACTGCACGATGCACTCAGACTTTTAGGCTACGATACGGTGGACGATTATGTTTTTGATACGGTGAAAATCCGCCTGAGCGAAGACGAGAAAAAACTTCTAATGATACTGATGCAAGGGCAGAATATTAACCTTAATTACTTTTCGGAAGGTATCGTAAGTATTTCTCTAAACGAAGCGACTACGGAAGAAAAACTTCAGAAACTGTTAGATGCTTTTGCTAACTTTAAGGCAAAACAAAGTTTTAGGATTGACATTAAGGAAAATTATTCCATTCCGAAAGAACTTTTAAGGACAGATGAAATTCTGAAAAATGAAGTTTTCAATAAATACCATACCGAAACGGAGCTGATGAGATACATTAAGCGATTAGAGCGAAAAGATTTATCTCTTACACATTCTATGATATCGCTTGGTTCTTGTACAATGAAGCTCAATGCGGCTACGGAGATGTTGCCACTATCTTGGGCAGAGTGGGGAACCATGCATCCTTTTGTCCCTACGGAGCAGGCAGAAGGTTATCAGTTGCTCATCCGTGAATTAGAAAAAGATTTAGCCGAGATAACAGGTTTTGCAGGAACTTCTCTTCAGCCAAATTCTGGAGCACAAGGGGAATATGCAGGGCTAATGGTCATTAGAGAATACCATAAATCCCGCGGAGAAGGACATCGTAACATTGTCCTTATTCCACAGTCTGCACACGGTACCAATCCGGCTTCTGCGGTAATGGCAGGTATGAAAGTGGTAGTGGTAAAAAATTTGGAAGACGGCGAAATAGATTTCAACGACCTTAAAGCTAAAGCAGAGCAGCATAGTGAAAACCTCGGAGCGGCGATGATTACTTACCCTTCTACTTATGGCTTTTTTGATGATAATGTAAGGGAGATTACCGAACTTATTCACCTGCACGGCGGACAGGTCTATATGGACGGAGCCAATATGAATGCCCAAGTAGGATTTACCAGCCCGGGGCTTATAGGTGCAGATGTATGCCATCTAAATCTTCATAAAACCTTTGCTATTCCTCACGGAGGCGGTGGTCCCGGCGTAGGCCCGATATGTGTGGCTAAGCATTTGGTACCGTTCTTACCTTCCAATCCTAATATAAAAGTAGGAGGCAGTGAGGCGATAGATGCCATTTCATCAGCACCTTATGGTTCTACACTAGTACTCAATATTTCTTACGCATACATTAAAATGTTAGGTGCGAAAGGTTTGAAGAAAGCCACCGCACACGCTATCCTTAACGCTAATTATCTGAAAGACCTGCTAAAAGAGCACTTCCCTATTCTTTACAGTAATAAAAATGAAAGAGTAGCCCACGAGTGCATTGTAGATTTTCGTCAATTCAAATCCTTGGGAATAGAGGTTGTCGATGTCGCCAAGCGTCTCATGGACTATGGTTTCCACGCTCCTACGGTGAGTTTCCCTGTAGCAGGAACACTGATGGTAGAGCCTACGGAATCCGAAAGCAAAGAAGAGCTAGACCGTTTTGCCGAAGCTTTAATCAACATTAAGAAAGAGATTGAAGAAATAGAAAGTGGTAAGGCTGATGCTAAAAATAATGTCCTTAAAAATGCACCTCATACGGAACAAGTCGTGATTTCCGATACTTGGGACAAACCTTATTCCAGAGAAAAAGCGGCTTATCCTCTGGAGTGGGTAAGAGAGCGGAAATTCTTCGCCACAGTTTCCAGAATAGATGAAGCTTACGGGGATAGAAATCTTATATGCACCTGTGTACCGATAGAAAACTATATTTAATTATAATTTAAGTTAAAGGAGTAGAATTATATTTAGTTCTACTCCTTTTTTTATTTACAAAAATTATGGAGGTTACTAAAAATATGTTCCGAAGCGTATTCGGATATATACACTGCATATGTTTTTATGATTGACTCTAAAAGACCATACGCTACGAAAGCAGTTAGAATTAAGAGAGCTTTATGGAATGTATTCAATTTTCTATTAACCGGTGCAATTATCTACCTGACAATAAATTTAATACAATAATCTTTTGCAGTTTGAAATAAAATAGCTACATTTGCGCCTTGAAAAAATAATTAAAAGCAATTAAATGCCTACTATTCAACAATTAGTAAGAAAAGGAAGAGCCACACTTGCCAAGAAGAGCAAATCGGCTGCTTTGGATTCTTGTCCACAAAAGAGAGGGGTATGTACTAGGGTATATACCACAACACCTAAGAAACCAAACTCTGCACTTAGAAAAGTAGCAAGGGTAAGGCTTTCTAACGGTAAAGAAGTAAACGCTTATATCCCGGGCGAAGGACACAATCTCCAAGAGCACTCGATAGTATTGGTAAGAGGCGGAAGGGTGAAAGACCTACCGGGAGTTCGTTATCACATTGTTCGTGGTGCTTTAGACACTGCAGGAGTTAATGGAAGACTTCAGCGGAGATCTAAATACGGTGCCAAAAGACCTAAAGACAAAAAGTAATCATTAAATTTTAAGAAACAGAACAATGAGAAAAACGAAAGCGAAAAAAAGACCGTTGTTACCAGATCCAAAATTTAATGATCAATTGGTAACGAGATTCGTGAACAATCTAATGTTAGATGGTAAGAAATCTATAGCATTTAGAATTTTTTATGATGCCTTAGATATTGTAGAAACCAAAAAAGGAGATAACGAAAAATCTTCTTTGGAAATTTGGAAAGATGCCCTAACTAATGTAATGCCTCATGTAGAAGTGCGTTCAAGAAGAGTCGGAGGGGCTAACTTCCAAATCCCGATGCCAATTAGAGCGGATAGGAAAATCTCTATGGCGATGAAATGGCTTATCAAATATGCAAAAGCTAGAAACGATAAGTCTATGGCTCAGAAACTGGCTGCAGAGATTATTGCCGCGGCTAAAGAAGAAGGTGCAGCCGTTAAGAAGAAAACGGATACTCACAAAATGGCTGAAGCTAACAAAGCATTTTCACACTTTAGATTCTAATAAGAAATGGGAAGAGATCTTAAATTTACTAGAAATATTGGTATCGCGGCTCACATTGATGCCGGTAAAACGACAACCACAGAAAGAATCCTGTTCTATACAGGAAAAACCCATAAAATCGGAGAAGTACACGAAGGTGCTGCTACGATGGACTGGATGGAACAAGAGGCAGAAAGAGGTATTACAATTACTTCTGCTGCGACAACTTGTACATGGGTATTCCCAAGACACGAAGGAAAACCAACTGCCGATGCCAAAGAATATCACTTCAATATCATTGATACACCGGGGCACGTAGACTTTACCGTAGAGGTAAACCGCTCCCTTAGAGTATTAGACGGATTGGTATTCTTGTTCTCTGCAGTAGATGGTGTAGAGCCTCAGTCTGAAACAAACTGGAGACTTGCAGACAACTACAAAGTTGCCAGAATGGGGTTTGTCAATAAAATGGATAGACAAGGTGCAGACTTCCTTAATGTAGTAAACCAAGTAAAAGAAATGCTTGGCTCTAATGCAGTACCAATTGTACTTCCAATAGGTGCTGAAGAGGATTTCAAAGGAGTAGTAGACCTTATCAAAAACAGAGCTATTATATGGCATGATGAAACCCAAGGAGCTACTTTTGATGTTGTGCCTATCCCTGATGAGATGAAAGACGATGTGCTTCAATACAGACAAAATCTTGTAGAGGCTGTAGCAGAATACGACGAAACTCTATTAGAAAAATTCTTTGAAGATCCTGATTCTATTACAGAAGAGGAAATCAATGAAGCATTGAGAAAAGCAACAATAGACCTATCTATCATCCCGATGACTTGTGGTTCTTCTTTCAAAAATAAGGGTGTTCAGTTTATGCTTGACGCTGTTTGTAGATATTTACCTTCACCTTTGGATAAAGACGATATTAAAGGAACAGACCCTAATACGGATAAAGAAATTTCAAGAAAACCAGATGTAAATGATCCTTTCTCCGCATTGGCGTTTAAGATTGCTACAGACCCATTTGTGGGAAGATTAGCGTTCTTTAGAGCTTATTCCGGTAGATTAGATGCTGGTTCTTATGTCCTTAATACCCGTTCTGGAAACAAAGAAAGAATTTCAAGAATCTACCAAATGCACGCCAATAAACAAAATCCTGTAGAATATATTGAAGCAGGAGATATTGGTGCGGCAGTAGGTTTCAAGGATATTAAAACAGGAGATACTCTTTCTGACGAGAAAAATCCTATCGTTTTAGAATCTATGATTTTCCCTGATCCGGTAATCGGTATCGCGGTAGAACCAAAGACAAAAGCAGACCAAGATAAATTAGGAAACGCCCTTGCCAAACTTGCCGAGGAAGATCCTACATTCCAAGTAAAAACAGATGAGGCATCCGGACAAACTATTATTTCTGGTATGGGAGAGCTTCACTTGGATATTATTGTCGACCGTCTGAAAAGAGAGTTCAAAGTAGAAGTAAACCAAGGACAGCCTCAAGTAGAGTACAAAGAAGCTCTTACCGCTACAGCCAACCATAGAGAAGTTTATAAAAAACAATCCGGTGGTAGAGGTAAGTTTGCAGATATCGTATTTGAAATCGGACCGGCTGAAGAAGGAAAAGCTGGATTGGAATTTATCAATGAAATCAAAGGTGGTAACATTCCTAAAGAATTTATTCCTTCGGTAGAAAAAGGATTCAAAGAGGCGATGAAGAATGGTCCTTTGGCAGGATTCGAGGTAGAAGCAATGAAGATTACCCTTAAAGATGGTTCGTTCCACGCAGTAGACTCCGACCAACTTTCTTTCGAATTAGCAGCTAAGCTTGGTTTCAAAGCGGCTGGTAAAGCAGCAAAAGCTGTAATTATGGAGCCTATTATGAAACTAGAAGTAGTAACTCCGGAAGAATACATGGGGGATATTGTAGGAGACTTGAATAGAAGAAGAGGTACTATAAACGGTATGGATGACAGAAACAATGCTAAGGTAGTAAAAGCATCTGTTCCACTATCTGAAATGTTCGGTTATGTAACTTCTCTTAGGACTTTATCTTCCGGTAGAGCAACTTCTTCTATGGAATTTGAGAAATATGAACCGGCTCCTCAGAATATCGCTGAAGAGGTTATAGAAAAAGCAAAAGGATAATCTTTAAAATCGAATTAAAATGTCACAAAGAATCAGAATAAAACTAAAATCTTACGATTATAATTTAGTAGACAAGTCTGCTGAAAAAATCGTGAAAACAGTAAAATCTACTGGTGCTGTAGTGAATGGACCTATCCCATTGCCTACACATAAAAGAATTTTTACAGTACTAAAATCTCCGCATGTGAATAAAAAAGCAAGAGAACAATTCCAACTTTCTTCTCACAAAAGATTAATGGATATCTACTCTTCTTCTTCTAAAACTGTGGATGCCCTAATGAAGTTAGAACTTCCAAGTGGCGTAGATGTAGAAATTAAAGTATGATCATTACTTATCATAAGACGAAAGACCGTTCTCTAAAGAGCGGTCTTTTTTAATCCTTTTTTGAAATATAAAATATTATAATTTCGCACAAAAAAAGAGATTGCTTAAAGACACAAGCAGTCTCTTTTTTATTTTCTTAACTTAAAAGACCTCTTTTGTCGTTCTGGCAAGATATCTTTGTAGGGTAAAATGAAATGTTAATGAAATAAAAAAATTCAGCCTGCAGACGATATGTCGTTTTTTTCTTATCGTTGTCAAAAATAAATTAATAAAAAGAAGCTAACATTTAAACGACATACAAAAGCATAAAATACTTACCATTATTTCATTCGGCTAAATCTGGTAAATTTAAACTAAGAGATGAAGTGTAATGGGCAAGAGCAAAAATGCTCCCTTCACAGGGACGCAGGCTGTTTTTTCCTATTTTCATCTCAGGCTTACCAGAGCCCACAACCGAATAATATGGACAAAAGCAAGTACTGTGTCCTTTTTGTTTAAGTAAAAATGAACCAATAAAACTATGAATGTATTATGGTACAAAAACAGGAACCGCCCCCAGAGAAGTTTTAGAAATCGTGAAATTGTAAACTAAATATTAATCTATATTTTTTTCAATTATGAAAGACAACTTAAAAATAATGCACAATTTAGATATGAAGTATAACTTAGAACTTAAGTATTACTCGGAAAAATTGTTTTTTAAAACAAAAAAAATCAAACGCCTAAACAAAGTGAGTAAAAGCACGCATTAGACTCTTGAAAAAACATCAATAATCAACGAGGAAGGACTAATTATTTCTGAGACAATACAAGGCTGCAACGATAAGCTTAACCTAAATAACATATTAAGAAAATTATTTACCTACAACGCTCAAAATAAACTTGAAAAAATTGATATCTTTGTTACAGAAAACATTAGAGATGTTATTATGTCTTACTCGAAGAAAATATACCCCACAGCCCCCAGAGAGAAATAAATGAACGATTTTTCTCTGAATACTTCTACGAAGTCCTTTACTACAAAAATGGAGATTTAGACTATACAGAAACTTTTATGAAAGCACCAGAAAAAGATATATTAATACTCAAAAAAATTTATTATCAACCCGGACAGGAAATGACAACATCCCCGGAGGAGGACGGACTATTATTAAGTCGAAAATCCACATACAAAGAAGGTGCTCGTAAAAAGAGCTATATTCTCAATTATGACGATTTTGGACATATAATTTTTGAAGAACAAGAATTAAAAGATAAAATTACGGAGAGAAACTACCATGATACAGATACTTTCAAAAATACATACGACTCAAAATTAGTATACTGTCTAAATGAACAAGATAATAAACTGACCATTTTTGAGTACAACGGAAAGCAAGACTTAGCCAAAGAATCAGTATTAAGAGATGGAATAGCTAATTTTGAAACAACTTACGCTTATGAATATTACGAATAAAAAAACATATACCAATAGAAAAAATTAAAAATTTACTCAATCAGGTGATCATCATAAACAAGAAAAACAATGAGTTTTTGGACATCTTAGGCTATCGTTTTAACATCTTTAGTTTATTGAGGGTAAATCATTATGAGAATACGCATTCAAGAATTATTGCGGAATTTTTAAATCCTACGGGAACCCACGGATTGCAATCCAAGTTTTTGGAATATTTTGTTGAAATGTTAAAAAACAAAGCTAATGCTGAATTTTTAAATTCTACAAAAACACATGACTTGAAATCTAATTTTTTGGAGCGTTTTATTGAAACATTAAAAAATAAAGCCGATACTGAATTTTTAAATTCCGACGAAGCAAACAAATCAAAATCCAAAATATTGAATAGTTTTATTGAGTCTTTAGAAATCAAAACTAACACCGAATTTTTAAATTCTAATGGAATATACGGATTAAAAGAAAGTATTGACGAAACATTAAAAAACAACTCTGAATTGTTAAATTGCAATGAAATGTGTGAATTAAAATCTAAAATTAGGAAGTGTGCTAACGATATATTAAGCGATATGCTTACCCTTGCAAATTTTAACCATCAAAAAGCGAAAGTTTATACAGAATATTCAACCGAGCACGGCAGAATGGATATTGTAATAGAAGATGATTAAGATAATTTCTTTATCATTGAAAATAAAGTTTATGCCGGAGACCAAGATAAGCAACTTGTAAGGTATGATAGGTATGCAAATAATAAAAAGCAACATCTCTTAGCATACCTCACTCTTTTTGGTGATGATACCAGTGAAAACAGCTGTAAAGAAGACGGCAAAGAAGTTCCTTACTTGCGTATTTCATACAAAGAAGACATCATTACTTGGCTTGAGAAATGTGTAGCCATTTCCTCTCGGTTTCCTTTGGTAAGAGAGACACTCGTTCAATATATTAATCATTTAAAAATTTTAACCTATCAAGACATAAACACTAAAAACGAGAAAGAGATAATTGAGTATCTCAGCGAAAATATAGAACCTGCTAAAAATATCCACCAAAACTACGATAAGGTTTACGATTACCTTACAGAAAAATATTTTAATCCTAATATGGAAAAATTTGCCAAAGAAAAAGGATTGAAGTATGTATTTAATGGTAGCAAAGAATACTGTATTGATTTCTATCTAATAAAAGATGATTGGGATAATAATTATTGGATAAAATTCCACTATGATAGAGATAGAGATAGAAAATACCATTATGGGCTTTGCAAACATGAAAACTACTCAATTACAGACGAAAAAAGACAAAAATTATTAGATTTTATTTCAGGAACTAATAAACCTTCTTCAGACGATTGGTATCCTTTCTATTTCAATCTTGATTATCTTTCCGTTGAAAGATGGCAAGAAGAGATTATTAACAACAGTGATAAGTTTTTCAAAGATTGTACAGAAAGAATAGAGGAAATACTTTTGGCACTTAAAAAGGCAGGAATGGACTAATAACTCACTATAAAACAAAAACTTAAATACTGTAAAAAGAGATTATTCCAAAAAAATAATCTCTTTTTTTATTTTGTTTATCTAAAAGACCTATTTTGTCCGACCCCGTAACAAATTTTGCGGAAAACTAAAATTCAATGCAGAGCATTATTCGGCTGAAGGATATAAAAATTCCGGAGAAAGAACTATACGAGCTATTCAAAACCGCCACGATTTTGGATCATCTTCTTTCTTCCCACTGCGGACTGCCCAAAGGCGTAAACTATATGCTCATCGGAGATCCGGTAGCCGGCAAAACCACCGTTGCGCTGGATATGGTGGCGAATATCATCAGAAACCACCCTCGTATAAAAGTTTTGTTCATCAGTGCAGAGATGAATGAAATTGACCTCTCTATTTACCTTGAGCGTTTCAGCAAATTTGGGAACATCCCTACCCTCTTTGTAAAAAGCGATATTACGCAAAACACCCATTACCACAAATACATTCAGTCCATACTGGACGAGGGCTGGGATATCGTTTTGATAGACTCTTTTTTGGAACTTCAGGGCATCATAAAGGAGGAAGAAAGCATCACCAACAAGACGGCGGAAAGTTGGCTGTTAACCCTTATCAAAAAACATAACATCGGGAAAAACAAAACCGAAAAAAACATCTCGTTCATCACCATTCAACAGGTAACCAAATCGGGGGCTTTTGTCGGTTCCAACAGATTAAAACATATGATTACGGCAATGATGGAGCTACGACTGACCAATACCAAAAATCCGTTTTCGGACAGATACATTATATTCTCTAAGCACCGCCGTGGCGTTGTAGGGCAAAAGCTTTACTACGACCTTTCTTGCGAAGAAAACATCTGGTACGACGAAGAACGATACCATAAAGGCATCGAAATCAATCAAATGAATAAAGAAGCCAAAAAACAAAACTTCGAAATGTTCAAAAACTTTAGCAATTTATTTAAATCTTGATATTATGGAAAATTACAACGATATTAAAACAACCCTTATCAATCGTCCCATCATCGCCAATCAGGTGGATTTGCAAAACATACAATTGTTGGACGACAATACTTTGTCTGTAGAAGGAATTCCCATTGCATCAACGGAAAACACCATCCATACCATTCAGGAAATGGGAAAACTCACCAACCGCCAAAGAGATTTAATCCAAAAACACGGCGGTGCGGAAGAAGAAATCGCCGTTAATAACTACTTCAATCAGGCAAACGGCAAAATCCTCGGCAAGAAAATTCTACTCATCGGCAATGAAGAAAGTAAAAGTATCGTTTCGGCTTTTCCGGTAGAACAAGAAATTATTCCTTATGAACTTTCTTTCAAACTAGTAGAGGAAATCATTGCAAAATTCGATATGAAAATAGAGTACATCGACTACAATTCCTACGGAATATTGGAAAACGGATTTACCATCCGCCATGACTTCAAAAGACATCATCGATTTCGGCGGAGAGGAGTCCTTTCAGTTTGGGTTTTGTCTAATTGTAAATTTGGTAGGCATTACATTGAAAATCCTTCAAAAAAGAATCGTCTGCGAAAACCTTTCCGTAGGCTCTTTCTACAAGGAAGTTTACCGCATAAGCGCACTCAATACCAGAGAATGGGCTAATCTTTTCGAGATACTCTACACCCTCTCGGGTAAAAATTACATCCCTTATAATTTTGAGCAAAGAATAAATACGGCACAGTACCGGGCATAAAACAAAAAGGGCAAAATAAAAAAGGCGGGTAAAAACACCAAAAGGCCTATTAACAAAGGGATTGAAAGCCTAAAAGGGTAAAAGGATAGAGAAATACCAAATGTGTAAAAACTACTATTTACTACCAGTGAAATACCACTAAAAACACAAATAAAAACACTATAAAAAGCTCTAACTACCGTTGGGGCTTTTTGTTGTGCTCAGAAATACGCAATACCCCATAAAACAAAGCTAATGACACGAATAAACAGTCGATGATTGGATTGCTAAAAGTACGGTTTTTAGCCGCGCAATAGTGAGAGTGCATTTTACCCCTAAAAATACCCTTTTAAAAGTTGGGGGGACATTTGGGGGGACATTTGGGGGGACATTCTCAAATATATTTTAACGGATTGAAATATATTAAACGCTCAGTAGATAGCTATTTTTTACACAAAATAAAACATTTGAGTATATTTAGGGACACGGTAAAAAGAAGCCAAGTTGCACATATATAGCTGTTAAACAATGTTTTATATCCTTAAAAAGCAAAACTTCCTATTAAAAATACGTTCTCGTATCTGTTTTTTTTTATACTTTTGTCCAAAATAAACACGAATGATTATTACCTACTTTAAAGCTATATTTGTAATAGGGATAATAAGTGCTATAGCGTTTGCGTTTATCAGGCGCTATGAAAATATGTTAATATCATTTATTCTGATATTGGCTTCTATTATTACGATATACCTTATAAAAAAAGAGCAAAAGTTGGATAGATAAACCCTAACCTATTAATATACACTACCCATAGATTAGGCTCTGTTTTTCTACTTTTTCCTCTTAGCCATTATTTTTTTGTACAGGTTGTTGAGCCTTGTATCACTTAAATCTTTTAGGCTTAATAATGGTGTCTTTAAACCTAAAACTTCCGTAGCAAAAGCAAGTTTTTCATCCCTTGACATTCCTAATTGTGTTGCTCTTGCATTGATTGCTTTATATTGATTTTTTCTCCAAGCATCATTATCTCCTCTTCTTTGTTTGGGTTTACCTAAATATGCTATCCTTTTTTTAAGATACTTAATGGCATCTTCGTAATCTTTTTTGGGTAAAACTTGGTATGCAGATACTTTAAATTGCTTTTTAAAAAGTCCCCACTCTCTTTTATACAATTTAGGTCTACTATCAGTATTGGTATCAACGGATGAAACCATTCTTACAAGTTCATCTATATGAGACTTTATTTCAAATTGTTGCTCCGTTGTTATATGCTCATCAGGATCATGAATGACTTTAGTTCTGTTATAAACTTTCTCGGTTTTTATAACATTTCCATTAAAATCTCCACCAATTTGAATGTTATTGTTCCCTTTAATTTTTTGATTATTACTTTCCACTAGATAAAATATTTATGAGTTTATTGATTTGTTCGTCTTTTTCTAATAATCTTTTATTTAGTTCTTTTATCTCTTTTTTCAATTGAAGAATGGTCTGTTTGCTGTCTCCAGTTTCAATATTAGAGCCGATACCCGCCATAATATTACCATCTCCTTTTATTTTTTGGTTATTATTTATTCCAGCCTTAAGCATTTCGCCTTCGCCTGTAAGTAACCACAGCGGATTGATTTCTGGATAAGATGAGAGTATTTTCTCTATTTTAGATGCTCCCACATCCTTTACCTTATCTAAAAAACCGTTAGAAAGTCCTGTTTCTCTATAAAAAATACTTTTATTTATATTTTTTAACTCTATGATTTTCAGTATTCTATCAACTATCATTAAAAATATTTTAGATTTTATACTATTTATTACTTGATATTTAGATTATTTACTATATATTTGCATTATCAAAACATCATAACAATGACAAATGTAAAGAATTTTAGCGAGATTGTTCGTATTTGCGAACAGAAAAAACAGACTGGCGATATCCAGACGCTTTCCAAAATGTTTGGATATACCACAGATGCTATTAGAATGAGGCTTACAAGAAAAGACAAAGCCACCTACGAGGCTCTATACGAAGTGATAGATGCAAGGGAAAATTTAATACAAAAATATCAAAATCAGTAAATTATGAACAATTTAATCAAAATCACAGAGAAAAACGGAGAAAATACCGTGAGTGCAAAGGAGCTACACCAATTTCTTGGAAGTAACGAGCAATTCGGGAAATGGATTAAAAGAATGCTCGGTTATGGTTACACGCAAGGTGTTGATTATGAAACGTTAGCCCTTTTAGTCCCAGCGGGTGAACATAATAAAACATGGACAAAAGTAATCAAAAAAGAGCGAAACACAATGCTATAGCTGTGAATAAAGTCGCTGAGAAATACGGCTTTACACCAAGATATGTAAGAATGTGCCTAAAAGGAGACCACAAGGGTATAATGCCTGACAATATTATCAAAGATTATAAAATGCTCTGTAGAGAGTTTGAACACGCAATACAAAAAACAATAAATCAGTAATATATGAGCAATTTAATTACACACCCACAATTTGGGGAAATTAGAATTAAGAAGAAAAAAAACGAAGTATGGTTTTGTGCAAAGGACTTATGTACTCTTCTTGAAATCCAAAACCATAGAGATACTTTAGCGAAATCATTAGATGAAGACGAAAAGGGGGTAGAAAAAACTTACACCCCTGGTGGGTACCAAAATTTACTTTATGTAAACGAAAGCGGTCTCTATACAATAATAATGAGAAGCAACAAACCCGAAGCTCGCAAGTTCCGCAAGTGGGTAACTTCGGAAGTGTTACCGAGTATCCGCAAGTATGGCACTTACAGCACCGACCCAAAAATTATGAACCGTGCCAAAGCCCGTGCCGAACAAAAAGTAGTAAAAGCGATGCTTTCGGAGGTGGGGAGTCATCTATCGCGTACGGACATTAAACTGGTAGCCAAGCAATGCCGCACTACAGAATGGCAGGTAGAGAAAGTGCTAAGAGGTGAAATAAAAGACACCTATATGCTCCAGCTCCTCTACGCCCGAAGCACAGGCAACAAAATACTGGAAAGCCAATTTTACACTGCCAGCGGAGCCCAAAAACTAATGGACGAACTTAAAAAACGATAACAGTTAAAATTTAAAACAATGAAAACAAGGAAAATCACACAAGCAAGCGAGTTAGAGATAGGAAAATATTATAGAGATGGGAATTCCTATTATTATGTAACAGGGCGTACAGAAGCCCCTCAAGGCTCTTTTCTCAACGCTATATCCTTTACATTCGATGATACTATGATTTTAGATGTGAGCACGCCATATATAGAGGAGATAGTAGAGGGTGGGAACTTTGAGGAAATAAACAGGGATTTGTTTATGAGCATATTTGAGCATTTCAAAGTGGAAAAGAAAAAAATAATATTACTCGAAATGGAAAGCTTAGCATTAGCAAACTTGAAATTAAAAAACATAAAACTATGAAAAAGACTATCAAGAAATTAGCACACCGAGTATTAAAGTACCGCCATAGTGCTGTGAGCTTCATCTTTGCAGATATGGTAGTAGCTGAAGAATGGATACTCTTCGGAAGATTCACAATATCAAAGACTTTTAAAACATTGAAATAATGGAAATAAATATAGAAATTACGCTTAGATTTAGTCATCCTCAGCATCTCGAAGGAGCTCATCAATCACAGATTTCATCTCCAAAAGAGCAAAATGAATTTTTGAAGGCTGATAAAACACGCTTTCGTTCTGAGTTAATGTCTCGTGCGTTTTCTCGTATAAGGAATGATAGTATTTGGACTTCAAATTGGCTAACTCAGCCTTATTCAAAACCACGGACGACACCTCCCAAAATGCTTTAGTAAGGGTTAATAGATGGACGGTATTTTTAGCTTGTTCTAAAAATAAAGTGTCAAAATTATTTTTCAACTCTTCAATATGATTATTCATATCACTATAATTTTTGATTAGACACCGTAAATATAGTGATTCCCTCCCGACAGGCAGGCATCGGGGTTCAAGCCCCCGACGGGAACAAAGGTCGGTATACCGACAAATAAAACCTTAAGCAGTAAGCATAAAGCATAGGGCTTTAATTATAAAAAACAATATAAAATAAAAAAATGCCACACCTCTGGGGAAACATATTAGTCGTAACCGTAGACGAGCTGGTGCCTAAGTATTACAAGACTTATGACGCGCTGAAAAAGGCTATACAAAGGTATAGCAAGCTCCCTTACGGCATTAAGAAAGTTCAGTCCGGAGGTAACGGCAGACGGTTGCTTATCAATTTTGAAACGCTGCCCAAAGCAATGCAGGACAGCATAGGTGATCCGCGCAAGATGAAGCATCCGCTGCTGCATTATTGGGAAGTAAACAGCTTGGCAACGGCGTATTACACCACTTTTGAGTTTGAGGACGGCACGCCGCTGAAGCAAAATTTTATAGACGAGTATATTACCAATGCCAGCGTGCTTATTGCGCTTAAAAACCTAAGAGATTACAGGCTTTCGCTTCGCGGAGGAAAGAAAGCAGGGGTAATGAAAACACTCTGGGAGGACTTAATCACTTTTAACGATATACTTCCGAAAATCCACCTGCAAGGGCACACGATGAATGTGAGCGAAAGGCATTTTGTAAGGCTATTTAAAGCGTTTTTAAACGGCGATGAAAACCACTTTAATTTTTCCTCACTGATTTCTAAAAAACTTCGGAACAACCACGCAAGGGTAATGACCGAGGAGATGATAGAGCTGCTCAACGCAATGTTTGCTGGCCAGGACTACAAACCTACGCGTACGGAAGTGGCGAACAAGTACTTTGGATTTTTGGAGGGGAATGTAGAGGTTGTCAATCACAGCACAGGCGAGGTTTACGAGCATACCGACCGTAGAAAATACAGAGAGATTTCTGAAAATTCCATCATTGCATGGTTAGGAAAATGGGAACACAGAATAGGTACTCACGCTAAACGAAGCGGCAACCGGCAGGAGCTGCTCTCGCAATATATCCCTTACCACTCCTTAGAGAAAGTGAAAGAAGCGGGCGTTCTGATTTCTATTGACGACCGCCAGCCGCCGTTTTTCTACGACAAAGGCAAAAGAATGTGGTTCTATATGGGCATTGATTTGGGTTCCGAGGCTTGGGTTACTTGGGTTTATGGCGAAAGCAAAGAGGGGCTTATCCTTGAATTTTACCGCCAAATGGTACGAAACTACACCGAATGGGGGCTTAACCTGCCCCTTGAATTAGAATGCGAAAGCGCGCTGAATGCCAATTACAGGAATACTTTCCTAATGAACGGCGCCATGTTTGACCGCGTGAGGATAGAAGCCAACAAAGCAAGAGCTAAGCATATAGAGCGGTACTTCGGTAAGCTCCGCTATGAGTTTGAAAAAGAAAAAGAGGGCTGGCTCGGTCGTCCGTTCGCAAGAAAAGAGGACAACCAAAAAGGTGCCGGTGCAGACATTATCCTGCCAAAGGAAACCATCATCCGCAACAGCCTGTACGACATACAGCGGTGGAACAATATGGAGCATTCTCGCTACAAAGGCAAAACCCGCTGGGAGGTGTTCACAGAGATGCAGAGCAAGGACACGAAACCCACCAACTGGCGCGCCATTCTGCCCCATCTCGGCAGGGAAACCGTTACGAGCTGCAACGCCGGCATCGTGAAATTCAGAAGTTCCGAATATCTGTTGGGCTTGGGAGGCGAAATATGCACCGGCGAGGATTTAATAAGGCTGATGAAATATGTGGAGGGCAGAAGCTTCAAGGTCTACTGGCTGGACGGCAACGACGGCGGCGTGCTGAAAGCGATGATTTGCCACGATGATATGATGCTCTGCGAGCTTATCCCTAAACCGACATACAGCCGTGCCTACCACGAGATGGACGATGCAGGGCGTGTAAACCGCCAAATAATGAGTGCTTACGAAAACACGGTTACAGGCTTTATGTGTGAGCGTAAAAACGACATAGACCGCCTGAGCGTGATAGACCGAAGGAGCAAAATGCTCAATCACAAATTCGTTATCCCGGGCTTGGAGGACTATATACCGGCATCGGAACCGGCAAACATTATAGAGATAGAAACGGAAGAGCAAAAAGACCCCATACCGGCACAAAACGGCAGACGAAGCAAATCACTATTTAGCAATTTTAATTAAAAAAAAGAATTATGAATATTTCAAACGAACTAAGAGAAGCCATAGCACAGGCGATGTTGACTAACCGTGATAATTACGGCGGTTCGGCAGAGGCTTACGCTAAAACCTTGGGCATCAGCGGTGCGGTGTTTTCACGGCTCAAAAAAGGCGAACGCAAGGGCTTACTGTCCGCTACGCAATGGATGAACATAGGCAGGAAATTGCAGGTAACTATTGGTAAAAACACTTGGAAAGCGGTGGAAACAGATGTGTATTTGGAAATACGCGACGACTTCCAGTTTTGCCAGCAAAATGCCAAATCTTTAATACTGGTGGATGACTGCGGTATCGGTAAAACTTATTCGGCTAAAATCTTGATTTCGCAAATGTGCAATGCCTTTTACATAGATGCCAGCCAGCACAAAACGAAACGCAATTTTATCAAAGCCTTAGCCCGTGAAATCGGGTGCGGCACGGATGGTACTTTTACCGAGATATTGGAAAACATCAAGTACTATATCAATGCCTTGTCGGGGTGCTTTATCTGCATAGACGAAGCGGGTGATTTGGATTACCCGGCATTCTTGGAGCTGAAAGGGCTTATCAACGGAACGGCAGGCAACTGCGGCTGGTATATGATGGGCGCTGACGGACTGAGGGCTAAAATAAAAAGGGGTATCAATAACCACAAGGTGGGCTACCGCGAAATTTTCGACCGTTTTTCGGCGGAGTTCAGAGGCATTACCCCCGATGAAAAATCGCAGAAATATGAGTTTTACGATAAGCTACTGCGTGATGTGGCTGCCGCCAATATGAGCGACAAAAGTAAAGTGAGCCAAATCGTAAAGCAATGCTTGGCAAAAAACAGCGATAAAATCAAATCGCTGAGGTATTTGGAAACCATCATAAAAACACAGGCGGCATGAGGACAATATCGGTAAAACAGGCTTACGCTAAACGATTCAGCAAGTTTGAATTTTCGGAAGAATGGCAGGAGCTGATGGGTAATCCGGAAAAGAACGGCGGCTGGATAATACAGGGCAAGGAAAAACAGGGCAAAACCACCTTTGCACTCATCTTGGCGGAATACCTTTCTCATTTTGAAAAAGTGCTGTATATCTCTGCTGAGGAGGGCATCTCGGACAATATCATTGCCACGATGAAGCGGGTGGGTATTTCGGAGAAAAACAAAAGTATTAAGCTGCACGAGTACGAGAGTTTTGAGGACTTACAAAAGCGGTTGGAAAAACGCAAATGCGAGCGGATAATCTTCATTGACAACTTTGCGGTGTACCGTGATGAGATGACTAAAACGGCAGTTCAAAAACTGCTGAGAGACCACCCCGCCAAGCTGTTTGTGTTCCTAAGCCACGAAGAAAGGAACCTTCCGGACACGGCAGTGGGGCGGTTTTGGCGGAAGCTCTCTAAAATTATCGTCCGGGTGGAAGGGCTGAAAGCAACTATCACAGGACGGTGTCCCGGCGGCGAGTATATCATCAACGAAGAAAAAGCAATGATGTACCATGGTTTAAACCTTTAATTAAAACATTATGAGAAATATACTACACGAAACACTTGCACTGGATAGCATTTACAGACTGCTATCATTAGACGAAAGAATTACTATCCACCGGAGAATAAAGGGGCTTCCGGATGAGCTTAGCTTAAGAGCCGAAAGGGTAATTTTTTGGGTAAGCGATAACAACTGGAGAGCCCCAAGTATCCGCTACGGAGATGATAGACTGCTTTACTATTGGGACGAAAGGACAGGCTGGAATCCAATAGAGAAATACCAAAAGAATAACAAGAAAATAACAACAGAACTCAAAAAAATAAAAAATGAATTTACAAGAACTAACAACAGAGCAGCTTTCCGCAGAGCTAAAGCGTAGAGAACAAGAGAAAGAAGCTAATAGGAAAGCTTACAAAGATTT
>NZ_FNAS01000004.1 GCF_900101995.1 Riemerella columbipharyngis | reverse complement strand
AGCGGATAAGTTCTG
This sequence comes from Riemerella columbipharyngis, assembly GCF_900101995.1. Taxonomy (GTDB): domain Bacteria; phylum Bacteroidota; class Bacteroidia; order Flavobacteriales; family Weeksellaceae; genus Riemerella; species Riemerella columbipharyngis. The sequence continues at coordinate 140,621 of NZ_FNAS01000004.1, read as the reverse complement.
TATTTCTGCCTTTGCTTTGTGGTAAGTTACTCATTACTGCAAAAATACAAAACCCCAACCTATTGTACAAGTTGGGGTTTGTTTATAAAAAGTATGCTACCATGTTTGATATTTCAAATCCGAATTTACGAAGACCTTTTTTACATCTACATCTTTACCTTTTACGATATTAAAATAAGTGTACGAATAGGCAAAACTTGGTAAATATAATTTCCAATATCACGAAAGTAACAATCTGAAATTATTACACTTCTACTGTATAAGAATTTTAGTGCTTTTACTCCCTACTCTTAAAATATAAAGCCCTTTTGGGAAAGATTTTACATTTATGATGCCATTTGCTGCCACGGATAATACTTTCTGTCCGGAAGTAGTGAATACCTCTGCTCTATCCCCTTTTTCCCAATGGGTAAGGTATATAATACCGTTTTTTACAGGATTAGGATGTACTAATAATTTTTGACGATAAGAAATCTCTTTTGTTGATAATAAATTTGATTTGCCCCATATCTTCTCCACAAATTCCGGATGGTCTATAAACGGATTTCTATTATGCTGATATTTATAAGCTGCATTATTTCTATCAATTTCTTTTTTACTTACCCGATCTTCTTGATTCCATTTCAATAGAACATTCAGCTCCCAATCTTGCAACCCTTTTGCTTTATTAGTGCTTAGTATATTTCCGGACTTGAACTCTCTCAACTTATCTTCATAGCGTGTAACGAAATACAAAATCATTCTTGCCACATCGCCCTTAAATTCATCAATAGGCTCGAATACGACACCTGAATACCCCGGAGTAGAATTATTCCCTAGTTTAGAACCATTTCTGGAAATCCAAGTAGGATTTTTCACTATTCCATAAGGAAAATCAGAACGCATAGCATTTACTTTCCCATCAGTAGGAACGATGAAATGGACATCATTACGCATTGGAGATTTCTTATTAAAAAATGACTGTGGTACTATATGCTCTCTGTTGTAGCAATCTCCTTCTTTTTTATAATTCCCACACGCATCATAAAATGAAAACTCATAAGGGTCTGTACCTTTAGGATTTTCAGAATAAATATCCAATACCGTTCCGTCTTTCTCATAATAATTATCTACATCTGTAGTCTTATACGCTTTCAGTAAGGCACTATATCCTTTGTCTTGTGCTCCATTATTTATAATTTGAGACAGTTTTGTTTTCAGTTGTGCTCCCGATAATCCATCGGTGCCATCATAATAACCGCTCGGGATCTGCGCCCCAATCAAAACACCTAATAGCAAGACTGCAAAAAGTCCAAGTTTTTTCATAATTCTAAGTATATTAATTTTCTATTCTCGATATATAATTCTTATTAATTTTTGAGAAAACATAAGATATCACTACTCCAAAAAACGATGAAAGCGCTAAAACAATCAAATAATTTTTAAGTAAAATTTCTACCGGAAAAGGCATTCCCATTCCAGCTTTGATAAAGCCCGTATATTGCTGAATATAGCAAACGATTGTCCCTAAAAAAAGGCCTCCCAATATACCACTAAATACTATTAAATAACCTGTATAAAGGTAAATACGCCTAAGCTCTTGAAGAGAAACGCCTAATGCTACCAATGTTCTCGCTTGGTCTTTTTTATCCAACTGCAAAATAATGATAGCTCCAGCAAGATTAAACGAAGTAATGAATATTACCAAAACAAAAATAATGTATATCATTAGCTTCTCCGTATTTATCATCTTCCAAAAAGCAGCGTTTTGTTCTTCCTTGGTTTTGAGCTTATAATCATTGCCCAATATTTTTTCCAATTCGGCTTTTACAGCCAAAGCTTCTGTACCGGGCTTAAGTTTTAGAACTAATTCGTAAGCACTCCCTTTGGGTAAATCAAGCAATTCTTCCGAAAGCTCTATAGGTGCAAATATATGATTACTAAGATGTTCGCTATTCCCTAAAAATACCCCCGTTACATAAATTTCTTTTTTATTAAAAATATCTGATTCTTTACTAATAATCCCCTCTCCTGCTTTTGGCATATAGAGTAAAGCATAATCTTCGTCCGTATCTACCGGAATATTTAATCTATGATCTATTCCGTTCTCTATAATGGCTTCATTTACATATCTGAACGATGGGTAACGACCGTAAAATATAGTATTGTTAATAGGATTAACATCCGTATAAAGAGAATCTACGCCTCTAAGGTAAGCTATCTCTCCATTGTTATGATAATCAATATAAACCTTCTCTTCTATAACTCTGGAAAATGCATTTATATTTTTGTTTTTTTTCAATGTAGATAAAACAAAATTCATCTTAGGAATCTGTTTTCCATAATGGCTTGTTATAGTAATATCTGCGTGAAGATTGGCGATAAGTTCTCTATTGATTTTCTCTAATCCCGAAAATACTGAAATAATAATAAACATTGCAGCCACAGCCACAGCCGTAGCTACCACAGACAAACCTGTAATAAAAGAAACCGCCTGGCTACCTTTCTTAGAAATAAGATAACGCAGAGCGATATGAAAAGCCATTTTATTAAAAAACATATCTACAAAATAGGATTATCACCTTCGCCTTTCAGTTCTTTATCTATACGCTCTACATCATCCAATGTCGTATCTAAATAAAAATTCAGCTGTGGAATTACCCTTATCTGACTTCTCATTTTCTGCCCCATATAATTACGGTACTGAGACTTGTTTGCCTCTATTTCTTTCATAATTCCGTCTCTATATTTCTGAGGAAATATACTTAGATATATTTTAGCAATTCCTAAATCAGCACTAACCTTAACCTCAGAAACAGTAATCAAAAATTGCTTGCTACTATCTGCGGCTTGTTTGCGAAATAATTCCGAAAAATCCTCTTGTATAATTTGAGCTATTTTTCTCTGCCTGTTGCTTTCCATAAACATTTTATTTTATATCTAAACCTAATTTTTCTGCTTCTTTTATCACGAATTGTTTTGCGGCATTGGGTTCGTTGGGAATTAGACCTTCCAATATCGCATCTTTTACTTTTTCCTTCAAAATTCCTATTTCTCTTCCAGGTTTTAATCCGAAGAGTTTCATTATGTCTTCCCCAGAAACAGGAGGTTGAAAATGTCTAATGTGATCTTTTTCTTCTACCTCCTTTATCTTTTTTGCTACAGCCTCAAAGTTCTCTTTGTACCTATTTTTTTTCTTTTTATTTTTAGTCGTAATATCTGCTTTGCAGAGAGTGAAAAGATCATCCAAATCATCACCCGCATCAAAGAGAAGGCGTCTAAGTGCTGCATCCGAAGTGTCGTCTGTAATCAAAGCAATAGGTCTGGAGGATAAACGAACTATTTTCTGAACATATTTCAAATCATTACCCAGAGGAAGTTTCAGCCTTTCAAAAAGTGTTTTAACCATCTTTGCTCCTAAAAACTCATGCCCGTGGAAAGTCCAGCCTATACCGTCTACAAATTTTTTAGTCGGGGCTTTACCTATATCGTGCAAAAGAGCCGCCCATCTCAGCCAAAGGTTATCTGTATTCTCCGAAATATTATCCACTACTTCCAATGTGTGATAAAAATTATCCTTATGTCTCTGCCCCTCAAGCTCTTCCACGCCTTTTAGAGCTGTAAGTTCCGGTATTATTTTTTCTAAAAGCCCTGTATCATCCAAAAGTTTTAAGCCTAACGATGGTTTCTCAGATGCCATTATTTTGTTGAACTCGGTCATTATACGCTCTATGGTAATGATTTCTATTCTATCGGCTTCCGAGATAATTGCGGAAAGAGAATCTTCATCAATATCAAAACCTAAAGTAGAAGCAAATCGGATAGCGCGCAGCATTCTAAGAGGATCGTCAGAATATGTTTTCCGAGGTTCAAGAGGTGTTTTTATGATCTTGTCAATAAGATCTTGCCTACCGTCAAATGGGTCTATCAATTCTCCGAAATTATCTTTGTTAAGGGAAATCGCCATAGCATTGATAGTAAAATCCCTCCTTCTTTGGTCGTCTTCTATAGTACCGGCTTCCACAGCAGGGTTTCGGCTATTTTTAGTGTAGCTTTCTTTCCTTGCCCCTACAAATTCCAGCTCCAGCCCCTTCCATTTTATCATTGCCGTGCCATAGGTTTTAAATATTGACACTTTAAGTTTAGGTGAAAGTTCTTCTGCCAAAGCCTTAGCCAGATTTATGCCACTTTGTTCCGTTACAAAATCTATATCAGAGCCTTCTCCCCTTTTCATCAGTAGATCTCGTACATATCCTCCTACAATATAAACAGACTGATTTTCTTTCTCTGCTACTGAAGAAATTATTTTGAATAATTTTAAGTTCTTATTTTGATTTAGATTGATTTTCATCAAAAATATTTTTAACACGCAATTAGTTTCGTGTCCTGCAAAGATAAGAGATTCTATAAAATAATTTAATACTGTATTGAGAAAATTTCTACAACTAATTCTTTAATAGCAATTCATTTCATAAGCAACTATCAGGATTGTACATCTCGATACAACAACAGAGGCTAGCATCATTAAAATTTAACATTGAAGTTATTTTTATTTATTTTAATTTTAATATATTTGTATATTAATTCTAAATAAAATTAACAATGAAAAAAACTTTATTATTTGCCTTATGTTTTGCGGGGGCAATAGCTACACAAGTAAAAGCTCAGACAGCAAGCCTTGATGAAAATTTCGATAAATTTGATGTTAATGAAGGTCTACCACAGAAGGAATGGAGCACAGATTCGAGTGGTAATGTAAATACTTCTCCTATAATTAGGTTAAGACAAAGTACAAATAATCCGAATAATAACTACATTTTCTTTTATTCAGCTTTTTTTCCAAATAAGCCTGTATATCTCTTTACTCCAAAAGTAGCAGCTTCTGACGGTACTTACAAGATAAAATTCTTGGCAAATAGTAGAAATAATCAATCTACAACCATTACCGTATGTCTTCTAAAAGGAGAGTTTGATTTAGAAGATGTGACTGAAGTTAAAAGTTTTTCCATAACTCAGGGGGCAGGGCAACCACCATATGAAGTTATCATTCCAAAAACTGATAGACAATATATTGCATTTAAGTTCGAATCTACACAAGAACATGACACTTGTGGCTTCGATAATGTAGTTTACAGCAGCCCAAATATGGCTACTGCAGAAGTTCTTGCTATCAATGAGCTTGTTTCTATAGCCACTACAGCCGACCAGAGTTCATTATTCTTTGCTACTAAAGAAAGTGCTGTAAGCGAAGTGAAAATACTTTCTGTAAATGGTCAAGTGGTATTAACTGCAAAACCTACTGATAACAGAGTAAATATTTCCTCTTTGAACAAAGGTGTTTATATCGTTAGTACAACTTTAGCTAATGGTAAAACAGCCAATACTAAGTTCATAAAAAAATAAGTTTTTATACATTTATTAAAAAAACAAGTCGGTAAAATTACCGACTTGTTTTTTTAATGTATCTCTACCTTATTCTTAAATCTTATCTATAATAGAATTAAGTGTTTTAGATGGTCTCATCGCAGTGTAAGTTTCATCTCGGTTAGGCTGGTAGTAGCCTCCTATATCTTGAGCTTTACCTTGAGCCCCTATAAGCTCCTCGTTTATTTTCGCTTCGTTCTCTTTCATTGCTTTTGCTACGGGTGCAAATTTCTCTGCAATTGCACTATCTTTAGTTTGGTTAGCCAAAGCTTCCGCCCAGTACATTGCAAGATAGAAGTGAGAACCACGGTTATCTATGTCTCCTAATTTTCTTGCCGGAGATTTATCATTAGTCAAAAATTTAGCATTCGCTTCATCTAATGCATCTGCTAATACCTGTGCCGCAGCATTTCCTTGGCTCTGAGACAAGTACTCCAATGATGCCTGCAACGCAAGAAACTCCCCAAGCGAGTCCCAGCGAAGATAGCCCTCGCCTAAAAACTGCTCCACATGCTTAGGTGCAGAACCACCGGCTCCTGTTTCAAACAGCCCTCCGCCATTCATCAGCGGTACAATGGATAACATTTTAGCTGAAGTCCCCAACTCTAAAATAGGGAATAAGTCTGTAAGGTAATCCCTTAGTACATTGCCCGATACCGAAATCGTGTCTTTACCTTCTCTTGCTCTTTTCAAGGTTTCGAGCATCGCATCTCTTACATCCATTATACGGATATCTAATCCGGAAGTATCGTGGTCTTTAAGGTATTTTTCTACTTTTTTAATAATTTCTCTATCGTGGGCTCTGCCTTTATCTAGCCAAAAAATTGCAGGTGTATCAGACAATCTGGAACGATTAACAGCTAATTTCACCCAATCTTGAATCGGTGCATCTTTGGTTTGGCACATTCTGAAAATATCCTCTTTTTCTACCTTTTGCTCCAGTAGCACCTCCCCTTTCTCGTTAAGCACCTTGATTACTCCATCTGCAGTAGCTTGGAAAGTCTTATTGTGAGAGCCGTATTCTTCAGCTTTCTGAGCCATTAGTCCAACATTTGGCACACTTCCCATAGTAGATGGATTTAATTTTCCGTGCTGTTTCATATCGTCTATCACGGCTTGATAAAACCCTGCATAAGAGCGGTCCGGTATTATCGCTAAGGTATCCTCCTCTTTACCTTCTTTATTCCACATTTTTCCGCCGCCACGTACCAATGCTGCCATAGACGCATCTACAATAATATCGCTCGGAACATGGAAATTCGTAATGCCTTTATCAGAATTTACCATCGCTACACGAGGTCCTTCCGCTAATGCTTTTTCTATATCGGCTTTGATTTCAGATTCCAGAGGCTGCCCTTTGATTTTGTCATAAAGGTCTTGCAATCCATTTTTAGGGCTAATGTCTAACTGCTTGAACAAATCCGAATACTTGGCAAACACATCTTTAAAGAAAGTTTCTACAATAGCCCCAAACATAATAGGGTCCGAAACCTTCATCATCGTTGCTTTCAGATGGGCAGAAAGTAATACGCCTCTCCTTTTAGCCTCATCTATCGCCTCTTGTACAAATTGTTTCAAGGCTTTCAAGTTCATTACCGATGAGTCTATTACCTCTCCTGCTTTCAGCGGTGCAAAGTCTTTCAATACTTTTTCCGAACCGTCATTTCCAAAGAAAACGATTCGGAACCGGCAGTCATCAGCCACAGTGGTAGATGTTTCTGTTCCGTAGAAATCCTTGTCTTTCATATAGGCCACATCTGTCTTACTGTCCTTAGCCCAATCTCCCATACGGTGAGGATTGGTTTTGGCATAATTTTTCACAGCCTTAGGTGCTCTCCTGTCCGAGTTTCCTTCTCTCAGCACTGGATTAACAGCACTTCCCAATACTTTGGCATATCTTTTCTTAATATTTTCTTCGTCTTCATTTTTAGGTTCCAACGGATAGCTCGGTACAGCATAGCCGTGTTTCTGAAGCTCTGCTATAGCAGCATCCAACTGAGGAACAGATGCAGAAATATTTGGCAGTTTAATAATATTAGCCTCTGGTTTTTTGGCAAGTTCGCCAAGCTCTCCGAGGTAATCCGGAACTCTTTGTTCTTCTTTCAAAGCCTCCGGAAAGTTAGCCAAAATCCGTCCTGCAAGGGAGATATCCGGTACTGTTATTTCTATATCTGCAGATTTGGCAAACGCCTTAATAATAGGCAAAAGTGAATGAGTCGCCAACATAGGGGCTTCATCCGTAAGGGTGTAGTAAATTTTAGATTTAAACATATTTTTTATATTTTATATTTTTATTCGTTTTCCAGTGTATTTGTCTTCTTTGGTTATATCTACTGCCTCAACTGCATTTTCCGTACCTACAAAAAGTAAATAATTTTGATTGACAGGCATCACCGCGAGATTATTCACATATTCATTTTTTATGTAACTTGCTATCCCTCTAGATTCTTAATTTAGTTTTCATTATTTCCACTTCAAAGAGGAAGAAAGATTCGTATACCTTGATGAATTCGGACATAAATACTATTTTACAATTAACGCCTCAAAGATAACGATTTTCCAAACAAAATAAAACTAATTTAAGTTTGATTTATTAACAAAAAAAATCAATTAACCTTAATCTAAAAACAATTAAAGTCTTTCGTCAAAAAACAGAAGTGCCGGGAAGTGGTCGCTATACCCGCCCAAATATCTTGTCCCTGCATAAGTTCTACTGGGGAGATTGGGAGCGTCTTTCCTTGTTATTTCTCCGGGACGGAATACTTCAGCTCTGTGGTAATGCAATGGAAAATCGGGTTTGTAAAAATGTTGGGAACACATAATTTGGTCGAATAATAGCCCCTCCTTCTGATGATAAGTGGAAAAACATCTTTCATAATAGAGTCTCAGAAAAGGGTTCTCTAACACTTGAACTAAGCCTTCATAAAATCTAAATTCTTGGATATTAACCTCATTTGGATTTTCATTAAAATCTCCATTTATAATCACCGCCTCTCCTCTATCCATTATCAGGGAAACTATATGCTCTTTAATCTCGGAAAGAATGGAATTCCGTTTCTCTAAATTGACATCTTTCTCTCGCTTAGAGGGTAAATGTACCAAAAAGTAATGAATTTTAGTCCCAAAAATTTCAAGCTTCGCATACAAGACATCTCTGGTAGTATCGATATAAACATCGGCTCCTTCATTCATTTCAAATTCAAATCTGATAGGCCCCGAAGCCAATACCTTCACTCGGTTTTTGTCATACGCCAAGGCGACATCTATCCCTCTTTCGTCCGGCGACTCGTAATGAATATAGCCGTAATTCCCCTCAAAAATAGGGCAATCCAAAAGCTCTTTCACTACTTTTTTGTTGCCTACTTCTGCCAAACCTATCAACATAGGGAGCGCTCCATACCACTGTTTCATAAGCCCGAATACATAAGCTATATTTTCCCGCTTACGGAGATACTTTTTTTCATCCCAAAAGGGTAAAAAGGGGGTATCGGGCGGGAAAAAATTCTCGGTATTGTAAAACGAAATATAGTTCAAATCAATGGATTTTTGGAAATACGATTATAGAAAGGGTACCAATGCTAATGCCAACAATGCGGGTAATGTCTGCGTGAAAAATATTTTCTTATCCGTAGTTGCCGCACCATACACCCCTGCCACGATTACACACGACAAAAAGAAAGAAGCCAAATTGTGTGCCCAAAGCTCATCCGAAACCAAAAGCGACCATATCAATCCGGCAGCCAAGAAACCGTTGTACAACCCCTGATTACCCGCCATCACTTTCGTAGATGAAAACAAATCTCTTGGCAGTGTTTTGAATATTTTTTTGCCCAAAGTATCCCAAGCAAACATCTCGAAGTACATAATAAACAAATGCTCAAACGCTACTATCCCTATAAGTATTTTCACTAATAAAGCCATATTCCTATTTTCCTAATTTTAATTAAGATAACTCCCTTTTTCTATTCCTCACAAAACTACAAAATTATTTTTAATCTACGAGGAAATCTTTCGTATAAGAGCGATATTATCTATCTTTGTCGATAAATAAAAAATCAAATGTACCGAATCATCTCCGGAAAATGGAAAGCCAAAAGAATCGTTGCACCAAAAAACTTCGAGGTAAGACCTACCACTAATTTTGCTAAGGAAGCCCTATTCAGTATGATAGAGCACCGGTTTGACTTACAATCCGTCAAAGTGCTTGATTTATTTGCCGGTATTGGTTCTATCGCTCTGGAATTTGCATCCCGATATTGTCCAGATGTCGTAGCGGTAGAAATACACCCCAAACACACCGATTTCATCAATACTACAGCACAAGATTTAGAATTGGGACTTCAGGTAGATGTACAAAAAAGCGATGTTTTCGAATGGCTAAAAAAGAAAAGATACAGAGGGAAAAGTTTTGATATTATTTTCGCTGATCCGCCGTTCCAATTACCTGAGAATAAGTACAAAGAACTCATCGAACTTATTTTGGATAATAGTTTGCTTACAGAAAACGGCATCCTAATATTGGAACATCATAGTAAAATGAATATAAACTATCCAAATATTTCTCAAACAAGAAAATACGGCAATGTAAGTTTTTCATTTATAGAAAATTCTATAAAACCTTAAGTTCCAAATTAATACTTTTACCAAAGAACTTTTTAGATATTTTTTCAAAATTCTTAGTAAGGTCGGACAAGTAAAAATGTGTGGTAATATGCTCTAAATCTTTATTTAGAAGATGATGCTTGTCCAGCTCCGAACGCACATAGCCCGCTACGATACTCGGAGAATCTATCACGCGGACACGATTACCATAATACTGCTTCACCTCGTCCATCAGAAGAGGATAATGCGTACAGCCTAAAATCAAAGTTTCTATACTCTTCAGTTTATTATTGCTTAGATAGTGGTACAGTATAGAGTGTGTGATAGGATGGTTTCTAAAGCCCTCCTCTATCGCCGGTACAAGAAGCGGCGTCGCCAATTCATCTACCTTTATAAATTTATTAAACTTTCTAATACTCTTTTTGTAAAGCCCTGAGTTTACGGTAGCCTTTGTGGCAATGACGCCTACATTCGTATGGATTTCATAAGCGGCTTTTTCGGCGACAGGATTGATTACATCAAAGACCAAAGCCTGATTGTCCACCACTTCTTTCACCTCTTTCAGGGCATTTGCCGTAGCCGTATTACAAGCAATAACGACCGCCTTGCAGTGGTTTTCCAACAAAAACAAAGTTATTTTTTTAGAAAATTCTATAATAGCTTCTTTGGATTTGTCGCCATAAGGCAAGTGCTTGGTATCCCCAAAATAAATAATACTTTCGTTGGGCATCTGCCTTTTAATCTCTTTCGCTACGGTAAGCCCGCCTACTCCGGAATCAAATATACCAATGGGTTGGGATGCGGAAAGATGCGAGTAATCTACTTTTTTCTTTTTCAAAACTATCAAGCATTTAAGCTTTGCAAAAATAAGTATTTTTTAGACTAAACTAAAAATAAATCCGAAGCTATCCCGTCTGCCATAAACCAATGTGCTTCGGGAATTTTAAGAAAGCCATTATCTACCACCAAAATTCCGGATGCTAATTTCTGCTGAATTTCTTGATCAAAATAATCCCATATCTCGCGGGAAAAATCTGCCTTCAGCCTTGATAAAGACACGCCCCACATTGTCCTTAGCCCTATCATTATCATCTCATTATATCGGTCTTTCTCGGATAAAAGTTCTTGTTCGGACGGCAACTTATCTTCTGACAAATGCTTGATGTAAAGAGAATTATTAGCCACATTCCACATTCTTCTCAATGTACCGTCATAAGAGTGTGCAGACGGACCAATACCAAGATACGGCAGATAAGCCCAATAGCCCGAATTGTGTTTGGAATGGTAGCCTTCAAGGGCAAAATTGGAAATTTCGTAATGTAGAAAACCATTAGCCCTCAATAACTCAGACATATAATAAAACTGCTCGTTCTGCACATTTTCCTCCGGGGGCAATATTTTTTTTGTTTTAATCCATTGATGGACAGCCGTTTTAGGCTCTACCGTAAAGGCATAAGAAGATATATGCGGAATGCCTAATTCCAAAGTTTTCTGTAAGTTTTTTTTCCACTGCGTCATATCCGAAGCCGGTGAGCCATAGATTAAATCTATACTGATATTTTCAAACTCGAAGTCCTGAGCACATTTCACGGCATATTCCGCCTCCGAAGCATTGTGAGCACGGTTCATTAACTTCAAATCCGTATCAAAAAAACTCTGAATACCGATGCTCAATCTGTTAATAGGTGTATGTGAGAGCTGTTTGAGGTAATTCTTATCCAAATCATCGGGATTAGCTTCTATTGTGATTTCAATATTTTCATCAAAATCAAAATACCTCAGTACTTCGTCTATAAGCGAATGGATCTCATCCACAGTCAAAATAGACGGTGTCCCTCCTCCGAAATAAAGCGTTTTAAGTATTTTATCATTAAGAAAATTCTGTCTTAGTTTCAATTCTTTTTTCATTGACAAAAGCATTTCCTCTTTCATCTTTAACGAAGTAGAAAAATGAAAATTGCAATAGCTGCACTTCTGCTTGCAAAAAGGAATATGAAAATAAATCACAAGAAAAAATTAGCGATAGCGAAAACCTCGAGAATTAATGAAATTTTCAAAATTGTACCCCAGACTCAGCATAAAGCTGTTACCTCCGAAATTCGACAACTTAGACATACTAAAATTATAAACCGCCCCGAATGTCAGACGATTGAACTCTGCCTTAATAAGCGGCGACAAGGACAACTGCTGACTTCCGAAAGGTGTTTTTGCGATGCGATAGCTTAGCCCTCCTGCAAAATAATTGCGATCGTCAGAGACTTTAGCGATAAAATTAAGGTCCGTCATTCTTGATGAATTGGTATCAAGATTAAACATTACCGACGGCTGAACGCTAAATCCTTCGTCCAAAGCATACTCATAGCCGGTATGCAAAAAATAACGCGTAGGAGACTGCTCTATACCATTGACTATAGAACGCTTATTCGTAAGCGGAATATTGACTGCGGAAAGCTCTCCGAAAAAGCTCTGATAAGAGAACTGCATTCCCAAATTAATATAAGCTATAAAGATACTGTTGCTACCATCCTGAAGATAAGGGTCGTTTGGGTCTTTCGCATTGATCTGAGACCAATCTACATTCATATTATAAAAATTCACGCCGGCTCCGAAAGAAAAAGCATCAGTCCTACTATCATCATCGCCTATCGGTATAAAATACGAAGCCCCTACAGCTAAGCCATTAGAGGATATCGGTCCGTTCTGATCTCTGAAAAAATAAGCTCCCGCACCTACCCTATCCACCACATTGGCATGAATACCCAACGATTGAATAGATGGGCCTTCTGAAAGTTTAGAAAACTGTTTTTGATAAAATCCATTTACCACCACATCATCTATAGTACCAAAATAAGAAGGATTAAATAGATATTCCCCACCCAAAAGATACTGATGGTAATAGGGTACAGTCTCTTGGGCTTTAGCGAAAACCGTCAAAACCGATAATACTAAAATATTATACTTTAAGAATTTCTTCATTTAATTAAAACTCAAATAGTTTCTCCACTTATCCACCGCATCTTGCATATCTTTGGGCATAGGACTTTCAAAATACATCTCCTTTTTAGTCGTAGGATGAATAAAGCCTAATGTATGTGCGTGTAAAGCGTGGCGTGGCAAAATCTCGAACACATTCCGAACAAACTGTTTGTACTTAGGAAGGTTAATACCTCTAAGAATCTGATTTCCCTCGTAGCGTTCATCATTAAACAATGTATGCCCTATATGCTTGAAATGGGCTCTTATCTGATGTGTCCGCCCGGTCTCCAGCTTGCATTCCACCCAAGTCATATATCTAAATCGTTCCAATACCTTGTAGTGGGTAACGGCGTGCTTACCATGACTACCATCCTCGAAAACCGCCATTTGCATACGATTTTTGAGGTGTCTGCCGATATGCCCTATGATGGTACCTTCATCTTCCTGTAGATTGCCCCACACAAATGCCCAATAGAGCCGTCTCGTCTTCCTTTCAAAAAATTGCTTGGCAAGAAAACTCATCGCATATTCATTTTTGGCAATCACCAATAATCCTGAGGTATCTTTATCTATCCTATGTACCAATCCTACCCTATCCAAATCGGATTTATACCCTTGCTTTTCAAAATGATAAGCCAATGCATTTACCAATGTTCCTTCCCAATTTCCAAAACCCGGGTGCACCACCATTCCGGCATCTTTGTCTACCACCAGCACATCCTCATCTTCATAAACGATATTAATGGGAATATCTTGTGGTACTATCACATTTTCTCTCGGCGGATGCGTGAGCAACACCGATATCTGGTCGAACGGCTTTACTCTATAATTTTGTTTTACAGGAGTTCCATTCACCACCACATTTCCGGCTCTGCACGATTGGGATATCTTGTTCCGAGAAGAATTTTGCCTAAAAATCAACAAAAACTTATCAATCCTCAGAGGCTCTTGATTTTTATCCACCGTGATATTGAGATGCTCATAGAGTCCCTCATTTTCTTCCCCCACTTCATCTTCCCGAAGGCTTTCTGCATCAAAATATATTTCTTCTTCCTTATTCATTTTAATTTATAAGGCTTTTTTCTTAGAACTCAATTATTATCTATTCTATAATTATTTTTCGTTTAGGACTTTCCGTAGTAGATTTAGGTTTGTCTTTTGGCTTAGGATTGCTTTCTGATTTAGTTTTAATTTCTGTTTTTAGCTTCGCTTCTATTTTGGCTTTATCGTCCGGTTTTGATTCTTTTTTAATTGAGTTTTCTTTTTCTTCTTTCTTAGGAGAGACTTTGGGCTCGGCATCAGACATATCTTGAGAAAAATCATCTTCGGATACATTATAATCTACAGTAGGTTTTATAGTAATGCGATAAATTTTGTCTAATTCATTTATCTTATTTTGCATCTCTGTCGGTGTTTTTTTACTTACCCAAATATCTACCTGCATTCCTTGGTCTCTAAGGCTTCCCGGTGAAGGATCTTGGTAATAGACTATATCCGAATCATCTATATCGGCAGTATTATCTGTATTGATTACGCCTAACTCAAAATAGGCATTTTTTATAGTTTCTTTTGCCTGCCGAAGCGTAAGCCCTATTACATTAGGAGTTGGAATATTCCGCCTCGGTCCTGTTCCTATAAGCAGCGTTATAGGTGAAAATCTTGGCAGTTTATCTCCCGGTTTTATAGGTTTATCATTAAATTGCAACCCTATCACAGCATCAGGCTGCGTACTCGGCTGATAGATAGTATCCCCTACTGTAAGCCCCACCCTCTGCAACATAGAAAAAGCCGTATTCTTATAGCGATTAAGAATATCGGGTACCAATACATCTGCATAAGTTTTAGGATTTACTTTAATGCGGACTCCTCTCCCCATCTTTACGCGTGAGCCGGAAGACGGATAAATTTGTAAAACTTGGTAAGGTCTGTATTTAGGATCAAAAGATGCACTATCTACTTCGTACTCCAAACCGGAATCATCTAAAACCTTAATGGCCTCTCTCATAGACATATTGACGACATTCGGAATAGGAATCTCCTCTCCGTGGTGGGTATGAACCGCCAGCCAACGGAAGGTAAGCCACACCAATCCACAAAATACACCGATAGCCACAATGAAATTAACCAATACTTTCCAATTGAAAAGCGATCTAAACATAATTATACTGTTTTATAAAACTTGAGCAAATATAATAAATTAAATCGTAGTAACTAATCCGCCATCTCAAATTTAATAGAAAAACCATCTCTTAAAACATTACTCTCCCAGCCGAGTATCCTCAATATTTATCTTTAACATTAGAAATAATTTTTTATCATAAAAAAAATAATCTCTTCTAAAACAACATTTATTCATAAAACTGAAAGCCAAAATTCAAACTAACTAACAAAGCTATAATAAAAATTTTGATTATATTTTAGAAAGGCTTTATATTTAGAATAGAATATTCGTTAATTTTTATCCTCCTCAAAATTTCAGTGTAAAGAATAATATTATTACATTTGTGAAAAATTAAGTAAAATCTATAAAAATAATCATAATGAATCAATTTGATGTTACCGTAATCGGTTCAGGTCCTGGCGGATATGTAGCAGCTATCCGCTGTGCACAGTTGGGTTTCAAAACAGCTATCATAGAAAAATACCCTACTCTGGGTGGCACTTGTCTGAATGTAGGGTGTATCCCCTCCAAAGCACTATTGGATAGTTCGGAACATTTTGAAAATGCCAAGCATAACTTTGCTAACCACGGCATTATCATCAACGAACCAAAAGCCGATATCAAAAGAATCATCGAGCGTAAAAATGAAGTGGTAGAACAAACTACCAAAGGGATTAACTTCCTGATGGATAAAAATAAAATTACAGTTTTTGAAGGGGTAGGAAATTTTGAATCTGCTAATAAAATCAATATTACAAAAAAAGACGGCTCTTCAGAAGCTATTGAATCTAAATATACCATTATTGCTACTGGTTCTAAGCCGTCGTCATTGCCATTTATAAATATCGATAAAGAAAGAATAATTACCTCCACAGAAGCACTTAACCTTAAAGAAATTCCAAAACATTTAATCGTAATTGGAGGAGGCGTGATAGGACTGGAACTGGGTTCTGTTTACAAAAGATTAGGGGCAGAAGTTACCGTAGTGGAATACCTGGATAGAATTATTCCTGGTATGGACGGCAGCCTGTCCAAAGAATTGCAAAAAGTATTGAAAAAACAAGGCATCAAATTTATGCTTTCTACAGCGGTATCAGCCGTGGAAAGAAATGGAGACAGCGTAAAAGTTACCGCAAAAGACAAAAAAGGGCAAGAGGTAAGTGTAGAAGGAGATTATTGTTTGGTTTCAGTGGGTAGAAGACCATACACAGATGGATTGGGATTAGAAAAAGCCGGAGTGGAATTAGACGAAAGAGGACGAGTGAAAGTAAACGACCATCTGCAGACCAATGTTTCTAATATCTACGCCATAGGCGATGTGGTAAAAGGTGTAATGCTTGCCCATAAGGCAGAGGAAGAAGGCGTTTTCGTAGCAGAACTATTGGCAGGACAAAAACCACACATCAATTATAATTTAATCCCCGGTGTAGTTTATACTTGGCCCGAAGTAGCAGGTGTAGGAAAAACCGAAGAGCAGCTAAAAGCAGAAGGCATTGCTTACAAAGTAGGAAACTTCCCTATGAGAGCTTTAGGAAGAAGCCGTGCCAGCGGAGATACAGATGGTCTGGTAAAAATTATTGCAGATGAAAAAACAGACGAAATCTTAGGTATTCATATAATAGGAGCTCGTGCTGCCGATATGATTGCAGAGGCTGTCGTTGCAATGGAGTACCGTGCAAGTGCCGAGGATATTGCAAGAATTTCCCACGCCCACCCTACCTTTACGGAAGCTATTAAAGAGGCGGCATTAGATGCTACAGGCAAGAGAGCTATTCATAGCTAATGAATGAAGTTATAAAATAAAACAGAGCGGGTAAATAATTTATCCGCTCTGTTTTTTTTATAGTGATTTCATTTCGTGAGTGACTAAGCATGATAGTGCTTTTTCACTTCTTCTAAAACATAATGCTCGTCGGAGTTTGTGGAAGTTCCTAACGATATTTTTAGATTTTTATACTGGGCTGTAGCCAGCAAATGGTTTTTTAGCTCTTCTTGAGAAATCCCCGGTCCTGTAATATACAGCTCTACACTATTCGTAATCGCTTTTTCAATTTCTTTAAAAAATTTCATACGAAGAGTATGCTCTGCATGGTGGATGGCACTTTCATTAGAATGCCCATGCTGATGCTTTTCTTTCTGTGTTTCGGAAACTTTAAATTCAGAAACCTCATGTCCATCGTGATTCTTAATAATAACAGCTTTTTGATGGTCTATCCATACTCCTGCCACTCTTTTGTCTAACATAATTTTTATTTTTAATAATTTAACTTTCTATCTCTACACAAATTTACAAAAAAAATATTGATTTTTCTTACTTAATTTTTTTCGACTTAATACATTATTTATCAATTATTTAATATTTCCATACTTAAATTTCAGTTTAGCTTAATCCTGTTATATTTCCATATTTATCAATATCCATACCTTCTGCGGCAGGGGCAGACGGAAGCCCCGGCATTCTCATTATATTACCCAAAATAGGAATAATGAATCCTGCTCCGGAAGCAAATTCAAACTCGCGTACGATTACTTTGAACCCCGTAGGTCTGCCGATTTTCTTTTCATCATCACTAAGAGACTTTTGGGTTTTTGCCATACAAACAGGTAGATTATTCAACCCTAATTCATCAATTATCTTTAAATCTTTTTTGGCTTTTGCTGTATAAACAACCCCTTCTGCACCATATATTTCCTTGGCTATGGTCTCTATTTTTTGTTCCACGCTGTCTTCTGCGGCGTAGAGCGGTTTAAATTGGCAGTCTCCGCTTTTTGCAATTTCCACTACGGCTTTGGCTAAATCTTTCATCCCTTCTCCGCCTTGGGTAAATTCATTTGCCAATATGGCTTTTACGCCGATTTTCTCACATTCTTTCTGTACAAAATCAATTTCCTCCGGAGCATCGGTAGCAAAATGATTGAGAGCGACGATTGGTTTTAATCCGAATTTAAAGGCGTTTTCAATATGTTTCTTTAAGTTCTCAATACCTTTTTTCACCAATTCTATATTTGGCGAAGCATATTCTAATTTTTTTGCTCCACCATGATACCTCAAAGCTCTTATGGTTGCCACAATTACATATGCATCGGGGTTCAAGCCGGCATAGCGGCTTTTGATATTGAGAAACTTTTCTGCCCCTAAATCTGCACCAAATCCGGCTTCCGTTACGACATAATCACTGAGCGAAAGCCCCATCTGTGTCGCGATAATACTATTAGTACCTTGTGCAATATTAGCGAAAGGTCCGCCGTGCAAAATGGCAGGATTCCCTTCCAAAGTCTGTACAAGGTTTGGTTTTATAGCATCTTTGAGTAGAATAGCCATAGCACCTTCGGCTTTTAGGTCTCGGGCGAATATCGGTTTTTTATCAAAAGTATAACCAATAAAAATATTTCCTAATCTTTGTTTTAAATCTTCAAAATCTTTGCTCAGACAAAGAATTGCCATTACTTCGGATGCCGGTGTGATATTGAACCCTTCTTCTCTCACAATGCCGTTCCCATTACCCAAACCTACCACAATCTGTCTCAGAGAGCGGTCATTCATATCCATTACGCGTTTCCACACTATGGTACTGGGGTCTATGCCAAGGTTGTTTTTAGGATTTTGCAGATTATTGTCAATCAATGCACTTAATAGATTATTTGCTTTTTCTATGGCTGCAAAATCACCAGTAAAATGAAGATTGATATCCACCATAGGAATCACCTGTGCATAGCCGCCGCCTGCCGCTCCTCCTTTAATACCGAAAATCGGTCCCAGAGAGGGCTCTCTAAGCACTACAACGGATTTTTCTCCTATCTTGTTTAAGCCGTCCGAAAGACCTATAGACACTGTCGTTTTTCCTTCTCCTGCGGGTGTGGGATTGATGGCAGAAACCAAAACCAATTTTGATTTTTTAATCTTTTCCGGCTGTATGTAGGCTAATGGAATTTTCGCTTTGTAGCGACCGTAGCATTCTAAATCATCTTCTTTAATGTTTATTTTTTCAGCAATATTTTTAATGGGCTGAATGTTTGCCTGTTGGGCTATTTCAAGGTCTGTAGGAAAGCTCATAATCGCAATGTTTTTATTAAAAGATTGAACTACAAATTTATTGAAAATCGAGCAATAATCCAATGATTTTTGAGATGATAAAAATCGCTTTTTCATATTCAGATTCATTTCTAAACATAATAAAAAAAGCCGCCTTTCCCATGAAAAAGCGACTTACAATTTTTTTTTACTGCAAAAAAACTTACTTCTTATAGCTTTCTATTACAGTATTCAAAAGGTTTATTTGTTTATTAACACTATCCTTATTGCTGGTTGTTTTTAGAAGCTGCATTTTTCTCTTTACTCCATCTTCCAGCATTTGTATTATTACCATTTTTGCTTGGGGACTATTATCCATTTCTTGCTTCGCCAAAAATAAAATTTTAGTAACAGATTCCACTGCGGCAGTATTATCACTATCCATAATCCATTGGAAGCCTTTTTCTGCAATACTGCCCTTTTTAGCATCTTGGAAATAAATGAATGGATAAAACGCTACAATCTGCCCTATGTAAGGCATTTGATTGATTAACTTGTTATTAACTATAGTTGGCAGTAATGATGATATAGTATCCTCAGATGCATTAGACAAGTCTATTTTGTCTGCTATTTCAGTAACTCTCTGGGGATCCGATGCTTGTAAGGCTAAAAGACAGCTTGTTTTCACAGCATTGGATAATGCGGAAATCCCTTTCTCGTACAGCGGAATGTATTTTTTATCCCCTGTTTTGCTCAACGCTTTAATGGCTGCTGCCTGAACTAAGGTTTTAGGATCGCTTGAAGCTAATTTTTCCACCATAGATAATGCTTCTTTTTTATGTTCTGATTTAGACAAATCAAGCGAGTTTAATGCCAATATTCTTATGCGGAAGAATGGATCTTTGAAAGCGGTAGAGACAGTTTTCAATGCAATAGGATTATCAATTTGCCTAACAGCTTCTTCAAGAGCCGTATATCGGCTTAATAATTCTTTGGACTTTGTGTATTGCAGGTAGCATTGCTCGGGAGTACGCTCGTCTGAAATTGTAGCGAGAAGTACACCGTCTGCATTAATGTTTACCAGCTGAGGTTTTTTATCCGCAGAAAAACTAAAACTATTAGAAGACTTGGCATTCACCCAAACATTTTCCCTTTTCACCTCATTACCAATATAAAGGTCTATAGCTAATGGAAATTGAAACAGTGCCGGACCAGATTGAGCTATGGTTACTGTAACTTCTTTTTTTACAGGGTCGTAGGATTGTCTGGTTTCTATAACGGGGTTGCCACTGCCGTAATACCACTGGTTAAAAAACCAATTGAGATCTTTTCCTGAAATTTCTTCCAAAGCTAAGCGAAGCTCATGAGCCTCTCCTGTTCCATAAGCATTTTCCACAAGATATTGATGAAGTCCTTCAAAGAATGCTTTATCCCCTAAATAATGCCTTAACATATTAAGGATAGCTCCTCCTTTATTATAAGATACGAGATCAAACATATTACCTTCTCTCTTATAATTAAACCTTACTAAATCCTTGGTAAAATCCATCGGATTATTTAGATATCGGTTTGCATTTTCCATAAGATGGTAATCTGCATAATCTTTATCATATTTATGCTCTAGCCAAAGATACTCAGAATAGTTTGCAAAAGATTCATTTACAGTAAGATTACTCCAGCTTTCAGCAGTTACCAAATCTCCAAACCAATGATGAAATAATTCGTGGGCTATTGTAGTTTCCCAGCGATTCTCATCTATCAGATCTCCAGGTTTTTGCTGCACCCTTTCTCCATGCACAACAGCAGTAGTATTTTCCATAGCACCGCTTACATAATCTCGGACTGCCATTTGATCGTACTTAGACCAAGGATAATCATAATTTAAGAGTTTGGAAAAATATTCCATCATTTCAGGAGTTTCTCCGAATATTTCTTTTGCATAAGGTTCATATTCTTTTTCCACATAATAGTTTACCGGTATATTTCTCCATTTATCTTTAACGACAGCAAAGTCTCCTACCCCCAGAAAGAAAAGATATGGAGCGTGCTTTTTATCCATCACCCAATGGTCCGTACGCATTCCGTTAGACTCTTTTTGGGAATCTGTTAAAATACCATTAGAGAGAGTGACATACTTGTCGGGAACCGTCATATAGATTTCTTCTGTACTTTTTTGGTTGGGTTTGTCTATTGTTGGAAACCATACAGAGTTAGCTTCAGTCTCTCCTTGTGTCCAAATTTGAGTAGGCTTATTTGGATCTTTACCTAATGGATTTATGAAATAAAGGCCTTTATCATCGCTAATGGCAGGATTGCCGCCGCCCTGTGCTACATTATTTGGACGGGCGACATAGTTAATGTAAACCTGATATTTCTCATCTTTGCTGTAAGTTTTTCCGAGATTGATTTTCAGAATATTATTTTTATACTCGTATTTCAGAGGCTTCTTTACGCCGTTATCATCCATTGCTACACTATTTATCAGCATATATTTGGCATTGAGAACAAGTGAGTCTGTAGGGTAAAAATAAGGTGCCGCCGTCAGCCATTCTTCTCCATTCATTTGTTGTTTGCCAAAATCAAAATTCACTTTGAGTTTGGTATGTATAAGACGAGTAGATCTGGTGGGTTCTGCGTGATATACCGGCTCTCTACCCGAAGTAACAGTCTGAGAAAATACTGTTTTAAAAGTAAAAAGAGAGCCTAACAATAAAATGGAAACCAATTTTCTTTTCATAATTAAGAACTTATTAAAATTTTATTTAACAAAATTTCACAGCGACTAAGTTAAGTATATTTTATAGAATTTTCAAGAAAAAAAAATAGAAGCAACTTTTTAAACACTACATAAGCCAGAATGTCTCTTCTAAGAGCTTGTTTAAAAATTAACGGACTATATTTGTATAAACCCCAAGCAAGTAATTAAAAATAAGTTAATTGTAATATTTAATAGTGTTACTTTTATATCCTTTTATGAATTAAAATTCAATTTTTAGATTTAATTTACAATATTTATTTTATAAAAAAAACAAAAACTACAAAAAATCGAAAAATTATATTTCGCTTAAAAGCATAAAAAAATCCTTCTGTAATAGAAGGATTTCTACAAATAGAATGCGATCCGGACGGGGCTCGAACCCGCGACCACCTGCGTGACAGGCAGGTATTCTAACCAGCTGAACTACCGGATCCTAATAAATATATTATAAACTCTCAAAATGCGATCCGGACGGGGCTCGAACCCGCGACCACCTGCGTGACAGGCAGGTATTCTAACCAGCTGAACTACCGGATCTGAACTAAAATATTTCAATAGTCTCACTATGAGCTACTACTCTTTGTTTTATTGCTGTGCAAATTTAAAACTTTTTTTTTACTACACAAATAAAAATGATATAAAAAAGCACCTCCAAAAAGGAAAGTGCTCATTATCAAATCAATTATTTTTAGTATTACTACAAATAAGCTGATAATTTCTCTGCTATAACAGCTTTTGGAGATACTCCTACCAACTTATCTACCACTTCCCCATTTTTGAATATTAAAACCGTAGGTATATTTCTAATACCATACTCCATAGATACTTGTTGGTTATTATCCACATCTACTTTTCCCACTACTGCCTTTCCTTCAAAATCATTAGCAAGTTCATCTATAATAGGGCCAAGCATTTTACATGGTCCACACCATACAGCCCAAAAGTCTACCAATACAGGCTTATCTGATTCTAACACAATTTCTTTGAAATTACTGTCTGTGATTTCTAACGCCATAATTTTTCTTTTTATTTAATTAAACATTTTGCAAATTTACATTTTTTCATTAAAACAACATCTATATCACTAATTGTTTTTATCTATAGATTCTATCTCCAGCAGAGCATTTACCAGCACATCTATTTCTTCTCTTGTTGTTAAATGACTAAAAGACACACGCATAGGCGTACAGACATCCATCTCATCTTCATCTAAAATAGACATCATCACCATAGAGGGTTTACCCGCCCCGGAACTACAAGCACTCCCCTGGGATATGGCAATCCCTTTCATATCCAGTTGTAAACCTAATAACGGATTTTTATATGGTAAAAGGACGCTCAGCAGTGTATAGAGGCTGTGTTCTTTCTCCGCACTCCGCCCATTGAATTTAACACCTTGGATTTTTTCCGAAAGCCGCTCTATTGCATAGTCTTTTATCTCCTGCATATGCTCTGAGTATTCTTTCATATGGTCTAATGACAGCTCCAAAGCTTTTCCCAACCCAACTATACCACACACATTTTCGGTACCTGCTCTTAGACTTCTCTCCTGCGGTCCACCTGTTATCAATGCTTTCAACCCTGTAGATTTTCTCACAAAAGCAAACCCAGTCCCTTTAGGACCGTGAAATTTATGGGCACTGCACGAGGCAAAATCCACTGGTATTTTAGAAAAATCCAAATCAATATGAGCCACGGTCTGCACCGTATCCGAGTGGTAGAGGGCATTGTATTCCTTGCACAACTTAGCAATACGCTCTATATCATAAATATTTCCTATTTCATTGTTTACATGCATTAGCGTTACGAGTGTTTTCTTCTCAGAAGATTTAAGTAGCTCCTCTAATTTGTTTAGGTCTAAATCTCCTTTTTCATTAGGGCGGAGATAGACCAGTTCTACTCCTTTTCTTTTCTTCATATCAAGACAAGTCTCTGCTACACACTTATGCTCTAGTGGCGAAGTGATAATACGCTCTACCTCCAGATGCTCTACGCAAGACTTGATTATCATATTATTAGACTCCGTGCCACACGAGGTAAAAACTATTTCTCCCGGCTGCACTTTCAGTGCATTCGCTACCAAACGGCGGACTTCTTCTATTTTGGTTTTAGCCTCTTGCCCTATGCTGTGGGTAGAAGACGGATTACCGTATTGTTCTTTCATAGATGCCACCATAGCTTCTATTACTTCATTCGTAAGCGGCGTCGTAGCGGCATTATCCAAATATACTCTATTCATAGCTTATTTAAGTACAATATTTTTGAATTCAAAGTTTGACGGAACTGAAAAAACCATCCAAGGTCTCGTTACTATTTGCTCTACATACTGCATTTGCCCGGGAGAAAAAGGTTTTGTTTTCTCTTTTCCTTTGAGATAAACTTCCAAATCATCTCCGGAAACTTTTATGCTATCTATCCCTTTTGGGGTATGCACGCCCGAGCGAAACTCTCCCAAAGCGTAATAAATGACTTTTTGGTTTTTAGGGAATTTTAACAAATCTTTACTTTTATTATCCTTCTCTACCAAGAATAAACCACTATTCTCTCCATTCAGAACTTTATCCAGCTCTTGCTGATTTTTTAGAATTCTATATTCTCTGGAAGCAGAACCTCCATTAGTAGCCGAGTAAAATAAGTATTTTCCAAATACTATTTCATTCTTGTTTTCCATAAGAGTTAATTTCTTTTGCGAATTACACATCACGAACAATCCTAAAACACTTGTTAATAATATTTTTTTCATAGTAAATATTTGTTGGCTAAGTTAGTGAAAAAATTGAAATAAACCTTCATTTGCCCAATTTAACATTGATTTATCCCCTTTAGTATCTCCAAAAGCAATGCTTTTATCATACCTAAGCCCCTCTACTGCCTTATTGATTCTACGGACTTTCTCCTCTCCATTACAGTTCTTAGTAGCAAACCTTCCTGTAAAAATATCATCTTTATAAAGTGCTTCGGTAGATAATAAATTCATTCCAAACTCTTCCGCAAAAGGTCTCACCCAAATATCCAACGAGGCCGTTACCAGAAAACAATATGTATGCCCTCTGTCTATTTTTTTGATAAATTCTAATGCTGCCGGTCTTATGATTTTGGGATAATAAGTCCTGAAAAACGCATCTGCCGTTTCTTCAAGCCGCGATTTTTTTTCTCCTTTCAATATGGAAGCAATAAAACTTTGTTTCACTTTGGTATTATTCAGAAGCCCTAATTTGAGCAAAACGAAAAGCGGAATGTATTTGATAAACTGCACTCTAAATTTACCTTTGTTATAAAACTTCAGAAACAGGAACATCGTGTCTTTGGTGGTAAGTGTTCCATCAAAATCAAATAAATACAGTTTTTTCATAGCTCAAAATATTTACAAAGGTAAATTTTTTCGTTCTATTTTTAAGGTGCCGTTTCATTTTTATAAAAAAGTCTGTAATAAAATAAATTATCACAGACTATTTCAAATACCATTACATCAAGTACTATATCCACATCACAAGCATATAGCACAATGCAGCTACTATGGCACTAATAGGAATGGTAAGTATCCATGCCCACAGCAAACTTATCGTAATCCCCCACCTTACGGCTGAAACTCTTTTGGTAAGCCCCACTCCTATAATAGATCCGGATAATGTATGCGTAGTAGATACAGGAATACCAAAATGCTCTGTGATAAAGAGCGTTACAGCTCCAGCAGCTTCTGCACAAACACCTTCTAAAGAAGTAACTTTTGTAATTTTGGTCCCCATCGTTTTTACGATTTTCCATCCGCCGCTCATCGTTCCCAATCCCATTGCAAGAAAAGAAACAAAAGGCACCCAAAAATAATGTTGTGTAAAATAATTAAACCTATCTGCCGGCAGTTTATTGAGATAATCGGGATCCTTAATGATAACCACATGATAAAAAATTACCGCTGCACCTATCACTCCCATTACCTTCTGCGAGTCATTAAGACCATGAGACAAACTTAGTCCCGCTGACGAAAGCAATTGTAATTTTTTGAACCAATTATCTGCTTTATTTGGCTTTGTATTTTTGAATATATTTTCAATAATTAATGTAATAATGATGGAAATAACCATACCTATAAGCGGTGCCAAAAATATAAATAAGAATGTAGGAATCACCTTGCTATACCTCACCACATCTTGCCCAAAAAGCTGATGAAAAGCTCTGCCAACCGTCTGAAAAAAAGACAATCCCGGATTGGCTTGTACCACAGCGTAATAATCCTGCATATAGGCGTGCATAAGAGCCGCACCCAAGAATCCGCCTATAAGCGTATGAGAAGAAGACGAAGGTATACCAAACCACCAAGTAAACAGATTCCAAAAAATGGCAGCTACAAGACCTGCAAATATCACATTGAGATTGACAAAATCCTCGTTTACAATCTTAGCAATAGTATTGGCTATATTAAATTCTTTCAACACAAAATAAGCAATAAAAAACGCCGAAAAATTCCAAAACGCAGCCCAAAGAACAGCTTGAAAAGGCGTAAGAACTTTAGTAGAGACTATTGTAGCAATAGAATTGGCCGCATCGTGAAATCCATTGATAAAATCAAATAGTAGAGCTATTGCAATAATCAATATTAAAAGTATAGGTATATCCATAGGATTAAAATCAAAAAAAATTAAGAATACTTAATGATAATACTGTCTATCACATTAGCTACATCTTCTGCCTTGTCCGTTACTTTTTCCATATAGCTCAAAACCTGGCTTACTTTGATGACATTGATGGCATCTCCTGTTTCAAAAAGCTGTATCATTGCATTACTAAGCACATCATCTGCTAAGTTTTCGTAGCTGTTTATCTTAATGGTAGATTCTTTTACCGCTTGGATATTTTTGAAATCTTTAAGGTTAATAATAGCATTTCTTATCTCCAAACAAGCTTTCTGTATGAGAAGCGTAAGCTCTGCAAACGAATTATTCTTAGGACTTTTATAGAGGAAAATATACTTAGAAGAGGCATACATATAGTCTGCTATATCATCTAAAGCACTGGTAAGATGGTGGATATCTTCCCTATCAAAAGGCGTGATGAAATTTTTACTCAGCTCTGTATAAATTTTATGAGTAGTATTGTCGTTTTTATGTTCATACTCACTCATTTTCTTCAGAAGAGAATCATCATTGATATCAAAATCTTTCAACCCTTCGTGGAAGGTATTAGACATTTCTACTAAGGTATCTGCTACCTCTTCGAATAATGTGAAAAATACTTTATCTTTAGGTTGGAATGCCTTAAAAATATTACCTATTCCCATTTTATTATTTTGTTTTAATTCAAGATGCAAATATCAAAAATAAACTTAATCCAAAGTTAAATTTAATATTAACTTTTATTAACATATGAGAAATATCACGACCAAAAAAAATGTCTCACAACACAAGACTGCGAGACAACACGCTATAATTCTGATAGAAAGGACTTAATTTGCTACTTCTGCGCGCATTTCTTTACCTTTGAATTTCATAGAAGATATATTATTCAAAATCTCTTGCCTAAAAGGCTTTTCCACTTCAAAGAAAGTAAATTTATCCAATATCTCTATATCTCCAATGTCCGGTCTTTTTTTAGCTTTTTTAGTTGCTTTATTGATGATGTCCAGCATATCGGTCTTTTTCAGTTTGTCTTTTTTACCAAGATTGAAAAAGAAACGAACCATATTCGAGCTTGTGTTTCTGGATTTTCTCATTCTTCTATCACCTCCTCTATCTCTTCTTCCCCGCTCTCTTCGGCTTTCTTTAATATCCTCTTCTCTGTGTAGCTTTTGCTCGGACAGGTCATTTCTATGTTGGTAATAAAGTGCCAATTCCCTCAGCTGAAGCTGTAATAAACGATGGGCTAATTCTTCTTTGCTAAATTCCGACAAATCCGGAATAAGACAGTCATCAAATTCAAAAAAATCTTCGTGCTCTGTAAACAGTTTTTCAAAAACGCCTTTCACTTGGGCCTTGATAATATCCTCTCCCTTCGGGATTTTGTTTTCTTTAATCTCTATCTTAGTCTGAGATTTTATTTGTTTCAATTTTCGTGTTTCCTCCGGCTTGATAAGTGCCATAGAAATCCCGTCTTTACCGGCACGCCCTGTTCTTCCGCTTCTATGCACGAATACCTCCGGATCGTCTGGCAGAGAATAATGTACCACATGGGTAAGAGAATCCACATCAAGACCACGAGCCGCCACATCGGTAGCTACCAAAATATCAATATTTTTCAGTCTAAACTTTTTCATCACCGTATCACGCTGTGCTTGGGACAAATCTCCGTGCAAAGCATCTGCTGCATAGCCGTTTTGCATCAAAAAATCTGCCACATCTTGCGTTTCCATTCTGGTACGGCAGAAGATAATGGAGTACTGATTAGGATTAGCATCTATAAGTCTTTTCAGGGCTTCTTTCTTTTGGCGGTAGTTTACGACATAGTATTCGTGTGAAATGTTTTTTTTCACCTCGTTGATAGAGCCTACCGAAATACGGTGAGGATTGGTAAGATAATTTTTAGAAATCCGCTCCACTTCTTTATTCATTGTTGCAGAAAAAAGAAGCGTTTGTTTAGTATCCGGCGTTTCGCTGAGAATCGTTTCCAAATCGTCTTTGAAACCCATTGAAAGCATTTCATCAGCCTCATCCAGAACGAGCCAATTTATCTTTGAAAAATCAAGTGCTTTTCTATTGATAAGGTCTATCACTCTACCCGGCGTCCCCACTATAATCTGAGGTTTTTCCCTCAGTTTTCTGATTTGATCCGTAATGCTGCTCCCTCCATATACTGCCACGCTTTTAATCTTTGGCAAAAATTTGGAGTAGTTCGCAATATCTTTTGAAATCTGCAAACAAAGCTCTCGAGTAGGGCAAAGCACCAAAAGCTGTATCACTCGGCTTTTATCGTCTATCATATCCAAAATAGGCAAGGAAAAAGCAGCAGTTTTGCCTGTTCCCGTCTGTGCCAGCGCAATAAGGTCTCGGATGTCTGAAGAAATAAAAGGAATGGTTTGTTTTTGGATTTCCGTAGGGCTTTCGAAGCCCAATTCACCAACAGCCTTGAGAAGCTCAGGGCTAAGGTTGGTTTCGCTAAATAAATTCATTAAGTATTGTAAAATTTTTGCAAAGATAATGATTTTTCTCGACTTACCGATTTTTACTACCATAAACTTAATTCTAAAAACACCTCTTTAGCCGCTTTTGAATACCTGCAAGAAATTTAACTGAACATTAAAAGACAATCTAATTTTATCATTTGAAACGATTCTAATACAATTGTTTTAATTCCCCTCCCCTATACTTTTTTTTTAAAATAAACTCCAATAAGTGATTTCAGCGTTCTTCATTTTAATCCTTTTCTCTCCTTGTTGTCCAAATAGAGAGTTTATAACTCACAAATATCCGCTAAATTCTATTCTTATAAATGCATTTAATGATTCTATTTTTATATACAATTTAGGCTCAACAAATCCTAAACAAGTTTTTTTTGTATCTTTGAGGACTGAAAAATATTTTTAATCCTTAATAAACGATGAAAACATACGCCGGTATTCCTGAAGAAAATGCGACTTTGGAATTTTCCAAAGTAATGCTTCTTACCGTCCCTTATGACGGCACCTCTACTTGGGGGAAAGGAGCTGATAAAGGTCCGGAGCTCTTTTTAGACGCTTCGGAAAATATGGAACTTTATGATATAGAAACCGCTACAGAACCATACTTAGAAGGTGTGTATTTGGCTGGTGAAGTTACCGAAGACTCTTCTCCCGAAGCAATGACGGAAGCAGTTTATCAAAAAACCAAAGAACTCCTAAAATATGAAAATAAACTCTTTACGCTTTTCGGAGGCGAGCATTCTGTGTCTATTGGGTCTATACGAGCTGTGGGAGAAAAATATGAAAACCTTACTGTTTTGCAATTAGATGCTCATACAGATTTAAGACCAGAATTCCACGGCTCTACAAGCAACCACGCTTGTGCTGTGTTTGAAGCTAACCAAAAGCATAATCTTGTACAAGTAGGTATCCGCTCTATGGATAAAGAGGAAATGCAGTATGTGCCGGAAGGGCGTTGTTTCTGGGCGCACCAAATTGCCAAAAAAGAAGATTGGATAGATGACGTCCTTGAGAAAGTGTCCGGTAATGTTTATATTACCATAGATTTAGATGCCTTTGATCCGGCGATAGCTCCTTCTACCGGAACTCCCGAGCCAGGCGGATTGCAGTGGTATCCTACCCTTGAATTATTAAAACGCGTTTTTGAGAAATGCAATGTCGTAGCCTTTGATATTGTAGAACTGATGGACTCTCCTATGGCTAAGCCTACTGCTTTTTTAGCTGCAAAATTGTATTACAAAATGTTGGCCTATTACCACACAAGTAAATCTTAACCTAAAAATAAATTTATAATAATCAACAAAAATAAAACAATATGTCAAAAGCAATTTCACAAGTGCCTATTGCAATCAACGAACCTGTAAAAGCCTATGCTAAGGGTTCTAATGAAGCCGAGGCGCTCATCGCTACCTACAAAGAGATGTGGGGCAAACAAGTAGAAGTACCTATGATTATAGGTGGTAAAGAAGTAAAAACAGATAACAAAGTAGAGATCAATTCGCCCCAAGACCATCATCACAATCTTGGTTTTTATCACAAAGGTGATATGAGCCATGTAGATGATGCTATAAATGCGGCTTTGGTAGCTAAAGCAAAATGGAATGCTTTAGGCTGGGAACAGAGAGCTTCTATTTTCTTAAAGGCTGCAGACCTCATCGCCGGACCTTACAGAAACAAACTGAATGCCGCGACAATGATCGGACAATCCAAAAATGTTCATCAGGCAGAGATAGACTCCGCGTGCGAGTTTATAGACTTTTTGCGTTTCAATGTAGAGTTTATGACAGAAATGTATTCGGAACAACCTGTGTCTGACAATGGCATCTGGAACAGAGTGGAGTACCGTCCGTTGGAAGGATTCTGCTTTGCGGTTACGCCATTCAACTTTACAGCAATATCCGGAAACTTACCTTCTTGTATGGCTATGATGGGTAATGTAGTGGTATGGAAGCCTTCAGACAAACAGATTTACTCTGCCAAAGTCATTATGGAAGTATTCAAAGAAGCAGGGTTGCCGGACGGTGTCATCAATATGATTTTTACAGATGGCAAAGAAACCGCAGAGAAAGTGTTAGCCCACCCTGATTTTGCCGGACTACATTTCACAGGTTCTACAAAAGTATTTCAAGGAATGTGGAAAATGATAGGCGACAATATCCACAACTACAAATCCTATCCAAGAATCGTAGGTGAAACAGGCGGTAAAGACTTCGTAATGGTTCACCCTTCCGCTGATATAAAAGCTGTAGCTACGGCACTTGTAAGAGGTGCTTTTGAATATCAAGGTCAAAAATGTTCGGCAGCTTCCAGAGCTTATGTTCCTAAATCTCTTTGGAACGAGGTAAAAGCTTCTATGGAAAGCCAAATAAACACCATAAAAGTAGGCTCTCCAGAAGATCCTTCTAATTTTGTAAATGCTGTAATTGACCAAAACTCTTTCGAGAAATGCAAAGGTTATATCGAGAGAGCAAAAGCATCTGCGGATGCAGAAGTAATCATTGGCGGACAGTATGACGACTCTAAGGGCTGGTTTGTACACCCTACTGTCATTGAAGCTAAAAATCCTCAGTACGAAAGTATGATAGAAGAAATTTTCGGACCTATACTTACTGTTTATGTCTATGAAGATGAGAAGTGGGCAGAAACACTAAAACTCGTAAATGAAACTTCTCCTTACTCGCTTACAGGTTCTATCTTTGCACAATGCCGCTATGCGATAGACGAGGCTTACAAGGCATTAGAGAATGCTTCCGGAAACTTCTACATCAATGACAAACCGACAGGTGCAGTAGTGGGACAACAGCCGTTCGGCGGCTCAAGAGCCTCAGGAACTAACGACAAAGCCGGTTCTAAAATGAATCTTCTCCGCTGGGTATCTGTAAGAAGTATTAAAGAAACCTTTGTACCACCTACAGATTACAAATATCCTTATTTAGGATAAAATTCAATATCATAAAACCACTTCAGTATTGAGGTGGTTTTATAAATAAAATCCGAATAAAATTCCCGATTTTTTAACCTTCAAAAATAATAAATTTAAGATGTTTTCTATTTTAATTGAATTTAAATAATATTTTCAAATGATTACAAAAATACACAAACAGAATGTATTTTACTCAGTTACACCATTCTTAAAAAGAAAGATTAAGTAAATACAGCAATAAATTAGCTAAACAACACATTTTATTATTATTAAATTTAACAAGTTTATTAAAGAGTATTTCAAATAAATTCAATATAAAATCAACCAAAAACTAAATAAAAAGCTTAAACTTTACAATATCCAAACATCCTTTATATCAATATATCGCATTAGATAACTAAAATACTCTAAAAAAAATCTTAAAATATTTTTGAAATTAAATAAAAAAGCCTATATTTGCAACTCAAAACAATGAACCAATGGTCATTTACTAATAACCTAAATTCATTGGTCCTATAGCTCAGTTGGTTAGAGCACCTGACTCATAATCAGGTGGTCCCTGGTTCGAGCCCAGGTGGGACCACAAAACGCCCTTAAATAGGGCGTTTTTTTATTTACACTCCATTTCCCATTTTACTCCCATCTTGAAAAATATAAAAAAGCGTCCGGTATTTCCGAACGCTCTTATTTATTTTATCATTTAATATTTCTTTTCCACTTTTATCCTCCATCCAAAAGGATCTTCTGCTTCATTTGTCTGAATTCCCACTAATTGTTTTTTTAGTTTTAATGAGAAAGACTCCTCTTCTTTCAAATCCGGCAAGTTATATTTCTTATCTTTGTAGCCCAATGCTTTGAATACATTTGTTACCACAGCTGTTCCTACCCCCCATACTTCTTTTAATTCTCCTTTGCTATGAGCTTCTAATACTAATTTTACGCTTATAGGCTCATCTTTTACCTCTATATTGTTATGCTTTGCCAGCTGTATAAAGCTATCTCTTGTAACTCCATCAAGTATTTTCTCCGACACAGGCGGGGTATAGATAGTATCGTTTATTCTTACGAAGACATTCATCGTACCGCTTTCCTCAAAATATTCGTGCGTATTATCATCTGTCCATATTATCTGCTCGTAGCCCTCTTCATTAGCCAGTTTAGTAGGATAAAATGCAGCGGCATAATTACCTGCAGCTTTGGCAGAGCCTACCCCTCCACTTGCTGAACGGGAATAATAATCTGCTATTTTCACACTTATAGGCTCTGAATAATAGTTTTTTACCGGTGTTGCAACGATGGCGAACATATATTTAGTGGCTATTCTCGCTTTTAGGGCTTCTTCTGTAGCAAAAATCAAGGGGCGAAGATATAGAGAAGTTCCTTCTCCATAGGGCACCCAATCTCTGTCAATATCTACTAATGCTTTAAGCCCTTCCATAAATATTTCTTCCGAAATTTCCGGCATCGCAAGTCGTTTTGCCGATTTGTTTATTCTTTTGAAATTTTTTTCTGGACGGAACAAAAACACATCTCCATTTTTATCTTTATATGCTTTCATTCCCTCGAAACAAGCCTGTCCGTAGTTGATACCCATCATAGCAGGGGTAAATCCTAGCGGACCATAAGGCATAATTTTAGGTTCTCCCCACTTTCCATTTTCGTATTCGCAAATGAGCATATGGTCTATAAAATCATTGCCGAAAGTAAAATTTTTAGGATCAAAATTATGTATTCGGGGCTGTGTAGTTTTTTGTATAATCATTTAATTATTTTTTTTGATTGCTTACAAAGGTAATATATTTTTTGAATTTTACAAACTGATAAAGTATAGTATTTTTTTCAGTAAATATACTTTTTCAAAATTTGCAATAAACAATAAAAACAAAAAAAAGCAGTACCTCAAACCATTAGAGTACTGCTTTTTTATGAAACTTTCCTTTATCTATATAGGCTTAAATTCCAATCCTTTCTCATTTAATAATTTTTCCGCCTGTTTTTTGTAGTAACCACTTACCAGCTTATCGTGTATTGCTTCAAAAGCTGCAATGGTCTCATCTATTTCCTTATCTGTATGAGATGCAGTAGGAATAAGCCTTAACAAAATCATTCCCTTAGGAATCACAGGATAGACTACTACCGAAGTAAATACACCGTATTCTTCTCGCAAATCTTTTACTAATAAAGTAGCCTCTACCGGCGTTCCTTCTATAAATACCGGTGTTACGCAAGTATTGGTATCTCCTAAATTAAATCCTTTTTCTCTCAGTCCGTTTTGTAGTTTGCGGACATTTTCCCAAAGTTTTGCTTTTATTTCGGGACGGCTTCTCAGAAGTTCCAAACGCTTCAGTCCTCCTATCACCATCGGCATAGTGAGAGATTTCGCAAATATCTGCGAACGCATATTATATTTCAAATATCTGATAACTTCTTTATTCCCTGCGACAAAAGCTCCAAAACCAGCCATTGATTTTGCAAAAGTGGAGAAGTATACATCTATATCATCTTGGCATCCCTGCTCCTCTCCGGCTCCGGCTCCTGTTTTACCTAATGTACCAAAACCATGGGCATCATCTACCAGCATTCGGAAGTTATATTTTTTCTTAAGTGCGGCAATCTCTTTCAGCTTGCCCTGCTG
The DNA here is from genome assembly GCF_900101995.1 of Riemerella columbipharyngis. Classification (GTDB taxonomy): domain Bacteria; phylum Bacteroidota; class Bacteroidia; order Flavobacteriales; family Weeksellaceae; genus Riemerella; species Riemerella columbipharyngis. The sequence continues at coordinate 106,043 of NZ_FNAS01000004.1, read as the reverse complement.
ACCTCTCATTCCGAAAACGCCTTCTGTAATGAGCAGAATACCTCCACCTGTTTCATTTGCTACTTTTGTAGCTCTTTGCAGATTTTTCTCTACGCTTTCTATATCATTATGTTTAAAGGTAAATCTCTTTCCCATATGAAGCCTTACCCCATCTACTATACACGCGTGAGAATCTACATCATATACGATAACATCATTTTTGGAGACCAAAGCATCTATAATGGACAGCATACCTTGGTAGCCGAAATTTAACAAATAAGCCGATTCTTTTTTTACAAATTCTGCCAATTCTTTTTCCAGCTGCTGGTGGTACGGTGTTTCTCCCGACATTGCTCTGGCTCCCATTGGGTAAAACATTCCATATTCTTCTGCCGCTTTGGCATCGGCAGCTTTTACCTCTGGATGATTACAAAGCCCCAAGTAGTCATTAGCACTCCAGAAAATAACTTCCTTTCCTTGGAATTTCATTCTCGGTCCTACGGGACCTTCTAATTTTGGAAATACAAAATACCCCTCTCCATAGTCTGCAAACTGCCCCAGTGGACCTGGGTTTTCTTTTATGCGTTCGAATATATCCATTTGATTTTAATATAAAGGTTTAATTGATAACTGCAAATTTAGTAAAATAAATTATAAGCGATAATCTTTAGGATTATAAATATTTGGATTTTAGCTTCTCCCTTTATATATCACTATCTGTATGCCCATGCTATAAAAGCTTGATTGATAAAAAATATATAATTTATATGAATATTAACCTATTTTAAAAATTTATAAAAATTAGTGGTAATTATCACAAATTATACACTGTAGAAAACCATTACATCTCATCATTCGGCGTACAGCCATGCGTCTAAGTAAGAAAGAAGCCTTCTCTTAAACGCTTAATCTCTGCGAAAAATAATTAAATTTGTATTCTAATACTACGAAAATGGCAGAAGACAGCATCCAAAAAGAAATAGAGCTGCTTAGGGAAACTTTGCAGCGGCATAATTACAATTACTATATCCTTGATAACCCCACCATTTCAGACTTTGAGTTTGATGAAATGCTGAAAAGGTTACAGGAATTGGAATCCGCACACCCTGAATATTATGACGAAACCTCCCCTACACAAAGAGTGGGTGGAGGCATTACGAAAAATTTTCCTACCGTACAGCATCGTTTCAGAATGTATTCTTTGGATAACTCTTACAGCCTCCAAGACCTTGCCGACTGGGAAAATAGACTTACCAAAACGATAGATGAAGACATAGAGTTTGTAGCAGAACTAAAATACGATGGAGCCTCTATATCAATACTTTACGAAAACGGTATTTACAAACAAGCCGTTACACGCGGAGACGGCTTTCAGGGAGATGAAATCACCAATAATGTAAAAACTATTTTGGATATTCCGCTAAGACTCAAAGGAGATTTTCCGCCTCAATTCTATATGCGGGGAGAGATTTACCTCAATAGAAAGAATTTTGACAAAATAAACAAAGCCCGCGAAGAAGAAGGTTTAGACCCCTTTATGAATCCGAGAAATACCGCCAGTGGAAGTCTCAAAATACAAGATAGTGCAGAGGTAAGAAAAAGAGGGCTTTCGGCAGTACTCTATCAATATGTCTCCGACAACACCCCTGCAAGCACTCACTGGGAACTGCTGCAAAAAGCCAAAGAATGGGGATTCCGAGTGTCCAAAGAAGCCTGCCTCTGCAAATCTATGGGAGAGGTAAAGGCATTCATCGACCATTGGGAACAAGCAAGACACCATTTAGACTTTGACATAGACGGGATTGTAATTAAAGTAAACAGCCTGAAACAACAGCAGGAACTGGGCTACACTGCCAAATCACCAAGGTGGGCTATGGCTTACAAATTCAAGGCAGAGAAAGTAGAAACACGGCTAAAAAGCATTGACTACCAAGTAGGACGTACGGGAGCGGTTACCCCAGTGGCAAACTTAGAACCTGTGCTTTTAGCCGGAACAATTGTAAAAAGAGCCTCTCTACACAACGAAGATATTATCCGAAAGTTCAACCTACACAATGGTGACTTTATCTATGTAGAGAAAGGAGGCGAGATTATCCCAAAAATCGTGGGTGTAAACAAAGAAAAAAGAAAATCTGATGCTAACGAAGTAGAGTACATTACCCACTGCCCAGAGTGCAGCACGCCTCTTGTAAGAAAAAATGGAGAAGCACAACATTTTTGCCCTAATGAGATGCACTGTCCGCCCCAGATAATGGGAAAAATGATACACTATGTCTCTCGGAAAGCGCTCAATATAGAGAGTCTTGGAGCAGAGACCATAGCACAGCTTTTTAGAGAAGGTTTAATAGAAAATCCTGCAGACTTTTATACCCTTACCAAAGAGCAACTGCTTCCATTGGAGAGAATGGCAGAAAAATCTGTCCAAAATATTTTAGACGGCATAGAGAAATCCAAAAGCATTCCCTACGAAAAGGTTTTATACGGAATAGGCATTAAACACATTGGGGAAACAGTCGCTAAAAAACTGGTAAAAACTTTCCCTAACATAGACACGCTAAGGGCAGCTTCCAAAGAAGAACTCGTAGAGGTAGAAGACATTGGCGAAAAGATAGCCGACAGTATCGCCTCATTCTTTGGCAATAGTGAAAATCTAATGATGATAGAACGCCTGAAAAACTACGGCGTACAGCTGGCAAAAGACACACAAAAGACCAATACACAGAGTAACATATTGCAGGGAAAGACATTTCTTTTTACAGGAAAGCTTTCCCTCTTTACCAGAGAGCAGGCAGAAGAAATGGTAGAGCGGCACAGCGGAAAAAACATCTCTGCCGTATCCAAAAATTTAAATTATTTAGTAGTAGGAGAAAAAGCCGGTAGCAAACTAAAAAAAGCTCAAGCCTTAGGCACTGTAAAAATTATAGACGAACAAGAATTTCTAGATATGATAAAATGAGAACACCCTTACAAAAACAATAAAAAGCGGCTGTTATTACCGCTTTTTATTTTAGATTATATTCGTATCATTTATAAACATACTACTATTTTCCAGCAATTACAATGAATTCTATAAGATTATAACGGAAACGAACTCTATTTCTCGGCTGGGCCAATACTAATGTAAGATTTTTATTTGAACCATCTGGAGTACGGTTTAACCATTCTGTGTTTGCTGGAAAAGTCCATCGTAGCTGGGCTCAGATAAAGAACCATTATCACTACCTTTAAATTTATAAGTAACATTCTCTCTAACATTTTCATCTGAAGAGCCAGCGTATTGAGATGTTGTATTTTTTCCGGCACTTCCCGTTACCCCTGGACCTCCCCAAGGAAAGAAGAAAATACGAGAGCCTTCTTTTGCTTTCGGCAAAGTAATAATACACGAAGAGTTTCCGTCTACCATATAGCCCCCATCAGGGACTTGGTTAGACAAATCCCATATCCAAACATTTGCAGCATTTTCATAAGGAACTTCTACACCTCTAGTTACCGTACGGCTCGTAGATGATTTTTTCACCACTGCTACTAAGTTGTAAGACCTATCTGGGTTTGCAAGAGTTTGAAGCCCTTCTAATTTCAATGGATCTTGGGGTGCTTTTACATGTAGTGCATTAGTAGGTGTATCGGTGTTAATCCCTACATTCCCAGTCTGAGAAAACATAAAGCTTGAAATTACCACCAAAGGCAAAATAAAAATCTTCTTCATATTTTTAATTTTTAATTGAAGATTGCAAATTTAACACCCCCCAAAAAAACAAAACAAAATAAAAAAAACCATGCACTACATTATAAAAAAAATAAAAAGATCTTTATTTCTTTATTTAGTAATGTATTTATTTTATATGAAGTTTAGATTAATTTTTCATAAGCAAGGCGTTCACTTCCTCTGAAATAGACTTTACCACAATAGCTGTACCCCATTTTTTTGAAAATATGGAGCATCGCGTAGTTGTCAAAATTAGTATCTGCTTTTATACTTTTTATGCCTTTCTGCCGTGCAAATTCTTCTACTTTTTCAAAAATCTTTTGGGCTAAACCTCTACCTATTAAACCCTCTGATACCGCCAAGCGGTGTATCACTATAAATACTCCATTGGAAAGCCAGTTCCCTTGTTTCAAATCATCATAGGCCGGTTCTTCGCCGTATATGGCTACATAGCCACAAACCATCTCACCGCCGACGAGTACCCAACCTGCTTCCTGCCTAATATCATTTTTTAAAATTTCCATGTTGGGATAGCCATCTTGCCACTGGGAACTACCGTCTAATCTACGCCGGTGGATTGCTGATTTTAAAATCTCCCAAACAGCAGCCTCATCGTCGGTTTTTGCTTTTCTAAATTGGTATTCCATAATTATTAGATAAAAAAATACGGAAGAACAACCTCTTCCGCAAATCTAATGTTTAACTTATTTTTTGTGAGGAATATTTGCTAAAATTTCTTTTAGATACTTCCAAAATTTCTGAGTAGATTTTATACTCGCACGCTCATCAGGCGAATGTGCCCCTCTAATGGTAGGGCCGAAACTTACCATTTCCATTTTAGGATAGTTGGCACCTATTATACCGCACTCCAATCCGGCATGGCAAGCCACAATTTGAGGTTTTTCGCCAAAATCTTTTTCATAAATTTTCTCCATTATTTTAATGATTTCTGCACCGGGTTTTGGCTTCCACCCCGGATAAGAACCACTGAACTCTACATCTACCCCTGCTAATTCAAATACAGATTTTAATTGATTGGCACAATCAAACTTACTGGATTCCACAGATGAACGCGTAAGATTTTGCACTTGGAACTTACCTTCCTTCAATTTTACTCTTGCCACATTATTAGAAGCCTCTACCAATCCATCTACATCCGGTGACATACGGAACACTCCATTGTGAGCAGCATTGATAGCCCGTACTATTTTCACGGAATTCTCGTACGAAAGTGCCTGCCCTTCTGCATCTATTTTTTCTGTAACAATATCAAGGTCTTTTTCCAAAGTCTGAAATTCTTCTTTAATTTCGGATTTCAAATGTTCCAGCTCTTGTAAAAACGCCTCTTGATTTTGAATTTTTATAACTGCCTTAGCTTCTCTCGGAATAGCATTCCTTAGTCCGCCTCCGTCTATCTCCACAAGTTCCAGTCCTTTGTTCACACCTAACAACAAAAGCCTCGCAAGGATTTTATTGGCATTGCCCAATCCTTTAATAATATCCATACCAGAATGCCCTCCTTTAAGCCCTTTCACCTGAATCTCCACCAGCTCCCCACTTACATTGTGTGTTTCATAGCTTTGATTAGCCGTTACATCTACTCCTCCTGCACAGCCTATGTCTATCTCGTCGTCTTCCTCGGTGTCAAGATTAAGTAAAATATTACCTGTAAGCATACCCGGTTTTAATCCAAAGGCTCCTGTCATTCCCGTTTCTTCATCTACAGTAAACAAGGCTTCAATGGCAGGATGAGGGATATCACTACTTTCCAAAACACTCATAATAGACGCTACACCTAATCCGTTATCTGCACCGAGTGTAGTCCCTTTCGCCTTTACCCAATCTCCATCTACGTACATCTGAATCCCCTGAGTATCAAAGTCAAAATCCACATCATTATTCTTCTGGCATACCATATCTAAATGCGCTTGCATCACAATGGTTTCCCGGTCTTCCATTCCTTGGGTAGCTGGTTTTTTGATAAGCACATTGCCTATTTCATCCACAGAAGTTTCCAAGTCTAAGCTTTCTCCAAAATCTTTGATAAATGCAATGATTTTCTCCTCTTTTTTGGAAGGACGAGGTACGGAATTAAGTGCCTCAAAGTTCTTCCAAATAATCTTTGGTTCTAATTTTTTTATATCCATTTTTTTATTTATCCTCTCATTCTTTCTAATAACATCATCATAAATAGAGATAATACAACTAAAGTTTCATTTCTACTGTCTATATCAGAAATTTTTTCTAATCTGAATTTCCGTCCAAAAAAAGAAGGCATTTTTTTCAACTTGAAATACTCCTTTCCTGATTTATCTTTAACGGAGTAAGTTGGATTAAAAATATATCCTGTAAAATATCCTACAATAGGTATTTCCCCCACTAAGCCATCTAATATTCTTACAAAAGGATTATTCTCTGTTATATGAAATTTTAGTTGTTCACTATCATCTATAATATCATAATGTGCTTTCCATATAGATTTCATTCCTTTTCGAGCCAACCTTCCATATTTATTTTCCATTTTTGCATCTGAAATAGAATAAGATGCATTGAAATCCAACCAGCGGTCTGCCTTTATTCTAACAAGTTCTTTATTTTTTTTATCACTATCGTATATTATGACATCTTCTTTCAGTTTAAACATTTTTTGTCGCACATATCCTATAGAATTCCCCAAACTATCTTCAATAGTAAAATCATTTGCTAATGTAGAAATTTTAAATGTAAAATTCAGTGGGAAGTTTAATTTTTCAAAAATCATAAGTATTAACATTTAATATCCAACTACAAAAGTAGATATTTTTATTTCAATATACAAATTGCACATTAATATTCGTCTTACATAAATTTAGCACTATAAAAAGAGGATAAATATGATATACTACCCTCTAAAATATATAAAACACTACTTCGTATTTAATTTTAGTGTAATTATCTCATAATTTATTTCATAAGGCTGTCCATTGTAAAGTCCTTTCTCGTCTTTTTGAGAGCTATATTCTATAAGATAACCTCCTTCCCAAAGCGGCACAAATCGTACTTCCCCATCTTGGTCACTATACAAATTCTTAGTCCAAGTATTCGCTGCTTCCACTACAGCTTTTTGTCTCTTTTCTTTCTTGCCATCATGTACTAGATTAAATGTTTTTTCTTCATCTATTTCTAATTTTTTAGCATCTATTTCCAGCTGCAGCGGTGCTTCACCCAATATTTTCTTCGAATCGTCATCTGCATCGGTAGAGCATAGTGCCACTGCCTGATAGGTGATTTTCATTTTTCTGAAAATATCTTTTACGATATGCTTCAAACTGATGACATACACTCCTTTTTCTTTCGGTACAAAGCTCACACTGTAGTATTTAACATTTTTGGTTTTATTTTCAATTTTGATTTTTTTTCCTGATGGTGAGGTTACATATATTTCAAAATCTTTAATGTTTGAGAACCAGCGGTCCGTAGGCGTTACGCTATCCGATTCGCCAAAAAACACTTTCACTTCTTGAGATTTTCCAATCTGAGCATCCGCAGAAGTCTCTATCCAAATATTGTGAGCCTGCATTGTAAGGAATGAAACCAAGGTGATTAACATCGTAAGTAATGATTTTGTTTTCATATTTGATAATTTTATTAAGTTTATTTCATTTTAGCCATATCAGTCATATGCGGCACAAAACATAACTACAAATGCAAACTATGCCTGCCATACTTACACTGCTAATATTGCAAAATTATATTTTTTTATACTGTTATACAAGATTTATGAATTTTTTCATATTATTTTCTTAATGCAAAAACTTTTTGTCAATTACCATCAAATAAAATTACCTTAATTTAGTCTATTTTCCATCAAGCAATTGGTATAGTCCGTAAAAAATATTACTTTTGTAAATATTATAGATAACCGTATGAAATTTCCGAGTAAGGTTTTAGAAAATGTAGTAGATGAAATATCCGGATTACCGGGTATTGGCAGAAAATCGGCTATACGCTTGGCATTACACATTCTGAAACAACCAGAAAGACAGGGTCTCGCATTAGGAGAAGCTATTAAACATTTGGTTACAGACATTAAATATTGCAAAGAGTGCCACAACTTTTCCGATGCCGATATCTGCGATATTTGTGCAGATGAATCCCGAAACACCAAACTACTATGTGTGGTAGAAGATGTAAGAGATGTAATAGCAATAGAAAACACAGGAAAGTATAAGGGACGCTACTTGGTTTTAGGTGGTGTAATATCTCCTATGGAAGGCATCGGCCCGCATCAACTCAATATTGCAAGTTTGGAAGAAAAACTTAATACCAGAGAAATAGAAGAACTTATCTTTGCCCTCCCTGCCACTATGGAAGGAGATACCACAGCGTATTATCTTTACAAAAAATTCAAGCACCTGCCTATCGCATTTACAAATATTGCAAGAGGCATATCTGTGGGAGACGAGCTCGAATACGCAGACGAAATCTCTCTCGGGCGTTCCATTATCAATAGAATTCCTTACAAAGAAAGCTAAAGTATGAAGCTAAGCATCATCATTGTTAATTATAATGTAACGGCTCTGCTAAGGGCTTGCCTTAAGTCTATTGAAAAATTTATAAACGGCATAGAATACGAAGTAATAGTAGCGGATAACCACTCCTCGGACCAATCTTGGAAAAATCTCATCAACGAGTTCCCAAAAGTACAGTTCATCGGGTTTTCTTCCAACTTGGGTTTCTCCAAAGCCAACAACAAGGCCGTCAGCCACGCCAAGGGCGAATATTTACTCCTTCTAAACCCCGATACGGAATTTGAGCAAGAAGGAATGAGCGAAATTATAAAGTTTGCAGACCAATGCCAAAACTTCGGTTGCTTAGGCGTACGAATGCATAATGCCAAAGGCTCTTTCTTACCGGAAAGCAAACGCTCTGTACCCAATGTCATCAATTCTTTTGAAAAAATATTCTCTCCATTCTCTTCTAATCATAGCCAGCGAAAAAACTATTACAGAAACGACATAAAGGAAAACACCATAGCACCGGTGGAAGTCATCACAGGGGCTTTTATGCTGATTAAGAATAAAACCTACCAAGAAATCGGTGGGCTGGACGAGCGTTATTTTATGTACGGAGAAGACATAGATATCTGCTATACACTCCTCAGAATGGGATTTGAAAATTATTACTACGGGGCATTCTCCATCCTCCACCATAAAGGGCAAAGTACTAAAAAAGACCACACCTATCTCAATAATTTCTACGGTGCAATGGAACTTTTTATAGAAAAATATTACAAAGAACAATCCCCGAGAAAATTCAAAATCCTGCAAAAAGGATTAAAACTAAAATACCACATTGAAAAACTAATGTTCAACTATAAAAATTAAACTATTAAACACAACAAAAAAATGGCTACAATATTATCAAAAGAATGCTCTCTCATCACCGAATGGATAAACGACCTCCGAAACACTGCCGTACAAACGGACCGAATGAAATTCCGCAGAAACATGGAAAGGATAGGGGAAATCGCAGCCTACGAAATCAGCAAAGTGCTTCCCTACGAGGAGGTAGAAATCACCACACCTTTGGATAAAATAACTTCAAAAACAATATCGGTACAGCCTGTCATTACCACTATTCTAAGAGCTGGCGTGCCCCTATTCCAAGGAGTCCTTAATTACTTTGACAAGGCAGATTGTGGTTTTGTAGCTGCTTATAGAAAACACGATACCAACGACTATTTCAGCATTAAACAAGACTACCTCACTTGCCCAAGTATAGAAGGGCGTCCGCTAATTGTAGCAGACCCTATGCTTGCCACTGGTGCCTCTCTTATAGAAGCCCTTAAAGATTTATTGACACACGGCACCCCGATACAACTACACATAGTGGCAGCCATAGCAAGTACAGAGGGCGTAGAGAATGTTCAAAAGGCTTATCCCAATGCAAAAATTTGGGTAGGTGCAATGGACAAAAACCTTACCTCAAAGGGCTATATCACACCGGGATTGGGCGATGCCGGAGATTTAAGCTACGGCGAGAAACTTCAGAAATAATATTTAGTTTAAGAGGTTTGCTTCGGTTTTATTGTTAAAAATTGGCACTGACTTGGACGCTGCCTATATGTATCGTCCTGTCCCCTGAGTTCCGCCCCTCATAGTTGAGGTTCATCTGAATGAGCCTTGTGAGAGGCTGTTGGAAATATAATGTCCAGACTTTGTTTTTACCCGGTTTCAGTCCGTCCAGCATTACATTGCCCACGATACTGTTGCTGTTGCCGCTGAAATCATTATTAATAAAAGAAAACATACCTCTAATCACCGTCCTGCTGAAAGACCACTGCAAAGAGCCAGTGATATTATAAGCTTTGAGGAAATCCGAAGCCTCTAAGCGGTTTTTCACTTTATACGAAGAAGAAAATTCTACTTGTATGGCATCCGTAGGGGAATAGATGAGTTTTGGTTTGGTTTCCGCTTGTCTGATTTTATAATCCCGTGTCTTGAAAACTTCCGAAAAATGAGCCGAATTTTGGTAGCGGTTTTCCCAATCTATACGAAACTGACGGCTAAACCAATAGCCTATCGTCAGGGTATTAGAAGTCATTTTTTGCACTTCGTTACTTTGGTTGGCATTGATGATATTATTATTGTTAATGAATTGATAGCTGCCGTTCCAGCCTGATTTTTCATTATTACTAAACTGTATGCTCCCCAATATATTTTGATTTTTAAGAATCTGCGAAGCATTCCTCTCAAAAGGGCTTAGCACCAGTGTTCTTTTCCCTTTGTAATAAGAGTTTTGAGAGAAGATAGAAAGATTGAAGTTCCAGCGTTTGAGGAAGTCATTTTCAGAATTAAAAATAACGGCAGGATTGACGAACAGAGCCAGCTGCAACTTGTTTTTATTAGACGGAACATACTTAATCGCATTGGTATAAACCCTGATATACTGAGCCAAATCCGAGTATTCTGCTATCTCGAACTCGTCTATTTGCTGTATGCCGTCGCCACTATAATCCGTCCATTTGTAAAACCCTTGCCCTGCCGGCACTTTTATGTATTGGAAATCTCTCAGAATCTCTCTGCCGTTCCCCAGCTCATAGAATGCCTGGAGCCTCATCCCATTACGAAACAACTGTTGGCTGTAGAGAATATTACCCAAGATAAAATCTTCCGTTCGTTGTTTTATTAAAGAATCTTTTATAAAAAATCTGCGATAATGGACTTGGGCATTCAGCGTAGATTTTTCTGTTTTAATAATCTGACTCTCTGCCATTAGACCTAAAATATCATTTACCTTTTTCAGCTGACGGCTTTGCACCGAATCATTTGTTCTGTAATAAAGTTTTGCCAAAAGTTTTGTGCGGGTGCTGTCCCCTATTTTCTTTTGTACGAAAAGCTCTTTCCAGCTGTAGCTGTCGGTCTCAAGTGTATTGAGGTTATCCAGATGCTTAGCATTATATTCCATACTTCCCCCTGCTGCCCAAAAGCCCTTTGCTCCCAATAGTCTATATTCTGTACCACCTTTTACACGGGTATGCTGAAGCGGCGAACGCGTCCCCAAATGCGAAAAATAAGCCGTAGTAGAAGTTCTCCGCGTATTCCAGTCAAACTGAAAATCATTTTTCACACCTCTGTAAGACGACCTTTCATTGAGTAAATTAAATTGATAACTGAGATTTCCCTGCTTTGCCCAGTGATTATCTATTCCTAATACCAATTGGTTCTGCGTCCGTTGATTAAATTCCTGCGAGAGGTTAAAATTTCGTGCAAACTCCACATCATTAATTCTATCTAAAATATGGTAACGACTGCTGATATGCCTAAATTCTACCTTAGGGGTAGCTGTCCAATTATTTTTAGAAAAAGTTTTCTCCGCTAAGATATGTCCGGCATATCCTATATTTTGATGGTTGTCCAAAGTAGAAAATGTATTCGCATCAAAGTTGCTCAATGAAAAATCCGTAACGACTCTCCCTCTATCCATCTCATATACCGAATGAGCAGAAATCATCTGTGATTTTTGTGGTGCAGGAAGTTTCCTCAGCGGAGAGTAGTCTCCATTATTTGCCCCTACATACTCAAAAACCTGCCCATTGTTGGTGGTTTGTTTTATTTTATAATCCCCTTTGTTCTCTCCAAAATAAGTAAACGCTACCTGATAAAGAGTAAGGCTGGAATCCGTAGAAAATTCGTAATAATCGCCATTGGGATGGCTTACCTTCCTATAAAGAATTTTATTGGGGTCGTAGTTTGTTTCCGCAGCGGAAGGGGCATACATTAGTGCCGGATTGCTGCCTGCTTTTGCCAATATTTCCTCATCTCTCTCGCTAAGGTCAAGAGATAAAGGGGCAAATTTATTATCACTCTCCGAAAACCAGCTCACTCCTAATTTCAACTTGTCAAAATCCCGCTGCACTCCACCCGTAAAGAGGTACCGTGTATAATTTCTATTGGTATAATTGTAAGATACAGTAATAAAATTTTGCTGATAAATAGGTCTAAAACTCGTAAAAGTAATTTCTCCGGTATTATAATTTATCGTGTAATCTTGGCTTTTTCCCCGCTTCATCAGAACACCATCTAAGAAAACCTGCTCAGAGCCGGAAATTACGGTAATGAAAGTTTCGCCATTCTTTCCTGTCAGCCTATACGGTCCTTGGCTGCCTTCTATTCCCTGAAATCTGATGCGGTGGAACTCACTTCGGGATACGCCTGCAGAGAGGTTAAGCCTTGTACTATTTTCCGTTCCCAATTTTGTATCCAGAGCCAGTCCCATACTTCTTCTTTGGTATTTGGAGAAATAGCCCGTATGGTTCTCCGGCTCTATATTCCCTGCTTTTATAATGGTATTCTTTTTTATATTTAAGCGAATGAAAATTTTATCAAACTCATCTAAAGTCTGTGTATAGCCGTCTGCCTGTATAGGAAGATTGTGATCCGAGATACTTGCCGTTACCGAGACATCTTTGCTCACTTTGCCTGCAATCTGAAGATCCATAGAACTCTGCACAGAAGACCCCTGCGTATTACCGAAATTTACCCCTCGGATGATGGCTCCTTTTGCGTTCAGGTCCGAAAGCATTTGTGCGGGATTTTTCTTTACCAATACCGCTTCGTCTATATAGAGCTTGTTCTGTTTTTTTATAAAGTCCAAAGTATCTTTGGTAAAGAAATCTTTATTAATCTTCTCAGCAACGAGGCTGTCTATAAGGGTACTGTCTTTTTTTAAGTTGGGATTTTTCCATGAAAACACCTGTCCGCTTCCCCAATTAAAGATAAAAAGGGAAAACCACAAGATTATATTTTTAGGACTAAATACCAAAGCATTACAAATGTGAAGATTGCAAAGTTACAACACATTCAGCTAAATTTTGAGTACAAGAACAAAATTCCGAAAGAGCGTTATCTGCAAGAATAACACATCTAAAAATCAAACCCATTAGGGAATGCCTTATTTTTGAACAAAATAAGAAAAAGAAATCCTATAGTAATGGAAGAATCTGCAACATTAAAAATATAACTAAAAAACTCAAAATGCCGCCCTGCAAAATCAAAATTGAATAACGGAAAATGGAACATATCTACCACACAGCCTTTCATAAACGAGGAATAACCTTGTCCAAGAGGAACAAGACGAGAAACCCCGTCGTAGGAAATCCAGTGATTTATACTTTCCGAAAAAGTAGTACCACTATTGAAAATCATTCCGTAAAACATTCCGTCAATAAGATTTCCGACAGCTCCCGCAAAAATCATTGCCATCGGTACAATAAAATAATTAGAAGCACCTTCTCTAAGCCACTTCCGAAAATAAACCAACATAACGGCAATCACTACCACACGAATAATCACAAGTAAATATTTACCTAAAAGTCCTCCAAAATGGACACCGTAAGCCATTCCCGGATTTTCTACGAAAGTAAAACGCCACCATTTCAGTCCAAAAACTTCAATACTTTCCCCCAGAGTAAAATGAGTTTTGACATAAATTTTAGTTACCTGATCTATGAATAATATCAAAAGTGTAATGAATGCTATTTTTTTCATTCTTATTTATAAAAAATCATAATTAAAAAAGAAGATATCCTATATTCTACATAGGACACCTCTTCAAACTATCTCTGTTTATTTTTTGCTTCTATGCTCAGCGTAGCGTGAGGCACTGCTTTCAAGCGTTCTTTATTGATTAGCTTTCCTGTTACGCGGCATACACCATAGGTTTTGTTTTCTATTCTCACTAAGGCCAATTTCAGATCTCTGATAAATTTTTCCTGACGCCCCGCAAGTATAGCATTTTGCTCTTTGCTAAGCGTCTCTGCTCCTTCTTCAAACGCTTTGAAAGTAGGCGAAGTGTCGTCTGTACCATTATTTTGGTCATTAATAAAATTTTGTTTAATGAGTGCCAAATCTTTCTCTGCTTTTTCTATTTTATTTTCTATAAGCTCCTTAAACTCCTGTAATTCTTCATCACTGTATCGTTGTCTTTCTGTTTTCATATTTGTGTGCTTTTTGTAATTGGATACGCTACTTTCACAGCGTATCCACAGGGGTTAAACTACTTCTATATTTACACTAAATTTTTGTTCGTCTATTTCTATCTCGTGGGCTTGGGCTAAGTTTTCTACTGTTTCGATCTTAGATGAAAGCACTTCAGATGAGATATAATTTTCATTGTTCAAAATTGCGGTCAAATATGGACAATTTTTTGTTAACTGAATTTTAATTTTATCCGTAAGCTCAAAATCGCTTTCTTTTCTCAAATTTTGGATTCTATTGATAAACTCTCTCGCTACACCTTCTGCCCTTAATTCATCGGTAAGAGTCAAGTCCAAAGCTACAGTAATTTTACCCTCGGAAGCGATCGTCCAGCCCGGAATGTCTTTAGCCGATATTTCCACATCTTCTATTCCTATTTCGTAGCCTTCTACGCTTATTTTCCCTTCATTTTCAAGCTGTGCGATAGCCTCGGCAGATAGATTCTGTATCGCACTGCCCACCATCTTCATATCTTTTCCGAGCTTAGGACCAAGAGCCTTAAAGTTTGGTTTCACTTGCTTCACAATAAGGTCTTTTGCCTCATCTGCATTTATAAGCTCTATCTCTTTCACATTCACCTCTTGTTTTATAAGGTCTGCAATATCTAAAATCTGAGATTCTATTTTCTTGTCAAGAATAGGAATCATCACTTTTTGCAATGGCTGTCTTACTTTTAGATTTTCTTTTTTTCTTAGCGAAAATACCATAGAAGTAATCTGCTGTGCGAGATGCGTTTTATCCACCAATTCTTGGTCTATCAGGGCATCATTTGCGATAGGAAAATCCGTAAGGTGTACGCTCTCTGCATGGTCTCTGCTTGTAACATCATTCAAATCTTGATAAAGTCTGTCCATAAAAAACGGTGCTACCGGTGCAGATAGTTTTGCCACCGTTTCTAAGCAAGTATAAAGCGTTTGGTATGCAGAGATTTTATCTTCCGTATAATCGCCTTTCCAGAAACGACGACGGCAAAGTCTTACATACCAATTACTAAGATTGTCATTAACAAAAGTATTGATAATACGCGTAGCCTTAGTTGGTTCATAATCTTCATAAAACGTTTTTACTTCTTTGATAAGAAGATTAAGCTCCGACAAAATCCAACGGTCTATCTCAGGGCGGTTTTCTACTTCTTTTTCTTCGTATCGGAAACCGTCTACATTGGCATAAAGGGCGAAGAACGAGTAAGTATTGTACAATGTCCCAAAGAATTTACGCCTAATCTCGTCTATTCCGTCTATATCAAATTTTAAGTTTTCCCAAGGATTGGCATTAGAAATCATATACCAGCGGGTAGCATCCGGACCGTATTTTTCTAATGTGGCAAAAGGATCTACTGCATTACCAAGACGCTTGGACATTTTTTGTCCGTTCTTATCCAATACCAAGCCGTTTGACACTACATTTTTGTAAGCCACAGAGTCAAATACCGTAGTGGCAATAGCATGAAGCGTGTAGAACCATCCTCTTGTCTGGTCTACGCCCTCCGCTATAAAATCCGCAGGAAAAGCTTCCCCCTCATCTATTAGAGATTTGTTTTCAAACGGATAATGCAGCTGGGCATAAGGCATAGAGCCAGAGTCAAACCACACATCTATAAGGTCTGTTTCGCGTTTCATCGGTTTTCCGCTATCAGAGACTAAAATAACCTCGTCCACTATATTTTTGTGAAGGTCTATTTTGTCGTAATTCTCCTCCGACATATCTCCTACTTGGAAACCTTTATAAGGATTTTCTGCCATTACGCCTGCCTCTACGGCTTTATCTATTTCTTGAATAAATTCCTCTACCGAGCCGATGATTTTTTCTTCTTTCAAATCTTCGGTTCTCCATATCGGAAGAGGGATACCCCAGTATCTGGAACGCGATAAATTCCAATCATTTACATTCTCCAGCCAATTGGCAAAACGCCCTTCTCCTGTCGCCTTAGGCTTCCAATTCACCTCTCTGTTAAGCTCTACCAAACGCTCTTTTACGGTGGTCATTTTTACAAACCACGAGTCCATCGGATAATAAAGAATAGGCTTATCCGTACGCCAACAGTGAGGATAAGAGTGGGTATATTTCTCTACCTTAAAGGCTTTATTTTCTGTTTTCAGCAATATGGCAAGCTCCACATCCCAAGATTTTTCGGGTGCGTTTTCTGTATAATATTCGTTTTTAATATATTTATTGGCAAAAAGCTCCGGTACTCGTTCTCCCGAAATAAATTTACCCTGCAAATCCACCAGCGGAACCAAATTATCTCTTTCATCTCTTACAAGCATTGGCGGGATTCCGTTCTCTTTCGCTACTCTGGCATCATCTGCACCAAAAGTAGGAGCAGTATGTACGACACCCGTTCCGTCTTCGGTGGTTACAAAGTCTCCCGGTATCACGCGGAATGCTTTTTCTGCACCCTCATCAGGAGTAAACCAAGGCACAAGCTGCTCGTACTTAGTTCCTACTAATTCTGCTCCTCTAAATTCTTTAAAAATTTTATACGGAATGGTTTTGTCCTCCAGCTTGTATTGGCTCAGTTGCTCATCGCTGCCCTCAAAGTATTTTTTACCAAAGTTTTTATTCAATAAGACTTTTGCCAAAACCACATTCACAGGCTCACCTGTATATTGGTTGAAGGTTTTCACTAAGACATAGTCAATGTGTTTTCCTATGGTCAAAGCTGTATTGGAAGGTAGCGTCCAAGGGGTAGTTGTCCATGCTAAGATATGTACATCGCCGTCCACATCATTGAACAATGCCGTAGATTCTTTTTCTACCTTGAACTGTGCTACAATCGTCGTATCCGAAACATCTCTATAAGTACCAGGCTGATTAAGCTCGTGGGAAGACAGCCCTGTTCCTGCTTTTGGAGAATAAGGCTGTATCGTATAGCCTTTATAAATCAATCCTTTTTTATATAGCTCTTTCAGCAACCACCACACGCTTTCCATATATTTGGATTTGTAGGTGATATAAGGGTTTTCCAAATCTACCCAATAACCTATCTTCTCGGTAAGATTATTCCAAACATCAGTATAACGCATCACGGCATCACGGCAAGCTTGGTTATAATCTTCTACAGAAATTTTTTTACCAATATCCTCTTTCACAATACCCAGTTCTTTCTCCACCCCCAATTCTACCGGCAGGCCGTGCGTATCCCAGCCAGCTTTTCTAAACACCAATTTCCCATTTTGGGTTTGGTAACGGCAGAAGATATCTTTTATAGTTCTTGCCATCACATGGTGGATTCCGGGCATACCATTAGCGGAAGGTGGTCCTTCATAGAATACAAATTCAGGATTTCCTTTCCTGATCTCCATAGATTTTTTGAAAGTGTCATTCTTTTTCCAAAACCTCTCTACATCTTGGGCTATACTTATTAAATCCAGACCGTTATATTCATTGAAATTTTTCATCTATTAATAATTTGAATTAAAATAGTCTGCGAATATAAGAAAAAAATAAGACTTCATGTAAAACTTTTTTAAAATAATTTATTGCCTTCAAGAAACAAATACTTGTGATTATATATTTAATAATGATCTTAAATACACTACATTAAAAATTGAAAAAAAATAGTGAAATAAAATATTTTTAATATATTTGCAGATTGGAATTGAAAATTATAAAGACTCAATTAGATGTCATTGCATCAAATTTTAGGTGATTGAGTCTTTAGTTTGCTAAGTTTCCATTAGTAATGTAATTGAATTAACAAGGACATATTATACAAAAATTTTAATTAAATGAAGAAAACATTTTTGAAGCCAGGTTTAATGGCTATTGGTTTATTTGTTGCAGCGTCAGTTTCTGCACAGCAGGGAAAAGTAGGGATAAATACAGAAAGCCCAAAAGCAACTTTGCAAGTAGAAGCAAAAGATTCCAACGGAACTACCAACGAGGGGATAATCGTTCCTATACTTACCAAACAGAGAGTTGCTAATATAAGCACTCCAGTAGAGGGTACATTGGTCTATGTTAATGACGTTTCTGCCGGATCAGGAGCTACTGTTGCAGACATTACAGAAAAAGGCTATTATTTCTATAATGGTACAAAATGGGTAAAAACAGCCGGAGGCACCAGCTATACAGCAGGCACTGGTATCACGATAGCAGGGAATGTTATCTCTAGAACAGGTTTGGAAAAAGCAAGTGGCTCAAACGGATTATCTATCATTGGAAGAAGTGATAGCAGTGTTGAACATGGTGTTTTAGGTGAAAATGCCGTAGATTTAAGTAGAGCTATTACTCCAGGAACTGGGGCAACTGGGAATAATTCAGTTGCTATGGGCTTTGGAACAACATCTGCGGGATCATTTTCAGTAGCCATGGGGCAAGGTACTTCAACCCAAGGTAGTAGTTACTCTGTGGCAGTCGGTAAGTATAATACAACGGGTTCAAATCGTTTATTTACTGTAGGTGCTGGGTTGCCTACTAATAAAAAGGATGCTTTTACTGTTGTAGCGAGTGGAAAAGTAGGGGTAGGTATTGATAATTTGGAAGCAGATCCTGATATTAATGCAGCTTCAGCAACCGCTAAGTTTCATGTGAATCCTGAAGGGATTAGATTGCAGGGGAATACTACTCCACGGGAGAATCAATGTGGTAGAGTAAACCAAGGGACTATTATTTATGTAACAACAAGCCGAGGAGGATTTTTTGAAGCTTGTGTTTTCACAGGTGGTGATGCTTCTCAAGATGGAAGCTATAACTGGAGAAAGTTACAGGCAGGACGTGTAGCTAATGAACCTTATCTAAATAATTAATAATATATCTATGATAAAAAAGGAGTACTCTTCTGAGTACTCCTTTTTTTGTGCCGTTAAAAATCGTTCTGTGTAATAAAAAATCTTATACTTTTGTTTGCAGGATATAAAATTTTACAGAAAACAATAAAATAATATTAAATACTTATACTATTAAAACAAAAAAAATCAAATTTATATAATGTAATTTAATTGCCATATCATCAAATAAAAATAAAAACCTGTTATTTTCTTTCGAATTTATTGCTACTACATTAATTAAATACCAATTAATTTATTAGTTTTTTTAATAAATTCTAAAATAAACATTAGATACCCTAAACAAAAAAGCTACTCAAAAAAAAGCAACCAAATATAAAATTTTTCACCGAATTACTTAATATACTCTGTTTTACAAACATCATCATAGCTATGCAAAGGTTCATTTACAAATCCTTGTTCCTTCATCCATTCATCACTATAAACTTTGGATATATAACGAGAACCATGATCCGGAAAAATAACAACTACAACATCACTCTCCTTAAAAGCATATTCTCTAGCATACTGTAAAAGAGCTTGTGTAGCAGCCCCTGAAGTATATCCTGCCATAATCCCTTCTTTTAATGCTATTTCTCTTGTTCTATAAGCACTATTTTCATCATCCACTCTTACAAACTCATCGATTAAATCAAATAAAAGTGCAGATGGAATCAAATTTTTGCCCAAGCCCTCTATCTGATAAGAATGGATTTCTTCTTCGTTAATACTTTTTGTCTCATGATAAGTTTTTAGGATAGAACCATCGGCATCTACACCAATAATTTTTATATTTGGATTCTTTTCTTTTAAGAATTTAGCAGATCCGGAGAGCGTTCCTCCAGTCCCTGTACAAGCTATTAAATGAGTAATCTTACCTTGTGTTTGCTCCCAAATTTCAGGACCTGTAGTATTGTAGTGAGCATCAATATTCAATTCATTGAAATACTGATTTATATAAATAGAATTAGGCGTTTCCCTCGCAATTCGTTTAGCCACTTCGTAGTAAGAGCGGGGATCGTCTGCCGGCACACTGGCAGGACAAACGAATACCGTAGCCCCCAAGGCTTTTAGATAAGCAATTTTTTCCGGTTTTGTCTTATCACTAACAGACAAAATACATTTATACCCCTTGATTATACTGACCATTGCTATTGAAAACCCTGTATTTCCGGAAGTTGTTTCTACTATGGTCGCACCAGGTTTCAGAATACCTTTTTTTTCAGCTTGTTCTATAATATGAAGAGCTATTCTATCTTTAGTTGAGTGTCCCGGATTTACCGACTCTATCTTAGCATAGACACTAGCCGGAATACTTTCTGTTACTCGATTTAATTTTATCAAAGGTGTATTCCCTATCAAATCGAGAATATTATCATAAACATTACTCATCTTGTTACTTCATTTGCTCTAAAAACTGAATGCAAAAGTAATAAAAAATTAAAAAACAAGATAATTTTGTCCCATAAAATATTTAGAGAGAAACACACAAAACATCTACAAACAACAAACACAAAACAACTAAGCTTATTTGTACTTTTGCATAAATACGCTCTTTATCATCATCTATTTTTATTGGTAAATTCAGCTTGTTTGGATTTTTGATTAAAAAACCAATAAATATTAAAAACAGATAATTCAGCAATATCGGAAAAAAAACAAATATTTTCCTTCCAAATTTCACTTTATCTCCGTACCCATATACAGAGATCTTATCCGGAAGGCTCTTAAAGTTGTATAATAAAAAAAATGTATAAAGAGTGACTATCCCTATCGGCAACAAAAATAATTTTATTTTTGAACTCATATTTTTCATATTTTTAAGCTATAGAACACAAAGGTAACAAATTTAAGCCATTTTTTTGAGAACCCGTGGTCCTCAGCCCTTATCCAAATAGAAAGTAAAACAAGCTCCTTCGAGGTATTCGCTATATACTTCAACACTTTGATAATGGGCCTCCATAATGTGTTTTACAATAGCAAGCCCCAGCCCTGAACCACCCTCTCTCCTACTCCGGCTGCTCTCTACACGGTAGAAACGCTCGAAAATACGAGGCAAAATTTCAGGTTTTATTCCCATTCCATTATCTTGCACTTCCACAGAAATTCTATTTTCTAAATCTTTGGTGGTAACCGTAATAGTAGCCTCTGTCCTATTAGAGTAATGTATAGAATTGGATATCAAATTTATAAGGACTTGAGAAATTTTCTGTTTATCTGCCAATACATACAATGCTCCCGTTCCTTTGAATAATAACTTGGCTCCTTTCTTTTGGACTTCTAAGTCCATAAAATCAAAAATCTCCTTAATTAAGGCATTAATGTCAAATCTGGAATATGCCAATGTAATTTCACCGCTCTCGAAACGGTTTATCATATCCAAATCCTTTACAATATTGAGCAAACGGTCTAATGATTTACTTATTCGCTCTAAATATTTATCTCTAATACTAAGGTCCTCCACACCTCCGTCTTGAAGCGTTTCCACATAACCCTGTATAGTAAAAAGTGGTGTTTTAAGCTCGTGGGATATATTCCCAATGTATTCTTTTCGGTAGGTTTCCATTTCTTTCATCATATCGATTTCGGAAGTGGTTTTTTGTATTCTTTCCCCTAATTGTCTAAAGTTAATCTCCTCGTTATCAGAAACAATCTCATTTGATAATTTATCTGAAATCTGCCTGATTTTTCTTTTGCCATAATAACTGAACAACCGCTCTATCACAATATAGTTTATTCCAAAAGCAATCAGCAGACTGGCTACTGTGAATACATAGAAAAAATCGTTTTCAACAAGATAAACATCTGCCAGATAATTGAAAGACAATACAATCCCCCCCATAGAAATTGTTAACAGAAAAGCTGCAATAGCAGTTAGCTTACTCATTTTCATATTCAGACAATCAAACCATCAATTTGTATCCTACGCCTTTTATGGTTTCTATACTATTTATTCCTAATTTTTCTCTCAGCCTCCGAATATGTACATCTATAGTACGCTCTCCCACGACTACATCATTACCCCAAACTTTCTCCAGTATTTCCTCTCTTTTGAATACTTTATCGGTATTAGATGCCAATAGATGGAGTAAATCAAACTCTTTCTTTGGTAATAAAAATTGCTGCTCGCCTTTGGATACCCGAAAAGAATCTCTGTCTATTTTTAGATTTCCTACTTGTATACATTTACCCATATCTTCCACTTGGTTAGTAAGCTGTATCAAAGCATTGATTTTAGAGATAAGAATTTTCGGTTTGATGACTTTCACTATATAATCATTTCCACCCGCCTCATAGCCTGCCAGTTGTGAAAATTCTTCCCCTCTTGCCGATAAAAATACGATAAGAGTACGCTTGAGTTCCGTTATTTTTCTTAATTCCTGACAAGTCTCTATACCGTCTCTATTGGGCATCATCACATCCAAGAGTATTAAATCCGGAATAATTTCTTTTGCCATCTCTATTCCCGAATCAGAATCAGAAGCCTTATAAACCGTATAACCTTCTTTCTCAAGATTATACTGTAAAATTTCCAAAATATCCGGCTCATCATCTATCAAAAGTATTTTTTTATTTTTCATTTTTATTTTTTCGTAAGATTACTGCCTCAAATTTAATAAAAATAAACTTATTTCTTCTTATCAGCATCTTAATTTAATATTTTCTTAATATTAAATTTTCTTAATTTTGCCCCTTGATAACTAATCTTTGAAAATGGCTGATAAGCAGAATAAATTTTTGTTCCAAAGGAACATTGCTATTATAGGCGTATTGCTGTTTATTGGAAAAATCTATGCGTGGCAGATTACGGATTCCGATGCCATTTTTTCCGATGCTATGGAAAGCATTGTCAATATCATCTCCGCATTTATGGGGCTTTATGCGTTATTTCTTGCTGCTAAACCAAAAGACTACGACCACCCCTACGGACACGGAAAAGTAGAATTCATCACAGCTGGCATAGAGGGCGCTCTAATCATTTTTGCCGGAATTATCATTATTATACAGTCCGGATTATCATTTATTCATCATAAAAAAATAGAGCAAATAGATTGGGGGATTATCATCGTAGCCCTTACGGCGATTGCCAATTACTTGATGGGAACCATCTCCCTTATCAAGGGAAAAAGAGAAAATTCCTTGGTGATGATAAGCTCCGGAAAACACCTCCAGAGCGATACGATTACCACTTTTGGGGTTGTGTTGAGTTTGATTTTGGTTCACCTTACCCAAATGTTTTGGATAGATACTTTGGTGGCTCTACTATTCGGTGGTTATATTATTTTTACAGGCTACAAAATTGTAAGAAAAGCCCTGAGCGGCATAATGGACGAAAAAGATGAAAACCTTCTTATAGACATTGTCAATGTACTGGAAACCCATCGGCAAAAAGAGTGGATAGATATTCACAATATGAAAGTACAACAGTTCGGTGCTAATCTCCACATAGATGCCCATATCACACTTCCCTACTATTACGAGCTAAAAGCCGCTCATAGCGAAATGGAAAAAGTAATAAAAATAATTGTAGAACACAGCGATAGAAATATAGAGTTTAACTTCCATATGGATGACTGCAAACCTTTCTCCTGCGAACTCTGCCAAATAGACTGCCCAATGAGGAAAAAGCCTTTCGTAAAGAAAATCCAATGGAATTTTCAAAATATCTCCCAACCCAACAAACACAGAGTCTCAAACCTCAGCCAAAGCCCCTATTCAACTACAGAATATACCACCTGATGAATTTCCGAAAGGGCTTCTAAAAAATTTTCTTTCTGTGAAGTCTTTATCACCGCCGAAATTTCGCATTGCGTCTGTGCCTTAAAATCCAAGATTTTAGCATCATATTTATTCAAAATAGCAAATACGATATTTTGCAAACTAAAAGGAAAATTGATCTTTATCTTAGACTCTAATTCTTTTACTACAAATTCCGCTTCCTCCAAGGTACTTTTAGCCGTTTCTTTATATACTCTCACGAGATTTCCTACGCCCAGCTTTACACCTCCGTAATACCTTACTACCAACAAAAGAACATTAGTCAAATCCTTTGATATAAGCTGATTATAAATAGGCAATCCTGCGCTACCACTCGGCTCTCCGTCATCATTTGCACGATACATTTCGCCCTTTAATCCTAATCTGTATGCATAGCAATGATGCGTCGCCTTCGGATGCTCTTCTTTTATTTTTTCCAAGCATTCTTTCAGCTCATCTTCATCTTTTATAGGATAGGCATAGCCCAAAAACTTGCTCCCTTTTTCTTTTAGCAAAATGCCTTCTACCGGTGCTTTTATGGTCTGGTATTCGTAAATCATTTTTATTGATAATAAAAAGCGATTTCGTTGTCTCCAATGGTTTTAATCTCCTGAGGCACAGCCTCAATACGAGGTACCGGTGTTCCGCTACCGAGCATCAAATTTTTATTTCTGATGACGACCATCTCATCCCACAATCCGGCAGCCAAGAACTCCTGCAATGTAAAACGTCCCCCTTCTACAATGAGCGATTGTATCTGCTGCTTATACAATACCTCCATCATTCCCAGCACACCACTGTCACGATATGCTCGAACAAACACATTTTTAACCCTTCCCAAATTCTGAATATCGTCTTTATGGCTATTGATAATAATGGTATCCGAGGCATCATCATAAATATTAAAATCCACCGGTACTTTCAAATCATAATCTACCAAAATACGAATGGGATTTCTTCCTTTATAATGTCTCGTCGTAAGGCTTGGATTATCATTAAGAGCCGTCTTTGTCCCTACCAAAATAGCGTGTTCCTCACTTCTCATCTTGTGCACCCATTGGCTTGCCAAAGCATTGGAAATCTGCGTAGGCTGAAAATCTTTATCCAAAAATCCGTCTGCGGACTCTGTCCATTTCAGAATAATATAAGGTCTTTTTTTCTCATGAAAAGTAAAAAAGCGTTTGTTCAGCTCTCGGCATTCTTTCCCTAATATATCCGAAACTACTTCTATACCGGCTTCTTCCAAAATCCTTTTTCCTCTGCCGCTTACTTTCTCGTTGGTATCCATAGTTCCTATCACTACTTTTTTGAAATTCAACACTCTAAGTTCCAAAGCACAAGGCGGTGTCTTCCCAAAATGCGAACACGGCTCCAAAGAAACATAAATAGTACTCTCCGAAAGCAAAGATTTATCTTGTACAGAAGCGATGGCATTGATTTCTGCGTGTGGCTGTCCGGCTTTTTTATGATAGCCCTCTCCTATAATTTTTCCGCAATGTACAATAACTGCTCCCACCATAGGATTAGGATAAGTATCTCCTTTGGCTTTAGAAGCAAGCTCTATACAGCGGTATATGTATTTTTCGTCTATATTCATTATTATTCTTAAAAACAAACTTTAACAAAGCCTTGTAATTATAAAATCATTTCGAATATAGTTCTATTCATCTTAAGATTTGGAAATCATCTGATGAAGTGTAGATTTGAGGCTTTCCAGCTGCGCTTTCTTGTCGTCTATCTTATCATAAGAGTCCTTAAGAAGCGGATTGTCTCTGGTAGGATTGTTAAAGAACGAAAGGTTGTTTTCCAATTTCACAATCTCTGCTTCCAAATCCATTATTTGATTTTTCAGTTTTCTTGCTCTATCCGTTATTTGAGATTCAGACAATCCCTCCTCTTTCAAATCAAATTCATTCAGGTTGTTCAGTCTGAGTTTCTCTTTTAGAGTTCTATTAAATTCGTTATTGATACCAATTTTATTCTTTGGCACTTTCCCGATGGTATTCCATTTATTCTTAATATCTTCAATTATTTTAACGCTGTCTTCCCCTTGTTCTACGGCTTTCAGCTCATCCAAGAGTGATTTTTTGTTCTTGTAGTTGTCATTCCAATCATCTCCTGCCGCATCTCCTTTTTCGCGATAATTATCAAAAAAGTGGTTACACGCCTCACGGAATTGATCCCAGATAGTATTAGTCTGATTTCTCGGCACATGCCCAATCGCTTTCCAATCATTTTGCAGTTTTTTGAAAAACGGCACCATAGTTTCCCAATCTTCTGAGTTTTGGTTATCTTGAGCGATTTTTATCAACTTCTGCTTTTCCTCCAAATTTTTTATTTGAATATTTTTAAGGCTCTTGTAGAAATTATTTTTAGTGGAATTAAAGGCTCTCAATACTTGCTTAAATTCTGTCCAATTCTGGTTGGATAATTTTTTGGGAACACTTCCCAATTTCAAAAAATCCTCTCTCAGTGTCTCTACTTTTTTGATGGATTGCTGCCAATAATTGTGATTAGGCGATTTATCGGGAGAAGTCAGTTTTTTGATTTGTTCTATAATTGCATTTTTCTTCTCCAGATTTTCTTTTTGCTGTGCCTCTACTTGCACCAGAAGTTCGGCTTTACGCCCGTGAATTTTATCAGACACTTCCTTGAACTCGTCCCAAGTAGAATCTCTAAATTCCTCTGCCACAGGCTCACCCTCTTCTTTCCAAAGTTTATGTAAAAATTGTAACTCATTGAGTGCCTTTTGGATTTTCGGTTCTTCCAAAAGTTCCTTGGCACGGGCTATGATATGCTGCCTTTTTGCAAGGTTATATGCGTACTCTTGCTCTCTATATTCCTTGTTAAGATCAAGCATTTTGTAGAACCCATTGAGGTGATAATAGTAATTATTATACAGGTTCTTGAATTCCGATTTTGCCACAAAGCCGGCATTAGCCCATTCTTCTTTTATTCTGCGAATAGCTTTAAACAAATCTATCCCCGGCTCAGGGTTGATATAAAGCCCTTTTAGGCGTTCTATGATATCTTGTCTTTTTACAAGGTTTTCTGCGTGTTCCTCATCTTGTTTTTTGTGAAACTCGTCTTGTTTTTCTTTGAAATGATTAACCAAAAACGAAAACTTAGACTGCAAAGGATGCTCGTAATTAAATGCCGAAGCATCTTCATTTTCTGCTTCGTACTCTTCTTCTTTAGTCTGGAAAATATCTTTTAATTTTGCCTCAATGTGCTCTCTCAGAGCGTTGATTTTTTTGTAAAGTTCTCCGGCATTGGCTTGATTGACCAGCTTTTCCATTTTATCTACAAGCTGTTCTACGGAAAGTTTTTCATTTTCTTCCTGCTCCTCCTCGTCATGCTCTTCCTGAACTTCTATAGAATCATCGCCGGCAGCCTCTGCTCCGGAGGCATCAAAATTCTGATGTGCAACGTCTAAATCTTTTTTTTCTAAGTTTTCTGAATCTTTAATCATCACTAAATGAGTTTAATTATAAGGAATCCCCTCTATTTATTTCTATATTTTTGAAAAAAGCATCGTCCTGATGCACCGCCTTGCAAATATACACAAGTTTGTTTTATAAAACAATATTCCCATCAAATAAATATTTAATAATGAGAAGATTCTTTTTATTCGTCATTCCAAATTTGCCAAGATTTCTCTGCTTGCTGTTCCAGCATAAAAAAACCATTGACCATCTTGGCATTCTGTTTTATCGATTTTTTCATAAATGCCGTCTGCTCCGGATTATACACCAAATCCACTACCAAATGCTTATCCGACAAACCTTCAAACGGAAAGTCGAGACAATCGTCCACCTTAGGGAAAGTGCCCACAGGCGTACATTGAATTATCAAGGAATGCATGGCGACTTCCTCTTTCGTCAAATCTTCAAAACGAAAATCTCCACCTCTAGAAACCACAAGATAAGGAATATTTCTTTGCTCTAACACGTATCTTACTGCCTTTGCCGCACCGCCGTCTCCTAATATGACAGCACTCTTATGCGAAGGTTTCAGATGAACATCCAAAGTTCTGGAAAAACCGAAAACATCCGTATTATAACCTATTCTCTTATCTCTTTTTAGGGCTACGGTATTTACAGCACCTACCGCTTCAGCCTCTTCGTTTACAAGGTCTAAGTAATCCATTATCTGTACTTTGTAAGGAATTGTAACATTAAATCCTGCTAAGCCTTCTCTTTGGAAAACCCGATCTACTTCCGAAATTTCTTCTATATCAAAAATATGATATTGACATTCTTTTAGAAATAATTTTTGAAATTTTTGTTCAAAATATTTTTGAGAGAAAGAGTAAGCTATATTCCTCCCTATCAGTCCGTAAATTTTCTTGCTCATCATTTTTTTGAATAAAAAAATCCCCTAAAAAGAGGATTTTAATTTAATTATTTTACAAAACCTTTTTTTCTAAGAAGTGAGGTGATCTCAGGATTTCTACCCGAAAACTCGCGGTAGGCTTCGTTGAGGTCTTTGGTATTACCGATTGACAAAATATATTTTCGGTATCGGTCTCCGTTTTCTCTTGTCATTCCGCCGTGATGCATCACCCAGTCCCACGCATCTGCCTGTAGAAGCGCCGTCCAAATATATGCATAATAACCTGCGGCATAGCCTCCTCCGAAAATATGGGCAAAATAAGGCGTATGATAACGCGGCGGTACCTGCGGCACTAAAAATCCGTACTTCTGCAACGCCTCTTTTTCAAGCTCTAATACCGGCTTAAACTGAGCTTCATTTTTGATGGAATGCAATGCCATATCCAATGTGGCAGAAGACATCACCTCCGTAGTCGCATAGCCTTGATTAAAGGTAACCGCCTTTTTGATTTTATCAACCAAAGACTGAGGTATCGGCTGGTGAGTTTCGTAATGGACAGCATAGTTTTTCAATACCTCTGGAACGAGTGCAAAATTCTCGTTAAACTGAGACGGAAACTCCACAAAATCCCTCGGAACGCTGGTTCCGGACAGTGTTTCATATTTCTCATCGGCAAACAATCCATGAAGCATATGTCCGAACTCGTGGAACATTGTAATAACATCATCAAAGCTGATGAGTGCCGGCTTCCCAGGTGCCGGTTTTTGGAAATTACATACATTGATGATCACCGGTTTTTGCCCCAAAAGCTTAGACTGGTTTACCAAATTTGTCATCCAAGCCCCTCCGTTTTTATTGTCTCTGGTAAAATAATCTACATAGTAAAGCCCCAAAGACTTCCCGTCTTTATCGAAAATCTCGTAAGTCCATACATCGAGATTGTAAACCGGCAAATCCGTTCTTTGCTTAAAGCTAATTCCGTAGAATTTATTGGCGGCGAAGAATACCCCTTTTTCCAAAACCGCTTTAAGCTCAAAGTAAGGCTTAATCTCGTTTTCATCAAGGTTAAACTTCTGTTTGCGTACTTGCTCTGCATAGTAATTCCAGTCCCACGGCTCTACTTTGAAGCCGCCGTTCTGTGCATCTATGACTTTCTGAATATCAACCGCCTCACGATTGGCTTGTTCTATCGCTGGTTTGCCCAATTCCGAAAGAAGTTTGAAAACAGCATCCGGTGTTCTCGCCATCTGGTCTTGAAGCGACCAAGCGGCATAAGAATCTTTACCCAAAAGCTGCGCTTTTTTCAATCTGAGTTTGATGATTTTCTCTATCGTTTCACGCGTATCGCCGCCATCACCTTTCTGGGCTCTCTCTACGGAAGCCATAAAGAGTTTTTTCCTTGTTTCTCTATTCTTAAGATTTTTAAGCAATGGTTGCTGCGTAGTATTTTGCAGTGCAATAAGGTATTCACCCGGGTATCCTGCCGCTTTGGCATCGGCTGCCGTTGCCGCTATTTCGTCAGGGGAAAGCCCGTCCAATTCTTTTACATCTTTTATCAAAACACCGCCATTTTTTCTGGCTAAAAGCAATTTATTAGCGTACAAAGAAGATAACGATGCCAATTCCGCATTGATTTTCTTGAGTTCGTCTTTTTTGCTGTCCGAGAGATTAGCTCCCGCGGTCTCAAACTCTTGTTTGAAATACTCTACCAAGCGTTTGCTTTCCGGATCTAAACCGACTCTGTTTTCATAAACTTTTTTGATGCGGTTGTAGAGTTTGGAATTGAGGTAAATATTATCGTTATGCGCCGCAAAGATTGGGGCGTATTCTTCTTGTAACTTCTGCAAAGCATCATTGGTATTGGCACTTGTAAGATTATCAAAAGTAATCTGCGCCCGTTTCAGTACCCTTCCGCTTTTTTCCAATGCCAAAACGGTATTCTCAAAAGTGGCAGGCATAGGATTATCCGCAATTTTCTTAATCTCTAAATCTTGGACTTTCAATCCATAATCAAAAGCCGGCTTGAAGTCCGAGTCCTTGATCTTATCAAACTGAGGCGCTTGATCCTGAAGCGGACTTTTTTGTAAAAACGGATTTCCCGCAGGCACAAGAATTTCCGCCATATCTTTTGCTGTTTTCATCGTACTGCAAGACACTGCACAGCACGCCAAAGAAGCGTAGAACAGCGCCGTAGAAATATTTTTCATTGATATAACTTTAATAATATGTTGTAAAGATAAAAATTATTTTTAAATTGATAACGAAATTTGAAATACCTCCGCTTTCTTTTAGAGTTTGTTTAAAAATTAAATTTTAAGAATTTGCATGAAATGAAATTATATTAAATTCAAATTTTATCCAGATATTCGCATATCAATATAGTACACTATCATATAATTATCAATTTTACAAAAAAATCTCTTTTAATACACTATATATGATAACATCTGTTTCATTCAGCTATTCTTGCCATTCTTCGGGATGTAAAAAAATCTCAAACAAATTAGCAGCATTGCAACAACTGGTTCAACAAGATTAAAACTCTTCTCTGGATACATAAAGTTGATATAAAATCATACCTTCTCCCTATAACCGAAAGATAACTTAAAGAATACAATAATTTATGATACATATATCGTTATCTAATTTATTTTCGTAAACTAAAATATAAAAAAAGTTCTATTTTCTAAGGATTTGTTTTCCTTTAACATAAGTAATAAATTATTTTCTATACATCGGTCTTTTTCTTTTTTGCTTATCCTGTATTTGTATACTTATCCCTTGATATACCCTTATTGTTTCGTAGAATAAGATTTTAAAGATTCTATAATAACATTCAGCTAGAAAAGATTAATTCACAAATCGTTGTCGACCACATATCCGTATAGTATAGGATTGTTGTCGGCTAATCTCATTGGATCTTCAGTTATGAGAAACCAATCTTAGGGTTGTAGTATCTATTTCAATGAACTTCATCTTGTATTAAAGATATAAACAATACTTTTAACATATTACCCCAATACTTTTGTCATATAGTATCAACATCAGCCAGAATTTAATACTATTTGAAAGTCATAGTTTCTCGGCAGATATGTAGATTTGTGTGGGTTTAAGTCGCCCTTGATAATAGAGGATATTTCTAAAATCGTTGGTATCATAGACTACAAAGTCCGCTCTTTTACCTACTGCCAAAATACCCACATCCTCTACCCCCAGAGCGTAAGCAGAGCGAAATGTAATTCCTGCCAATATCTCGGCGGTAGAAAGCTTTTGAAAAGTCGCCAAAACAGAGGCTTGCGTAATGAGGTCGCCCATAGGTGCAGAGCCGGGGTTCCAATCACTGGCTATTGCCAATATGGCTCCGGCGTCTAATAATTTTCGTGTCGGGGCAAACGGCTCGCCAAGCCCTAAACTGGCACCGGGCAGCACTGTGGCTACGGTATCGGACTGTGCCAAGAATTCAATATCCTCATTTGCGGTAGCTTCTAAATGGTCGGCAGATTTAGCTCCTACTTCCACTGCAATGCGGGAACTGCCAGGGGTAAATTGGTCGGCATGTACCGTCAGCTCAAAGCCCATTGTCTTTGCTTTTAATAAAAAATCTCTACTTTCATCAGGCTGAAAAGCGGATTTCTCAATGAATATATCTACCCTTTTAGCGAGGTTTTCGGACTTTACGACAGGTAAAATTTCCTCTAATATATAGTTCAAATAATCTTGGTTATCCCCTTCAAAATCCTTAGGTTTGGTATGAGCCGACAAGCATGTAGGTACAATGACAGCTTTTGTAAACGTTTTTACTTTATCAATAGCTCTAAGCATTTTTAGTTCGCTTTCAAGGTTTAGTCCGTAGCCGCTCTTTATTTCTATCGTCGTGATTCCTAATGAAACAAGATAATCTATGCGAGTTTTGAGGGTTTCTACTAAACATTCTTCAGAAGCCTCTCTCGTATCTACTACGGAGCTCCATATGCCGCCACCTTTTTCTGCTATTTCAAGGTAAGTTTTCCCGGCATTTCTCATAGCGAAATCCTGAGCCCTGCTACCACCAAAACAAATGTGTGTATGGCTGTCTGTATAGGCAGGAAGCACTACTTTTTCTCCGTGTATTATTTCCAGCTCGGCGGTAGGATTTTGTTTTTTCAGGGTAGAATAATCTGCCACAGATTTTATTTTACCGTTGTTTGTCAATATCCCTGCATCCGAGAGAATTTCTAATTGCTCGTCGTTTATTTTACCTCTCAGGGGAAGCCCTGCCAAGGTAACGATCTGTTTGAAAGGTCCTATCAATTTCATTTTGCTAAAATACGAATTTCATTTTATATTTCGGCAAAAACTCTTATCTTTGGCACTGATGATAATTTAATTATGCCTGATTTTTTACACCCCGATAAAGAAAATTATTCCAAAGAGGAACTAAACCAGGAGGAAAAAATCCGCCCGCAAAGTTTTAGAGATTTTGCAGGACAGAGGAAAACACTTGATAATTTAGAAGTTTTTGTAGCAGCAGCCAAAAACAGAGGAAGAGCTTTAGACCATACTCTTCTGCACGGTCCTCCTGGACTGGGAAAAACGACATTGGCACATATTATCGCAAATGAATTAGGCGTTGGCTGCAAAGTAACTTCGGGGCCTGTTCTTGATAAGCCCGGAAGTTTGGCAGGATTGCTTACGAATCTTGAGGAGAACGATGTCCTCTTTATCGATGAAATACATAGACTTTCACCTGTAGTAGAAGAGTATCTTTATTCTGCAATGGAAGACTTCAAAATAGATATAATGCTGGAAACCGGACCCAATGCGAGAAGCGTACAGATAGGGCTTAATCCTTTTACTCTTGTAGGAGCGACTACCCGCAGCGGAATGCTTACCAAACCTATGCTGGCGAGATTTGGGATACAAGCAAGATTGGAATACTACAATGTAGAGCTTTTGGGTATGATTATCGAGCGTAGTGCGAGGGTTTTGGGTGTACCTATATATGAAGATGCGGCATTGGAAATAGCACGAAGAAGCAGGGGGACGCCGAGAATAGCCAATGCCTTGCTCCGCCGTGTGAGAGATTTCGCAGAAATAAAAGGCAACGGAGAAGTGGAAATCAACATTACCAAATACGCCTTAAATTCTCTGAATGTAGATGAATTTGGGCTAGACGATATGGACAATAAAATAATGAGGGTAATGATAGAAAATTTCAAGGGTAAACCTGTGGGAATATCCGCTCTGGCAACCTCCATAGGGGAAAATCCCGAAACATTGGAAGAAGTCTATGAACCGTTTTTGATACAAGAAGGTTTTATTATCCGTACACCGAGAGGGCGTGAGGTAACAGAAAAGGCATACCAACACCTGAATATCAATAGACCTCTTAAGCCAGGGGAATTGTTTTAGAAATAGTACTATCCCACGAACTATATAAACTAAAAATTTTCAGAAATAACTTTAATGATTAAAAATACTTTAATTAAACTTACATAGTTATGAACAAAAAAGAACTATTAAACAACAAGGATTTCTACAAGTCCTTTAAAAATAGAGAAGACCTTAATTCCTTCTTCAAAGAACTGTACAAAAAAAGCAGTAGAACACATGCTTTCAGCAGAGCTAGACGCTCATCTGGATAATGAAAACAAATTAAGGATTTGTATGATTTTGAGGTGTCCGCCTCCACCATTTCGCGCATCACTAATGCGGTGGTCTCCGAGATGGTTGCCTGGCAAAATCACCCCTTAGAGGATTTATATTTAATCGTTTGGATGGACGCATGGTGTTTAAAGTCAGAGAAAATTCAAAAAATCATTCATAAAACCATTTATCTTGTCGTAGGCTTAAATCGTTCGGATAAGAAAGAGGTGCTCGGCATGTGGCTTGAAAAGAATGAAAGCTCAGCTTTTTGGATGAATGTTTTAACCGATTTAAAGGCTTGGGGTGTAGAAGATATCCTCATTACCGCACTTATAATTTAAACGGATTTACCCAAATGATACGCTCTGTTTTCCCTGCAGATTTGTTTGGTGCATCAAATGCAGAGCATTCGTGAATACCTTTAAAAAACCATAAAAAAACAAATGAACAGATACGAAACGCTTGCCGATATATGGTTTGGAAAGATCGTATTTTTTGATTTTTCTATTGAAATTAGAAAAATTATTTACACCACCAATTTAATCGAAAATCTGAACGGAAAGATTAGGAAATACACTAAAAATAAAATGTCATTCCCTACAGATGAAGCAGTTACAAAATCGGTGTATTTAGCCATACGAGAGGCCACAAAAAAATGGTTGATGCCGATCAGAAGCTGGGGCTTGATTTTGAATCAATTTATGCTTATTTTTGAACAAAGGCTCAGAATATAATTCCAAGCCCTTGCTTTTTAGTTTACACACTTTTTGGGAGGGGGTCGTTAATGAACCCATTTTATTTTTGTTCGGAAAATAAAGGTCTAACATTCAACTTTACGAGAGAAAGATTTTTTGTTTTTCTCTATTTCTTTTAAAAGAATCCTCTTAATAGAAATAAAACTTTTATCTCATTTGTCGCTTTTTATATTTGAACTTAGGTTTTATATAGTTTTTTTTATACTATTTATCACATATCCTTACAAAAAGTCTTTAAGAACATATTTTATATATTACTAAAAAACGGAAGCCTAAAAATTTAAGACTTCCGCTCCTTTTCAAAATTCATATATAATTTACTAATGAACCAACTGTCTATTAGATGGTTTGAATTTCGTAAGCTCAATGCCTTTTACAGCTTTTTCGTATTCTTCCAGAGTCGGAATTCTTCCTAAGATGGCAGAAAGTACCACCACCGGCGTAGAAGCCAATAGCGACTCCCCTTTCTTACGCTCAGAGTCCTCTACTACTCTGCCTTGGAAAAGACGCGTAGATGTAGACATTACAGTATCTCCTTTTTCCGCTTTCTCTTGATTACCCATACAGAGATTGCATCCCGGACGCTCCAGATACAATACATTCTCATATTCGGTGCGTGCCGCATTTTTCGGAGCCGCATCATTAAACTCAAATCCTGAATACTTTTCTAACAATTCCCAGTCGCCCTCTGCTTTTAATTCATCAATAATGTTATAAGTAGGTGCAGCAACTACCAAAGGTGCGTTGAACTTTACTTCTCCGTACTGCTCTTCTAAATTTTTCAACATATGGGAGAGAATCTTCAAATCACCTTTGTGAACCATACAAGACCCTACAAATCCCAAATCTACCTTTTTGGTTCCACCATAATAAGACAATCCTCTAATGGTGTCGTGGGTATATCTTTTGGATACATCTTCGTTATTCACATCCGGGTCGGCAATCATTGGCTCTGCTATAGCATCAAGGTCTATCACTACTTCTGCATAATACTTCGCATTTTCGTCCGGTCTCAATGCCGGTTTTTCTCCCGATTTTATCTGAGCTATTCTCTTGTCTGCTTTTTCTATCAACCTGTGAAGTACCTTTTTGTCATTATCCATACCCTTGTCAATCATAATCTGGATACGGCTTTTCGCAATTTCCAATGACTGGATTAAGGTATCATCTTGAGAGATACAGATAGACGCTTTGGCTTTCATTTCGGCAGTCCAGTCGGTAAATGTAAAGGCTTGGTCGGCCAATAATGTACCGATATGAACCTCGATGATTCTGCCTTGGAATACATTTTCTCCGTCAAACTGATGAAGCATCTGTGCTTGAGTCGCGTGTACCACATCTCGGAAATCCATATACTCTTTCATCTCCCCCTTAAAGGTTACTTTTACAGACTCTGGAATAGGCATAGAAGCTTCTCCCGTAGCCAAAGCAAGTGCTACAGTACCCGAATCGGCACCGAAAGCTACCCCTTTGGACATTCTTGTGTGAGAGTCTCCACCGATAATAATCGCCCATTCGTCTACGGTAAGGTCGTTCAATACTTTGTGGATAACATCGGTCATTGGCGGATAAACACTCTTAGGGTCTCTTCCGGTAATCAAGCCAAAATCATTCATAAATTTCATCAGCTTGGGAATATTAGCCTGTGCCTTTTTATCCCAAACTGAAGCGGTATGACAGCCCGACTGATATCCGGCATCTACCGAAGGGGCAATCACTGTTGCAGCCATAGATTCAAGCTCTTGTGCCGTCATCAGACCTGTTGTATCTTGCGAACCTACAATATTTACTTTCACGCGAACATCAGATCCTGCGTGCAATACTTTGCCCGGAGTTTTACCTATTGCATTTTTGTTAAATATTTTCTCTACGGCAGTAAGTCCTTGATTTTCATTGGAAATTTCTTTTGATTTTGCGAATACTGGCGTTGGCTCTACGCCCAAAACTTCTGCGGCAAAAGTCTGTATTTTTTTTCCGAATACAACGGCATAAGAACCGCCTGCTCTTATGAATTCTAATTTTTGAGGAGTCAGAGATTTGGAAATATCTATCAATTCTCTGTCTTCGTTATATAGTTTTTTCTTTTTCGTATTAATAGTCAAGATAGTCCCTGTAGCTACAGAATACACTTCCTCCAAAACCGGTTCTCCTTTGTCGTTTAATACAACATTGCCATATTTATCTTGTTTTTTCACCCAGTTTTTAAGGTCTATCCCGATACCACCCGTTACATCTACCGTCGTCAAGAATATAGGCGAAATACCATTAGTCCCCGCAACTATCGGTGCAATATTGATAAACGGAACATAAGGGCTGGCTTGTTTTCCAGTCCAAAGTGCCACATTGTTCACCCCTGACATCCTCGAAGACCCTACTCCCATTGTTCCTTTCTCTGCAACCAGCATCACGCTGCAATCTGGATGCTGTGCCTGCAAAGCTCTAATTTCTTCTTGTGCTTTTGAACTAATCATACACTTCCCGTGCAATTCGCGATCCGAACGAGAGTGTGCTTGGTTACCCGGTGAAAGCAAGTCCGTAGAGATATCACCCTCACCTGCTACATAAGTTACCACTTTTATTTCTTCGGGTACTTCGGGTAGTTTTGTGAAGAATTCTGCTTTAGCGTAGCTTTCTAAAATTTCTTTTGCTATGACATTTCCTTTTTCGTAAGCCTCTTTAAGGCGAGAAGTATCAGCATCGTATAAGAATACCTGCGTTTTTAGCACAGCGGCGGCTTTTTTTGCTATATCGTGATTATCGCCGAGTGCCAAATCCAAAAGCACCCTTATAGACGGTCCTCCCTTCATATGCGACAAAAGCTCAAAAGCATAATCCAGCGTAATTTCGGGCACTACCACTTTGCTCAATATAATGTCTTTCAAAAACTCGGACTTGACACCTGCAGCAGGCGTTGTACCCGGTAATGTATTATAGATAAAAAAATGGAGAGGATCTTTCCTGTTGGGATTATTTGCATCTCTAATATTAGAAATGATTTCGCTGAGTAACTCCGCCCCGTCAATAGGTTTCGGATGTAGTCCCTGCTCCTTTCTCTCTTCTATTTCTTTAATATAATCTTGATAAATACTCATATAGAATTTTTTATTTTTATATAATTGTACTTTTTGAAGTTCTAACTAATTTTAAAATCTTATCAATTTAAATTTTTGAAAAACCAAAATACTCAAATTTTAGTTCACATAAAATTTAAAATCGTCGCAAATTTACAAAAATTAAAATGCAAAATATTGAAAACGGAATTTAGAATATTTATAAATAACACATCATTATTAACAATTTTTATAGTTATAAAAGCTGATGCTTATATATGTATTCAATAATAAAGAAGATTAGCATTATTATTCATTTTCTCTTTCTATAAGAGCCATATAAAAGCCATCATAGCCCTCAGAAGGCATTATGCTTTGCTCTTTAATGAGGCGAAAGTTTGTATTTTTGCTAAGAAATTTCTCTACTTGGTTTTGATTCTCCGATGGCAATATAGAGCAAGTAGCATAGACCATTTTCCCTCCTTTTTTCAGTATTTTTGAATAATCTTGAAGGATATTTTCTTGTTCTATTTTTATTCTTGAAAGAAAATCATCGTTTAGTTTCCATTTGGCATCCGGATTCCTTTTCAATACCCCTAAACCTGAACAAGGTGCATCTATCAGAAGCCTGTCAGCAGAGTTGTAAAGTCTTTTAATCACTTTATTATCAGTAATAAGACGGGTTTCAATATTATGAGCTCCGGCTCTTTTAGCTCTTCGTTTTAGTTCTGTCAATTTCCATTGATGAATATCTAATGCTATGATTTGTCCTTTGTTTTGCATCAATGCCGCTAAGTGTAAAGTTTTTCCGCCGGCACCGGCACACGCATCTACCACACGCATTCCTGATTGAATGTCCAGATAATACGCAATCAGCTGCGAACTTGCATCTTGAACTTCAAACCAGCCATTTTTGAAACTTTCCGTCAAAAATACATTTTTCTTTTCTTCAAGCTCCACAGCATCTGGATACCCCCTAAGGGTATGACACGCCACATTCCTTTCTCTTAGAGCTTCACACAGCTCTTCCGGTGTTGTTTTCAGCGCATTGGTCCGCAATACCAAAGGTGCTTGCTCGTTCAGTATGTTCATTTCTCTCTCCCAAACATTCGGAAGCTCTGTCTGAAATTGATTAACCAGCCATTCGGGTATAGAATATTCTATAGCTTTATTAGGGAAATTCCTTTTTTTTATCTTAGCAATGCTGTCTGCTATTTTTATCCCTTGAAATTCTTCAAATCTTCGATATTCGGTTTCACTCCAAATCAAATATACTAAAATTAGTTTATAAAGATTACCGGGTTTTACACCTTCCCCCATATAATACTCCAAACGCTTTTTCCAACGGATAATATTGTAAAATATTTCGGAAACTACAGCTCTGTCTTGGCTGCCCCATTTTTTTTGTGTTTTCAGTAGTCTTTCTAAAACTTTATCGGCGTATTTGTTTTCCCCAAAAAAAGTATCGTCTAATGCGGAGTGTATCCCTAATAGTAAGTTTCTATGTTCTAATTTCATTTTTTTATTTTATTTGTTTTATGGAGGATTCTCTATGCATAAAAAGATAATAAAATACACTGAACAAGAGTACTCCTATTGCTAAAATCCACCAATTCGGGATGTTAAATAGTTTAGAATAAGTATTGGAGTTTGGGCTATAAATCATCATTAGGACAGAGATGAGATTATTAAAACTATGTAGCAGTATAGAAGCGTAGATAGACTCTGTTTTGTAATAAACCAAACCTAAGGCAAGCCCCATAAGAAAAGCCCCTGCGGATTGCCAAGGATTAGCGTGTGTAATACCGAATGCCAGTGCAGACATCAGTATAGCAGATTTTGGATTTATCCCTCTATTTATAAGCCCTTTCATCACGATGCCTCGGAAAAGTATTTCCTCTAATATTGGGGCTAAAATAACAGTAACAAGAATGAGTATGTATTCTTTTTGCTGAAGTACATTAATAGCTTGTACCATTGCATTATACCAATCTTTGAGAATACCTTTATTAGTTGGGATTAACGCTACAAAATAATCAGAAATTAACATCATTCCAATCACCATTGGGAATATAAGCAAATAGGTTTTGAGCGGCACTTTTTTTAAGTCGGGAGAAAAATGTTTGCCCGTTTCTTTTAGAACAACGAAGTAGTCAAACGAACAAATAATCAAACCAAACAAAAGGAAATAAGAACCTGCCTGAAAATAAGCATCCTGCATATACTCTATTCCTACAACCATACCTATCCCCGTTAAAAATAAATTAACAACTAAATAAGTAAAGAGTATTATCAGAACGCCTTGTGTGTTTAATATAAATTTCCCTTTATACTTTCCCATTAAATGATATTATGTTATTATTATTAGAGCTCTTTCCTTAGTCTTGCTACAGGAATATTCAGCTGGTCTCTGTATTTAGCTACTGTTCTACGAGCAATGTTGTATCCCTTGTCTTTCAATATTTTCACTAAAGCATCATCTGTGTATGGTTTTCTTTTGTTTTCTTTATCCACGACATCTTGCAGATAGGTTTTCACTTCTTTGGTAGACACTTCCTCACCATCGTCATTGGTAAGGCTGTCAGAAAACAAATCTTTCAGCAGGACAATACCATTAGGCGTATCGGCATATTTACTTTTTACGACTCTGGAAATTGTGGAAATATCATAGCCTGTTTCTTCAGAAACATCTTTTAGAATCATTGGTTTTAACGACTTGTCATCTCCTGTTAGGAAATATTCGTGCTGAATTTTCACTATGGCTTTGATTGTTGCCATCAGTGTGTTTTGTCTTTGGTTAACAGCATCAATGTACCATTTCGCTGCATCTAATTTTTGCTTTACAAAAAGAGCCGCTTGTTTATGGTCTTTAGACTCTTTATCGTGTGAATAGGTGGAGAGTACTTCTTTGTATTCATCAGAAACCCTTAGTTGCGGGGCATTTCTGCCGTTGAGCAATGGAATAACCTTCTTATCCTTCACTTGTATTGTAAAGTCTGGGATAATCTCGTGGTTAATAGTAATCGTCTGAGTATCAAAACTTCCACCCAATCTTGGTGAAAGATGGCTAATGATATCTACTGCCTTTTTCAGTGATTCCTCTGTACAACCTAAACGCTGAATTATTTTTTTATAATGCTTATTGCTTAGAGCTTCAAAATACTTCTCTAAAATTTTCTCTGCAAGCTCTGAATAAGCATCAGAATGATTTTGATTTCTGTATTTAATCTGAAGCAATAAACACTCCCTCAAATCTCTGGCTCCCACCCCCGCAGGATCAAGCTTTTGAACATAATTGACAAGAACCTCTCCTACCTTTTTTTCATCGGTATAGATACCTTGAGAAAATGCCAAATCATCAACCACAGACTTTATTTCTCTTCGCAGATATCCATCATTATCCAATGTACCGATGATATATTCTGCTATTTTCAGTGCTTCTCCTTCTATTCTTCTGAGGTGTATTTGCTCAATTAAATAATCATACATCGTTTGACCTTCGGTGAGCAGACTTTCATTATCAAAATCCTCATCATCAGTAGAATAATTACTTGATACCGTTTTGTAAGAAGGCTCATCATCATAGAGATATTCATCTACATCGAACTCTGTGTCAATTATTTCAGCATCCTCGTCATTCATTTTATCTAATTCCGAAAACTCCTCTTCTTTTATTTGTTCATTTTCTACACGCTCTAAAGCAGGATTTTCCTCCAATTCTTTTTCTACTTCTTTTTCAAAATCAAGAGTGTGGAGCTGAATGAGTTTCATCAGCTGAATCTGCTGTGGTGCAAGTTTTTGTACTGTTTTTAATTGTTGAGATTGTTTAAGCATAATGTCTAAAACTCTGCATTTTTAGGTGTTCTTGGGAAAGGAATCACATCTCTAATATTACTCATTCCTGTCACAAATAATACTAATCTTTCTAACCCTAAACCAAATCCGGCGTGTGGTACAGAACCAAACTTACGCGTGTCTAT
Organism: Riemerella columbipharyngis; assembly: GCF_900101995.1. Lineage (GTDB taxonomy): Bacteria > Bacteroidota > Bacteroidia > Flavobacteriales > Weeksellaceae > Riemerella > Riemerella columbipharyngis. Next base: position 64,566 of record NZ_FNAS01000004.1, on the reverse strand, counting down.
ATACCACCAAAGCTCCTCTTCATCTACATTCATTTCTTTCATTTTTTGGCGTAATACATCTATGCGTTCTTCTCTCTGCGAACCACCGATAATCTCTCCAATGCCTGAAAACAGTACATCCATAGCTGCTACAGTTTTACCGTCATCATTTAATCTCATATAAAAAGCCTTGATTTCCTTTGGATAATCAAAAAGGACGACAGGGCAGCCAAAATGTTTCTCTACAAGATAACGCTCGTGTTCAGATTGCAAATCTGCCCCCCAGCTTTCTACAGGGAATTGGAATTTACCCTTCTTATTTTCTTTAGAGTTCATCAATATCTCTATAGCTTCGGTATAGCTAACCCTTTTGAAGCGTTTTTTAACAATATTTTCCAGCTTTTCTATTAAACCTTCCTTGGCTCTATCTTTTTCAGGCTTTTGTTTTTGTTCTTCTGCAAAGCGTTTGTCTAAAAACTGCAAATCGGTTTTACAATGCTCCAAAACATACTGAATAACATATTTCAAGAAATTCTCTGCAAGATCTATATTATCTTCAAGATTATTAAAAGCCACTTCCGGCTCTACCATCCAAAACTCTGCGAGGTGTCTTGTAGTATTAGAATTTTCTGCACGGAAAGTAGGCCCAAAGGTATATACCCTACCTAATCCCATTGCTGCTGTTTCTGCTTCCAACTGACCTGATACCGTAAGATTGGTCTTTTTACCAAAGAAATCTTGTGTATAGTCTATATCTCCATTCTCATCTTTGGGAATTTGGTCCAAATCAAAAGCTGTTACTCCAAACATCTCTCCGGCCCCCTCTGCATCGGCTCCTGTAATAAGAGGGGTATTAAGATAAAAGAATTGATTTTGGTTAAAGAACTGATGAATTGCAAAACTTATTGCACTCCTTACTCTGAACACAGCACCAAAAAGGTTCGTACGAAATCTCAAATGTGCTTGTTCGCGAAGTTTCTCCAAAGAGTGTTTTTTAGGCTGCAAAATAGTAGATTGTAATTCTTCGAAGAAGTTATCTCCTAAAAGTTCTATTTTTTTAGCAATAATCTCTACCGACTGCCCTGCACCTTGACTTTCCACTAACTCTCCGCTTACCTTTATCGAAGATGCTGTATTGATATTTTTGATAAGATTTTCATCAAAATTCTCAAAATCTACTACTACCTGAATATTATCAATAGTAGAGCCGTCATTGAGTGCAATAAATCGTTTTGAGCGAAACGCTCTTACCCATCCCATTACCGTAATATCGTGATGCAAGATGGTTTTATAATCTGTAAGAAGATCTTTTATTGTTTTCCTTTCCATTTTTTAATACTGATAGATTGCAAAAATAATAAAAAAAGCCGTAATATTCGCTACCGTGCCTTATTCTTTTAAGGTAAATTTCAAACAAAAATCCTACTCCATATGGAATAGGATTTTATATATTAAGAGTTAAAAAGTTATTTAAGCTTCTGCTTTTGGTTCTTCTTTTTTCTCTGCTTTTGGTTCCTCTACCACCGGGGCGTCTGGAACTACATCAAATTCATAGTCGTATTCCACTTCTCTGTGAAGACGGATTTTAGCTGTAAATTTACCAAGTCTTTTAATGGTATTTCCCGGTATTTTAATGTATTTTCTTTCTACATTCACACCTGCTTTTTCCAAAGCTTCAGCAAGATTGTGGTTGTTGATAGAACCAAATAATCTATCTCCTGTACCCACTTTAGCCGCGATAGAAACAGTTGTTTTCTTAAGAGCTTCCACGATTTTGTTAGCTTCAGCAATTAGTTTCGCTTCTTCTTCTCTTCTCACCTCTAAAGTTTCTGCAAGTATTGCTCTATTTTTAGGTGTTGCCAAAACTGCAAACCCCTGAGGAATAAGGAAGTTTCTGGCATAGCCTGGCTTCACATTTACAGTATCAAACTCAAGTCCTAAGTTTTCTACATCTTTTTTTAGAATAATTTCCATTTTGTTGTTGTCCTTTTTTAGTTAGAATTTTAAATTAAAATAATTCAGCAACAAGAGTTTTTAATAAATTTGAATAAACAAAGTCTATTTCATTCTTGTTATGCTATCCTAAGTGCTTATTTTAGCCCATCAGCCACATAAGGAATCAACGCTAAATGCCTAGCTCTTTTAATAGCTGCAGAAATTTTTCTTTGATATTTAAGGGAAGTCCCTGTATATCTTCTTGGTAAAATCTTACCTTGTTCATTTACGAACTGAAGAAGGAAATTTGGATCTTTGTAATCTACATATTTAATTCCATATTTTTTGAATCTACAATATTTCTTTTCAGATTTTGTATTGATATCAATAGGAGTAAGGAATTTCACCTCAGATTCACCGCCTTGTGCGGCTTGTTGTGCCATTTCGTCTATTGCCATTTTTCTTTTCTTTAAGGGTTAAAAATTAAGATTTTTTTTCAGATTTTAGTTTAGCTCTTCTTTGCGCTGCATACTCTACGCCATGCTTATCTAATTTTGTAGTAAGATAGCGGATTACTCTTTCGTCGCGTTTGAAAGCAAGTTCCAAATCTGCTACTACGCTTCCCTCTCCTTTAAATTCTATAAGTGTATAGAATCCATTTTTTTTCAATTGGATAGGGTAAGCCAATTTTTTAAGTCCCCAATTTTCTTTGGCAACGATTTCACAGTTTCGATCTTTCAAAAGATCTTCGAATTTTTTCACTGCTTCCTCCACCTGAGAATCAGATAGAACGGGAGTTAAAATGAAAACAGTTTCGTAATTGTTCATAATATTAAAAATTAGTTATTTATTTAGATTTGCAAAGGTATAAATTATTTTTTACTTACGCAATATCTTTTTATCATTTTGATATTTCTTGATTGCTTTTAACCAAATCCGACAGATTAACTTTCCTTTTGAGTGTTCTATCCTCATATTGTTCTTCCAATTCTTCCATATACCCTATTTTAAGTTCTTCATAAAGGGAATGTTTACTCACTATATGCCCTACTAATGATGAAAAAATACCAGCCAGCATCAAGAAGAAAATTAACGAATCTTGGTGTGTCATCTCCAATACCAGCATAGTAGAAGTAAACGGAGCCCTAGTAATACCTGTAAGAAATGCAACCATTCCTGCCAAAATAACCACATTGGCTTCACGAGGACTCAGATACATCAACTGTGAAAGTGTTGCTCCGCTGCTGGCTCCTGCACTTAATGCCGGTGCAAAGACCCCTCCTGCACCGCCACTCGTAAATGATAACGCAGAGCCTATCATTCTAAAAAACGGCGTGTACCATTCGTAATAGAAATGTTTATTAAGCGAAGTCGTCATTATTTCTTTACCCGAACCTAAAATCTGACAGTCGTAAATAAAATAGTAACAACTTGCAATAAATGTCGCTATACATACCAAGAACAAAACTTGCTGAAAATCATTTTTAAGTTTTGTTTTTCTGAAACGATTTATCCCCAACATCAATTTAGAGCTATAACTACTTGTGATACCGCAAAAAAACGAAATCAATAATACGGGCCATACTACAGCATAGCCTATCCCCTCTATTCTAGGAGAGTCTATATAAAGATAAGGTCCTGCTAAAAATTGTGCGGTAAGCCCCGATATAATAACTCCCGCAAACAGTGCTGTCTTGAAATAGCTCATATGTGTTTTCGTGAGTTCCTCTATGGCGAATACTATCCCTCCTATCGGCGTATTGAATGCCGCCGAGAGCCCTGCCGCCGCACCAGTCATAATCATATTCTTATTGGAAACCTTCGGCCACCACTTAGGCAGAATTTGATTAATAAACTTAAAGATAGAACTTGATATCTGGATAGTAGGACCTTCCCTGCCTATGGCACCTCCTCCAAAAGCTAAAATAACACTAGAAATGACTTTAACTACTATAATTCTGAGCCCTAAAAGAGATTTTATCTTCCGTCTTTCTTTAGGCACAGAAAGCTCTACCGCAGCCATAATCTGAGGAATACCGCTCCCCTTGGAATAAGGTGCGTATTTCTTCACTAACCACCAAGACAAAACAAAGCCTATAGGAGCTAAAATAAAAATCATCCATTTTCTACCCTCTAAAACCCAAAACAATCCATCTTCTGCATAAGCAAAAGCCTTTGCATACATCACAGCGGCAAACCCCGTAAGTATAGCAGATACCCAAAAAGGAATAGCCTGTAATAAATTGTTTTTCAACCGCTCGTTTTGAATGCTATCAAAAGAATGCTTTAGTTTGTAACGAATTTTTTGTAAAATGACAGTCTGCATCTCTTTCTATGACCAAAAGTCGAGATTATTGTTTATATAATTCTAATTTTTAAGATAAAAATATTTTTGCAAAGATAAAAAATTACAAGCTATATTATTATGATTTTCACAATAAGATTTTTCTACTAACCTATTTTTTTTAAGCTAAAAAAGTAAAACAAGATCTATCTAACTGAAAATCAAAGAAAATAACGCTTTTTTTAGCCTAACAGCTGCTCTACATTCTCCAAAGGCCTCCCTATCACTGCTTTTCCATTTTTCACAACAATCGGTCTTTGTATCAAACGAGGGTTTTTCAGCATTATATCTAAATACTCTTCTTCTGTATAATTTTTTCCTCCAAAGTTTTCTTTGAAAAAAGCATCTTCTTTACGGATTAACTCCGAAGACCTCATATCTAATAATTTCAATAATTCTTCCAAATCCGATTTTGATAATTTTTCTTTCAATAAATCTACTACTTCAAAATCTTTGTGTTGCTCTTCTAAATACTCAAGTGCACATCTGGATTTGGAACAGCGGTTGTTGTGGTATAGTTTAATCATTATATTTTAATTAAAAAAGTCCGTTAATTTCTACATTTATTCTGTCCATTATAAAACCATAATCTTCTGGTTTCTCCACAAAATCAAGATTATCTACATCTATAATCAACAGTTTTCCTTCTTTGTAATTTTTAATCCACTCTTCGTACTTACTATTGAGTTTTGATAAATAATCTATACTTATTTCTGCTTCGTAATCCCGTCCTCTTTTGGCAATCTGCCCTACTAATTTGGAAATAGAAGCTCTTAAATAAATCAACAAATCCGGTGCAGAGACAAAAGATGTCATCAGGTGAAATAATGATTTGTAGTTTTGAAAATCCCGTTCTGCCAACAATCCCATCTCGTAGAGATTGGCAGCAAAAATATGAGCGTCTTCATAGATGGTACGGTCTTGGATAATGTTCTTGCCGCTTTCTCGAATTTCTTTTATCTGCCTAAAACGGCTCCCCAGAAAATAAATCTGCAATGCAAAAGACCATTTGGACATATCGTGATAGAAGTCATCTAAGTAAGGGTTGTGATCTACATCTTCAAACTGCGCCTCCCAGCCATAGCTTTTTGCCAGCATTTTGGTAAGCGTGGTTTTTCCAGCACCTATGTTTCCTGTAACTGCAATATGCATAATTTTAATTGTTATTTGTTTTGATTGGGTAAAGATATAGCTTGTTATCAATCAGAGCCAAATAATTACTGTTGTTTTTTTCCACAATTCTAGCATTAGCCTTTACAAAAACCTTTTTGACAGACATTACACCGTATTGATAAACAGCCTCCCGAGAAATCACAAAGATCTCTCTCCCCTCTCTTCTTATTTTTTTTGCCAAAGGAACAGACGCTTCGGAGACTTTCTTTCCCGTATGATAATGATATACAAGCAATCTATCATCTATTAACAAAAAAACTTTATCGCTATATACCAACATATCCTTTAGATTACCAAGCGGAATATCTAAGTAATAATGGGCATAAATGCTTCCGTCTCGGAAATTATACTTATACAGCTGCTTGTTGGACTCATTGATTACCCAGATACTCTGAAGATTTTCAGCATAACCCATATTAGCATAGCCAACAGACGAAAGAGGTATCTGTTGAATTTGATTAAGATTTTGGTCTAAAAACTCTATTTGCTGCATATTTTCGGAAAAAGCAATGATGCTCAGAGGGTTATTCACCGACTGCACTTTGAACGGAAAGGTAACGAGAATTTCATCTCGCTCTTCCCCTTCTTCATTGTATTTCGTAAGAGAAAAATTCTTAGAATTATAGAGATATACGCCGCCATAATCGTCTAAAAATGCGTCTGTAACATTCTCTAAAGTATGCCCTTCTATAGGAATGATTTTTTGTGCAGGACAAAAGACACTCATAAACAGCAATATGGCAAAAAAAGATTTCAACGAAAGGGTATTACTATTTTATTTTAACTTCATAGATTGTAGGCCAATTTTTACCCGTTACCAGCATATTATTCCCTTTGAAAGCTATTCCATTCAGCACATCATCTTCTCCGTGTGTATTTTCTTTAACCAAATCCGAAAAATCAAATTTTCCTACTACTGCACCATTTACAGGATTTATTTTCAAAATATAAGGTGTACGCCATACATTGGAATAGATATAGCCATCGTGGTATTCTAGTTCATTCAATTGGTCGTATACCGTACTATTACCAGCCACACCTATCGTGCGAACGATTTTGGAAGGATTAGCAGGGTCGATAAAATACAAAGTATTGGAACCATCTGAGGCAATGAGATTTTTACCATCATAAGTCATTCCCCAGCCTTCTTTCATTTCACTCGGCATATCAAAATCTCCTACCTGCTGTAGATTGGCTTTTTCATAGACAAATCCTTTTTTGCTGTGCCAAGTTAATTGAAACACTTTGTCTCCCGCTATGGCACAACCTTCGGAAAAAATCTGCTGAGGCTGCTTGATTACCGCCGAAGGCGTAGTACTGCCCAATTCGTATTTTATAATCTGAGAAGCTCCGTTTTGTCCATCACTTTCATAGATGGTATTGGCATCAAGTAAAAAACCTTCTACAAAATTATTAGTATCGTGTGGGTATGTTTTCACAATCTCATAGGACATATTTTGCTCAGGCGCTTTAGCATAAACATTGATGGTAGCGTCTTGATAAAGCGTTTTCCCGCCTTTGGTCTTTATCACAAAAGTAATCTCGTTATTCCCCAACTGAAAATATTTGGCATCTATCTTCAAATCCGAAGTCTGCGTATCTCCGAAACTAATTTCAACACTCTCCGCATTATCCGTTACTTCTTTTGGCAACGCAATAGCATCTCCATGGTGATAGCCTTTCACCTCCATAGAAGTATTGTAATCCTGAAGACTACTGATGATTTCCTTATCCTTGTTACAAGAAGTGAGAAGCAAAAGCCCCAAACAAGCGACTATGATTTTGTTTTTCATAATGACATTAAAATTTTCTCCAAAAGTAATGATTTTATAGTTAATCTAACCTATTTCTGCAAAAGAAGACTTACCCATTCCTCACGCTGATATTTCTTTTTCAAGGTTAATTTCTGAGCCGTGCAAACCTCCAATATATCATCTACATCAAAGAAACACAACCCCGAAAGAAGCAAACTTCCGCCCTCTTCCAAAACCGATACATACTTAGAAATGTCGGACATAAGGATATTTCTATTAATATTTGCAAGAATAATGTCAAAAGTTTCGTTGCCTAAATTTTCTGCCGTTCCTTGCTCTATGCGAAATTCGGTGTGGTTACCCTCAGCATTTTCTTTTGCATTCTCCACAGACCATTCGTCTATATCTATGGCAAGGGTATCTCCTGCCCCTTTCATCTTTGAGAAAATAGCCAAAATCCCTGTACCGCAGCCCATATCCAAAACTTTTTTACCTCTGAAATCCATATCCAGCATTTGCTGAATCATAAGGTAGGTAGTAGCGTGATGCCCCGTTCCAAAAGACATCTTTGGCTGAATAATAATTTCATAATCCAAATTTTCGGAAGCGTGAAACTCTGCCCGTATTTGAACTCTATTTTCCACATTTATAGGCGAAAAATTTTTCTCCCATTCTTCATTCCAGTTGATATTAGGCATTTCGGAAAAAATATAAGAGATTTCTACTTCTTCCATTCCGAAAATATGTAACTGCTCCAAATCTTTTTCCTGAAAAAGCTCTTTTTGTATATAGCCGAGGATACCTTCATTGGTTTCCGTAAAGCTATCAAAACCTACGGTAATAAGCTCTGCCATTAAGATTTCATTCCAAGGGGTCAATGGATTAATCTGAAAATTAAACTCTAAATAGTTCTGCATTATAAAAAATTTCGATCTACAAAAGTAGTAAAAATAACTATACCCTTCATAAGATGCTCAAAAGCATAACCAATGGGTATATTCAACTATGAAATGTAACACATTGATATTTTTTACACAATAAAACTAAAATAAAGCAACTAAAACACAAAATTTTCAAAATATTTTTTGTATTGAGTTTAATTATTATTATTTATTTTTTAAGTATTTTCATTTGCTATTTATTCATGAATTTAGTTTCGTTTTATTATTAATTACCTTATATTTAGCTATTTATTTTACCATTTACACAATATAATTTTATATTTTTTATTATAAATTATAGATAGTAGTATGTTTCATGTTGCATATTTGTTTTGATTCTTATATATTTGCAATGAACTAATCAAATAATATTAACTTACAAATTTTAATCTCATGAAAAAAAATGATTTTATTAATCGTGATATCTATAGCTACTACAGGCTTAGCATCAGCTAAGAGTGTAAGTAACACAAAGGTTAAAGTATTGAATGTAGTAAAAACAATTCAAACACCGAAGTTGTGAATAGCAATCTTTCTATAATGAAAGAAGGATGGTATTGTAAGTTGGCAGGAATAGCTACTAAAATAGAAGTAAGGGTTATTAAAATAGATCCTACATACGCTGAAGGAATAAGAGAGATTCTAAAGGCTGGAGGTAATGCAATATTTGGTAACGAAAAGAAAAATTAAAAATTCAATAATTAGCAGAGCATTCAATTACTCTGCTATTTCTCAATCCATCTAAATATTATACAATAATAAAGTTGAAATATTTATTTGTATTTTTACGTAGTTTTTACTTTGCTCAGAAAGTAAAAGTGACTTATCGGTTTTCTTATAATATCTCCGCAAGCAAAGAATAAGTAGATGGCGTAAAGAAAAATAATCCTGCTGAAAAAATACCCTAATTATTTTTTAAAAAAATTATTGGATAAAGATAATAAGGAGCATAAATCTATTTCTATAGAACTCTTGGTAAATGGGATATGTCGTCTTTTAAGTATACAGATGTTTCTGAATATAAGTTCATTTTGTCTCAAATAATAAGTAAGAAGATGAGAACTTTTACTACGAACCTAAAAACAGGCAAGGTAATTCAAGCAATGTGTTATGATAGTAATGATTTTTTAGTTTCTTTGAATAATAAAAATCGCTCGTGCTTCCCAAAGTATGATATTCAAATCCATCCAAAATTGATGTAGAAAAAGATGATTTCAAAGGCTTTGATATGGTTTTCTAACTTTTTTGAAAAACAGAAAGTTTTCCGAACCGCTCGACGTATTCGATGCCTTAAAAGAGTATTGTTTCCCTCAATATCGGTGGTGTGTTTTTTACCAATTTTACACCTACATTCTTGAAAAACAGAAACAAAAGCCTCCCAATTATCCGTACAAATCTCATCAAAACTCACACCCAATTTCTTCAATTTTTCACGAAGTTTTTGAGCTGTTTTTATGTTTCGTTTGCCCCACACCCACGCCACAATTTCCTTTGTTTCAAAAGAATAAGCGTAAATCAGCCTACAAAAGTCCAAAGTTCATCAACTTGTAACGATTTGTATTTGTTTTGTTTGGGGCTGATTTCTTGATTGAAATTTACCAAAACGGAAAGTACTTTTTTGGTGCTAACATTCCCAATTTCAGTAATATCACGAATACCTACATTTCTTGCCAAGAGCAAGAGAATTTTTGCAGCCATATGCGAAGCCCGGCCTTTGTAGGTTAGATTATGGTTGCCGATGAATTGGCGTTTACAGGTTTTGCAAAGATAGTTTTGTTTTTTGTTCTGTTTGTTTCCGTTTTTGACTATCCTTGTACCTTGACAATTGGGGCAGTGGAGTTTAATTGTTATTAACATTCAATAGAAATACAATTTTATTCCCTGATTGTCAAACTTTTATATCATCATACTTTTTAAAACATGACCTAAAAATCTAAAATGGAATATTACTCAAGAGCAACATACGATTGGGAAATATAATTGCTACAAAGCTATTGGTATGAAAATAAGCATAATAGATGATAAAATCGTTAATAATGTGGTGACAGCGTGGTTTACTCCAGATATTCCCATACATGTGGGACCTTCTATATTTTCGGGGCTTCCGGTATTTATAATATTGCTTAACTACAATCACGAAACTTATTTGATGAAAAATATGGAACAAGATATCAATGTAGGGAGTATTGCTTTCCCCACCGAGGGGACTAAAATTACCGAAGAAGGATATCTGAAATACATACAAGAGTAAGATTAACAAAGAATAAAAAATAATGAAAATAGAGCTGAAACAGTTTAGCTACAAAAGACAGCTGATTTTACAAAATATCCGATTGGAGATGGGGGGACAGGATAAAATCTCAATATCCGGCGAAAATGGCAGTGGCAAATCTACATTGCTGAATTTGATTTGTGGAAAACTAAAGTCCGATATAGAGATAGAGGGGCTTCCATCTATGGGGTACTATGGCAAAGAGGCTCATCTGAATTCGGAATGGACTCTCGCAGATCACAGAGTGCTTTTTGACCAAGAATTGAACTTAAGCCGTTTCCATACGCTTATTGAAGTGTTGAATTTTGAAAATTTCCGGAATGTAAAGATAAAGAAACTCTCACAAGGAAACAAGGTAAAGGCACATCTCATCTTTGTACTGTCTTTGGACAGAATGCTGTATATTCTGGATGAACCTACAGAAAATCTGGATAAAGCATCTATTGCCGGCTTGGCAAATTTTATAGAAAAATCTGACTATCAGTTTATTATTGTTTCTCATGACAAGTTTTTTTAGAAAAAACTTGTCATAAACATCTTTTGATTACTCAAAATACTCTGGCTCCCTATGAAGCATTTTAGTTTGTTTTTTAAGTCGTGGTACAATATCATATCATTAAGCATCACAATGATTTTGACCATATTTTTTTGTTATGTTTACCTGAAAATTTCGGAGGATACCGTCGGGAAAAATAATTATTTCTTTGCCTCAGATATTACTTCTTTTTTCAGCTTGTCTTTTTATCTGTTTTATTTTCACAAAATCATCCATAGTGGCTATTATAGATTTATTGCTCTAAACTTCTCTCTTAAGAGATTCACGGATTATAAGGTGAAAAATCTTTTGGCAATAGTATTCATAGGGGTGTTACTGAATATGATAGTCTATGTTTCTACGACCATTATTTATTATCAAAGTTTAGACATTGACTTTATTTATTTTTTTAAGTTCGGAATATTTTTTATCCTTTATCAAATGTTTCTCTGCTTATTGTCTTTTTGTCTAATGTCTTTAAGCTATACGATATGGGCATTGTTCTTGGCTATGGGCTATTGGTTTTTTGAGGACACTATCATATACCTCATCAAATATCCTATCGCAAAATATCTTCCTAAAAGTAGTTTTACACATTTGTTTTCAGAGCCTTTTCATTATGAATATTTAGCCGTTTGTTTGGGGTATTTGTTTATCCTTTCATTTTTGGGCTATAAAGTCAATCATAAGAAACTTTAATTAAATGAAAAAACTGACATTCCTACTTGTTTTATTTTTGGGTAATTGTTTTTTGTATACACAGGAGAATAATGTTTCCGGAATAGTGAGAGAGTTCTGTGTAAAATCGAAATAATAGCCTACTATTTCTTTTTTTTTTAGAGAGCATCCAGATCATAATTTAGCTGGACGACCTCGCTTTAGCTTTGGCTTTTAGACTTAAAAAATGAGTGGTTGATTAGTAAATTTTCAGGCGTATTCGTTAGTTCACTATAATCTCCCGCTAATATTTTTGTCATTATAGCTGATACTATTAATTGTAATTGGCTTTTAGACTGAGCTTCTCCGAAAGTTTTACGCTAATGTACGGGCGTGCATAGAAATATCTTGAAATATTTTGGTTAAGCTGATCAAGCCTAAAAATTCTATTGGCATCAAGCTTTTGAATTTTCTATCGGTAATGGTTCTATTCTCATCTTTCTAATAAGAATACCCGGTGATTAGTTGGAAAACTACTATTCTTAATCCTTCCATTAAGTACTACCAAAGGTTGTGTCTTTTGGTATTTATTTACGCTATATCTATAATTCACAGTTCCAGATAGTTCCTTTATACCCTCGTTATGTGTGATGAGATTTATAATTTCTCTGCTGGTATTAGCCTCAAAAGATACTCTGGAATTATCTATTATTTCCATTTTTTCTAATACATTAGCCGGAAGGCTTTGTATAAAACTGATTAGATTTTGCCCCGATAGATTACTGGTAATACCGTCTATCTGAATGGTAACGGGATTTCCGTTCATCGTAATACCCCCATTGGGAAACACATGATACCGGACATTTTTGTGATGCTTTCATAGACAGAGCTGTTGGATAGAATATCATTATTTTTGACTTGACAAGTTGTTTTATCAGCATCTATTTTGATGAATTCTTTTTCCACGCCGGTGATGGTTACCCCTTTTATATGTACCGTTCTCTCTTTTGCTAAGGAGAGCGTTCCAATATCCAGTGTATCTTTGGTAAGATGGTTTATTTCAAAGTTTCGCTCTTGCCTTAGGTAGCCCTTGACATCTACAATGGCTTTGCATAAGCCGTTTTGTCTTGGAATGGCAAAGTAAAACGGACATTTGTTCAGCGTAAAAGTTTTTATATTTTCGTAGTCGCTGGCTTTTTTTATTTTTAAGACTAATAATTTTTGGAGGGTATCCGCTATGCAGCTGCTGTCTTCTGTATGTATTTTGACTGCCACTACGACATTTTGTCCATAAACAGAAGCCGCAAAAGAACGGGGAGAGATAGGTACTAAGATGATTTCATATTGTTAAGGTTAATCCGGTGTTTTTTAATATTTAATTTATTTGGTTCGGTAAATATAATAATAACAGTAGTGTTTTTTTTAATCCACTATAAATAAATCTGTTTAAATTATCTTTAACTCCAAAATAACAAACCTAATATCCCGTTCTTTACTACGAATAAAATATTTTTTTAGCATCTTTGTCGTATGAAAAAGTTATTTTTACTCTTACTCATCAATATCATCGTTAGGCTAAATGCCCAGAACACGCAATATATACTCAGCCAAGACGACACTCCCCTGCCCCACAAAATTTTCTATTGTGAGGGTAAAACTTTCCGGCTGCAAGGGAAAGATTTCCCATCGGGTACACAAGAGGTTACCGACTATACAGACATTAGCCAATTTGTAGAAGGGAGTGAAAATGTGATTTTTGATGGTGATGGTGGGGCTAATATTTTTAGCCAGCCTATTGATATTGGTTTTAGTTTTAATTTCTTTGGAGAGACTTACACCCAATTGGTTGTAGGCTCAAATGGAAGAGTAGTTTTCAGCAATAATGCCGAACTGCAAAACCTTCACGATAAAGCCAAGTACGAAGACCGCACTTTTTCGGATAGAGATGCAGTACACCCAAGAGTACAATTACCCTCAGACCGATACAACGAAGTTTACAAAAACAGCACTCAAAAATTTCCAGTAGGTTTGGCTCAAATCTTTGCTTCTTATACCGACCTGAATACCAATACCCAAGCCACAGGCGCAGGTCTTGCCTATAAATACAAATACCTTACAATAAATACGAAAAATGCCATTCTGATCTCTTTCTCGAATATGGTGCACCTCAATGGTGATTCCAACGGCAATGCCTATATCCTACTAATAGACGACAGCACCAATGACAAAGTAGTCCTCTATACCAAAAACAAACAACGAGCTGGCTACAATGCGATATTAGGGATTCAAAACGCCGATGGCACAAAATATTTTATCCCTAATGGAAATACGGAATACAATAACGGAAAATGGAGCAGCACTCCTACCAAAGCCTATGCCTTTACTACAGGGCAGACGCTTACCCCAAACTACCAATGGCAATCTGACAACGGATTTCATACTACGACTAAGGACATCACTTTCACGCCTTCGGGGGATACGGATAAACTATATCTTGACATTCGTTTTAATGAAAATGCCGACATAAAAAAAGACACCATCACTTTCGTTAAAGTCAAAAAGCCGGAGATAGAAGGTCCTATTTACGGCGACTGTGGGAAACCCGCAACCTTGAGAGTGAAAAATCCTGTTGAAGACGCTATCTACGAGTGGTACAAAGATGGACAAAACACGCCCATAGGTATAGGCACAGAGATAAATATAGACAGCGGAACTTATTTTGTAAAGATGCTCAACATCCTTAAAAACTGCGGATTAGCCTCTAAAAAAGTATCCGTAAATATTGATTTTTCTGTAATCCCTACCATCACTTTTAATGAAAAAACTTTCAATGAATGTGATGATAAAGGTCTTGATAAAAAAAAATTTGACCTTGAAAGCCTTGTTAATTATCCCAAAGATGAAAGCAAGTATTCATTCTACTTTACAGACGAGCAGGGCAATACCCTTACCCAAGCGACCATAAAATCCGGAGAGAAAAAGACCTACCATATCCATGTGAAAGTGAAAGACGGGATAGCATCGCCGTGCAAAACTGCGGAGGGGACATTCTCTATTCTCTATATTTCTTTACCAAAAGCCGGAAACATTTATAAAGACACGCTTTGCGATAATATTCATAGCTATGATTTAGAGAATTTTAAAGACCATCTCCGAGGACAAGATTATAAATACTCTTATTCTTTGGATAATGGACAAAGCTTCATGGCAGCCAAAGTAATAGACCCGCACATCCATTCTAAGGTATTGGTAAAAATAGAACACCCCGATGTGAACTGTACCTCCGTTGTAAATTTAGAATTTGTATTTAATCCGAAAGTTACGGCTAATCAGCCCTATTTTAGTGCCATTAGGGAAGCTCAGCAATGTGCCAGCCGAACCGAAAGTTTTGATTTAAGCCAATTTGATAACCTTATCAATAATTCACCTAATGTAGAAATCACCTACTACGAAAGCGAAGCCGATGCCAAAAACGGCAGAAGCCCAGTGAATAAGGGCGCCTATCGCTCAGGAATGGGTACTACAACACTTTGGGCAAGGGTAAAGGATAAAACTACCGGTTGTGTTTCGGACACCTACCCTATCGTTACCCTTATCGTTTATTCCAAACCAAAGCCTAAAACAGATAACATAACCTTAGAAACTTGTCCGGGGAATACCGTTTACAATCTTCGCCAGACTATTGATGATAATTTTTTCCAATCCCCTTTGGACCAAAATATCCAATTAGACATAAAATATTACGATAGCTATAACATTGAGCTCTCGGACCACGATATTGAACACTACGATACCGCTGTACACGGAAACAGACCATTTATAAAACTCTATTATAATGCTACTTGTGACAATACGGTTTATTTTAATCTAACCAACTACGATGCCCCGCATCTATTGACCGATAATATCAAAATATGCTCAGAAACAAGCTATCCATTAGAGGCTTTCAAAAAATTAGTGCTTGGCAATAATCAAGATTATGAGTTTTTAAATGAAAACGGAAATCCTTTAGCCCAAGATATTACACTGAGTACACTACCTTATACATTTAAGTTTAAGCTAAAAAACAAAGCGCACGAATGCATATTCTCAGAAGAGATGAAATTCTACCAAGGCAATCCCACAGCGGTAAAAAACACTATCGGAACTTTTGAGAAATGCGACCAAGATACCAATCCCGACGATGGGAAAACCACTTTTAACCTAAATGATTATCGAAATGAAATCACAGATGATGCGAATGCCGAACTATTGTTTTACACCGATTCGCTTCGCAGCAACCGTATCAGCAATCCCGAAAGTTTCATAAACAATACGGCGGAGCAGACCATCTATGGCGTGGCTTCTAATCCCGAAAAATGCCCTACGTCTTTTTCTTTCAAAATTAAAGTCAATACCCCTGTGGAAATACAAGGAATAAACGACCAATACCTATGCTACGGAGAACCCTTGAGTATGAGTCTGAGTAATGAAAGCGATTATCGTTCCGTAAAGTGGTTTTTGCCTAATAGCTCTGTGGTTAGCCTGCCAAGGCTTGAGCTTCGTTATAATGAAGTTTCGTTCGGAACTTACAGAGTGGAAGCGACCGATGGAAAAGGCTGTATCTCTACCAAATCTTTCGCCGTATCCGATGAGCACCAGCCGAAAATCATCAAAATAATAAGGGACAATACAAAAATAGAAGTCATTGCCCAAGATGGCGACAAGCCTTACACCTATATTTTTAATGGCAAGGAACAATCGTCTAACATTCTCATAAATCCTACAGATAATGAATATACCATCCAAGTGAGTTCTGCCACAGGATGTTTTGGGGCGCCTAAAAAGGTTTACTTCCTAAAATTCTACAATACCATCACCCCTAACGATGACGGAAAAAATGATACTTGGCAAGTAGAATATCTTGATAAAATGAAAGAGGTAAGCCTTACCATTATGGACAGATACGGCATAGTGGTTTTCAATTCTTCGGACACAAACAATCTGATTTGGAATGGCAAGCTCAACGGGAGACCACTGCCTACCGGCACCTACTGGTATGCCGCGAAATGGACAGACCCAAGTACAGGCGAAACAGAAAGCCGACAAGGCTGGATTCTTCTAAAAAACAGAAATTAGCATAGATTTTGTATAGTCACTCATTACATTAAAATAAATATTAAAAATGGAATTTTATAAATATCACGGTACAGGGAACGATTTCATTATGGTGGATAATCGTACCGGAACCTTCAAAAAAACCAAAACGGAAATAGAACGCTACTGCCACAGACGATTTGGCATTGGAGCAGACGGATTGATATTATTGGAAAACGATGCAGAGAACGATTTTAGAATGATTTATTATAATTCAGACGGTGCCGAAAGTACGATGTGCGGAAACGGTGGCAGATGTATCGTGGCTTTTGCCTACCAATTGGGTATTTTTAAGGACAAGTGTACTTTTAGTGCTATTGACGGCAAACACGAAGCCGAGATGAAACAAGACAGCATCGTGAAACTCAAAATGATAGATGTAAAAGAGATTAAACAAAACGGAAAAGACTTTGTCCTGAATACCGGATCGCCGCATTATGTAAAATTCGTAAAAAATGTAGAAACTTTGGATATTTTCACTTTGGGGAGATCTATCCGAAATACCGTCCCATACAAAGCAGAAGGTATCAATGTGAATTTTGTAGAAGTACTACCTGATGAAACTCTGTTTGTAAGAACCTACGAACGCGGCGTAGAAAACGAAACCTATAGCTGTGGAACAGGTGTAACAGCCGCCGCTCTTTCTATACTAATTCATAAAAACGAAAGTTTTCTGAAGATAAAAACTTACGGAGGAAACCTGAAAGTTTATGCTCAAAAATCGGAGCAGGGATTTAAAAATATTTGGCTCGAAGGTCCCACTGAAAAAGTATTTTCCGGGATTATTGATTAAATTGAAAAAATGAAAAAATTAAAAAAAATTATTTACCTTTTATTTATCGCTTTTGCTGCTTTTTTCGGCTACAAAGTGTATGTTAATTTCTTCACTTCCAATATTATAAAATCTGGTTATATTTATATTCCTCACGGAGCTACATTAGAGCAAGTATCAGATTCTTTAAAACCTTTTGTCAAAAATATATCTCGATTTCAAAAAGCTGCATTAAAAGGCCGTCTGGAAGGAAGAATAAAACCAGGGCGGTATAAAATCAATGAAAATGACAACAATTACAACATTGTACAGCTCATTAAATTGGGCCAACAGACACCCGAAAATTTTAGGATAATAGACTATGGCAGCGTTTACGAAATGGTGGGCAGGGTAACAAAAAAAACCGAAATAGATTCCGCCAAATTTGTAAAAACTCTGGATAGTATCGCTCAAAGTAAAGGACTACTGAATGCAGAAGACCTAAAACCTTATTTTTTCGTGGATACCTATAAGTTTTTTTGGACAGTAAAGCCCTCCAAATTTTTTAACCTTTTCTGGAACGAATATAACAAATTCTGGACACCTGAAAGAAAAGCCAAAGCAGATGCTCTGGGGCTTACAAGAGCTCAAATTTACGCCTTAGCCTCTATCGTTTATAAAGAGTCCGGCGGAGCTCCCAATGAACAAAAAACCATAGCAGGACTCTACCTGAACCGCTACAAAAAACAAATGAAACTACAGTCTGACCCTACCGTAATCTATGCGATAGATAAAGAAAACCACTTCCAAAAAAAACGAATAAAAAGAGTTTATTACAAATACTTAGGGATAGATTCGCCGTACAATACTTACAAATTTGCAGGACTGCCGCCGGGACCTATCTGCATTGTGGATAAAAACACTCTGGAAGCCGTTCTGAATGCAGAAGACAATAAATATATCTATATGTGTGCAGACCCTGAAAGACCGGGACACCATAAATTTACGGACAGCGACAAAGAACACGCAGAAAATGCCAAAGCATACCAGCAATGGCTTAATAAAAAACAGATAAAATAACAGAAGAAAATTAGAATGAAACACCTTATAGAAATTTTAGCACCAATAAATAAACAAAATATAGCATTCGGATTTTTTATTGGAATGGCGATAATGACTAATGCCCAAGAAAAACAAAGCATTAGCGGTAAAATTTTAGACCAAAACAAACAGCCCGTACCCTATGCCTCTATAGAGTTTATCCATAAAAGCAATAAACTTAATAGCGATGCAGCCATTACCGACGAAAATGGTAATTACACGATTAGCTTAGTTCCCGGAAGCTATCTCATTAATATCACCGCTGTTGATTACAAATCTTTCAAACAAAACATTGATATTGTTTCGGGGATAAGCACTCTTGAACCTATAAACATAGAACAAGAAGCCACAGCTACCAATAAACCAACGCGTACCATAGAAGGTATAGTAATGACTGTGCAAAGTAAACGCCCATACAGAGTGGAACTGGATAAAAAAGTTTATGATGTAGAATCCGATGTGGTTTCCAAAGGGGGAAATCTGCAAGATGTACTCACCAATGTTCCTTCGGTAGATGTAGATACAGACGGCAGTATTTCTATGAGGGGAAATTCTAATGTGAAGTTCCTTATCGATGGAAAACCCTCTTCTATACTCGGAATAGACGACTCTAATGCTCTGAAATCTATCCCCGCAGAAGATATAGAACGAATAGAAGTCATTACCAATCCTTCCTCAAAATTCGAAGCATCAGGAACGGCAGGCATCTTAAATATCATTCTTAAAAAAAATAAAAAATATGGTTTTAACGGCAGTGTGTCGGGTACTTTGGGCTACCTGCCCAACACAAGACTAAATACCAACCTCAGCTGGAGAAAAGGGAACCTCACTTATTATATCAATGGCGGTGGCGGGTACAATCGTGGACAATTTACACAAAAAAATTTGTACAGCCTCAACGAAATCCCACCCGTTTTGACAGATGGAACCATCACTTACTATGACCAAAATGCTGTTTATAAATCCGAAAATAAATATTATAATGTAAATACCGGATTTGTTTACGATTTTAATAAAAAGACTTCTCTAAATCTATCCGGAATGCTGAGAACTTTTTCCAATACAAATAATGGGGATAATATTTTTATACAAAACAAAGCTCAAAACAACATTCTGAAAGACTTCCGAAGAGACAGAATAAACCATTCCACAGGTAAAGATTTTTCGTATCAAATAGACGCCGGACTAGATCACAAATTTAATAACAAAGGACATCTTTTATCTTTCTCCGCAAGTTTTCAAAAAAACAATGAAGATAGAGATGAAAATATCAAAGAAAGTAATTCTGAAAATAATATTTTTGAAAATAAAGTTTTTACCATATCCAAAAGCCAAACTATTTTAGCAAAATTAGACTACGAACTTCCTATTAACGACAACAACAAAATAGAAGCTGGCACAAGGTTTGACGAGAATAAAAATATTTACGACTATTCTGCAGATGAAAGCCAAAACGGAAGCCCTTTCGTGGTACTTCCGGACTATACCAGCAATACAACATACAATGAAAAAATAGCCTCGGCATATGCACAATTTAGAAGTAAAATCGGTGAGAATTTTGGTTACCAGATCGGGCTTAGGGCAGAAAATACTATCATCAATCTAAGTTTTGATAATTTTCAAAAATCAAAAACAAATGTTGACAAAAACTATATCAACTACTTTCCTACCGCTTTCTTCAGTTACAACTTTGACAAAAACGATCAATTACTACTGAACTATTCCAAAAGAATAAGAAGACCGCGTTCATTTTTCCTTATTCCGTTCAGATCTTTAAGTGACAATACCAATTTATTTCTTGGAAATCCGAATTTAAATCCATCTTACGTCAATTCTTTCGAACTGGGATACAGCTACCAAAAGAAAAGCATCACTATAAATCCGTCTCTATACTATAAGGAAATAAATAATGAAATACAAATATACAACGAGCGAAAAATAGATACCAATGGACAACTAGCCATATCTTCCACCCCTTACAATATAGGCAGCGAGAGCAAATATGGATTAGAAATAAACTCCAGTTTCGACTTATTCAAGTGGTGGAAAATTATGACCAACATAGAACTCTACGGCTACCAAACCCAAGGCCAATACAAAGATATGAACTACAACGGCAAAGGCTTCTCTACAAAAATGAAAGTAAGCTGGACATTCCGCCCTGATAAAAACACCAACATCCAAATACAAGCAAGATACAGAGGAAGAGAGAGAACAGAAAGCTACATTAGACAATCTATGTATTCTGTAAATTTAGGATTTAGCAGGGCGATTTGGGGAGGCAACGGTAATATAGCTTTTAATGTTCAAGATTTGTTTAATTCTCAAGCTATGAGAAGAATTACCATTACCAATAGTTTCACACGCTCTGGTTATATGCAGTTTCAGCCGAGACAGTTTGCTCTGTCTTTTACCTATAAATTCAAACAAGGTAATGAAGTAAAACTAAAACAAAAAAAGAATAGAGAAAATAACGACCAAAATGACGACCAAGATATAGCAATGTAAAAATAATAACAAAAAAACGTTTAAAATAAAAACATACACAATCAATAATTACGAACAAACCCATCAAGCAATAATAAATTTCTTTTATTTCAAAAAAAATATAGTTAAACAAAATCAAACAGAGATTTTTTCATTTTCACAAATATTTCACATATATAGTTATTGAATAACAAATAAACCAATCATATCACAAAAACAATCCTATTTTTTTTACAATTTACAGAACTATATTAATAAAAAAATAATATATAATAATAAAAAACGACTTTTACAGTCATTTTTTATAATATTTTCCTTTAATTATTTAAATCTAAAACTTTATTTAACAATTAATTTAACATTATACTTAGCTCCCTTGTCATCCAAAATATTTAATATATAAACACCTTTTGAATAACCTGTAAAATTCAATTCAAAACGGTTTCCTTCATATGTTTTGGACATAATTTCCCTTCCTGATATATAGTAAACCTTAGCTTTTAAGCTATTTACCTCGCTATTGGTTTCTACTACAAATCTACCGATAAACTTCGATTCCCACTTTGCTATTGGCTTCTGAAGTTGATAATGTACTATCGTTTAGCACTACTTTGATGGTTGATTTTTCTGATTTCATACCATCTGAATATACAGCGTAAATATCATAAGTATACTCTCCATTTTTAGTAAGTGTTTCTTGATAAGTCTTATCTCTAATATCATCAGTTATTTTAACTAAAATATTGTCCTTAACAACTTCATATCCTACCAAATAAGGCGTATTAACGACTCCAAAGTTAATAGGAGAATGAATTTTTAGAAGACAAGCTCTTCTGAAGCCCTTTGTTATTGGCTAATAATTTTTGTGAATTTCTAAGAAGTTCTGTTTCCATATCTACCTTATAAACAGATTTTTCTGTTATTTTATTAGTCGTAGAAACAGTATTATCATATCCTACTTCTATATCATCAATCAACAATGCAAATCCAAAATCTTCTTTTTTAGTTCTGTGATGAATCGCTATAAAGAAGTTTTTATTTGTATAATCCTTAATATTATGAATATTCGTTTTGTACGGGTTTGTCCCATCTTCCATCTCATTCGTATAGACCTTATGCCCCACCTTCACTTGCTCTACTGTTGGTACGCTTCCATCCTCCGGAGCTTCTACTATATAAACATCAAATCTTTCAGGGAATTCATTTTGATAAACATATTTTAGCACTTCTGCACTCTTTTTCAATTTTGGAGTTAATAAGAGAAATCATCTGTATCAACAGCATCATATCCAGAGCCAAAAGAATAACTCATCGCAGAAAATCTACCAGAGTTTGCATTATAGTCGGTAACAAACCATTTGAAGTTATCGTTATTGTTGTCTATAACGGTTATATCTGCCGGAACATTCTCTCCATTTCCACCAAAATCTTCTGTATATATAGGTTTCATATCCGGTTTTTCCCAGCTAAGTGTAAGCTCTTTACCATCAAGAGATTTAGTAAGGTTTTTCACTTTTTCGTAGTAAGAAGCAACATTGATAAGTTTTTCTTTCTTAATAACATCTTCGTTGTACTCTGATTTAGCTTTTAGCTGAACGGTATATTTACCAGGTGTGTTAAATTTAACATTTGAATCTTTAGAAGCAGAGTCTCCTGAAATATATTCTACACGGTCGGATGGCGTAATTTCCCACTGAAATTCCGTAGGCGCAGGATAGCCGGCAGAAGTATTCTTAAACACAACTGCTTCTCCTTCGTTAATATCCACACTACTCACTTCAAAATTTGCTTCAGTAGGGATATTAAACACATCTATATAATTGCTTTTGTCAAAATTCACTCTCCTAAAGCATTTACAGCCTTCAATGTTACTGTATATTTTCCATTTCCATTGAGTCTTACTATAGGATTTTTAGAGTTAGCATTAGTTCCATTTTGTAAGATACTGTACTGGGAATAAAAGACCATTCCCATTTTGTTACCGGATATTCCTCCGGAGCATCTGTATTATTTTTAAACTCTATATTTTTATAAGAGTGTGTTCTAAGATTATCAGCGGTGAATATTGGATAGGGCTTTATAACTGCATACTCAAATCTAACATCATCCAAAGCCAAAGCATAAGCCATTTTTTCCCTTTAACTTTATGAGCAAAACCTATATAAGCAATCTGAGCCTGAGGAACTAATTCATATGCATATCTATGATATTTACCATCTGGATTGGCCTCTATTTTAGATGCCCCTACTGTAGACATAGCACTGCTAGTAGCATTATTTCCTAAATAAATATCTAAAAGTTCAGGCTTCTCACTAAACTTTCTAAGATAGAAAACAACACGATATCTAGTATTAGCTCTAAGTTTCAATGGATTGGAGAATATCCAGTCATCTACATTCATCTTGTTATTAGGGATATTGATGGCAAGACCATTCCCTGTGTGAGCAAATTGCGGCTGTGTGTATCCCAGCCATGTTTGTCCATTATTATTTTTATCTTCTGCGGTCCAACCATATTTTTTCAAATCTTCTTCAAACCCAAATTCACTCATTGATTGATTAGAAATCAAATCAGAAATAATACCAAATGCCTCTGTATCAATTTTATTATTTATAGCTACTTCGTCATATGATGATATTACTTCTGCAGAGATAGAATAATTAATAAACGACTTAGACAAATCTAATTATGGTTTATAGTTTGGGAGCTTCCCGCTGATATTGTAGGGATGGATATCTACTAAATTTTCATATTCTACTCTATCATCATCTTTATTAATAAGCTTTATTTTGAGTTTAGCATTTGAAAAATCCTTTGTTCCATTATTCGCAACTAAGAAATCCACTGGAGTAGTCTCTGTATATTGTACAGGTGGTACGGTTATTGTCACGGAAGTGGCTTCTAAATCTTTCTTTACTCCCGTATTGATTTCTGAAACTACAATAGAATAATCCTGGCTATCTGCGTCTATAAGACTTATCAATTTATTTTTTATTTCATTCTTTTTCAGAGTTCCTTTATGGTATAAACAGCTCCAGCTTCTGGTGAATCGATAACGATTTGCTCTACATTATCTATATTATTATCCCCTTTGGCAGCTGCTTGAGCCGGGTTAGCAGGATCAAGACGCCAAGGCAATCCTACTTCAGCATTGTCTTTGTACACACGAACATCTAGATCATTAACTAACATTTTGGTACGATCGTTGAGTTCATTTTCTTTACTAAGCGTAGTAGGCACCGGATCTGTCCAAACGATTGTTAATTTAAGTAGTTCTTTTCCAGAAGCTATCACGGGAATTTCTTATACCTCCCTGTTATTAAGTGTCTTTTTTTTTCAATAAGGATATATTTATTTCTCAATGAAATTAATTGCTTTAGCTGCTCCAAAACCATTTAATAATCCCCATCCAGATTTATAATCAGGACCAGGATTATCTCCTGCTTCATGTAATGTATTGATTACTATCGCTTTCAGAGTAGCAACCTTTATTGTATTTTCTACATTAAGTTTAGAGAAATGTTCTTGTATCAGTAATAAAGTCCCTGTAACATTAGGAGTTGCCATAGAAGTTCCATTCATTGTAGTATAAGCATCATTTCCTGTAGAACTTGTGGAAAAAATCCCTACTCCTATTCCTGTAATATCAGGTTTAATACAGGTTCAAATGAGCTAAAACTTGCCATTTTCACATCACTAGTAGCCTTATATCCTCCATTTATTTTTTCGGCGTCTCCTACTACCAACACATTTTTACCGGTAGAGGAAAAATTTATACAATCAAATCCATCTGTCCCTCCATTCTTAGACTTGATATTGTATGAAGTAACCCACTTTTTACTTTTTGTGCTGTATACATAATATATCTGACCTTTTTGAGGATCTCCTCCTCTGGAGTTTCCTGCTGCCTCTATGGGTAAATAATAAGGATCATTTACAGCAATTAAATCTCTAAGCTGGTCTCTATCGCTATACTGTCCAAATCTCTTATATAGTATCTCCCTGGCTTCCTAACCAATGCCAGCCTTGATGTTCCGACCAATCTCCTCGTTCAAAACCACCGGGGTAACCATAAGAGTGATTAGACAAAATTGACCCTGAGCCACGGCTTCCGTCACTTCTTCTTTATCATTATCCCAATCGGCTTTTGGGACCATTCCTTTAGCTTTGGCATTAACACCTGATGCTACCATAGTCCCCGCCATATGGGTAGAGTGATCACTAAATTCGGATGGACGATCCTTTTGTATCACTCTTCCTCCAAATTCCTGATATGTAGTTAATAAAAAACCTGCGTCCCATTCATACACTTTCATTCCTTCTCCATCAAGGTTAAAATAACCGCCTGTAGAATTCAGCTTATCTGCTCCGGTACCCTTGTGCGGCTCCTGTATTGAATGTTACATAATAGAGAGGTACTCCAGACTTACTAAATCCCTGAAGCTGATAAGCTTTTTCCTACTACTCCGGAAGAAGGAATGTTTAAGGAACAAGCTTTGGATTTGAGCTCTTTTACATTAAGCGTAGAACTTTTTATATTTTTACTTAAAGTACTTAGTTCTTTCACATTAGCTGCTTTCTTTATTTTTGAAAGCTGCATTGCACTTTGTGAAAATAATAAAGACGGCATAAACAAGAAACTAATTGCCACAGGAAGCACATTCTTAGTATTACACATCGTTTTAGAATCAATAAATTTTCTCACAAAAATAAACTCTAATATACATGTTTTTTTGATAAAACAGTACAAAAAAACAACTAAACCTCAAACGATCATTGCTCAAGAAATATAAATACTCTTTGTTAAAGACTACAACTATAAAGTATGTCTATAAAACGAAATAATACATAAACTTATGTCTTAATAACTCAAAACAGTAAATTATTAAATAAAAATATAGCATCTATCATTGTGGATAAATGACATATTTTGTTCTGATTTTTTCAAAGTCCGCGAGGTCTTTTTGCCAAGAAGCCCTAATCTCTTTCTCGCTTTTCCCTGCTATTATCTGTTTTCTAAGCTCATCAGTTCCTGCAAGTTTGTCGAACCAAAAATTTTTAGTGAAAAAAGGTTCTTTTTTGTTTTTATAATGCTTATAAGCTTTTATCACCCACTGCAAGTCCAATTTGCGTAAATCTTTAGGATATTTTCTCAAATCTTCTCCATAGCAAATCCGCCTCTCAAAAGGTGGATTCTTTGCTCCAAAATTAGGCTTCGGTACAAAATGAAACCCCATCCGTACAAGATAAGGCGAACCATAGGTCTGAAAAGGGAAATCCGTGCCACGCCCTACTGAGACCTCAGTTCCTTCAAAAAAGCAAAGTGAAGGATACAAATTTACAGACTTATCATTAGGCAAGTTAGGTGAAGGTCTTTGCATCATCGGATAGCGTTTCAGCTTGTGATAATTTCTCATTGGTATCACCGTATATTTAGGCTTTTTACCATTTTTCAGCCAACCCTCATCGCGTATCATTTGCCCATATTCACCTATTGTTAGCCCATAGATAATAGGAATAGGATGTAGGCCTACAAAACTCTTCCAAGTTTTTTTTAACACAGGTCCGTCAATATATCCGTCGTGGGGATTGGGACGATCTAAAACTATTACTTGTATATTATTCTCTGCTGCTGCTTCCATTATATAAGACAAGGTAGAGATATAAGTATAAAATCTTACCCCTACATCTTGAATATCAAAAAGAATAATATCCAAGCCCTCCATCTGTAGTGAAGTCGGTTTTTTATTATTACCATAAAGAGAAATAATAGGTATCCCTGTTTTGGTATCCACACCATTTTTTACATACTCTCCTGCGTCTGCATCGCCACGAAAACCGTGTTCAGGTGCAAATATTTTTTTGATGCGGATATGATTTTGGATTAAAAAATCCACGATATGGGTACTGTCTTTCATCAATCCGGTCTGATTGGTTACCACTCCTATCGTTTTGTTTTTGAGCAACCGCAGGTAGAGTCCAGGGCGGTCTGCACCCGCTTTAAAGCCATCTTCATAAGGGGCTTGCGCATAAAAATTTGTGTAAAAACCCAAATAAATTAGGCAGATAAAAAGTAAATTTTTAATTTTGAAAACTAAATTCATAAGCTTGAAATTTCCGTTATACTTTTCTAAAAAAATAGCATTCTCCAAAGATAATAAAAATAATCTTTCGAGAGTCATCGTATTTATAGGAAGATTATCTGTTGCCTTGGGAATAATAGTTTCTCTAATCACTGTAGCTACAGGACTTGGTTCCAAAAAAGCCATAAAAAACAGAATGGGCGATTTTAGTGGGCACATCATTGTTAAATCTACGCGTTCCAATTCTTCTTATAACACTACCGTACTAAGCCGCGAAGGGCTAAATATTGACAATATAAAGAGCCTCCCGGAAGTAGACGGAGCACAGTCTTATGCCACTGTGAGCGGTATTCTAAGAACCAAAGACAATTTTTCTGGCATCATCTTAAAAGGAGTCTCCAAAGACTTCAACAAAGAGCGTTTTCAGAAGTTTTTAGTAAGTGGCAGCGTCCCCGATTTCAACGAAAAAGAACTTAACAACCATATCATCATTTCCGAAAAAATTGCCAATGAACTCCACCTAAAATCTAAGGACAGCATTGTCGCTATTTTTTCAAAAGAAGATCAAAAGCCTATTTACAGAAAATTTGTAGTACAAGGTATTTATAAAACGGATATCAAAGTAATGGACGATATTTTCATCATCGGTGATATCAACCAAGTACGACGGATACAGGGAATGAACAAAGATGATATCGGCGGGTTAGAAATCTTTCTGAAAGACTTTAATGATTTAGACCAAATTTTCCCAAAAATAGAAAATAATATCGGCTATAAAAACTATGCTGAAAAAGTCACTGAAAAATATCCTCAAATCGTAAGCTGGATAAATATTTTTGACACCAATATCACATTGATTATAGGGATTATGCTCATCGTAGTGGTGATCAATATCATTATGGTTTTACTTATCTTAATCATTGAAAGAACCAACTCCATAGGAATGCTGAAAACCCTCGGTGCCACAAATGGACAAATACGGTCTATATTTATCAACTACACCTTAATGATAATGATACCTGGGCTGGTCATCGGAAATATGGTAGGCTTGGGTTTACTACTCATTCAAAAGTTTTTCGGAGTCATTAGACTTAATCCCGAAAATTATTATGTAAGCATAGTTCCTGTGGATCTCAACCCTGTTTATATCCTAATGATTTCTATAGGAATTTTAGGAGTGTCTGCATTATCACTAATTCTGCCGAGCTATCTCATTAGTAAAATATCACCTATTACAGCTATCAAATACAATTAAAATGAAAAACATTCAAATAAAAGCCGCTCAATTTTTCGATTTATTAAAACTAAAAAATGTCTCTATGTGGGAAATTTTTGCACAGATGATAGATGGCGAAGAAAAGAAAATTATCTTTTTGACAGAAGATGAAAAAGTGTTATTTGATTATCATCTTCCTAAAACAATACAAGAACTCAACAAAGACAAGGAAAAATTCACAGCCGAGTACGCTTCAAAATTAGAACAAGCAGAACAACGCTCAAAAAACAATTAGCCCCGAAAACCACAGACTTGATTATGATTAAGTCTTATTTCGGAAACATAAAGAGACTTTGCCCCAATTTTTTCAACGGTTTAATTTATGGTAAAAATTATTTTATTTAAACAATATCCTCTCTGCTCCATCAATATTTTAGTCTCAAATAACAAAAAAACTCTATTTTTTTATTAGCTTTGTACCTTTGAATGTAAAGATGGACAAAATAAAAATTCACGACAAGACCTTTGTTCCTTATCTGAAAAACGAGGAACTGCAAGAGGCTATAAGAGATTTAGCCCATAAAGTGTATGAGGATTACAAAGATGAAGTGCCTATATTCGTAGGGGTACTGAATGGAGTGATTATGTTTTTTACGGATTTTCTGAAACACTATCCCGGACACTGCGAAATCGCCTTTATCCAAATGAGTTCTTACCACGGAGGATTGCAATCTGCGGGTATCGTTTACAAGAAGATGGAGCTCACTAAAAATGTAGAGGGCAGGCACATTATCCTTATGGAAGATATCGTAGATACAGGTAATACGATTGAAAGTCTTTTTGAATACTTCAAGAACACACAGAGACCAAAATCATTAAAAGTAGCTTCTCTACTGCTAAAACCGGATGTTTTCAAAAAAGATTTCAAAATAGATTATGTAGCAAAAGAAATCCCTAACAAATTCGTATTAGGCTACGGCTTAGATTACGACGAATTAGGCAGAAACCTCCCAGACCTATACCAACTGGAAGACGGAAGAATAAATCACTAATAGAAACTAAACAATCTTGATATAAAGTAAAAACAAAAAAAATGATAAACATTGTACTATTTGGCCCTCCGGGAAGCGGCAAGGGAACTCAGGCAGAGTACCTGATAAAAAAATTCGATTTAATCCAAATCTCTACCGGAGATCTTTTCCGATACAACATTAAAAACGGCACAGAGCTCGGAAAACTTGCAAAATCTTATATGGATCAAGGACATTTGGTTCCCGATGAAGTTACCATAAATATGCTGACCGAGGAGGTGAAAAAGCACACCGATGCAAAAGGACTTATTTTTGACGGATTCCCAAGAACTGCGGCACAATCTTTGGAATTAGAAAACATTGTAAAAGATGTACTGAATGAAGAAATTGACCTATGCCTCTCTCTCGTGGTAGAAGATGAAATTTTGGTACAAAGAATTTTAGAAAGAGGTAAAACCAGCGGAAGAACAGACGATGCCGACGAAAGCATTATCCGAAACAGAATTAAACAATATTATGCTAAAACCGCAGAGGTGGCAGAGCTGTTCAAAGAACAAGGGAAATATGTAGAAGTAAACGGCGTAGGAGAGATCAATGAAATTTCAGAAAAACTCTTTGCAGAAGTAGAAAAAGTAATCAATAAAGGAAAATAATATTTCCTAAAAATCCAACAGAAGATATGTCGAATTTTGTAGATTATGTAAAAATCCACTGCAAATCCGGTCACGGCGGTGCCGGCTCTGCACACCTAAGAAGAGAAAAATATATCCCCAAAGGTGGACCTGATGGCGGTGACGGAGGCAGAGGCGGACATATCATTATGAAAGGTAATGCCCACGAATGGACGCTCTTACCACTAAGGTACACACGCCATATAAAAGCTGAAAACGGACAGCCCGGAGGCAAAAACCAGCTGACAGGACGCTTTGGAGAAGATGTCTATATAGAAGTACCCGTGGGAACGATTGCAAAAAATGAAGACGGCGATGTCATAGGCGAAATCTTAGAAGACGGACAAGAAGTCATTCTAATGCACGGAGGAAAAGGCGGTCTGGGAAACGAGCATTTCAAATCCGCAACTAATCAAACACCACGATACGCACAGCCGGGACTTCCTGGTGAGGAAGGTTACATCGTTTTTGAGCTGAAAATTTTAGCTGATGTAGGATTGGTAGGGTTCCCCAATGCGGGTAAATCTACTCTGCTATCGGCAGTATCTGCGGCGAAACCCAAAATTGCCGATTATGCCTTCACAACGCTTACACCCAACCTCGGTATCGTAGATTACAGGAACTACAAATCTTTTGTGATGGCGGATATCCCCGGAATCATAGAGGGAGCCGCCGAAGGGAAGGGCTTAGGCCATAGATTCCTAAGACATATAGAGCGGAATTCCATTTTGCTGTTTCTCATTCCCGCAGACTCGGAAGACCATTTTCAGGAGTTTAAGATTTTGGAAAACGAGCTCAAGGAATACAATCCCGAACTACTGAATAAACAATTCATTGTTTCCATATCCAAGTCCGATCTATTAGACGCAAAATTAGAAGAGGAAATCGCTGCCGAATTCCCGGAGCATATGCAGCCGCTGTTTTTCTCTGCCGTTACGGGACAGGGCTTACAAGAGCTGAAAGATAAAATTTGGAAAATACTCCACGACTGTTCTCAAAAAATAATTCCATTGAAATAAAAATATATGAAAGGACAAAATAAACTATTTTTAGCCATCGCAGCCTCTCTTATCTTGGGTGTTGCCATTGGTGGATATGTGCATATAGAGCATCGGGATACTGCGGCTTCTTTTGCCAAAAATATAAAAGTTTTAGGAACTCTTTTCATTCGGCTGATACAGATGATTATAGCCCCATTGGTGTTTACCACTTTAGTTGCAGGGATTTCCAAAATGTCTGATACCAGTATGATTGGAAGAGTGGGCATCAAAGCAATGCTATGGTTTATTACAGCTTCTTTCGTATCGCTGTTCATTGGTTTGGTATTGGTTAATTGGCTGGAGCCGGGGCACATTACCAAACTCCCAATACAAGATCCTTCTTCTGCAATCGAATTAGTAGGTTCCAGTAAAGAATTTTCCTTAGAAGATTTCGTAAAACACATTGTCCCAAAAAGTTTATTTGAAGCATTCGCTACTAATGAGATTTTACAAATCGTTGTTTTCTCTATAATGTTCGGTATTGCATTATCCCAATTGG
The DNA here is from genome assembly GCF_900101995.1 of Riemerella columbipharyngis. GTDB lineage: Bacteria > Bacteroidota > Bacteroidia > Flavobacteriales > Weeksellaceae > Riemerella > Riemerella columbipharyngis. Next base: position 32,961 of record NZ_FNAS01000004.1, on the reverse strand, counting down.
GTGAAAAATATTCGGCACCAGTTATTAAGGGATTAGACATTTGTGCACACGCTATTCTAAAAATGGTAGGCTATATTATGTGGGTAGCTCCTCTTGGTGTTTTGGGGGCGGTAGCCGCTGTTGTAGCGACTAACGGCTTTGAAATATTTACCGTCTATGCCGTCTACCTCAAAGACTTTTTCTTTGCATTAGTGGTTCTTTGGTTAGTTTTATGTTTTGGGGGCTATTTAGTTTTAGGCAAACGCTTGTTTGAGGTGCTTAGGAGAATAAAAGAACCGCTGCTCATAGCATTCTCTACTACAAGTTCCGAAGCCGTTTTCCCAAAATTGGTAAAGGAATTGGAAGATATGGGCTGTAATGAAAAAATTGTTTCTTTTGTATTACCACTGGGCTATTCTTTTAACCTTGACGGAAGTATGATGTATATGACCTTTGCATCAATATTCATCTCTCAAATCTATGGGGTGGATATGTCTTTACAACAGCAAATCACAATGCTTCTGGTGCTAATGCTTACCTCAAAAGGTATTGCGGGAGTTCCTCGTGCAAGTCTTGTGATTATCGTGGCGGCATGCTCTATGTTTAATATCCCGCCTGAGGGCATCGCTCTAATTCTCCCGATAGACCATTTCTGCGATATGGGAAGAAGTATGACCAATGTTTTGGGGAACGCCCTTGCGACTACTGCCGTATCTAAATGGGAAGGACAGCTGAAAGAAAGTAAAAATTAGAGTATCTATCTTATTCTTTTTTATATTAAAAAAAAATAAAATTATTATGCAAAATCCATTGTTAAAGTCTTTTGAGACGCCATATCAGTCCGCTCCTTTTTCTGAAATAAAAAACGAACATTATCTCCCTGCATTCAAGGAACTTATTGCTAATTCCGAAAAAGAAATAGAGGCAATCTCTCATAATCCTCAAACCCCGAATTTTGAAAATACAATAGAAGCCCTCGCCTATTCCGGAGAGCATTTGGATAATGTCTCGCACATATTTTTTAATCTTAATTCCGCAGAAACAAATGATGAACTTCAGCAAATAGCCCAAGAAGTTTCGCCTTTGCTTACAACATTTACTGCAAAAATATTTCAAAATCAAGCACTTTTCCAAAGGGTAAAACAAGTCTATGACGACAAAGAAAACTTAGCCCTCAATGACGAGCAAAAAACACTTCTGGAAGAAACTTACAAAGGCTTTGTGAGAAATGGGGCACTTCTCGGTGAAGAAGACAAAAAAGTTTTGGAGGAAATCAATAAAAATTTAGCTCTAAAATCTTTACAATTCGGACAAAATGTATTGGCAGCTACAAATGCTTATTACAAACACATTACAAACAAAGAGGACTTAAAAGGAATCCCGGAAGCCATCGTAGAACAATATGCCGAAGAAGCCAAAGAAAAAGGCTTAGAAGGATTTGTAGTAACGCTGCAATACCCGAGCTACATTCCGTTTATGACCTATGCTGAAAATAGAGCATTAAGAAAAGAATTAGCCTTAGCAAACGGCATCAAAGCTTTTGATGGCGGAGATTATGACAACCAAAACCTCATTAAAGATATCATACAGCTCAGACAAAAGAAAGCCCATCTGTTGGGATATAAAAATTTTGCCTCTTATGTCTTAGAGGAGAGAATGGCAAAAAGTCCTGATGCGGTATTTAGCTTTCTGAATGAATTATTAGACAAGGCAATGCCTTACGGTAAAAAAGATGTGGAAGCACTAAAAACTCTTGCGAAAAAAGAGGGCATAGAAACTATACAAAGCTACGACCACGCCTACTATGCCGAAAAACTTAGAAAAGAAAAATTTGACTTGACCGACGAAGAGCTTAAACCCTATTTTCAATTGGAAAAGGTACAAGCGGCAGTATTTGGATTAGCCAAAACATTATTCGGATTAGATTTTGAAGAAATAAAAGATGTGCAAACCTACCACCCCGATGTAAAAACTTACAAAATAACGGAAAACGGCGCGTACAAGGCTTTGCTCTATGCAGACTACCACCCGAGAAAAGGTAAAAGAGCCGGCGCTTGGATGACGGTATTCAAAAATCAATTCAAAAAAAATAGGGAAAATAATAGGCCTCATATTTCGGTGGTTTGTAATTTTTCCAAGCCTACACAAGGAACACCGAGCCTACTCACCTTCCAAGAGGTAACCACACTGTTCCACGAGTTCGGACACGCTCTACACGGCGTTTTAGCAGACACCCAGTACCCTAATCTATCCGGAACTTCAGTAAAATGGGATTTTGTAGAGCTACCTTCTCAGTTCTTGGAAAACTACTGCTACGAACCTTCGTTCCTAAAAACTTTTGCTAAACATTATCAATCGGGAGAAGTACTCCCCAACGAGAAAATAGAAAAATTGGCATTATCCAAAAACTTTATGGAAGGCTATCAGACGATGCGGCAGCTGGGCTTTGGACTATTGGATATGACTTATCACACCAATGAAATAGGCGATGATTTTGAAGTAAAAACTTTTGAAAAAGAAGCCATCGGGAAAACCACCCTCTACCCCGACAATCCAAAATCTGCCATTAGTACGAGTTTTTCCCATATATTCCAAGGCGGATATTCCGCAGGATACTATTCTTACAAATGGGCAGAAGTCTTAGATGCTGATGCTTTTCAGTATTTCAAAGAACGCGGCATCTTTGACGAAGAAACGGCAAAAAAATATAAAATACTGCTCGCAAGTGGCGGTACCAAAGACCCTATGGCACTCTACATCGCTTTCAGAGGAAGAGAGCCAAAAGTAGAAAGCCTACTGAAAAGGGCTTTTGGAATTTAATTAAATCTAAAAACAATTATGGATATACAATACCTCATAAAAGAGCCTAATATTATCAATAAAAACACCCCTCTGCTGGTGCTAATACACGGATACGGAAGCAATGAGGAAGATCTTTTTTCCTTTGTCCCTACCCTGCCGGAGGAATGGCTGATTATTAGCCTAAGAGCACCAAAAACAACAGTCTATGGAGGATATGCGTGGTACGATATAGATTTCGTAAATTCCGAAAAATTCATCAATACCGAACAAGCGAACCTCTCTATCCAAGCGATTATCCAAACCGTAAAACAAGTGAGAGAACGCTATGGAAATACCGAAGGAGACATACATTTATGCGGCTTCAGCCAAGGTGCTATACTCTCTTACGCTATGGCGCTCACCTACCCCGATATGTTCCAAAAAATAGCCTGCCTGAGCGGCTATCCCGAAATGAAAATATTAACCAATATCGTAAAAGACAAAAAGAAAATAGAACGGCTAAGATTTTTCATTTCCCATGGTACCGATGATGCTGTAATACCTCTGGAATGGGCGAGAAAAGCAGCTGATTTGCTTTACGATATAGGTGCCTATTTTACTTTCAGAGAATATATGAGTGGGCACGGAGTTAATCAAAAAAACTATCAAGATTTAATGGAATTTTTTCGTAGCTAATTTTTGATTTATGCCTAAAAAAAACAATCTATTATCCCTCATAGAGGAAGCTAAAACCAAAGATAGAGAGGCTCAGACTAAGCTCATCAACACGCTTTGGATAGATGTGTTTTCTTTTGTAATGCAGAAAGTAAAAGATAAAAACATTACTGATGACATTACGGTGAGAGTCTTCTCTAAGACCTTGGCAAAGCTGGATAGCTACAATCCTGATTTTTCTTTCAAAACTTGGATACTGACGATTGCCCAAAATACCATAATAGATTTCCATAGAAAACAAAATCTAAACAACGAAACTTCTACGGAAAATATGAGTGTTCTGAAAAACCACTTGGAGTGTTCCCCTGAAGAACTTATGATATCGCAAGAGAAACAACAAGAAATTATACAAACCATAGAGGCTCTTGACGAAAAATACAAAAAAATAATACGACTTAGATTTTTTGAAGAACTAAGTATAAAAGAAATTGCGGATAAACTCGGTATCTCTGTCTCTAATACAAAAGTGAGAATTATGCGAGCTAAGAAACTTTTGGCAGAGCTTCTTAAAAACAATTATTACTAATAAAAAACATTTCTTTACCTTTGCAGCTGAATATGGACAATACTGTAACACAAAAGCCCAAATGGATTAGGGTAAAACTGCCTACCGGAAAAAACTATAGAGAACTAAGAACTCTGGTAGATAAATATAAACTGAACACCATCTGCCAGAGCGGATCTTGCCCTAATATGGGCGAATGCTGGGGAGAGGGTACCGCTACTTTTATGATTTTGGGAAATATTTGTACCCGCAGCTGCGGTTTTTGTGGGGTAAAGACCGGTAAACCTATGGAGGTAAACTGGGACGAACCCGAAAAGGTGGCCCGTTCCATCAAGCTGATGAAAATAAAACACGCCGTACTGACTTCCGTGGATAGAGACGACCTAAAAGATATGGGCTCTATACTCTGGGCCGAAACAGTAAACGCCGTACGAAGGATTTCCCCGGGAACGACAATGGAAACCCTTATCCCCGATTTCCAAGGTATTACAAAGCATTTAGACCGTCTTGTGGAGGTAGCACCAGAAGTGATTTCTCACAATATGGAAACCGTAAAAAGACTTACTCGTGAAGTTCGTATCCAAGCCAAATACGAGAGAAGCTTAGAGGTACTTCATTACCTTAAAAAAGCGGGACAACGCCGCACCAAAACGGGCGTAATGTTAGGCTTAGGAGAAGAAAAACACGAAGTATTCCAAACCATAGAGGATATTAGGAATGCAGAGGTAGATGTGATTACTCTGGGACAATACCTGCAACCTACCAAGAAGCATCTTCCCGTGCAGCGGTTCATTACCCCTGAAGAATTTGAGGAATATGGCAGTTTTGCAAGAAGCTTAGGATTTAGGCATGTAGAAAGTTCTCCTTTGGTAAGAAGTTCGTACCACGCAGAAAAGCATATCCATTAGGATTGACTGAATAAAAATACAAAAAGGTCAGCAAAATTATTTTGCTGACCTTTTTGTATATTATAAAAAACACTTTATTCTTCTGTTTTTCTGAAATAAATATCATCATCTAACCATTCTCTAATAGCTATAGAAGTCGGCTTTGGTAATTTTTCATAAAGTTTGGAGATTTCTATCTGCTCTCTATTCTCAAAAACTTCCTCCAGCGAGTTATTAGAAACTGCAAACTCATCCAATTTATTACGCAAATCTGTATGAAGCTCGCTGTTTATCTGCTCTGCTCTTTTACCCATTATTACGATAGCCTCGTAGATAGAGCCTACTTTTTCTTCTATTTTGTCTCTATCATAGGTTATAGTGTTTGTTTCCGCTTTTGAATCCTTTATACTCATTTTATATTATTATTTTTTCTAAGTGCAAAGATAAGTATTTTTATCAAACTAAAAATATGAAAGTTAAGAATTATCTTTATTTTCTTTTTGTTCTTCTTTCTCTTTCATTTTTTTATCGTAATCGGCTTTATCTGTATCTATCTGTTGTTTCAATTTAGTATACTTTTCGTAAGCCGCATTTAATTCATCTCTAAGAGCCAATGCATCTTTAGACATATTACTATCCGGATACTTTTTTTCAACATACTTAGTGTAAGCAATAGCATCTTGCAGACGATCTCCCTTTAAATCAAATTTAGAATTGAGTGCCAGCTGGGCTTTGGCGTTAAGTAAATAATTTTCTGCCTTAGAGCGAAGCTTTGTTGCCGGAAAATCATCAAGCATATTATTAAAATTGATAATTGCAGATTTGTATTCCAGCATCTTATAGTACTGCTTTGCATTTTGGAATGCCTTGTATTCCAATTTGTATTCCAGCTCATCTATCAAGTTTCTAATATTTTTAGCTCTATCCGAATTAGGATAAGTATTCAGAAAATTTTGCAATTCTGTGATGGCAAGTCTTGTACTTGTTTGATCCAAATTGTAATCTAAAGAACCTTGATAATAGCATATTGCAGACATATAGGCAGCTTCTTCTCTACGAGGGTCATCAGACAGCCCGTCATTGATTGCAAACTGCTTAAACTGATGCCCTGCAAGGCGGTATTGCTTATCGTAATAATTTGCGTATGCCGATTTAAATAGAATATCAGAAGCCTCTTCACTTCCTGAAACCAAATTCTGGACATGCTCATATAGAGATAAAACCTGTTTCCATTTTTTTTTGGCATACATATCGTCGGCAACCTTTATGATAAGATCCTTATCCGCACTCTTCATAGCGTCATCGAATTGTTTATTACAAGATGCCGCCACTAAGGCAACCCCAATACATAAGATATATTTTTTCATCTGTAAACTTTAGTATGTATGTTGCAAAAATAAAACTTTTTTGCTAAACCTTTAGTATTTATGAAACTTTAACACAGTTTTAAAGCCCTTTTAATCCCCGATTACACATTAGATATTTTTAATGATCAATAGATATTGCTTTTTGGGGAGTGTATTTATTAAATAACAATAATTTATTTGGGCTAAGATCCAAAATAAAATTGCGATGCCTAAATAGGTTAATAGTTGTCTAAAATCTAATTACCTTCCAGATTCAAGTATTTAATTTTTGAAAGTATTTGAATTGATTTTTAAGGTCAAATAAAATTAAGCCACAGCAGGAGGTATCTACCTCAAATATATATTCCTAAAAATTACAAGGACTTAGTTTTAGAACTAAAAAATATACTCGACTCTTTTATTTATTATTTCTATATTGTTGATATGGAATAATTTCATAAAAGAATAATACAAAACCCTAAAAGTTTTTGATTTAGTTATTAATCATATAAACCTATACCCCGCAAAACGAGATGTGTAGTTTTCTAAAACAAAATGTGCAAAAGTTTCGTTACAACCATACCTTATCTCGTTTTACGGGGGATACGGATAAGCAAAAGTTACATTTATTGATAAATTTAATTTTTTCGCCTAATACCTAGCCATTCCCCTGTTTGGTCATCATAGAAATGAGAAAAACCATTGCCAGCAGGTAAAAGTTCCGCAATTTGACATTCTAACGCTTTGGCTATTTCTTGAAGACTTGATAGCTTAGGGTTTTGTATTCGTCTAAAAAAAGATGTGTAAGTTATACCTATCATTGTAGAAAGCTCTTGCAAGGAATAGCCTTTCATTTTAGCCACTTCTTTTATTCGTGTTTCGTTCATATACTTTTCTTTTAATATTGCAAATATACGTAATAATGCTGAGAAAATATTGTAAAATTTATTTTCTCTAAACTTTTATATATCAAATAATTACAATATCAACTGAAGAAATATTGTAAAAAAATACTATTAAAATTTACTTATATTGTAAGTAACTACTATATTTGCAAAGTGAAAATTAAAATAGAGGTTTAACAAATAGAAAGTATTATGAAAACATTAGGCGACTTATTATCAACAGAAGCAAGAGAAGACTACTTCTTCAATATGAATACACCAGCAACAAAAAGCAATGTAGAGGCTTTTGATATTGCTATGAAATTGATGAGTGTAGTACACTCTGATGTGTTATTTAACAATGTAGAAGATGGTGGCACTTGCAACCTTGATAGTGTGTATATCAAATTGAAAGGTAGAAGAAAGTCTTTTATTAAGTTGATACAAGATATTACAGGTCTTGAACTCTATCATCACCCTTACTATAGAGGTGCATATATCATTGCTTATGATTACGCAGGGCAAGCAGATAGAAGAGCAAGCCATGTAAAATTTATTTACGATGAATTAACAAGTAGAGGACTTGATGTGAATGTATATTATCAAATAGATTAAAAAGAATATTATGAAAACTCAAGATTTAAAACAAATTATGAAGTTAGCTTGGCAGTTTTTCAAGCAAACAGGCATTAAATTTAGTGAATGCCTAAAAAAAGCGTGGGCAAACTTCAAACTAAAAAGAGCTATGCAAACGGAAATAGTTAAATTCTATTTTCAAAAAGTAAATGGCGAAATTCGTGAGGCGTGGGGCACTCTCGCACCAAATCTAATACCAGAGCCCAAAGGCACTGAAAGAAAGCCTAACCCCACCACACAGGTGTATTTCGACACAGAAAAACAAGGATTTAGATGTTTTAAGAAGTTTAACCTTGTTTATTTGGCGTAATATGTTTCAAAAAGCGGTTTTTAAATGCAAAAACTTTGTTTTTCGACCAAAAGACCGCTTTTATCTATTTGATTAAAAGAAACATATGATTATCTTTGTGAGGTGATAGATGCAAAAATCATACTGAAATACAAAGCTAAGACAAAGGGGCAACTTGTAGAGCAAGCCCAGAAGTTAGTAAATGCTTTTGTGCGTGAGCGTGATGCGATAAATGACAAAGGCGATTTTGTGTGTATTTCTTGCGGTAAGTACAAGCCAAAACACCAGTGTAATGCAGGGCATTATTTCAGTAGGGGCAATTACCCAAGCGTAAGATTTGATTTGGATAATATACACAGCCAGTGTATTCAGTGTAATCTACACCAGCATGGTAACCTTATACCCTACCGAGAAAGACTTATCAGAAAGATAGGCAAAAAACGATTTGAGCAATTAGAGAAAATGGCGTATATTAGCCACTACAAGCACGATAGAATTATGCTTATAGAACTCATAGAAAGAATGAAAAAACAATTAAAAAAATAGAGAAATGAAAGTATTAACATTACAAATTAAAAGACATTTTTTAGAACAAATCTTATCTGGTGAAAAAACTGATGAATTTAGAGATATTTTACCAAAAAATGAAAAGAAGTATTGTAAAATCGTATTACACGAAGATGACAATACTTACGAAGTTACAGAAGTAGTTAAATACGATGCTATTCGTTTTTTTAACGGCTACAAGACAGATAGACCTGAAGTGTTAATTGAGATTAAAAACGCCTTTGTTGATTTTGAAGTGGACGAAGAAGGAGTTATAGAATGGGAAATGGAAGACGGCACCATCTACCCTATCTGTTGCATGGTATATCAATTGGGTAAGGTATTAGAAAGAAAAAATATTTAAACATAAGTAAAAACAATAATCATTAAAACTTAAAACCATGGCAAAAAACCAAATTAGAACAACGAGTGCTACAAGTGGATATAGAGGTGGTTCAAAAGCCGCTTCTACAGAATCAGGCGGGAAACTTGGTAGAAATGGCAAATTTATAACGAGAAGACAGCGATACGGTGATTTGCGTAGGGCTTTCGGTTTATCAAGTGGGTAATCGTTATGAATAAACTACAACACGCAGAAAAAGTAATCAGCACGGTAAGGCAGAAGTCAAACCGTGCCTTGCTTTTCTATTCGGCGGGTAAAGATAGCATTTGCTTATTAGATTTGCTCGCAAAAGAATTTGATGAAGTTGTATGTGTATTTATGTATTTCGTAGAGGGGTTAGAGCATATTGACCGCTTTATTCGTTTTTCAGAAAAACATTATAGCAATGTACAATTTATACAAATACCTCATTGGAATTTGACTAAAATACACCGAGCAGGGTTATTCTGCCAGCCCAAGAAAGTAAGACAGTTGATGTTTGGTGATGTGATACAAGCAATGAAGTTAAAGACTGGCATACCTTACGCATTTATAGGCGAAAAACAAGCGGATAATCTCAATAGAAGATTGAAGTTAAGAGGTTACGAGTTAGAAGCCATTTCTACAACAAATAACATATACCCATTAAGCCATTGGAAAGATGCAGATGTGCTGAATTATATCAGACGCAAAAAACTGCCCAAGCCGATAAGTTATGGAAATAACAAACGGAGTAATGGCATGGGCTTTAACGAAGATTGCTTTGTGTGGCTAAGGGAACATTATCCACAGGATTTAGAGAAGATATTAACGGCTTATCCGTTATCACAAAAAATACTCATTTGATTATGACCAAAAAATTAAAAGAAAGCGAAACAAGGGTAATTAAGCGAAGTCAAATAAAATTTGCACCCTATAACCCTAAAAACCACACACAACAATCGGTAAAAGATATGCTGAAAAACTTCAAGCGTATTGCTTTTGCTGGAGGGGTCGTTTGGAATGCTTTATCTGGTAATCTTATCGATGGACATAAAAGGGTAATGGCACAAGATATTTACTACAAATATGACGGTACACCAGAAACCGATTACGAAATCAAAGTAGAGGTATTAGAATTAGATGAAAAGACAGAAAAGGAACAAAATATTTGGCATACTCGGTCAAGGTCGGAATTAGATGATGAATTGATGAGAAATTTAATTCCAGAAATTGACTATGAAAATGCAGGTCTTGATGATTATGATTTGAGTTACTATGGAATAGAGTTAAACGCAGAGGAAAGCGAAAATGTAGTAGAAGCCATTGAAGAACTTTACCAGCCTGTAAAACAACAGAAAGAGGTTGAGAAACAAATATCCGCCGAAGAGAAAAAACAAAAGATAAAGGAAACCAAACAAAAAATAATGGAAGATGCCCAAGAGAAAGCCAAAAACCTTGACTCGTATGTAACCCTTTCTTTTGACAACTGGAAAAACAAAGAAGCCTTTATGATTAGAATGGGATTTGACCCTGAATTTAAGATGATTAAGGGAGAAACCTTATCGGAAATGGTAGAAAGAATAGGATAGTTTTGGTAACAAGATGTAATATGAGTAAACCAACCTTTACAGATGAACAAATTGAGGAATTATTGATTAAATGTAACGGACAGCCGACTAAAGTTGCATCAGCGTTGGATGTGTCGTATGTACAGGTGTATAGACGAATTCGCCAAAACCCTAAATTGTTGGAAGTGCAAGAGGCTGAAAGGGCAAGGGCTTATCAGATATTAGATAATCTTTCAATGCAAATTGCTTTGAAAGGGACGATAAAAGAGCCCATCCTCGATGAAGAAGGAAACCCAACAGAACAATTTAGAGATGTATTGGTGGACTATAAAACACGCATTCAAGTAATTCAAAACCAACAGAATTTGTTTAAAGGGAGTATAGGTATCAAAGACCAAATCGAGGTCACTCATAAATCAGGCACAATCGATTATTCAAAATTGTCGGACGATGCGTTGAAAGAGATACTAAATGCAGAGGTAGATGAAGAGCAAGAAAGTACATAATCCGTTAGAACTTAGAAAAGAACTTTTTAAGCGAGGAAATTTTGATTTCATTACCACGCACAAGGGCAAGAAACACATAAAACAAGAAGAAGCCCTAAAAATCCTAACAGACAACAAAACAAAAGAGTTTATTTACGGTGGTGCGGCAGGAGGTGCTAAGTCTTGGACTGGTGCCTCTTGGTTGCTTTTTATGGCATTGAATTATCCAGGCTCTAAATGGTTTATCGGGCGAGAAGAATTAAAACGATTGCGGGATTCTACATTGATTACCTTTTGGAAAGTTTGTAAAGCTTACGGAGTGCCAAAGGATTTCTATAAGTACAATGGGCAAGACAATTATATTCAATTTACAAATGGGTCAAGAATTGACATGTTGGATTTGCGATACAAACCCAGCGACCCTTTTTACGAGCGATACGGTTCAGTAGAATATACAGGCGGTTGGATCGAAGAAGGTGGAGAGGTCAATTTTGGGGCGTTTGATACGCTTAAAACAAGGGTTGGACGACACATGAATGATGAGTTTAATATTACTCCTAAAATCTTCATCACTTGTAACCCAAAGAAAAACTGGATGTATTCGTATTTCTACAAGCCAGCAATGGAAAACAGATTGAAACCTTACCAAGTGTTTCATCAAGCCTTTGTACAAGATAATCCATTTATCGCCAAAGACTATATCGAGCAGTTAGAAAACACTACCGATAAAGCCAAAAGAGAACGATTACTAAAAGGGAATTGGGAGTACGACGATAACCCTTACAAACTTTGTGATTATGACAAGATACTGCAACTCTACACCAATGACCATATTACCAAAAGTAGAGAGAAATATATTACTGCCGATGTAGCGAGGTTTGGCTCTGATTTAGCTATAGTAGGCGTTTGGGAAGATTGGGACTTGGTAGAAGTACACACTTTTGAAATTAGTAAGACTACCGAAATACAAGCCTGTATTCAAGCCATGCAGTCTAAACATGGAATTCCAAGCAGTAATTGTATTGCCGATAGTGATGGTGTCGGTGGTGGTGTTGTAGATAATCTAAATATTGTTGGTTTTGTAAACAATGCCAGACCATTTGAAGAGGAATTAAGCGAGGGTAAAAAAGACACGCCGAGTTATAAAAATATGCAAACGCAATTGCTAGTGTACCTTGCAGAAGAGATTATCAACAAGAACAAGATGCGGATTTCAGCAGATTTGTCAGAGGAACAGAAAGAGGCAGTTAATGAAGAACTGGATACTATCGAACGCATACCTGACACGAATGTGATAACTCTGGTAGATAAAGCAACTATCAAGCAAAATATAGGACGCTCACCTGACTACCGAGATTTTATATTAATGCGTGGGTATTTTGATTTTAAAAAGCCTATCCGTAACAACTTACAAGATATTGCAAGTATCTTATAGCTCAAAAACACGCTTTTAAAATTAAAAACTTTGTTTTTGGGGCTAAATCGTTTAATTACCTATTGTTATGGTGCTTTTATAATGCTAATTTTGTGATTATCAATATATAAATCTATGAGTATTATAACAAAAGAAATAGAAGAATATAAAGGCGGTAGAACTCTGCCTAAGATAGGAGATTACAATAAGCAATATGAAGTTAAGCAACATGAGATTTTTACCAATCTGATTAAATACCCAGATCGCAAGGTAACAACCGACTACATAGACAGCAATGGTAAAAAAGAACGAAAAGAAGAAACTATCGCACTGAACCGAATAGGACTACCCTATCAAAAGAAAATCGTCAATATTGCTACAACTTTTTTGTGTGGAACGCCTATTAAATACACCAACAGCCTTGAAGAAGAGGACTTATACAACGCCTTTCAGAAAGTAATTGAGAAAAACAAAATGAAGTTTGTTGATAAGGAAATCGTTACTGCCGTGGGGCGTTTTACAGAGTGTGCAGAGTATTGGTACCCTACCAATGAGGCTAATAATCATTACGGTTTTGATTCTCAATTTAGATTAAAGGTAAAGGTATTGATGCCTGATAAGTATAATTTGTACCCAAAATTCAATGAAAACGATGATTTGATTTCATTCGGAAGAGAGTTTAAAAATGGGGATAAAACTATTTTCGAGGTTTATACCGCAGAAAAGATTATCCGCTATGAACGAGATGACGAGTGGAAGAAAGTAGAGGAAAAACCAAATGTTATTGGTAAAATACCAATCGTTTACTATAAGCAGGAAAATGTTGAGTGGGCAGATGTTCAAACTATTATCGAACGCTTAGAATTTATTTACTCAAACATAGCAGAAAGCAACGACCGCTTTTCGTTCCCAATTCTTAAGCTAATAGGGAAAGTAGAAGGACAATTATCCAAAGATAAATCTGGTAGGGTTTTACAATTGGAGCAAGGAGCTAATGCTGAATTTGCCAACCAACCACAAGCCAATCAAAGTATTGAAAGCGAAACCGACCGATTGGAAAGAGATGTTCATGATTTTACTTCAACACCTAATATTTCATTTGATAATATGAAAGGGTTGGGTAATATGTTGGCTGGAAGTAGTGCAGAGTTTTTATTTTTATCTGCACACCTCAAAGTAATGGATAAGATGGCAATTTATATACCTGCATTACAAAGAAGGGCAAGCATCATTAAATCGTATCTTCAAAAATTCAATGTGAAATTCGCAAAAAATGATTTGGAAGTAGAGCCAGTTATTACACCTTTCATTATCAATAATGATGCGGATTTTATCAAATTCTTAATGGAAGCCAATGGTAATAAACCGCTCTACTCACAAGAATATTCAATGCAAAAAATAGGCATCAAAAACCCAAAAGAAATGATGGCACAAATTGAGGAAGAAAACAATCGCAGAAACGAATTAAGCAACAGCAATGAGTTTACTGTATAATGGACTTTGATAACATACATCGGAAACATCTACGGAAGCACATCAGAACCCTTGAACAAATCTACAACGATTTGATTGCGAGGGTTGCGTATTTGGCGGTAAAAACAGAATTGACAGACAAAATCTACCAATTTCGAAGTAATAAAAAAGTGCTTTTACAGATAGAGGAAGCCTTAAAGGAGTATTACAACAAAACCCTACAAACTATCTATACTGGCACCGACCAACAATGGCGATTTGCCAATGAGAAATACAACGCTTTGCGTGTGGCTACATTAGAACGCATAGCCAGCCATATCAGCAAAGAAAGCTATTATAGGGAACTTGCTAAAGTTTCTAAGAGCCCCTTCAACTTAGAGGCATTGAAGGTTTTTCAAGAAAGAAAGGTGGGGAAATTTACTATTTCGGAGCGTGTGTGGCATATTACTAAGCAAATGAAATCTGAGTTAGAATTAGCTATTGATGTTAGTCTTTCGGAGGGAATGAGTGCCAACGAACTGGCTCGAAAAGTGAAAAAGTATCTGAATGAACCCGATCGGCTTTACAGAAGAGTGAGAGATAAGCACGGCAATTTAGTATTAAGCCGGCATGCCAAAGCCTACAAGCCTGGGCAAGGCGTGTACCGAAGTAGCCATAAAAACGCTCTTCGTTTGGTAAGTAATGAAATCAACACGGCGTACAGAGAAAGCGAACAACTTAGAATTTTACAGAACAGTGACATTGTGGGGGTTGAAATCTGCTTAAGCCCGCAACATACCATCTTTGATATTTGCGATGAACTAAAGGGGAAATACCCAAAGGATTTCATCTGGAGTAAATGGCATATTGGCTGTAAGTGCCACCGCAAAACGATTCTTAAAACCGATGAGGAGCTTATAAAGGAACTCAACAGCAACCAAGAGTTACCGCCTGATACTTCAAAAAACTATATTGGCGAACCGCCTAAACACTTCGATAAATGGGTTTCGGAGAACAGAGAGCGTTTTAAGAACTGGAAGCATAAACCTGAATGGTGGGTGGAGAATAAAGGAATGATTGAGAAAAGTGAAATTAAGGGTTTAATGTTAAAAGCAAAGCAATCAGAGAGCGAAGTATCAAAAGTGATAAATCAATTAACCCCAAAACATAACGGATACGCTACGCCTATAAACTTTAAAAGTTATCAATCTATTCAGAGAAAACTTCAATTAGAACTTAATGGTGATATTTCTCAAATAAAAGACTCTATTAGAGCAACGATAATATTGCCTAAAGAAAAAATGCGAAATTTAGAGTTATATTTAGAAAAAAGTAGTATCTTTGAAAGAGTAAAGGTTCAAAAACCAGAAAGGTTTATGGGGTATAGTGGTATTCTTACTAATATTAAAGCCACAAATGGTATTTCTGCCGAAATACAATTCAACACAGAAAAAATGATTTACGCTAAAGAAAAACCTACGAATGCAATTCGCATTATAGGTAAAAAGCGTTGGGATGAAATACGGAAAGAAACAGGACTTAAAGGTGGGTTGGGGCATAAATATTATGAAGAATACAGATTATTAGATATGAATATTCCTAAGCAACTGGAAAGAATGAAAGAATTAGAAGAACTGTCTAAAAATTATTACAAAAACTTTAGATGAGTAATTTAGATTATTTATTGAAAAACGGTATTATTTATCTTTTAGATGAATACGAGAATGCTGTATTTAAATTCACAAGTACAGGCAAAGGAAATTTGTGTGAAGTTAAATTCAAAGGCAAAATACCTTATAAGATAGATTGCTCTACTAATTTGGCTATGCAGGCGATTTTAGGCGGTACTATTATAACGAAAGAACAATACGAAGAGTTTTAAAAATGTTAGAAAGAGCGATACAAATAGCAGTTAATGCACATAAAGGACAAACAGATAAAGCAGGGAAGCCCTATATACTACACTTAGTAAGGGTGATGGAAAAAGGGAAAACTGAAGAAGAAAAAATTTGTGGTATTCTTCATGATTTATTAGAAGATACTAATTGGACGATTAGCGATTTAAGAAAGGAAGGCTTTTCAGAAGAAATTATCAATGCATTACAATGCGTTACCAAAAAAGATAATGAGCCTTATTCTGAATTTATTAGTAGAATATCCAAAAATCCTTTAGCAACGAAAGTAAAATTAAATGATTTGGAAGATAATATGGATAAATCTCGCCTAAATAATATCAACGAAAAGGATTTACAGCGATTTGAAAAATACTCTATAGCATATAAATTTTTAAAGAATAAGTTAAGGAAAATTTGATTTATAATTTCTCCGCTTCCCTTTTAATAAAATTTACCAAATCATCAAGGTTTTTTTGATTGAACCAATGGCGAGGATTATTATCATTCTTTTTACAATTAAATGTTGAGGCTTTTACGCCCATTATTTCCGCTGCTCTTGCTCCTGTAATACCAAACAAATCAAGAATTTCCATGATTCTATTTTTTATTGCTAATTTATTGCTATCCATAATAATCCAATTAGTGTAATTACAATCAAAATAATTTGCCCCAAAGACAATTCAAAGACAATAGTTTTTTCATAGCCTTCCGTATTAATTTCTTTCCACTTAGAAATGAGGTGTTTTAAAAAAGATTTCATAACTTTGCAATGTTAAAAAGACAATGAGGTGGGGCTCTACCCCCACCGAGTTTAAAAGATTAGGTTAATAAAATCTCTAATTGCTACTAACAACTTGATTTTAAAACCTTTTTTCAACCTTTTAAAACTCAATTCAAATCTGAATTTCATTGGCTTGGTTTTTGGGTTAAACAAAGCGAGGTGCGAACTCGCATAATTGACTTTCAATTACCTTACAAATATACGACTATTTACTTAATCGTACAAATAAAAAGACCTATTTTTTAGGTCTTTTTTTATTTATAAATCAGGAAGTTATCCCAAAAATTTCTTTAGCCATTTTTCGGCTTCGGCTTTGGTCTTCGGAACAGGTATATCTACCTTTAAATCTCTGGTCTTACTTTCGTTTGTGGTCATTACTTTACCTTGCAGGTTTACGCAATAGTCTTTCTGGTCTTTGGAAAACTCATAGAGATTGTGTGTGCCGTAATTTGTAAATGAAAATCCCCTTTCCATAAGGAACTCTGAAAAATTAAATGTACTCATAATGATATTGGTTTTAGTTTTTAATCCAGTCTAATACTTCTTTGGTTAGGAATATCGGTTGTTTTCTTTGCGAACGATACTCGTAGCCACCTTTGATAAGTTGTTCTGGAAGTATTTTATTTTTAATACGCTGGTAAACCTTTCTTTTGTCCCAGCCTGTTACTTGGCAAAACTCTTGTAGTGTCATCGTTATTTTCTTTGACACTTCTATAAGATATGCGGATTCCATCATTTCGATTGTGGTCATATCTGCGATTCTTTTGTGTAAAATTTGGTTCATGTTTTTGTGATATGTTTCAAAAAGCGGTTTTTAAAATAAAAACTTTGTTTTTTATGGTTAATTTACTGATTTTTCTATTGTAAGACATTATTACTTAAAGTAAATTTGTAACACAAAGATACTAAAAAACTAATAACCATTTATTTATGAACAAAAAAATTCTTGAGACGCTTAAAACTAAATACAAAGATTTAGGGTTAGGGGAACACATTTTGAAAGTATTTGCGGATAAACTGGCAAAGACGGTCAAAGAAGAGAGCGAAATCGATACAGCGGTAGAAGATGTAGAAAGCGATCTGCGTATCTACCAGTCTTTAACCGACCAAAATAGAACTTTGCAAAAGAAAATTCAGGAACTGGAAAATGCGAAAGAGGGGGATGATAAAAATCTAACTACTAAGCCTGAACAGAAACCTGAAGAAGGGACAAAGGATAGCGAAATGCCTGCATGGGCTCAAGCACTTATGGAAAGCAACAAGACATTGTCCGATAGCTTACAAAAGTTGCAAGCGGAAAAAATCCAGCAATCTAATGCAGAGAAGCTCACTTCAAAGTTAAAAGAATTGGGGGTAAATGAGAACTTCTACAAGTTACATATCGAAGGGAAAACCTTTGATAATGACGAACAGCTTAATGTGTTTGCATCTCAGCTTAAAGAATGCCAAGACGCTTATAATCAAACATTGAGTAATAATTTGCTTAAAAGCCAAGCAAATCCTTTGTTTGGGAATAAAGCAGTAGAAGGGCAAATAGACGCCGATGTTCAAAATTATATTAACCAAAACTTTAATGAAAAATGAAACAAGTAAAAAAATCTGAAAAAGCAGGAAGACAAATTGTAGTCTTCGACCAAGTAGATGCCACCTACCCAGGCGGAGTGCATATTGATAATACAGAAGCTTCTGCAAGATTTACAGATGGCGTAGTGCCAGCGGGAACATTACTAGTGCCGGCAACTGATGGAAAGTTTAAGCCTTTGAATGAGGTCTTCTCTGCGACCAATGTGGTGGGGGCTATTGGGCTAACAGCTCATGATGTGGTAATTGACGATATGCCTTTGGTTGCCGTAGTAATGGCAGGAACAGCAAGGAAAGATGCATTACCTGATAAAGAGAAAGCAGGAGTAGGATTTATTAAACCTATTCTTGCGAGAATTTCTTTTATTTAATGATAAAATAAAATTAACAATCTAAAAACTAATAACTTATGATAAATGCTAATAATATAGTCCCTGAATTTTCTCAGGCAAATCTGCAAGCTATTTTGAATGCCTACCCTTTAGGAGAATTGCAGTATAGAACTTTTATGCCGCTGGAATACAACACGACACTGCAGTACAGTACCTTAGAGGGAACTGAAGGAGCAAAGATAATGGCAGACATCGTTGCTATCGGTTCTAAAGCACCGAGAAAAGGGCGTGATTTTGTAGAGTCTATCAAAGGTGAAATTCCGAAGATAGAAATTGCACGGGATATGAACGAAAAAGACCTTTATACGGTGCAGCAGTTGAGAAATGCCGTAGCATTGAACCCGAATAATCAATCGATTAAAAACCGATTGATTGGAAAAATCTATGAAGACCTTACCTTCGTTGTGGATGGAGTGAATGCTCGCTTGGAATGGATGGCGAAGCAGTTGGTTTCAAATGGAAAATTCAAAACGACAGTGGCTAATAACTCTGGAGGCGTTGCTAACCTTACTATTGATTTCAAAGTCAAGACTCAAAATGCACAGAAAAACTGGTTTACAGCCGCTGATGCAGATCCGATAAAAGAATTGGAAGCCTTGCAGGAGGAAGCCAGAGGAAAAGGCTATCGGTATACAACTGTTACGCTTGAGCGTGATGTATTAAACAAAGTATTGGATAACAAAAGTGCAAGGCAGTTTGTATTTGGTGTACCTGTAAATAATTCAACAGTGTTACCAAATATTACTGTAGAACAATTAAATGCTCAATTGCAAGGAAAGGGGCTACCGACTTTCAGATTGTGGGAGTCTTATATGGGGTATGAAACGAAAGCAGGGGCGGTAGAATCTGTAAATGGCTGGGAATCTGGGAATATATTGTTATCGGCATCTCCGATTTTGGGAGCGACACAATATACTACTACGCAGGAGTTTACGATAAATTTTGCAGATGTGATGAGTAAGTCTGTCAAAGATGATTTTATTTTAGTGAAAACATTTGGGCACCAAGACCCTATTTTGATTTCGACTAAGGCAACAGCATTTGCGATGCCCGTATTAAATAACACGAGAAAGAATCTTATTCTTAAAACCAAGTTCTAATGACTATCGGGGAGTATATTGTAGAGAAACTAAGCCTATGGTCGGTGATTTATTCTGATGCTTTGATTGAAGCGGAACTATCCAAACTTAATCTAATAGCAACGGAAGAATATGCATCAAATAACGCCGAAAAAGTAGATTTGTTTTTCTATAATATACTACCCGAGATGTTATTGATGCCAGAGAACGTAAGAGAGGGAGGATATTCTATTTCGTATGACAAAAAGGCAATGGAGAGTTATTATAGTCTATTGTCACAGCGATTAGGGAGGCCTAACTTATTACCCAAACCAACGATTACAGACATTTCAAACGAATGGTAAAACAATACCCTTACATATTGAAAGTGTATCAAGAGTTAGAAGGTACTTTTGACCAAGCCACCGCCGAGTTTGAACAAGGTAAGGCGGAATGGGTCAATGTGGGTTATTGTAGAGACGAAATCAATGGTAGAGGCGGTAAAATCACGAAAACAGACGGGGAAGCCTACACCTATTCAGCGGTGATTTATGCCTCTAAACATTGTCCTAAAATCAAGCAAGGGGCTAAAATCCAAGTCTGGAATGGTAGCGAAATGAGATTAGAAGCGATTGTACAACGATTTAGCCAAGAACAATTACACACACGGATATGGGTTTAGTGCCAAAATTCAGAATGAGCGATATTGATGCTGTTCTAAAAAAAGCAGAGGAAGACTATTCCCGTAAAGTTGTAAGAGTTTTGAGCTTTGTAGGTGAAAAGTGTATAAATAAGGCTAAGGAAGATGGAAACTACCAAGACCAAACGGCGAACCTAAGAAATTCAATCGGTTTTATCATTGTGGTTGATGGCAAGGTGGTAACGGAGGATTTTCATTTGACCGCTAAAGGGATGGTGCCAAGCAACGAAAACCCATTGCAGTACGGGAGAGATTTAGCCTATCAAGTGGCACCGAAATTTAGAGGTGTTGCTTTGGTTGTTGTCGCAGGAATGAAGTACGGAGCCTATGTAGAAAGCAAAGGGCGTGTGGTGCTGACCAGTGCCGAGCAATTAGCGAAAATACAAGTGCCATTATTATTAAAACAATTGAGATGAAACGGACAGTATTAGACGGCAAACAATGGATTCTGGAATTGCTATTGAAAGCAAAAGTAAATGAGTTCATCAATGGACGAATTTACAAAGACAACCGCCCAACTGATGGCAACAAAGAGGATATTGTCATCAACTCTCTAACGATGGATAATGGACTGTTGCAGAATGGGGTGTTTAATATCAATTGCTATGTACCGAAAAAATCTGTAACAATAGGTGGGATTACGCAATATCACAAAGACAACCGCCGACTAAAGGAAATCGCTGAGAAAGTTTATCAAGTGATAAGCGATGTTTGGGAAGAGGATTATACTCTTGATGTAGAGATGCATCAAGATATTGAAGAACAAAACGAAAATTATTACAATTTCAGGGTACAGTTAATGGCTTACCCTGTTTATTAACAAAAACAATTAACAAAAAAAATATATAAACTATGGCAACAAAAGTAAAAATAGGCATTGCTTCTATTAAAATAGGAGATATTGCCTCAGACGGAGGAATGTCTGCTAATCTTGAAGTATTGGGAAACACAGCAGAAGATTCTTGTAAAATTAACTTCGAAGATGGTGAAGAAACAAAATTTTTTGTGGAAGAGCACGATAATCCCATCTATGTTCAAACCAAACAAGGAGCAATCAATATTCAATTTCAAATCCCCGAATATGATTTAGACACTGTAGCAAAGGTTATGGGTGGGACAGTAACAGGAACGGCAGGCAATAAAGTCTATAAAGCACCTATGAAAGGAGTAACCATTGAAAAATCTTTACAAATAGAGAATCAAGTAGGAGCTATTTTAAGGTTTCCGAGAGTTCAAATTACGGGTAAATTTACCTCTGATATTGGGAAGAAAAACCTAATGGCTTTAGATATAAAAGCCAATGTACTGAACCCTACCAAATCAGGAGTATCTCGATTTGAAATTCAAGAGAAATAAAAATCTGTTTTTTTTAATTGTCAAAAATGCCTGCCTGCAATTGTGGGTAGGTATTTTTGTCTAAATCTAAGCACAGCCTATGACTAAAGAAGAACAACTAAACGCCGAAAAAAAAGAATTAAAATTATTAACAAACGACGGCTTTAAAATCCAGATAAAAAATCTATGGGGAAAACCGAAAGTGTATAAAGCAAAAAAAATGACCTTAGGGCGTTTGTTTAAACTATCAAAGATATTCATTACGATGTATTTAGATGAAAACTCACTTAACACCAATGATTTACAAGAGCAGTTAGCCCTACAATATCAATCAGTATTGAATAATTTGGATAAAGTAACAAAAGTAGTTGCTATTTGTTTTACAGACAATATTTTGATTTCTTGGTGGATACAACGGCAGGTGAAGAAGCACTTTACGGCAAAAGATATTCAATATTTTGCACAAAACTTAATCAAGGAATCCGATTATGCAAATTTTATGCTCTCTATCGCATTGATGAACGGCAACAGACCGACCAAAGCGAAGCCGATAGAGGACTAAAATCAATCTATGGCGTTATGGGGCAAATATGCCACCATTTCGGTTGGACCTTAGATTACTTGCTTTGGGGGGTAGATTGGCGTATTGTGCAGCGTATGCTGATAGACGCACCAAACTATGGTATTGAGGAAAAAGAAGAAAAAGAAATCTCTTTAAAAGAACAATCTGCAGAAGATTTGAAGATGATGTTGGAACGCTATAAGTAGTTATGTTGTGAACCATTTTTAATTTAAAAAAATCAATAAAAAATTTGCACAATAGGAATTTTGTTGTATATTTATAACTGAAAAATAGTTGCAAAAAAGTGAGCCGAAGAGAAAATGGAGACGCTTAAATATAAAGGATTTATCGGAAGTATTGAAATTCAGCATGAAGACAATACACTCTACGGCAAGATTTTAGGATTAGAGAAAGGCACTTTGATTACCTATGAAGGGAATACCATTAGGGAGTTGAAAGAGGATTTTATGAACGCTGTCGAGGATTATATTGCTCATTGCAAAGAGCATAATTTACCTTTATATAAATCGTATAGCGGAAGTTTTAATGTCTGGCTTAGCCCCGAACTTCATACTAAAGTGATAGAAAAAGCAACCAATATAGGGATGTCTTTAAATTCTTTTATTCGTGAAACTTTACAAAAAGCGGTGTTATGAATAGAAAAGTGGTTTAAGTAAATCTATGAAACAATCTACATAAAAGCAAAAGAATTATTAGATTTAAAATAATCTTCTCAAGAAATATCACTACTATAAATAAAACCAATGTTTTTGCCCTACCATTTTGGTGGTTTTTTTTTCGTGTCTGGAAAGAAAAAAATACAAAAAAAGTCGCTGAAAAACTTGTATAGAATAAAAATATTCTATATCTTTGTAAGGTAATTGAAAGTCAGTTACTCGGACACATCACCGAATGATGATGAAAAACAAAAAGCAATGAAAATTAAATTTGAATTGCACTACAAAAAGAAGAAAAAGGAATGGTGCTTAAAATTCCTTTTAGTAGTAAAGAGAGTACTCAATCTTTTATTTTTGTAGGAACTCGGGAGGAGAAATCCTCCTCCCTTTTTCATTGCTTTTATGGTACAAATATATAAAAACTATGTTAAAAAAAATCATAGCAAAAATAAAATCGTTTTACGAAAGTGAGTTTGAGGGCTCTATTTCCTTTGAGATTTCTTTGGAAACCTTATTACTGATTGTCGGGATTTTAATTTTTATATTATGGAGAATATTGAGCTAACGCCCGAAGAGATTAAGGTAAAAATCATTAGCATTACCGATGCTTTTGGAATGAAAGCCGACATTGCAGCACAGGCAATGGGTATAAGCGTTATTCGTTATCGGAAATGCTTGTCAGACAAAGTGTTGTATTTTGATTTTACAGAGAAAAATTTACAAGATTTAGCCTGCTATATTGTTCATAAGGCAGAGGAGATCAAAAGCCTATTGTAAATATATAAATTTCTTATGTTTTAATTACACCCTGCCCTGTACTCTTGAGCCTTGAGTGCAGGGCTTTTTTATGCGACAATACTAACCTCTGAAAAAAATATTAAAAAAAAACAATAAAAAATTTGGTGGGTTAAAAGTGCAATATCGTCAGGGTGGCACATGGTTATTATATCATAAGTATCAAAACAAAGGTTATACAAAGACCAGAACCCACACTTACACCGACGGCAACGGCATTACGCAAACCAGTATGCAAACCGTATGGACTGAACAAGGGCGTGTATTTATACATAAAATTTTGCAAAAGCATTTAATTGCATCTTAAACCATTTTTTAATTTTAACAAAAGTACCTTCATTTCGAGGTGCTTTTATTGTTTTGTTTCAAAAAGCGGTTTTTAAAATAAAAACTTTTGTTCAGTTATCTAATATATTGATTTTTCTATTGTAAAGGGTGGTTACTTAAAGTATTTTTGTAAGTAAATTAATAACCCTATGAATAACAATAATGGAGGGCTTTATTTCGGAGCTGGAATAGACATGACCCAATGGCGTAGAGATATTGACAAGATGAGGCGTGATATTCTTGGTCTTACCCAACAAACCCAACAGCAAACCCGACAAATAGACAATGCCTTCAAGAAACTATCCGTAGGGATAGCAGGGTATTTCTCTGCACAGGCGTTAATGGGTTTCACACGAGAATTGATAAGGGTAAGGGGCGAATTCCAGCAAATAGAAATAGCCTTTACCACGATGCTCGGAAGCGGAGAAAAAGCCAAAGCCCTGATGGGCGATATGGTAACCTTGGCGGCGAAAACGCCCTTTTCACTTCAAGAGGTAGCAAGCGGAGCAAAGCAGTTGTTAGCCTACCAAGTACCCGCAAAAGAAATCACGGATACCCTTAGGAGAATGGGAGATATAGCAGCGGGACTTGGTGTGCCGTTGAATCGTATTTTGTTGGTCTATGGGCAGGTAAAAGCCAAAGGCAAGCTGATGGGTGATGATTTACGCCAGTTTACCGAAGCAGGAATCCCTCTATTGGCAGAATTGGCGAATAAATACCGTACCAATACGGCTGAAATCCAAGCAATGGTCTCTGCTGGAAAAATAGGCTTTAACGATGTGAAAGAAGTCTTGTTTAATATGACCGATCAAGGTGGAATGTTCTTTAACCTGATGGAGAAGCAGTCCAAGTCTTTGACGGGTCAAATCTCTAACTTACAGGATGCTTTTGACCGAATGCTCAACAATATAGGCGAAAGCCAAGAGGGATTATTGAACAGCGGAATACAGGGGCTGAATTACTTGGTAGAGCATTACAAAGAGGTCTTGAATGTTATAGAGGGGGTTACATTGGCTTACGGAGCATACAGGGGGGCATTAGTGGTAGTAGCGGCAGCAGAGCAATACCGCAATATGGTTGTCACTAAAAATATAGAGACAATGAGCTTTTCCGAGAAAATGGTAATAGGAAGAGCGTTGGTAACAGAAAGGCAAGCTGTAGCCAACTTAAAATTAGCACAAACAGAATTAACTGCTGCTCAAGCAAAATTAGCAGCTGCCCAAGCTGATAAAACAGCAGAGGGTTTTATGAAAGCCTCAATAGCGACCAAAGAAATCAATGTTGCAACTACAAAAGTAGCTTCTGCTCAAGAAGCCTTAGCCGTAGCTACTAAAAATGCGAGTGCTTTATCCGAGCAGAGATTAACGCTTAGCCAAATGGCACGGCTTTCTGTAACACGATTATTGGCACAAGCCCAAGCCTTGCTAAATGCCACGATGCTGAACAACCCTATTGTATTAGCCATTGTTGCTATTACAGGACTTGTCTATGCTTATGTTAAACTTGTGGACCATTCTACGGCTGCAGAAAGAGCCCAAAAGAGGTTTAATGAACAAACCGAAAAGAATAAAAAGGAAATGGAGGAACTTACTCGTAAAACCGAGGAATATATCTCTGTTATCCGAAATGCAAACGCCAGCCAATATGACCAATACGAAGCTTATCGAAAACTGCAAGAGTTATACGGTCCGTATCTCAAAAACTTAGACCTTGAATTGTTTAAGAAAATGGAGATTGCAAAGGTAAACGAGCTAATTGCCAATGCAAAATTTGATAAAGAAATAGCGAAATATGATAAACAGATAGCTGATTCTAAAAAGAAAATAGAGGAGCTGAAAAGAGAAGCTGAAATAGAATATCAAGCATCACAAAAAATTAAGGATGAGAATGCAGTGTTTCATTCTAAGAGATATTTGGATAAGTTAGAAGAGTTGGACATAGAAGAAAAGTTATTAAAGAAAAATGAGCGGAAAAAGGCTAATATGCTTATTCAAAATAAGCTGTCTAAAATGAACCGTGCAGAGCTAAAAGAATATTATGAGAATTATAAAACAGCGGTACTTCACTCATTAAAATTACGAGGTAAACTAACGAATGAGATACAAAAAGCAAATGAGAAATCTGTTCAAAGCTTAAAGCTCGTAAGCGGAATGAAAGACCTTCTTGCTTCTCTATCGGTAAAAACTCTTTTAGATGAATTAGACAAAGTAAATAGGACGCTCAGCGGAATTGAAAACGCAAAGAATGCTGAGGCGAACCTACCTAAAAACAAAGCCTACTGGGAGAACCAAAAAAACGCAGCAGAGGAGGCTATTAATGCAATGGCTGGTGGGAAAACCAATGCGGCAGCAAAACCTTTTTTAGCCCAAATAGCAGAGGCTAACCGAGAATTAGAAAAATACAATTACAGCGTTCATAAAACCGTTAAAACACGGGTTAAAACAGGCATCAAAAACGCCATAAAAGGTTCGTTAGGCGACTTGGAAAAGCAATTGTCCGATGTACAGGAGCAGTTGAACAACAAAACGCTGACCACCAACAAAAAGGAAATAGCAAGGCTGTTAAAACAGGAGGAAGACCTGCAAAAGCAAATTGCGGAAGTTAAAAAGGCATACGGGAAAAAATCCTTTGACGAGCAAATGCAGGAAACCAAACGCCAAATAGAAGTAAGGGATAAACTCCTTGCAAACGGCTATTCCGCAGAAGTCACAGACCAGATGTTTCCGAAAATCAAAGACAAGTCCTATATCGGTTATTTGGAAGATACCGCCAAAGCCCTTAGAGAAGTTGTAGAAAGCGGCAAAGGCGATGAAGAAACCGCCAATAATTTAGCCCGAATAACCGATGAAATCAACAGGCTTAACGGGGTTAAAGAGGTAATGGACAAGTTCAGAAAGAGCGTAACCGACGACTTGTCCGACATTAAAACCGATGCCGAGAAACTGGACTACTTAAAACAGAAAATGCAAGCCTTGACCCAAGCAGAGATAGACGCGGGAGCAAAGGCATACCTACAAGGGGAAATAGAAAAGGTGCAGGAGAATTTCAAGCAAAGCTACAAGCAGTTGTTGGAAGAGCATAAAACTTATGAAGAAAAACGACTGGAAATCATCCAAAAGTATGCAGCATTAAGGGAGGAAGCCGAACGCCAAAACGACGGCGAAGCCAAAAGGAAAGTGAGTAAGGCGATGGAAGAAGAGCTTAACAAACTTTCAATGGATATGATTCAGAAATCGCAAGAGTGGCAATATGCTTTTTCTGAACTGGAGGGAATAACAGATGCCTCGCTTAAACGCATATTGGATAAGCTTTTGGAATTTCAAGAGAAGTCCAAAGGAACACTCTCTATACAGGATGCTGCTACACTTCAGGGAGCCATAGACAAAGTAAAATCCGCAGGAGAAAAGAATCCTTTTGAGAAGCTCATCAGTGCTTTTGACCACTTTAAGGAAGCCAAAGAGGACTTTACCAATGCCAATAAGGATGTAGAACAAGCTCAAAAAGAATATAATCAGGCTGTTGCGGAATTTGGTGCAGATTCCGAACAAGCAAGGAATGCACAAGACAAATTAAACCAAGCACAGGAACGTGGTCTAATAGCGGATAAGAAATTAGCAGACGCTAAAAAGAAACTTATCTCTGATTTAGGTGATGCCAAAGAGATATTTAATGCTCTCGGTGCCGGTGTAAGAGATGTAGCCGATGCTTTTGGAGGGTTTGATGAAGCAACTAATGATGCGGTCGAAGGTATTATGAATGTCGGTAATGCAGCTTTAGATTTTGCCACTTCAATAGCTCAAGGAGGGACAGCAGGAATGATTAAAGCGGGTATCCAGCTTATAGGGGCTATATTTAAGTCTCTATCGGGGGACAAAAGAAAAGAACGTCACATCAAAGCTTGGGCGGCAGAAGTAAAAAACTTAGAAAACGCATACAGTAGTTTAGAAAGACAGCTGAAAAGAACTTTGGGGGAAGCGAAATATAAAGAGCAAAATGCGATGATCGACAACCTGAAAAGCCAACAACGACTGCTTAACCAAATGGCTGATGAGGAGGCACGAAAAAAACACGCCGATAAAGATAAAATAGCGGATTACAGAAATAGGGCTAACGCCATCAACGACCAAATAAAAGACATTACAGACAATATGAAAAACGCCATTGTTGGGATTACGACTGAGGGCTTGGCGGATAAACTCGGAGATGTCCTTTATGATGCTTGGTCCAAAGGCGTAGATGGTGCAAAGGAATATGATAAAGCTGTAGAAGATGTGATGCGTAATGCCGTTAAAAACGCACTAAAACAGAAATTGCTTGCTCCTTATATACAGGGTTTGATTGATGAATTAGTCTATAAATTAGGGTTTAGGGTAGACAAAGATGGTAAGGTAACAGGAAGCTTTGATGGGCTTTCTAAGTGGGAACAAGAGGATTGGAAAAGAAGAGTCAAAGAAAAGATTCAGCCTTTTGTATCTGCACTGAATTATCTCGACGACTTTTTTAAAGATACAGGCGTGGACGGAGGTGCAAACTCTCTGCAAGGAGCCATCAAAGGAATGAGCGAGCAAACGGCAGGAGTATTGGCAGGGCAGTTTAACGCCATTCGTATTTATGTAGCTGAAATCCTGAAAATAATGCAGGGGGGAAAATCAAATTCCAATACTTCAATCATCGGAGCAGAATACAAAGAGAGCTTAGACAAATTTGCAAAGAATTTAGAGACTACCAAGCTGAATGCCTTTGCCGATATGACCAAACTCAAACTGCAAATGCAAGAGGTATCCAACAAAAACATAGAAAGCCAGACACAGTTAAAATCAATGGTTTTTGAGCTTTCAAAGATTGAAGCCAATACCAGAAATCTCCATCAGATGCGGAGAGACCTCTCGGAGATGAACAGAAAAATGGACAGAAACGACCTAAGACCCAAAGGACTTTAAAGATGAGAAAGTATATAATCCGCAGGAATATCCAGAATTTTATGTACAGCCTTTGCAAAAGGGATGTCCGCTTTTCTTTTACCGTTGATGATTTGGTTGATTTTCGGAAGGCTTATGCCAGAGGCTTTGGCAAAATCGGTTTGAGACATCTTTTTCTCAAACATTTTCACTTCTACCATACCGATAAGCCCCTCTGGTTTGATAATGGGATAAACGGTGTCTTCGTACGCTTCCAAGCTGGCAGAGAGCGTTCCAATGCGTTTAAGCTCGGATTTAGAAAGATTTTCTTCGCCTTTTTTCATCAAAGCATCCACCTCGTGAAGATACTTTTGATAGTCTTTTTCGTTGTTGATTTTCATAATTCTCTCATATTTAGTTTGTCGTACTCTTTATGGGTGCCTACGAATTTTATAAAAACAGTGCGTACCGAAAATATAATCCTCGCTACCACACGGCAATGGTTACCTTTCACATTGAACACATATAAACCGTCTCCTACGCCGTCCACGCTGTTGAATGTCTTTCTAATATCGGCAAAGTTAGACCAATCAGCCGTTTTGACAACGCCATACCACCTTAAGAGTTCCTCCCTATGTGCAGGATACTTTTGGAGGTATTCGTTGATGGGTGCTTTTGAGATGATAACCATAGTGCAAAGATATAAAAATATTTCAATAAATGAAATATTATTTCAAAAACTAAAATAATATAACCAATGGAAATAAAAGAGATAATAAGAGAAGCCGCACGGAAAGGCTTGTGCAAAGAATGGCAAAGGGATATGAAAAACTCCCCTACCCTTTCGACCTTGTGCGATATGTATTTCAGGGGGGACGACTGGGCAATGCGTAAAGACTTTCCCTCTTTGGAAATACTGCGTGAGTTTAAAGCTCAAACCCAAGAATACGGACTTTACACCGACTTTGAGGGGAATATATCCAATGTAATGAGAACGGCGTTATTTGGAAACTCTAAGGCTGAAATAACTTACTCTGACTTTGCCGTAGCAACACTTATCGTAAGGCACAACTCTAAGGCTGAAATAACCACCAAAGGGAATGCCTTTTTGTTGGTAAATGTACTGGACAATGCAGAAGTAGAAATCCAATGTACAGAAGACAGCAATGTTGCGGTTTATCTGTATTCGGACAAGGCAAAAATCCAGACTACGGGAGATTTAAAAATCATAAAAAAACAGCTCAATGGAAATGGTTAAATACAGCCTCAATGGCAAATATTTTCAGGATTGCAAGGTCTATATCTCCTCCTCTGAGGGACTTTTGGATAAGCTAAAACCCAAGAAGCGGAAGCAGTACGACTGGGCAGAATATCACGGTACGGCAATAGATTTGTCCCCTGCAAGATATGAAGAAAGGGAAATAAAACTGAATGGCTGGGTAGAGGGCAACGACTGGGTGGAGATGAAACGCAATTTTGACACCCTGTTTTCCGAGTTCGACAAAGAGGGAACAGTACGGCTGCTCGTGGAGTTCAGCGGTCAGGTTTTAGTTTATGATGTCTATTTAGAGGATAAAACAGAGCTTAAAAAACAGTTTAAGGGCAATGACATGGTAGGGACTTTTTCTCTCAAAATAAAAGAGCCTAATCCGGTGAAAAAGGTTTTGAAGTTAAGAGGAGAGAATCTACAATTGTCCTTTAATACGCCTACTTGGGTAGAGATTAACATAGATGGCAGAAACCGCATACAGAAAGGGCAAATATCCATTAACGAAAACTTGTCCGACAGGATAACCCACTACATCACCATTGCAGGAAATATAGAAAACATTACCAACCTCCAAACAAACGCTGAGATAATATGGGAGAAATAATCGTTACACAAGCACGGAGCAATCTCAATCTTAACAACCGCAATCCACTCAGAAGCGTTACCAAAGCAGAATACACCAAAACACTTTTGGGCGAAGACTCTATCTCGCTGACGGTAGAGAGCAAGACGGTTCTTGATTTTCATATCAATGATTATATAGATTTAAGAAACAAACGCTATACGCTCAACACTGCACCAAAAGTGAAAAAGGAGCAGGGTTTTTATACCTATGACTTAACCTTTGAGGGGATGCAGTACCGCCTGAGGAAGAAAATTTATTTCAATCTTGATACACAGGGCTACCAGACTACGGGGGATTTTCCGCTTACTTCCACGATAGAAACCTTTTTGCAGGTACTCATCAGTAATATCAATCAAGTAGATGATTTTACTTGGACGCTTGGTGAATATCCGCAAAACAGCGAAACCAAAACACTAACATTCAGTGATGAAAACTGCCTTGCCGTGTTGCAGAAGATTTGTAAAGAATACGACACGGAATTTGAAATAGCAGAAGACATCACCCATAAAAGATGTGTGCTGAACATAAAGAAATTCGGCGAGACTCTACCTTTCACCTTTGAATACGGCAAAGGAAACGGCTTGTACTCCTTGAGTAGGGACAATGTGAACGATGAAGTCATCACAAGACTGTATGTTTACGGAAGCACAGAAAACCTGAAAGCAGATTACCGAAACTTCTCCGAACGCCTGAAACTGCCCACTTCCTACGGAAGAGAGTACATAGAAGATGGGGCGAAAGTGAAGCAATACGGCTTAATAGAAGGCATAAAAACCTTTGACGATATAAAGCCTACCTTCAAGGGGATAGTAAGTGCCGTGGGGACTTTGGAAAACGGCGTGCAAAAGTTGGTCGTCCGCAATATGGATTTTGACCTTAACGAAAAGGAAAAAGACAAAGTAACCACCAAGTACCTCATTGCGGGAACAGCCGCTAAACTGCATTTCAACAAAGGGAATTTGGCAGGGTACGAATTTGAATTGTCAAAATACGACCATTCTACAAAGACTTTCAGCCTTAAACAATTCAAAGACGAAAGAGGGCAAGCCTTCCCCGATGCAAAGGCAACAGCTTTTCAGTTTAATGTAGGAGATGAGTTTACGCTCCTTGATATTACGATGCCTGATAGGTATATTACCAATGCCGAAAACAAACTATTGCAAGAGGGGCTGAAAGAGTACGAAAAACGCTCGGTAAACAACCTGAAATATGCTTTGGATATAGACCCTATGTTTCTTAAAGACAAAGGAAATACAGGGACAAAATTCTTTTCCGTAGGAGATTATATCTCGATTAAAGACGAGGCTTTGGGCGTGGATAAGACCAGCAGAATTATCACACTAAGGGAGGACTTACTACAAGAATACAAATACAATATAGACATAGCCGACACCTATTCTATATCTTTTGTAGAAAGCATAGTAAGCGATATAAAGGACAACCAAACCGTTA
Source organism: Riemerella columbipharyngis (assembly GCF_900101995.1). Lineage (GTDB taxonomy): Bacteria > Bacteroidota > Bacteroidia > Flavobacteriales > Weeksellaceae > Riemerella > Riemerella columbipharyngis. The sequence goes on along the minus strand of NZ_FNAS01000004.1, from coordinate 742 downwards.
TAAAATCCATAGAGAAGATCAACAAAGACAACTTCCGAAGGGGGTATGCCAACCTTAAAGAACTAAAAGAAAATATCTTTGATACAGACGGCTATTTTGATACCGAGCATATTAAACCCAACAGCATAGAGGCTAATATGATAGCCATAGGAGCAAGAAGCCAGCAGTTTGCATTAGAAAATATTACGCTGAATCCTAATGTAAGAGGTAACCCTGCCAATATCCACATAACCGCAGGAAACTTAGTACATTTTAGCATAGCAGACAATCCTAAAACTTGGAACTTATTAGAATTTTACCAGACAGGATTACTCAATCAAGTCTATTATGTTTATGCGAAATGCGAAAAGACAGGGAATATCGGCAGTTGGTATGTAACAACGGAAAAAATAAAATTCGATGAAAGACCTCAGCACTATTATTTTCTCTGCTATCTGCTTTACACACCCGTAGCAGGAAAGAGAAGTGCAGAGGCTATGTATGGCAATACGATATTGCACGGCGGACAAATTACCACAGGTAGAATATCATCAGTAAACGGGCAGACTTATTTCGATTTGGACAGCGGGGAGATTAGCGGTAAAATCAGGTTTACAGCAGATAGCCCCGCAATAGAGCAAGTAAAAGATAGCGTGGAGGATGATTTGGGGACTTTGGCTTTTGAGGATAGCGTAGAAAAATCGATGCTCGGGAATACCATTATACAGGGCGGTTATATCAAAACGGAACTCATCAATGCTGC
>NZ_FNAS01000011.1 GCF_900101995.1 Riemerella columbipharyngis | reverse complement strand
CACTACTTCGCCGCTAACCATCCCTGATTTGCGAGTGCAAAAGTATAACCTTTTTCTAAACCTACAAAATATATTACAAACTTTTTTATTATAAAAATGTTAAAATATTGATTATCAATATACACTCATTAAAAATCCGTTTAAATTTTATTGGACAAAAAATTTTATGGTAGATAATTAGATTCTATTTTCTGAGCTTTCTATCAAAAGCTCAGAATCCCTGCATAATCTTCTGTTGTTGTCAAACCACAAAAAAGTAAGGTCTATAATCTATCTTTTAGAGATAGACTAAAAATCTGTTTTTTTGAACTTTGCAACACGACATTGATTAAATAACCAAATTTGTTTTTACCACTAGTAAAAAGCCGTTTTTATCTATATATGTCTTTGAATTAACGTCTTTTACTTTATAATTACCATCAAAAATTTTTAATGATCGGTTGTTATCCCATTTTATACTTTGGCTATACATTATTCCTAAACCGGTTCCTTTTTCTAATCTATCTTTAACCTTATTTTTCTCTTAATTTTAAAAGAGTAAATCAAATTCTTCCGTATTTACCCATTTGCTTTTGCTATAGTAATAATAAACGAGCTTCCACTTTGGAAAAATCATTGGGGAGTCTTCGACATTGGCAGCCCACTTTCATTATGTATAATGGCAGTCTAAATAGTTCTCAAATAACATTTCATATTATATTATTGAAATTCAAAACATTTTTATAATTTACCACTGGTTGTCAGTAATGTCAGTTAGATAATTTTTCATTGTAATTTAATTTGTAGATCTCTATAAAGTTACGAAAAAACGATCACTTAAACAACTGGTAATCAATATACAACAACATTTACGCAATACAAATTCTTAGATTCTAATTTTTAAACAAGGTCTAAGGCAAAAGAATAAAACGATGCAAACAAACAGGGTAATAATGAGTAATACCATAAAAAATCATCGGTTTTATCTAAGGAATAATATTCTACCTTATAGCCTTTTAATCCGAAAAATAAGATAATCTCCGCAAAAGATGAAATCATCTCCACCTCAGAATTGACAGGATGAAAAGATGCCATAATTTCCTATAAGTATCGACAAAGATAGTATCCCCTAATAGTAATAAAGAAGACAAGCTACTCTAAGCTTGTCCAAATACTATATCTACCAATCCTTACCCCATGAAGACAGAGAATAGCCATACCGAAGTGATAAGCAGAGTAAGCATTAAAAATTATTCTAATTGATGATATAAGTAGTCCCGTCTTTGTCGTCTTTCAGCTCTATGCCTTCGGCCAAAAGTTTATCTCTTATTTCATCGGATAGCACCCAGTTTTTTTCTTTTCTGGCATTATTTCTGAGTTCTATTAAAATTTGCAGTGCTTGGTCTAATTTTGCATTGTTGTTTTCTTCTACATTTTTAAGTCCTAAAACTTCGTAAACAAAATCATTCATTAGTTTTTTCAGCAATGCCAGATCTTCCTCCGTAAGATGCTCTTTTTTGTCTTTTAGTGCAAAAATCCATTTAACCGCCTCAAAGATATGGGCGATAAGGATAGGGCTGTTGAAATCATCGGTAAGAGCACCGATACACTTCATTTCCCACTCTTTCGCAGGGAGCGTGCTGCTTTGGGACGGCTCTATTTGGTTTTCATTGATGATTTTCATTGCTTCCATTAGCCTATTATAGCCCTTTTCGCTTGCCAGCATCGCTTCATTGGAAATGTCCAAAACACTGCGGTAATGTGCTTGCATAAAACAAAAACGAACAACGGCAGGATGAAAAGCCTTTTCAAAGAAATCATTATTCCCTGTAATGAGCTGCATCGGAAGGATATAGTTCCCTGTGGATTTACTCATTCTCTGCCCGTTCATTGTGAGCATATTGGCGTGCATCCAATAGTTTACCGGAGAAGTACCATTGCAGGCTTTACCTTGGGCAACTTCGCATTCGTGGTGTGGAAATTTCAGGTCCATTCCACCTCCGTGAATGTCAAACTTTTCCCCCAAATATTTGGTACTCATCGCCGTACATTCCAAATGCCAACCGGGAAACCCTTCTCCCCAAGGAGAATTCCATCTCATAATGTGGGCGGGCAACGCTTTCTTCCAAAGGGCAAAATCTTGAGGTTTTTTCTTTTCGCCTTGTCCATCCAAATCTCTGGTATTGGCAAAAAGCTCCTCTATGTTCCGTCTGGACAGCTCTCCGTAATTCATCCCTTTTTCATTGTATGCCAATACATCAAAATAGACAGAACCATTGCTCTCGTAGGCGAAGCCTTTGTCTATAAGTTTTTGAGTAAGCTCTATCTGTTCCAAGATATGCCCCGTGGCAGTAGGTTCAATTGTCGGCGGCAAAAGATTAAACAACTCTAAAACTTTATGAAAATCCACGGTATATTTTTGCACGATTTCCATCGGCTCCAGCTTCTCCAATCGGGATTGCTTTACAAACCTATCATTGTTTACATCACCGTCATCAGTAAGGTGCCCCGCATCGGTAATATTTCTCACATATCTCACTTGATAGCCCAAATACAGGAGCGTACGGTAGATAAAATCAAAGGACATAAAGGTTCTTACATTTCCCAAATGTACATTGGAATAAACCGTTGGCCCGCAGACATACATTCCCACGCGGTTTTCTACAATAGGCTTAAAGATTTCTTTTTCTCCGGATAGAGAGTTGTATATTTTCAGTTGCATTATGATATTTAATAGAGATTTATATGATTTTGAAGTTAATCCAATTTGGCGTGGCTGCCCACATAGTGTAGAAACTCCTGCCTTGTGATAGGGTTTGTTCTAAATATGCCGCTCAGCTCTGCGGTGATGGTAGAGCTTGCCGTATCCTTTATCCCCCTACAATTCACGCAAAGATGCTTAGCATCGATAATACAAGCCACATCTTTCGTCCCTAAAGCTTCTTTCAGTGCATCTACAATCTGCATCGTGAGACGTTCCTGCACCTGAGGTCTTTTGGCATAATAATCTACAATACGATTGATTTTGGACAAACCGATTACCTCACCATTAGAAATATACGCCACATGGGCCTTCCCAATAATCGGTAAGAAATGATGCTCGCAAAAAGAATAAACGGTAATATCCTTTTCCACCAGCATCTGGCGGTATTTGTATTTATTACTAAAAGTAGAGATGCCCGGCTTGTTCTCTGGCAGCAGGCCTCCAAAAATTTCATTCACATACATTTTTGCCACACGCTTTGGGGAGTCTTTCAGGGAGTCGTCCGTCATATCCAGCCCCAGTGTGCGCATAATCTCTGCAAAATGTTTTTCTATTATTTTTATTTTTTCCTCCGGTGTTTTCTCAAAGGCGTCTTTACGGAGCGGCGTATGCTCCTTGCCGGTGAAAACATCATCATCGTTGTCAAAAAAATGGCTCATCTTCTTTACTTATATCAGGCAAAATTAAGAAAAGTTTCTAACTATAAGAATATGTAAAAAAAATCATTACTTTTGTAGGCAAATTAAATGAGCAATGAAAGCATTAGAAACCAGAGAAGATATAGAATTATTAGTCGATAAGTTTTATGATAAAGTAGGCTCAGACGATATTATAGGCTTTTTCTTTAATGATATTGCAAAGGTAGACTGGAACCATCACCTGCCGAAAATGTACAATTTCTGGGAAACTCTTCTTTTTGGGAAAAGTGCATATAAGGGAAATCCTATGGCAGCACACTTTCCATTAAATGAAATAGTGCCTATGGAAAAATCTCATTTTGAGCATTGGCTGAAACTTTGGACAGAGACCATTGATGAGCTTTTTTCAGGTTCTATGGCTGAAACGGCCAAGTATAAAGCATCGAATATAGCAAGCCTCATGGCCTATAAGATGGAAATGGCAAGAAAATTATAAAATGGAAGAAGTACTCTATTCCATAGCCCTAAGAAAGACTCCGAATGTAGGAAATATTTTGTTCAAAACAATGGTGGACGCCGTCGGCTCTGCAAAGGAGGTGTGGAATATGTCGAAGAAAGATTTGATAGGGCTATTTAGGATAGGAAATTCGACTGTAAGACATATTGGAAATGCTTCTTGTCTTAGTTTTGCAGAGAAAGAAATAGCGTTTTGTGAACAGCATCAAATAAAAATTAGACTGAGGCACAGAGGAGAGTTGCCTTTCCTTCTTGATGAATGCTACGATGCTCCCGCTATACTTTATCAAAGAGGAGAGTATGATTCAGGGTGCGAGAATATCAGTATCGTAGGTACTCGCAATGCTACAGCTTACGGTAAATCTTTTCTGGGAGAGTTTGTACCGTTGCTTAAAAATAAAAATATTCAAATTATCAGTGGTTTGGCACTTGGGATAGACGGATTGGCTCACCAGATAGCGTTGGACAATGATATAAAGACTAGTGCAGTACTGGCTCACGGCTTACATCTTATTTATCCTGCGAAGCATCGGGAGCTCGCGGATAAAATATTGAATTCCGGAGGTGCTTTGTTTTCTGAATTTAATTCTTCTGATAAGCCGGACAGAGAGCATTTTTTACAAAGGAACCGAATTGTCGCTGGGCTGTCTCAGAATCTAATCGTAGTGGAAACTGCTTTTGCAGGAGGCTCTATGAGTACCGTTAGTTTTGCCAATCAATATAATAGGGAAGTGTATGCCCTACCCGGTAGATTAAACGACAAATGCAGCCAAGGTTGTAATCTTATTATTTTTCAGAATAAAGCCAAGACCATTCCTTCCATAAAAGCATTGATTAAAGATATAGGGCTAAATTCAGCACCAAAAACAATGGAGCTCTTTCCAAATAAAGACCTTAATCTAAGAGGATTACAGAAAGACATCTATGAAATAATAAAAGATCAGCCCAATATATTTTTGGATGATATCGCAGAGCGTTTAAATGAAAATAGTTTTAAAATATTGCCTATTTTATTGGAATTAGAATTATTAGAACTTGTAGCGTGTAATTCTGGGAGACAATATTACATTAAATAGTAATATTTACTCTTGTCTAAGAATAATGAATATTGCAAATTAAGCAAATTATAAAAAACAATAAACCAAAAACAAGTGTTATTAAGCAAAAAAAACATTATTTTATTGAAAATAAACTAAACCATAAAATACCCCTTGTATAATATTAAAAATAATTTAACTTTGTTGGCGATAATTAAAATCTATGGAACAGAATAATATAGATCAAAAGATCCAAGAATTTATTGCTCGTGTAGAAGCAAAAAATCCAAACGAGCCAGAATTTTTACAAGCAGTAAAAGAAGTGGCCATCACGGTAATTCCTTTCATCGAAAGCAAGGACGAATATAGAAATATGAAGCTCCTTGAAAGAATGGTAGAACCAGAGAGAACCGTTATTTTCCGCGTCCCTTGGATAGACGATAAAGGAGAAATACAAGTAAACAGAGGGTTTAGAATCCAGATGAATTCTGCCATCGGTCCTTACAAAGGAGGAATTAGATTTCACCCTACGGTAAATCTTTCGGTATTGAAATTTTTGGCATTCGAACAAGTTTTTAAAAACTCTTTAACTACACTTCCTATGGGAGGAGGTAAAGGTGGTTCTGATTTTGACCCTCAGGGTAAATCCGATATGGAAATTATGCGTTTCTGCCAAGCATTTATGACAGAACTTTGCAAACATATCGGGCCTCAGACCGATGTCCCTGCTGGAGATATAGGTGTGGGTGCTAAAGAAATCGGATACCTATTCGGACAGTACAAAAAAATCAGAAACGAATTTACCGGAGTACTTACCGGAAAAGGATTGGCGTACGGTGGTTCGTTAATTCGTCCGGAAGCAACAGGCTATGGCGTAGTCTATTTCACTGAGCAGATGCTGAAAACTATAGGACAAGACATAAAAGGAAAAATTTTCGCAGTTTCTGGCTTTGGTAATGTAGCCTGGGGGGTAATCAAAAAAATCGACCAACTGGGAGGAAAAGCTGTAACCATCTCTGGGCCTGACGGCTATGTTTACGATGAAGAAGGTATTACAGGAGACAAGATAGATTTCTTGCTAGAGCTTAGAGCCAGCGGAAACAACCGTGCAGAAGACTATGTGAAAAGATATCCAAATGCTAAATTCTTTGCCGGAAGGAGACCTTGGGAGGTAAAGTGCGATGTCGCTATCCCTGCAGCTACTCAAAATGAATTAGACCTTGAAGATGCTGTAAAACTTGTGGAAAACGGATGTATCTGTGTAACAGAAGCTGCTAATATGCCTTCTACATTAGATGCTATCAACCATTTCATCGACAAGCAAGTGTTGTTCTCTCCTGGTAAAGCTTCTAATGCAGGAGGTGTGGCTACTTCTGGTCTTGAGATGACTCAGAATTCCATTCGCCTAAATTGGAGCTCCGAAGAAGTAGATGCTAGATTAAAAGAGATTATGGTGGGTATCCATAAAGTCTGCAGAGACTATGGTAGAGAAGAAAACGGTTATGTAAACTATGTAAAAGGAGCCAATATTGCCGGTTTTGTAAAAGTAGCCGAAGCAATGCTTGCACAAGGAGTTGTATAAACATTTTAATAAAAAGTGAAAATGAAAAAGGTTATCCGTATAGGGTAGCCTTTTTTTATTAAGTAAAATTTTGAAATAAATTTTTAATCTCAATATAATTAATATGGATTTTACTGTTTCCAATGCCTTTGCAATTACTTAATACATATCATAGTATTTGTATTCTACCAATCTACCACCAAAAATAATATTTTCACACTGGTCTGCTAACGATTTATACTAATGATATAATACTTGTTTTTTTCATCATCAATAGGATAATCCCTCTGTATAGCCACATTCGAAATATTTATACTCTATACCCCTTGTCTTTCTATGCGATTTACCACAGTATTATCTTGATAATTGTGTTTATCTAAAATTTTCGTTCCAAATTTCAAACTTCGACAATCTATAGTTCCAACTAGCGGACATAAATGTAAAAACCGTACCAAATAAACCAAAATCACACTGCCCTAATCGTATTTTAACGAACTATAAATATTCATACAGAACTAACTCTCCATAGGTTTATTTTTTTAGTGAAAACAACCGATTATACATCAATTAATTTATATTTTAAGTAAAAATTATCTTTAATCTGTAATTTTTCGTAGTTCTTTCAAAATTAATTATAATCCAAAGCAGAGTGTATTTAACTTGTTAAAAATCAATAAAATGAATTAGATATTGGTGTTTTTAAATGCCTTTTTTATAATACACTACGGCTAATGTATTATTTTTGTAATAAATTATTGGTTATGAACTCTAAGACCATCGGCTGGCGGATAGCAGCACTAATCAATTTTGCCGTAGTAGCACTATTTGGAACTATTTTGAGATTTCAGCTTGCGGTACCTTCTTGTGAGGTGTTCAATCAAAAATTTGTTTTGGATGCACATTCTCATTTCGCATTTTATGGCTGGGTTACACAGGCGATATATACACTGCTTTATGGTTATCTAAGCTCTTATTTGAAAGTAGGGCTGAAGAAGTATCGCATCGTGCTGTGGCTTAATATTATATTAGCTTACTTAATGCTACTAGGGTTTTGGTACGGTGGATATTTCTGGGGGACGATTGCCATATCGGTTTGTTCTCTTATGCTTAGTTTTGCTGTGTTTTTTATGGTGGTTTGGGATTTGCGAGGTGTATCAGAGGTTTCTAAAATTTGGTTTGTGGGAGGATTGTTTTTTACCCTGTTGTCTTCGTTGGGGATTTTTAGTTTAGCCTATATAAAAGCCCACCATATAAAGAATAATACCTTGTTTTTTGCGAGTACTTATTATTATTTGCACTTTCAGTATAATGGTTTTTTTCTTTTCAGCTGTATAGGATTTCTTTTAAATCAATTAAAGAAAATAAATATTATAATACCTAAGAATCTCAATCGTCTCATTTTTTATTTGATGATGGCATCGGTGGTTTTGGGATATGGATTGTCGATATTATGGGTGAAGTTACCTTTTGAGATTTATATTACGGTAATTTTGGCTGCTGTCATTGGCTTTTTTGCAACAGTGTTATTATACTATTTTGTTTGGAGTTCTTGGCATTTAATCAAAGCACGGTGGCGGGGGATTAGGCTGTTTGTCTTTTGCTATGTGGCTGTCGCTTATTCTTTAAAGGTTTTATTACAAACAGCATCTGCCATTCCTATGCTGAATAAATTTTCTTATGTGTACCACCCTATTATTATTGCATATTTGCACTTGGTGCTTTTGATGTGCGTCAGTGTTTTTTTGGTGTTTTTAATATTAGAACAATTTATTTATGAGTTATTTAGAAGATTTAAGTTGGGTTTGGTTCTTTTATTGTTATCAATTTTGGCAAATGAGATTGTTTTAGGCCTTATGGGAATTTTTTCAATTTTTGGGAAACCACTAATTTGGGCAGAGCAGATGTTGTTTGTCATCTCATTTTTGGTAATGCTTTCGGTGGTTTTGATATTGAGAGTGGTCATTAAAAATAAGTTTAATTATATAAATTCTTTCAAATGAAAAAATTAGCACCAACCCTTATGTTGGTATTAGGTTTAGGTTTTGCCGGTGCTCAAATTCACCAAACTACGCCTGCGAAAAAAGGATCAAAAACGGTGAAAAAAGCAGAGAAAAAATCAAAATCTCATTCGTCTGCAATGGTTTTGGCAGAGCACGGAAGACTAAAAAAAGATGGAACACCGGATATGCGTTACAAAGCCAATAAGAAAAAATAATCCTTATCGCCGATTTGTTTTTGCAAGTCGGCTTTTTTATCGAGTGTTGCATTCAGCAATACAATCTTCGAGGCTGTTTTCCCAGTGTATAAGCTCTATGCCGTAAATTTGCTCTATTTTTTCTAAACAGAAAGTGCTTCGTTTTGGTCGTTTTGCAGGGGTAGGATATTGCTCGGTAGGAATGGGTTTTAGGGTAATGTTACTTCCTGAGAAGTCTTTTATTTTAGACGCAAACTCGTACCAAGTTGTTTCGGGATAATTTGAAAAGTGAAAAATCCCGGATGTTTTCGCTCCTTTTTCTATAATTTGCATTACGGCATTTGCCAAATCGTTTGCATTTGTAGGCTGCCCAAATTGGTCATTGACGATATTGAGCTCCTTTTTTTGTTTGAAAAGAGAGAGCATTGTTTTCACAAAATTTTTATTAAATTCGGAATAAAGCCAAGAAGTTCGGATAATGATACTTTTGGGGTTTTTCTCCATTGCTAAGACTTCTCCTTCCCGCTTAGATTGTCCGTAAATTCCTAATGGATTGGTAAAATCATCTTCTGAATAGGGTAGAGAGGTTTCGCCGTCAAAAACATAATCGGTAGAAATATGAATAAAGCACACACCGTATTCTTTGCAAAGTTCTGCTAAACAGCCTACTCCCTTAGCATTTACAGCAAAGGCTTTATTGCTTTCTTTTTCGGCTAAATCCACAGCGGTGTATGCAGCAGTATTGATACAAAAGTCGGGTTTCTCTTCCTCAAGGATAGTTTCTATATTTTCAGGATTGGTGATGTCTAATTCCTTAGAAGTTTTGAATATAAAATCATACTTCGGAAAGTTATCCTTCAGTTTGTTGAAACAATTGGCAAGCTGCCCGCTTCCACCGGTTATCAGTATTTTTTTAAGCATTAGAATGTTCTTTGTTTTTGTGTCTTAGGTAAGTGCTTCTCTCCTCAAAGTTTTGGAAAGGGATTTTCACCAGAAACCGGGAAAGCAGCTCCATCGTCTCTTTTGGGTGTTTGTCGGATTTTCTTGTTTTCATATTGAAATAAATAGCCTTTACCCAAAGCACGGCGTATACTATTTCGGAATCAGGGTCGGTCATCAAAACTTCTACGGTCGTCGTTCTGCTGTCCAAAGCAATGGTTCTGCTTGTGATTTTTACAATCTGGTTATATCGCGTTTCTTTTAGATAGGCTATTTTGTTTTCCACCGTAATCCAAGTACAACCAGTCTTTTTTGTATATTCTTCGTAGGTAAATCCGTACCGTTCTGCTATATGGTCTTCCCTTGCGTTCAGCATATATTCTAAGTATTTCACATTATTAAGATGCCCCACAGGATCGCAATCTGCAAAACGAATTTTGAACAGACTAAAGATGTCTTTCATCGTTAAGATATTTTTATAATGTAACTTATTCGCTTAAAGAAGAGTTTGCTCTTATCTTTTTTTGATAATCATCCCACTCCTCTTTGGTTTTGATTTTTTTATAATCATCTGCTTTGAAGAGGCTAAGATAAGGCTCTAATTCTTTAGGTGGGAAAAAACCTCTTAAATTGGTGATAATATTTCCGTCGGTATCTATAAAAATAGTTGTAGGATAGGCTTCCACACCTAAGAATATTGTAAATTCATTAGGGGCATTTTTCCCTGAAACATTTGGACGGTAGTTGGGATTTCCAAATACCATTCCGCTGTAATGAATTTTTTCGTCTCCTTCACCATTGAATTTTACGGCGTAAAAGTTATCATTGATCATCTTGGCAATATTAGGATTGCCATAGGTTTTTGCCAGCATTTGTTTGCAAGGTCCGCACCAAGGAGCATAGATATCCATAATGATTTTTTTCGGTTCTTTCTTCTGGGCGGCCACTGCTTCATCAAAGGTCATCCATTTTACTTGTTGGGCATTCATTATTCCGATTAGAAATAATGACAATATAAGTGTTAATTTTTTCATAATTAGAAATTTATTATTTTACTTCCTGCATTAGTTTTCTTACGATTGGCGAAATAGCAATGAGCACGACTCCGGCAATCAGTGCGTAAATAGCAAAATGCCTGTATCCTGCTGTATACTCAATTAAATAATCATAATTACTGCTTTTTTCATTTACGCCGTGGGAAAGCCCTGCACCCAATATCCCTGCAAGATACTGCCCGTAAGCACTTGCGAGGAACCACATACCCATCATTACGCCTTGCAGTTTCATCGGAGAGAGTTTGGTCATCAAAGATAAGCCTATCGGCGAGAGGGCTAATTCTCCGCAAGTAACAACCAAATATGCCACGACAAACATATTGAGACTGGAAACCCCGTCGGTTCCGGCAAAGAATCTCAGCAAGTAGAATAAGAAAAAGCCCGCACCTAAGAATAAGAAGCCCAATCCGAATTTTACGACCGAGTTAGGTTCTTTCTTTTTCTTTGCCAATGCCAACCATAACAAGCTGAACAGAAAAGCAAGTATAATTACAAATAGTGAATTTGCCGCATTGTTGATGCTGTTCGGGTCTACGGTAATTCCCAGCAAGCGGTTGTTCAGGTTTCGTGCCGCAAACAAGGAAAGAGAACCTCCCGCCTGTTCGTAGATAGCCCAAAACAATATGGAAAACACGATAAATACTAATGTAGCCCCTAATTTTTTACGCTCGGAATGTGTACATTTTGCCATTTCCCAGAATAAATAAATCAGCGTAAGCGGTCCTACGATATACATAAACAAATTCGTGTATTCTGTTTTGGATACCATCGTCATAATCAGCGGAATTGCCGCCAGCGATAAAATATAAACAGCGTATTCGTGCCACTTTTTAGGGCATTTTGCTGCCGGATCGTTATCCGTATCACCAAGCGATTCGGCGGTAAATGTTTCATACTCTTTGCCGAGTGCCCCATTTTTTTGTTGAAACAACTCCAAAGGCGAAAGCCCGATGGGACCTAATTTTTTCTTTGTGAAAATAAAATTAACCAAACTGATAGTCATCACAACAGCCGCCATACCGAAAGCCCAGTTCCAAGAGTAATGTTTGCCCAAATAGATACAAATCGCACCGCCCAACAGCGCGCCAAGGTTAATCCCCGAATAAAAAAGTGAGAAACCTGCGTCCCTGCGTTCGTCTCCGTCTTTGTACAATTGGCCTACCATGGTAGAAATATTGGGTTTAAAAAATCCTGTGCCAATCACGGTGAAGCTGATGCCCAAAAAGAAAAATTGATGCGGATTGTACGCCAATATGCAGCTTCCGGTGATCATCAATATCGCACCCCAGAAAAGGGATTTTCTGAATCCCAGTATTTTATCTGCAAACAAGCCGCCGATAAAAGTAAACGCATACACAAAAGCCTGAATGGCTCCATATTGCAGCTGTGCCGTGTCGTCTTTCATAAACAGCTCATATACCATGAAATAGGTAAGCATCCCCCGCATACCGTAGAAACAAAACCGCTCCCACATCTCCGAGAAAAACAGACTCCATATCTGCTTGGGGTATTTACCCTTAAAATTCTGAATTTCGGCTAAGGTTAAATTTTTCATTGTTAATATTCAGATTATAATTAAGACTAAAAGCGGTCTTCTACATTAGGGTTTTCTTCTAATTTTATAGCCAAATCCCTTTTCTCTCTCGGGCGGATAACCGTTTGATCATAAATAAACAAGGCTAAACAAGTTACCACGCCGATGGCTACTATGACATACGCAATTTTATGCGGCTCGTAGCTCTGCCAGAGCATTTCCGTCATTTGGGACTGGTTCATATGCAGTTTTTCTGCCGCCATTTTGTAGTAATCATTTTTGGTAAAATGTTCGCCTATTTTCGGCATTTCGATATGGCGGACTGCCAATTCTCTTTGCAGTAAAGAAAGCTTGTCGGACCAAGACTGATAAAGGTTTCCGGAGATAAAGGTCGTCAAAAAATTACCTGCTGCTACCGGCAAGAAATAAGTCCCTTGGTAGAGGGCTTCTTTTCCTTTCGGCGAAATACTCGCAATGAATGCCGAAAAAGTAGGATTGGTGGTCATCTCTCCTAGTGCAAAAACTACAATGCCGACAATCACATACCAGCCGTTTTGGAAATAAAAAGTCAACCCGATACCGATAATCGCCACGATAAAGCCTCTAATCATCGCCGTTACATGTCGGGTGTTGGTCACCAGCATTGATATCAATATCTGGAATACTACGATAGCTCCGGCATCTATGTTTATCATCATTTCGGGATTCACGCTATTTCCGTCGCCGCTCATGATATTCGCCAATGCCGGTGAAAATTTAGCAATAGAATTATGCAGTGCCATCGTATCTACCCAGTCCTCAATGAAAGTAGGAAGGGTGTAGAACAATTGGTTGAACATCGTCCAAAATCCAATCATAATGATCAGAAGAACCGTCAGTTTTACATCTTTTACCGCCTCCCAAATATTCGTAAATACACTGATAATGGCAGCCCCGACAGACTCTTTTTCTTTTTCCACTTTCGGTTCTTTGAAAAAGAATAACGCAATCAAAAGGTTGAGGGCAATCACGATGGTTCCTTGGATAAAAATAAGTTTCCAACCATAAGTCGTCCTAAGGTAAGACGACATCATAGGACCTACAAATCCGCCGATATTCACCACCATATAAAACAGCCCAAAGCCGAGTTTTGAGTTTTCGTCGTTGGTAGATTTGGTAATGACTCCGGATGCCACAGGCTTAAAGAGTGCCGCACCTATCGCCAAAAACATAAACGCTACGAAAACAGAGGTATAAGTGGATACCGTCCCCATCATATAGTAGCCCGAGCCTAAAATGAGAAAGGCAATAATAAGGGAAATCTTGAAACCTATTTTATCAGCAATAACGCCCATAATCAAGGGAAGGAAATAGAGAATACCGGTAACAATCCCCATAATTTGCCCCTTCTGAATTTGGGAAAATCCTAAGGCGCCGCTATCCGTAGAACCTGTAAGGTATAATGCTAATACAGAGAACATTCCGTACCACGCCCAGCGCTCAAAAAGTTCCATACTACTCGCCCACCAAAAATTTGGCTTCAGCGATTTTGCTAACTGAAAAAAAGATTTCTTTTCCGACATATCAATCTACTTTTAAATAATTATTAAAAAACACAAAATACAATATTTTGTAAACTTCGGGCTAAATTTAAAAAAAAACTCTGATTAATCAGAGTTTTTTGTAAAGAATTATTTTTAGAACCTTTTTGAGAGGTTGCTTGAAATTTCACAGCTTACTTCACCCCGTGCATCATTTTTACAATGATTTTGTTTAGGGCAAGCATCACCAAGCCGCAGAAGATGACGAAGAGCGATACGTAGAAAAATATCGGTCCGGCACCAAGTTTTTCGATGGTAGATGCCAACTGTCCGCCGATGACATTGGCAAAGAACGATGCCAGTAGCCATACGCCCATCAACAGAGAGGCTAAGCGCGGTGGCGAAAGTTTGGTTACCACCGACAAGCCCACAGGCGACAAACAAAGTTCACCAATAGTGTGCAAAAGATAAGTGAGTACCACTAACCATACGCTGGCTTTGGCTACGATTTCTTGGTTGGAAATAAAGATGGAATACTTATCGCCGCTACCGTGATAAACTGCCATTAGCATAAACGCAAATCCCAATCCGAGTATAACCATACCCAATCCCATTTTGAATGGCGTAGTCAGTTTTTGTCCTATTTTACTTTGCCAAAAGATAGCAAATAAAGGTGCCAAAATCATAATGAATAAAGGGTTCACAGACTGGAACAAAGGCGTAGGAATGGTATAATTTCCGATGAAAGGCAATGTCACATCTCGGTTGATGAATTGATCCGTATAAAGCGTAAGAGAAGAACCCGCCTGCTCAAAGCCTGCAAAGAAGAAAATAGCAAAGAAGAAGAAAATAAAAATAACCGTTACACGTTGTCTTTCAATTCTCTTTTTCTCTTGATCATCCACCTGTGTTTCTGCGGTGTAGAGGTCGCTTCCTTTCTCTGCAAGTCCCGGATTGTCAGCTATTGCAGCCACTTCCAGCTCTTCCTCTTTTAGAGACTCTTTTTTCTTTATCGGGTGCATACCGAGATCGCCCAAGTATTTTTTAGCCGAAGTATTGTAAATAATCTGTCCTAAAAGCATACCTATACCAGATGCCAAAAAGCCCCATCTATAACCATACTTTATACTTCCGTCTACATTTTGGGTAGCAAACAAATCATCTGTTAATATGCCCACTACAATCGGGGCAATCAATGCACCAAGATTGATACCCATATAGAAGATAGAAAAGGCAGAGTCGCGGCGTGGGTCGTTCTCAGGGTATAATCCTCCTACAAGAGTAGAAATATTAGGCTTAAAAAATCCGTTCCCGATAATGAGTAATAATAGACCGAGATACATTCCTGTGTGGGTGTTTATTGAGAACAGCACAAACTGCCCGATCATCATCGTGATTCCTCCGATGGTAATGGCTTTTCTTTGCCCTAAAAAATTATCAGCCAGCCAGCCACCAATGAGCGGTGTGAAATACACCAATCCGGTAAACCATCCGTAGATGAGTGTTGCCGTTGAAGAGTCTATATTCAGACCTCCTTCCATATATTTTTTGGTAAGGTATAAAACCAAAATACCCCGCATTCCATAGTAACTGAAACGCTCCCACATCTCCGTGAAAAATAAAAGGTATAAACCTTTCGGGTGCCCTTTCTTCGGGCTCGCCATAGCTGCATCCATATTTTTATTGTTTAAATATAATTAAAAAGCAAATATTTAATAAAAACTCTATGAAATTTTTAATTTCAGATAATGATTTTTATTTATCAAGATTAGAATTATTCTAAAATCGAACAAATATAGTTTTTTTTTAGATATATCCAAAAAAAATAGGAAAAAGATTTGTTTCAAGGGATATCGAAGTACCCGATGATAGGGAAATGGTCAGAAAGATGCACCGTTCTATCCGTTTTGAAAAAAGAGGGGGTAATGCTTTTTGAACAGAATAAATAGTCTATTCTTATTGGGAATTTAAAGTCGTGGAACGAAGTACCCAGCCCGTTTCCTACTTCCAAAAAGCTGTCTTTCATCCCCTTCGCAATATGGTAATATTCGTAGGAATTAGGCACAGAATTAAAGTCTCCGCCTATAATTACAGGATAAGGCGATTGCTCTACGAAATTCTTTATCTGCTCTACTTGGTATTGGTGCTTTTTGAAATTCGGGGCAAGCATACCTGCCAAAGACTGTGCTTTTTGTTCATTCTGAGCAAGGTCTCCGGTAGGCTTTACCATGTCTTTTTCTAAGTTAAAAGGGGAGAGATAAACCGAGAGAACACGCACTATCTTTCCACGAATGCGGAGATCTGCATAGGCAGAGAAACTATTGTCGTTAAAATCCATTACCTTACCGGAACCGATAATTTTGTATCGGCTGTATATGCTTACTAAACCACTGTGAAAGTGATAGGGTAGGGCGTCTATATTTTCTTTCATATTGGATTCTTGCAGAAGAACAATGTCGGGGTTCTCTTTTTCTAAAAAAGCAATAATGTTTTCTTTGTGGCTTTTATTGTCTTGTTTGGTATTATAGGTAATAATTTTTATTCCTTTTGGATTTGTATTTGGAGAATAATTGCCCCACCTCTCGATAGGCAGAAGGAATAGAATAAGTAAAAATAAAGTAACCAGCCCTCTTTTTCTCCAAGTAGCAATCCAGAAGAAGCAAATAAGGCTGTACAGAATAACAACGATAGGGAATGCCAAAGACAAAAAATTGAAGCCAACAAAGAGCTTAGGCGGGATATAGGCGTTGAGCAATGTTGCTCCCATTATCATAAAGAGGAGGATTTGTACTAAAAGTAATATGAGGCGTAGTACCCTTTTCATCTAATTGATTCTAAATCTATTATACGTCCATATTTTGATTAAAATAAATCCAACTAAAGCACCACCCAAGTGTGCAAAATGAGCAATATTATCTCCGTCGCTTTGCCTAATTCCTAAAAACAGAGACCCCACTATGATGATGGGGAATAAAATTTTCGCCTTAATAGGAAAAGGAATAAAAAGAAATATCAGTTCAGCATCGGGATAGATTACGGTAAAGGCGGCAATGACGCCAAACAAAGCTCCCGAAGCCCCTACCATAGGGGTTAGTAAAAAGCTCTGAAGCTCTCCTGCGGTTCCATTTAGTTGTAGGAAGAAACCGTTATCATCAAGTTTAGAGTATTGTAATATTTCGTGTAAATCTACCCCTTGAGCTTTTAGCATATTAATGAGTTCGTAATACTGATAATAATTCCAAGCATTAAACAAAATAAAAGCTCCTATGCCGCTGATGAAGTAGAGGATAACAAATTTTTTCTCATCCAATATTCTCTCCAATGGCGGTCCAAAGCTCCATAGTGCGACCATATTGAAAATAATGTGCATCCACCCACCGTGCATAAACATATGAGTGATGATTTGCCACGAACGGAAGTTTGGCGATAATGGAAAATATGCCCCTAAATAGTTTGATATGTTAGGAGGGAGTACATATGTAGAAAGAATGAAAACGACGAAATTTATAATAATGAGTCCTCGTGTAATCGGTGGAATATTTTTTAGCATATTTAATTTTTTATATTGTTTTTAAGCTCCTCCAGAGGAAGTTCTATGAAGCATTTTTTGCCATCGGGAGTATAGGATGGAAACCCAAGTTCTGTGAAATCTTTTATCAATTGTTCCACTTCCGTTTTGTACAGAAAATCAAAACGAGACTTAGATTGTATTCTCACCCATTGGCTTTCGTAGTAGGACATAAACTCTTCCTCTGTTTTGTAGTCCATTATTTCAAAAAGTTTTTCAAAGAAATCGTGGACTTGTTTTTCATCTAATCCGAAGGGAATGGCATTGATGATAAGTTCATTTTCTTCTCCGAGTTCCAGCTCAAAACCCAATTTAGGAAGGTGTTTTTTTACGGATTTATATTTCAGTTTTTCTATTTCGGATAGGCGGTACTCCATCGAGAAGAGTAGTTTTTTACCGGTATGAGAAGCTTTGTTTTCCTTTTGTGCCTCAGCCAATACCACGCGGTGCATCCTCCCCAGATCCAGCATCAGCGTAGCATCACCTTTATTAAAGAGCCAATAGCCGTTGGGAAGTCTCATTAAGTCCTCGTCAAAATCTTCATCTTCAAAAAGGTTGATTTTAGAAGGCTCGGCATCGGTTATGCTGCTTTGGTAAAATTGATTGATAGCTATTGTTTCTTGAGGCGAAGGCTTAGTCTGTTCTCTGAACGGATTAAAATCTCTGTTTACTGTTATTGAGGTATTTTCAAAAGATTTTTTATAGGCTTGGTGCTGTATGCCGAGTAATTTATCTCTGTTTTCGTCTCGGTCAAAATCAAGGCTTGGAGCTACATTGTATATCCCTAAAGCCTTTTTTATGGTAGAGCGTAAGAGTGCAAAAATAAGGTTTTCATCTTCAAACTTTACTTCGGTTTTTTGAGGATGAATGTTTACATCTATCTTAGACGGGGCTAATTCCAAATAAAGAAAAAATGTAGGAATATAGCCGGACATAAGAAGCCCTTCGAATGCTTCTTGCACCGCTTTGCTGAGATAAGGGCTTCGAAAAAAGCGTCCATTGACAAAGAAAAATTGCTCTCCGCGGGATTTTTTTGCCCCCTCAGGTTTGGCAACATATCCCGAGAGCCTCACCCATTCTAAATCCTCTTTTACCGGAACGAGAAGCGGCTCCATCTTTCTGCCGAATATCTCTGTAATCCGTTGGATAAGCGGTCCTTTTCTTAGTCTAAAAATAATTTCGTCGTTATGATGAAGTGAAAATTCTATTTGTTGATGGGCAAGCACCACACGATGAAACTCGTCTATGATATGCCGAAACTCTACATTGTTAGATTTTAGAAATTTTCTCCTTGCAGGAACATTGTAGAATAAGTTTTTCACAGAAAAATTAGAGCCTTCAGTTGTTTGTGCCGGTTCCTGAAACTGCAAGTTTCCTCCTTCTATATAAATATTGGTACCTATTTGCTCGTCGTTTTTTTTTGTTTTAAGTTCTACTTGGGCGACAGCAGCAATAGAAGCCAAAGCCTCTCCTCTAAAACCTTTGGTGGAAATCGCAAAAATATCTTCGGTATCGTGGATTTTGGAAGTAGCATGTCTTTCAAATGCCATTCGGGCATCGGTTTCAGTCATTCCTGAGCCGTTGTCCACTACTTGGATGAGGTTTTTCCCTGCCTCTCTTACAATGAGTTCAATCTTTGTAGCACCGGCATCTATGGCGTTTTCCAGCAACTCTTTTACTACAGAGGCCGGTCTTTGCACCACTTCTCCGGCAGCTATTTGGTTGGCTACGCGGTCGGGTAAGAGTTTAATGACATCGGACATAATTATAATTCCCTTTTAATTTGTTTTATTTTGGGTCAAAATTAATGATAAGATTTTATAAAAAAAACTTGCGATTCCAAAATTAAAATGGGTTGCATTTTGGAATAACAATCAAAATTCAGTCCAAATTCAATCTACGGCGTTTTCACAAGCTGCCCATATCGCATCATTTTTTGGTACAGCGGCGGTGATGGTTAATGGTTCTTTGGTTACAGGGTGGATGAATTCTAATGCTCTTGCGTGAAGAGAGATGCCTCCATCGAGGTTTGAGCGAGGGGCATTGTATTTTAGGTCGCCTTTTATAGGGATACCTATTTTGGCGAGCTGAGCTCTAATCTGATGGTGTCTCCCTGTTTCTAAAAGAACTTCCAACAGCTGGTAGTGGTCTAATATTTTAATAATGCGATAAGATAATATGGCTTGCTTTGCGCCGTCCGTTGGTTTCGGATAGACAATCGCTTTATTGTTTTTTTCATTCTTTTTTAGATAATGCACCAGCTTTTGTTCCTTGGGAATAATTTCTTTTGGAACGATAGCCCAATAGGTCTTTTTGATTTCTCGGTTCTTTACCATCTGAGTGAGTCGGGATAAGGCCTTAGAGGTTTTAGCGTATATCACCAGTCCGGAAGTGGGGCGGTCTATCCTATGCACCAATCCCAAGAATACATTCCCCGGTTTGTGGTCCCGTTCTTTGATGAAGTTTTTAATAAGGTCTATCAGTGACTCGTCGCCTGTTTTATCCCCCTGAACCAACTGCCCTGCCTTTTTATTAACAATGAATAAATGGTTGTCTTCATAGACGATTTGCGATTTATCAAAAATTTGTTTAGACATCAGGATTTATTATAGAACGGATATTTAGAAGAGTAGGGGGCGGTTAGTAGCTTTCGTTTTCGTTAGGAAAGTTTTTGGTTTTTACATCTTGCACATATTGAGATACAGCATTGGTAATCTCGGTGTGTAGGTCTAAATATTGTCTGAGAAACTTAGGGGCAAAGCCTTTATTCATTCCCACCATATCTTGATAGACGAGCACTTGCCCGTCGCACTCTACGCCGGCACCTATACCGATTGTAGGGATACTTAGGCGCTCTGTTACTTTTTTTGCTAAGGCGGCAGGTATTTTTTCTAAAACAATTGCGAAACAACCTAATTTTTCTAAAAGTAAAGCATCTTCGATAAGTTTATTGGCTTCCTCTTCCGCTTTAGCTCTGATTTTATAAGAACCAAACTGATTGATGCTTTGGGGGGTTAATCCCAAATGTCCCATTACAGGGATTCCCGCATCTATAATTTTTTTGATGCACTTGGCTATCTCTTTTCCGCCTTCTAATTTTAGAGCACTTGCTTGGGTTTCTTTCATTATTTTCACAGCAGATTTTAGTGCTCTTTTCGGGTCGCTTTGATAGCTTCCGAAAGGCATATCCACTACGATCAAAGCCCTCTGTGTTCCACGGACAACGGACTGCGCGTGGTAAATCATATGGTCAAGGGTAATGGGTAATGTCGTCTCAAAGCCTGCCATCACATTAGCTGCAGAGTCACCTACCAGAATCGCATCTACACCACCGGCATCTATCATCTTTGCAGAAGTGAAATCGTAGGCAGTAAGCATAGAGATTTTCGTGCCATTGCCTTTCATTTTTTTTAGTGTTTCGGTGGTGATTTTTTTTATTTCCGAGTGTACAGACATTTTATTTTTTTTAAGGGATTACATGCCCTACTTTCATTAATTTTCCGGCATCTTTTATCTTGATGCATCTTCCTTCTACCTCTATAAGCCCATCATGTTTAAATTCAGAGATAAGACGGATGGCACTCTCTGTAGCGGTCCCGATGAGGTTGGCAATTTCTTCTCTGGTAAGGGAGATTTTTATAAAACCTTCCGGGTCGGTACCTAATTTTTGCTCTAATAGAATTAATATCTCTGCAAGGCGTTCTCTCACGGTCTTTTGAGCAAGGAAAGTGATAGTGTTAGACGATTCACCAAGTTCAAAAGCGATTTTTTGCATCATAGCAAATGACAGGCGGGAATCTGCCTCTAGTAGCTGAAGGAAAATATTAGTAGGTACAAAAGTGGCTTCTACCTCTGTCATTGCTTCGGCTTTTGCTTGAAAATTTTCATCACATAATAAAGAACGATATCCCACGACATCACCTTCTTTTATAAATCTTAATATTTGATCTTTTCCGTAAACACCAGATTTTGATAGTTTAACCGTGCCTTTTTCTATAAAATAAACACCTTTGGCTATCTCTCCGTCTTCGAAGATGATGTCTCCTTTAGTGTATTTAAGGTTTTGTTTTGCAGAAGAATATTTCTTAAAATCATCTTTAGCAAGATACTTCTTAAAAGAATTCTCATTAAAGATTTCCTGAAAGCGTTTCTCTATATTGCATTTCTTCTGATTAGACATTTTACTGATATTTATCAGCAAAAATAAAGTTTTTTAGTAGTAAAGACAAAGTTTTTTATTATAATTTTGTGCACTTAACTTTTTTGCAATGGCAGAAAAATGTTTTCACTGCGGTCAAAATATTGATAAAGAAAGAATTTCTTTTGATGATAAGAGCTTTTGTTGTAATGGCTGTAAGTCGGTATACGAGATTCTTAATATCAATAAATTGGGGATTTTTTATGAACTGAACAAAAATGCAGGTATCCGCCCGAATGAAGAGGGCGCGTCTCAGTTTGATTATTTGGATACGCCGGAGGTTTTTGAGCGGGTCGTAGATTTTTCCGAGGGAGATACTACGGTAGTGAGTTTCAAGATACCGTCTATTCATTGTTCGTCTTGTATATGGCTGCTCGAAAGTTTGAAAGATATAAATCCTGATATTCAGTTTTCTCAAGCTAATTTTACCAAGAAAACGCTTCAGATTACTTATAGGAGTAGCAAGATGAAACTCAGCGAGCTGGCAAAGTTTCTTTCTAAGCTGGGATACAAGCCTATCATAAACCTTGAGACTATAGATAAAAAGGAAGAACATACGGATAAAGACTTGATTATAAAATTAGCCATTGCAGGTTTTGCTTTCGGTAATGCAATGATGTTTGCCCTGCCGGAGTATTTTGCGTGGAATTATCGTCATACGGATTTTTGGCTGAAACAGATGGCGCCGTTTTTCAGATATTTGACTTTGATGCTTTCCGTGCCTGTGTTTTTTTATTCTGCTTCAGATTATTACAAATCGGCTTGGTATGGGCTTAGAAATAAGATTGTTAATATAGATGTGCCTATTGTATTGGGGATATTTGTGCTTTTTGTCAGGAGTATTTACGAAATCTTTACGGATTATGGCCCGGGATATTTTGATACGCTTTGCGGTTTGATTTTTTTTATGCTCATTGGCAGGTTTTTCCAGAAAAGAACATATAGTGCATTGTCTTATGACCGAGACTACAAGTCCTTTTATCCTATTGCCGTAACCAAAGTAGAGCTTGGAGGAGGGCAAAAAAACATTCTTCTTTCGGATATCAAAGTGGGCGACCGTATTCTGGTGAGAAATCAAGAGATTGTACCTGTAGATTCAATACTCATTAACGGAGAAGGGAATATAGACAATAGCTTTATCACGGGAGAGTCTGCGGTGGTTTCCAAAGTACCTGGGGATAAGATATTTGCAGGAGGCAAACAAATGGGGGCAATGATAGAGGTGGAGGTTATAAAAACTGTTAACCAAAGTTACCTTACACAGCTGTGGAACAAAGAGGCTTTTCAAAAAGAAGATAACGGATTAAATACCTTTACCAATAAGATTAGCAAATATTTTACATTCATTATTTTAGGGATTACTATTGCGGCAGGTATATATTGGATACAAAAAGATATAGAAAAAATGTTCCAAGTGGTTACTGCGATTCTTATTGTAGCTTGTCCTTGTGCTTTATCTTTGTCTGCGCCTTTTACTTTGGGGCATATTATGAGAATTATGGGGAGGAACAAGTTTTATGTGAAAGATGCTTTGACCGTGGAGAGACTGTCCAAAGTGGATGCTTTGGTATTTGATAAAACAGGAACCATTACGCATAATAAAAAATCCAATATTACTTATTGCGGAGAGCCGTTAAATGATTTTGACCGAAGAAATATTAAGTCTTTACTGAAAAACTCCAGTCATCCTTTGTCTAAAAACCTTTATGACTTTATAGATATAGAAGATGATTATTTCCCAATAGAAAATTTCCAAGAGCTTACAGGAAAGGGGTACGAGGCAGATGTTAGAGGTTATCGTTATAAAATTGGCTCGGCAGGCTATGTGGGACAGCAGATTCGGGATATGGAGACAGCCGTTTATATTTCCAAAAACGATGCGTTTTTAGGTAAATTTGTGTTCAAGAACGAATACAGAGAAGGCTTGTCCGGTGTTTATCAAAAATTAGGAGAATATACTATATATATATTGAGTGGTGATAATTCTTCGGAGGAACAAAAATTGAAAGAAATCATTCCGAATGTGAAAGAAATGAAATTTAATCAAACACCGGAAAATAAATTAGAGTATGTAAAACAACTACAGTTTGTCCATCAAATGGTAGCGATGTTCGGAGACGGGCTAAATGACGCAGGAGCCCTCAAGCAAAGTAATGTGGGGATAGCCATTGCTGAAGATTCTAATTCGTTTACTCCTTCTTCGGATGTTATAATGGACGGCAAGGTGATGAAATGCCTTCCGGATTATTTGGCTCTAAGTAAAGATGCGATGAAGATTGTCAAAATAACCTTTGTCATCAGTCTTTTGTATAATGTGATAGGATTAGCTTTTGCCGTTACAGGTCATATGTCTCCGTTGGTTGCAGCGATCCTTATGCCGGTAAGCTCCTTAAGTGTGGTTGCTTTTACTACATTTGCCACTTGGGTACGCTCGTTAAAATATTCTTTCGAAAGTTCAAAATAATTATGTAGCTTTGTTATTAGATTATAATCTAAATTGATCTGATGAAAGTAAAGAATGTTATATTAAGCTTTTGCTTAGGGCTAAGTTCATTGGTCTATTCTCAGCATTACGATTTGGTAGAGGCAAAAGACATTATTAAAAATAATGACAAGCGATTCTTGCAATTGCCGGAAAACAAAATCCCCGAAGCTCAGTTCTTGGGAAAAGTAGTGGTATCAGATGCTGTTCCGGAACAACAGGAAAATTTTAAGGCAATATATAATAAAGCTAAAATTACCGGAGCTAATGCATTTCGGATGGAGTTCCCAGAGAACATAGACGGAACGCCTCGCAAAAACATATATAATTATACGGTACTTCTTTATTATTACAAATTTGCATTCGGTGAAAACCAAGAAGAAAACCATAAAGTTTATATAATAGGACTCAATAAAGATACTAAAATTAAACTTAATGGTAAGCGTATAGAAATTCCCGCGAACCATTACCTTAAAATAAACCTTACAAAAGATATTACAGATATAAGCACAGGAGGTTTTTTAGGTTCAAGGATAAGATTGCAATCCAAAGAAAAATATCAAGCACCATTATATTTTACAACAAAAGCATTCAATATAAAAGCGGGTGGAAAGATGAATTTTCAGACAGGGGATATTATTCGTTTGGACGATTCTTTAGCACAATTTCTATTGGCAATAGATAGCGAAATAGACGAAATTTAGACCTGTTTAAAAGCTATTCTAAGAATTCACTTATAAGTTTTTTGTATTAAATAAATGGTAAAAATGGAAGAATCTGTCTATTTATTCCTCTCAAAATTAAGATAAAAATAAGGTTACCCTCCACACTCTCTATATCATAGATATTGAACTATACAAAAAATAGAGTTCAAAATAATTTAAAAGGGTTGTTTAGTATCTATTTACACAGACAAAGTACAAATTTTATCTCTTCTATTGTTATATCTAAATTCACATTCTTTTATATGGAAATAGAACTTATGCTTATGAATAAGATAATCGTATTTTACACAACTCCAAAAAGCTTTCTATTCCATTGATATGATTCCTCTGTAAAGTAAACTCATTATCACTATTTTAATACAATAATGCTTCTTGTGTCCAAAATCATAAAATTGGGCAAATTAGTCAAATCACTTAATTTCAAATTTTTACAGTAATAAATTTCTATAGTCTTCTTCTTAGAATACATACTTTGATTTTATCAAAATTTTTATTGATTATTGGGTGTGAAATATCAGAAATCTCACTTACTTTTTTTGCTTCAATATTAATACAAAAAGCTTTAAAAACTTCACTATATTTTGCTTCAGAATAATTTACGAAAAATATAAATATTGGAATTTTTTAAGAATGAGCTAAACCTTATTTTTTATATATTTGCTCTTAAACCAATTTAATAATGTTGGATAGAGAAGATAAACAAAAATAAAGAGTTTTTGGTAAATAGAGATTGCTTATAGGTAATTTTTATATTTATTATACTAATTGTTTTAGTATATGGATAAGCCGTACAACTACGGAAGCTGCGTTACTAAGCAAAAGAAACAAGCAAAAACTTCTCAAGGCTGGCAAGAGTCTGATAAAAATATAGATCGTCCATAAAACAAAAACTTTTTATTCCTTATTTTTATTCAGGGTTCTTTGGTACATTTCTTCATATTTTGGTAGAATATTCGAAATGTCAAAGGACAAGGCTATGCGTTTGGCATTTTGTTTAATGCGTTGTAGCAGCGGTTCGTCACTTAGTAGTTTTATGGTATATTTTGCCATTGTTTCCACATCTCCTATAGAGGCGAGATAGCCGGTTTCTCCCTGTATATTTACCTCCGGTATGCCTCCGGCATTGCTGCTTACTACCGCTGTTTCTGCTGCCATAGCCTCTAATGCAGCAAGCCCGAAACTCTCTTGTTCTGAAGGAAGCA
Source organism: Riemerella columbipharyngis (assembly GCF_900101995.1). Classification (GTDB taxonomy): domain Bacteria; phylum Bacteroidota; class Bacteroidia; order Flavobacteriales; family Weeksellaceae; genus Riemerella; species Riemerella columbipharyngis. Next base: position 48,679 of record NZ_FNAS01000011.1, on the reverse strand, counting down.
GAAATACATCGGCACATTTCAAGATAGGATAAAGTTCATTGGTTTTCCCTAATAGACGGACTTTATCTATGAGGTGCGGATTTTGGAAAAGATAGTCGTTAATAAGTTCCATCTCCGGTCCTTCTCCTATGATGATGAGCTTGGCATTGATTTCTTTTTGAACCCTCTTAAAGACCTCAAAAACATCGTTTACGCGTTTTACTTTCCTTAAATTAGAAACATGGATTAGGATTTTTTCGTCTTCATTGGCAAACTGTTTTCTACAGCAGCCATGTGTCGTATCAAATAGAGCATTATCAATAAAATTGGGAATTACTTCTATTTCTTTTTTTACATTAAAGGCGTTCAGACTGTCTTTTTTAAGACTTTCAGATACAGAGGTTACGGTATCCGAGTGATTAATGGAAAATTCTACGGCAGCCTTATAGCTCGGGTGCTGCCCTACAAGGGTAATGTCTGTGCCGTGCAAAGTAGTTACCACAGGAACATCTATATTTTCCTCCTTCAGCATTTGCTTGGCAACAAAGGCGGCATAAGCATAAGGAATAGCATAATGAGCGTGTATCAAATCCAGCTTATAAAGTTTTACCACCTGAAAAATAGCAGAGGATAAAGCAATATCATACGGCTGATATTTAAACAGCGGATAGGCCTCTACATTTACTTTGTGGAAGAATATATTGGGATTGGTCATATCCAGCCTGGCAGGAAGATTAGAACTGATGAAATGGACTTCATAGCCTTTTAGGGCGAGATTAGTTCCAAGTTCCGTAGCAACGATGCCACTTCCTCCATAGGTAGGATAACAGAGAATACCTATTTTCATTTTCATTTATTTTTTGGATTAAGGGTAATGCCACTGCCAGCGGGTAGCTGGGAATTGACAAGTACGGAGAGTCTCCCCTCTATAGTTGTTTCTCCTGCAAGGGCTCTTGCAGATGCCCTCATAGATGGAGTGTTGTTCTCATAGGAAACAACTACGCCAGAAACATTGGAAATATCCAAATCCTTCAGTGCATATGGACTTCCGAATAAGTCTAATACAGTAGCGTGATTGGAAGATATTTTACGGATGATGGCTTTGCTCTTTTCAGATATTTTATAAGGCTTATAAGCCGTAGAATTATCCTTATGCAGTCCTATCAATACAACTGCGTTTTTAGGAATATTATCAATGTCTTTGGGCGAAATAAGTTTCACATTAGCTCTAGCCTTTAGCTCTTGATAAAAAACTTGATAAGGAGCTTCCTCCAAAGGCAGATAATAATAAATTTGTGCCTTATCTAGGGGGATAAGGTTATTTTGGTTTTTGATTAAAGTAATTGCATGTGCATAGAGTTTCTCCACAAGTTCTTTGTGTGTATGATTATTGAGTGCATTGGGGATATTATTCAAGTCAATAGGTTTGAAGTGGGTAAGCCCGAGCAAATATTTTGTTTTAAGGATTTTTATCACACTCTCTTTTAATCGGCTTTCTGGGATAGTGCCATTTTGTAGGGCTTGAGCGATTAATTTTTTACTAGTTTTCACATCCTGAGAGAACAGCATCAGGTCATTTCCCGCTCGGAATGCTCTTAAATCTATTTCTCCGGCACTAAACTTTTTCGCAACGGCGTTCATATTTAGAGCATCTGTAATCACAAGCCCTTTGTAGTGGTATTTGTTTTTGAGTAAATCGGTAACAATATTTTTCGACAAAGAAGCCGGTATGTTTTTTTCTTTTTCCAAAGCCGGAACATAGAGATGTGCTACCATTATTCCACCGATGCTATCTTTGGTTAGTGCTCGGAAAGGCGCCAGTTCTATACGGTTCAGCCTTATGGTGTCGTATGTCACTACGGGTAAATCCAAATGCGAGTCTTTGTCTGTATCTCCGTGTCCCGGGAAATGTTTCAGACTTGCCATTACGCCGTGCTCCTGAAGTCCCTTTGCATATGCATAGCCCTTTGCAATAACATTCTGAATTTCTGAGCCGAAAGACCTATTCCCAATGATAGGATTTGCAGGGTTGGTATTGACATCTACTACCGGAGCGAAGTTCCAATTGATCCCCATTCTTTTACAGTCTTCTGCGATTTTAGAGCTCATTTCGTAGATGAGGTGATTGTCTTGTATCGCCCCCAGTGTTATTGCCCAAGGGTATTTGTATGCGATAGAAAATCTCTGATACAATCCCCACTCGGCGTCTATTCCTATCATAAGAGGGACCTCGGCTTTGTCTTGAAATTCATTGATGAGCATAGCTTGTCTATGGGCATCTTCTTGCATTAGAATAAGTCCACCTATATGCTCCTGCACAACTTGGTTTCGGACATTTTGGATAAAATCTTCCCCTTTGTTGGTATATAGTGAGACGATAAATAATTGTCCTATTCTTTCCTCTTGGGACATTTTATTGTATGTATTTTCAGCATACAATTCAGCCTCTTTTATTATTTTTTTGGATATATTTTGAGGGATATACTGAGCATTTACAGATATAAATAGCCCTAATAAGGCAGACAAAAGCTGTATTTTGAAACGCATAAATGATGATAATTAAGTATAACAAACAAATATACAACATTCATCACTAACAAGCCCAATATACTCTTCCCAAAAAATACAGAAAAAGAATAAAAAAAGAAATAAAGGATAACGAAAGAAGGAGATTACACCACTTTGCTTACCTGCATATACTTAAGCTCAATAGGAGATTTTCTACCGAAGATAGAAACCATCACTTCCAGAGTTTTTTTGTCTTCATTGATTTTCTCAATAGTTCCTACAAAACCATTGAACGGACCATCGATTACTTTGATGCTTTCTCCTACCATATAAGGGATAGAAGAGTCTACTGCAAACTCCGAAAGTTCATCCATTTTACCAAGCATTCTGCTCACTTCAGCACTTCTCATAGGGATAGGATCTCCACCTTTGGTAAGACTTAAAAAAGAGATTACACCAGGAATATTTTTAATAACATGGGGAACCTCACCTATAAGGTTTGCCTCTATCATAAGATACCCTGGATAGTAAGGTTTTTCTTTGAAAACTTTTTTCCCGTTTCTGAGCTGAATGGTTTTTTCCATAGGTATAACTATCTGAGTAACATATTGATCCATCTTAAGTCTTTGGATCTCATTCTCAATATAGCTTTTCACTTTATTTTCTTGGCCGCTTATAGCCTTCAGTACATACCATTTAAGCTCACTCATCGGAAAAAATAGTTATAGAAATTAATTAAATAAGTTAATCAATATAGAAAGCATATTTTGTAAAGCTTTACTAAACATATTATCTACCCCAAAGGTAAACAAAGCTAAAATAACAGTAGCAATAGATACTACGGCAGTAGAAGATTGTAGGTCTACCCATTTAGGCCATTCTACTTTCTCTTTAAACTCTGTATAAGAACCTTTTAAAAAACTTATTAATGAACTCATTATATTTAATTTGCACGGGCACTAGGATTCGAACCCAGATCAACGGTTTTGGAGACCGGTATCCTACCATTGGACGATGCCCGTAGATATAAAGCTCCGCAAAGAATGCTCCCTACGGAGGCTTTAATTAAAGTTATGATAATTTAGAAATTAGTCTAAAATTTCAGTTACCTGACCAGCACCTACTGTTCTACCACCTTCTCTAATCGCAAATCTAAGACCTACGTTAAGAGCAATTGGTTGAAGCAATTCTACTGTAATAGTCAAGTTATCACCAGGCATTACCATTTCTACACCTTCTGGTAAGAAGATTTCACCTGTAACGTCAGTTGTTCTTACATAGAACTGAGGACGATACTTGTTGTGGAATGGAGTGTGACGTCCACCTTCTTCTTTAGAAAGGATATATACCTCTGCTTTGAATTTTTTGTGTGGAGTTACAGAACCTTGCTTAGCGATTACCATACCTCTCTTGATATCAGTTTTTTCGATACCTCTAAGAAGTAATCCTACGTTATCACCAGCTTCACCTCTGTCAAGGATTTTTCTAAACATCTCTACACCTGTAATAGTAGAAGTTAATTTTTCTTCTCCCATACCTACGATATCTACAGGGTCACCAGTGTTGATAACACCAGACTCGATTCTACCGGTTGCTACAGTACCACGACCAGTAATAGAGAATACATCCTCGATAGGCATCAAGAATGGTTTATCTTGATCTCTTACAGGTTGTTCGATCCAAGTATCTACTGCATCCATAAGTTCTTCTACAGTAGCTACCCATTTAGCTTCACCGTTAAGAGCACCAAGTGCAGACCCTTGGATTACAGGAGAATTGTCTCCATCGTATTCATAAGTAGAAAGAAGATCTCTTACTTCAAGCTCTACAAGCTCAAGAAGCTCAGCATCATCTACCATATCTACTTTGTTCATAAATACAACAATTCTAGGTACGTTTACCTGACGACAAAGTAAGATGTGCTCTCTAGTCTGAGGCATAGGTCCATCAGTAGCAGCTACCACCAAGATAGCACCGTCCATCTGAGCAGCACCAGTTACCATGTTTTTTACATAGTCAGCGTGACCAGGACAGTCTACGTGAGCGTAGTGTCTGTTAGCGGTTTCATACTCGATGTGAGCTGTATTAATAGTGATACCTCTTTCTTTTTCTTCAGGTGCAGAGTCGATAGAAGAGAAATCCTTAGCTTCTGCAAGACCTTTGTCAGACAACACTTTAGAAATTGCTGCTGTTAAAGTAGTTTTACCGTGGTCTACGTGACCAATAGTACCAATGTTTAAGTGTGGTTTGTTACGATTAAACGTTTCCTTTGCCATAATTTTAATATTTAATTTTATTAATTAATAACATTTTTCGGAGTGCAAATATAATAATTTTTTAGATAGCAAAAATTTTTTCTCAAAAAATAATACTCCAAATATCCTAAATATAAATTCAGGACCGAAAATTATACACTATATAGCACTCTGCAAATATAGATATTTTAGTTAATATTGTTCTAAAATTTGTTTATTTATTTTTTTTACAAGAGAGGGTCCCTCATAAATAAAACCCGTATAAAGTTGTATCAAACTGGCACCTGCACGCAATTTCTCTAAAGCATCTTCAGCAGTATGGATACCCCCTACTCCGATAATAGGGAATGCATTTTGACTTTTTTCTGATAAAAATTTAATGACTTCCGTAGAGCGTTTTGTCAAAGGTTTTCCGGATAGTCCTCCGCTTTCCGTTTGGTTGGCGGAGTGTAGACCTTTTCTTGATATTGTTGTATTGGTCGCTATGACACCCGATATTTTAGTCTCTTTTACAATATCTATAATGTCTAAAAGCTGTTCGTCGGTTAAGTCCGGTGCTATTTTTAGCAAGATGGGCTTCGGTTTTTCGTGAGAATGGTTCTCTGCTTGCAGCGTGTTCAAAAGCTTTGTCAGAGGTTCTTTATCTTGTAACGCCCTAAGATTTGGCGTGTTTGGGGAGCTTACGTTTACCACAAAATAATCTACATAATCGTACAGCGAACGAAAGCATATTAAATAATCCTCTTCGGCTTTTTCATTGGGGGTTAATTTATTTTTCCCTATATTGCCGCCGACTAATACATTTTTATTTTTCTTAAGTCTTTTCACGGCGTTTTCCACACCTTTGTTATTAAAGCCCATTCTATTGATGATGGCAGAGTCTTCTATCAGTCTGAAAAGTCTCTTTTTGTCATTGCCGGGCTGTCCTTTGGGCGTTAGTGTCCCTATTTCTATAAAGCCAAACCCCATTGCGGAGAGTTCTCGGTACAGTTTGGCATCTTTGTCGAAGCCGGCAGCCAATCCCACAGGATTTTTGAATGTTAATCCAAATATATTTCTTTCCAGCCGTTTATCTTTTATTTCATAGAAAGATTGGCTTATACCTTTCACGAATGGAATCCTGAATAAAATTTTAAGAAATCTAAATGTAAAATGATGAACTTTTTCGGGGTCAAAATTAAAAAGAATAGGACGAATGAAAGACTTGTACATTGCAATAAAATATATCACAAAAATACAAAAAAAGAAGAAAAGAGATAAGGTTGGTTTGATTTTTTACTTTTTTTTCTTCGTGGAATGATTTTTTTTTTACATTTGGACAATCAAAAACATCATATTATGAGAGAGTCTAATGCTTTTTACTGGTTTTTTAGGATTTGTATTGTTCCTACTATTCCTCTCTATATCTTTTTCAAGCTTTGCTTTTCAAATGCTGAAATATGGAGAATTGTTTGTAGTTTTATAAGTGTGTTAATTTTCCTTTCTTTTTCGTTTCTTCATATAAGAAGACTTATAAATTCGTTACAAAAAAGCAGGGATTAATTTTAGCATATCCTAATAAAAAAGTAAGATACTGTATGTCAGCATCTTACTTTTTTATTTTTCAGAGCCATTATCGGGATTTGAACCCGAGACCTCTTCCTTACCAAGGAAGCGCTCTACCCCTGAGCTATAACGGCTTATAAAAAAATCACAGCCCAAACTCGGATTGTGATTTTCTTTGAGCGGAAGACGGGGGTCGAACCCGCGACATTCAGCTTGGAAGGCTGACGCTCTACCAACTGAGCTACTTCCGCATTATTTTTGTTGGTATTGTTCTGCAAATTTAAGACAAATTCTAAAACCTTGCAAATTTTCACTAAAAAAATGTGGGGAGAGCAGGATTCGAACCTGCGAAGTCTCACGACAACGGAGTTACAGTCCGTCCCATTTGGCCACTCTGGTATCTCCCCGACAATTTTTATGAGCCTCCAGAGGGATTCGAACCCACGACCCCGAGATTACAAATCACGTGCTCTGGCCAACTGAGCTATGGAGGCATTAGATTTCAAAAGAACTGCTATTCTGTTTTGCGAGTGCAAATATATAAAGTTTTTTTGAAACCTAAAAATTTTTAAGTTTTTTTTTCAATAAATTTTTTATTGCTTTTCTTTTTTCTTGATTAGTAACTTTTTGGCAGCATCTGTACATTTATCAAGAGCTTCCTCAAAGCTGGCACAAGTTTTCTTGACTACGATGTCGTCTCCCGGCACAGATAGAAGCACTTCCGCAGTTTTGTTTTCTTTATCCGATGCGTTCTCTACTTTCAGGAAAACTTTACATTCCTGTATCTTGTCGTAGAAAGTTTCTAATTTGTTTAGTTTTTTATTAAGGTACTCTTCCAAAGGTTCGTGAGGGGTAAGCCCCATCGCCTGAATTGTAATCTTCATAACTTTATTTTTATACTGGTTAATACTTACTTTTTATTTCTCGGGTGAGCGTTTTTTATCACGGATTTTAGTTTTTCAATATTGGCATCAGTATAGACTTGCGTAGAGGCTAAACTAGCGTGGCCCAAAATTTTTTTCACTTTAGAAATTTCTGCCCCATTCTCCAATACATGAGTGGCAAAACTATGCCTCAGTATATGTGGGCTTTTTTTCTTCTTAGAAGTGACAAGACTGAGGTAGGTATTTACGGTAGAATACACAAATTTTTCGGATATTTTTTTTCCGTCTTCTTTGGAAAAGAAATACAGACTTTCTTTTTGCACCGTATTTTTCTGGTTGTCATAGTTTTGTAAATCAGAGACTAAGTTTTCGGATATGGGAACAAATCTCGCCTTACTTCCTTTCCCAATGATTTTGAGTTCCCTATTGTTTAGGTTTACATTTTTTGAAAGTAAATTACATAGTTCTGCCCTACGCATTCCCGTCTGGTACAGCATTTCTATAATGAGTCTCGGCAGCGTATTTTCAGGGGTGCCCAGAATGCCTTTCAGATGTTGCATCTCTTCCTTAGAGAACGGGATTTGCTTGTCTGCATAAAATTTGAGAGACTGAATGCTCTCCATAGGAGAGGCGTCTATTTCTTGTATTTTCAAGAGATAGAGATAGAAACTTCTCAGGGCGGATAGCTTTCTATTGATGGTTCTTTTTGTTAAGTTTTGTTCAGAAAGGGCTATCATAAAATTTCTAATGACCCGTTTGTTCATTTTTTTCAAATCCTCGGAGGATTCTGTTTCCCTTATATAATCCAAAAAATCTTCCAAATCTTTTTTGTAGCCGATGATGGTGTGCTGCGAATATCTTTTTTCTACGCTAATGTATTCCAAAAATTTGTCTATCATAATGGTAAAGATAAAACAAAAATCGTTCCTTAAATTTTTTAAGGAACGATTTTCATAATAGCAAAGGATAAGTTTTGGCTTATGCCATTTCTTCTTTGCTAAGATTTTTTTGTTTGTGAGCTGCTTTCAATACTTGCTGTCTTCTAACAACAGAAGGCTTCACATACTGCTGTTTTGCTCTTAGAGCACGTACAACACCAGTTTTGTCAAACTTTCTTTTGTATTTTTTCAGAGCTCTGTCGATGGACTCTCCATCTTTCACTGGGATAATTAACATAATTTACATCTCATTTTCGGCAGCGAAGATACTGTTTTATTTTTTAATAACAAAATTAAGTTAAAATTCTTGTTCAGTAATATAATATGGTATTATTCCCAAAATCTGAATTATAGAGCATACCTTTTCGCGGTTTGATAACGGTAGAAGACTATGTAAGAATATGAGCTTCTGATGGAAAACTTAGAAAATAGAAACAAATTAATTCCTCTAAATTTAGACAGCTTCTGAATATTATATTAAAATCTCACTTGTATTCCAAAGTATATGATTCTCTTTTGATAAAGAGAAAATAATGCTTAATCGTTTAGTGTGAGTAAGCCGAGGCTTGGTTATCTTTATTAAAATATTATTTACCGAAGCAGACAGAATGAAATAACAATATTTTATTGATATTAGTTTGTTGATAGAGAAGTCGATTCTATTATAGTTTTTCAATGTTGATGAAAAAGGGAGATATTTTATCCTCCTTCAATTCTTTTAATTAAAAGTTTTATAATAAAACAAAATTTATTATTTTTGGAGAAATAAAAAGTAAATATTATGAAAAGAAACCATTTAGTAATGATGTTACTTACAGTTTTATTTCTGTTTAATTGCTGTAACTCTAGAGAAAATGTAACAATCAACCAACAAGAAAAGCAACTGAGAAGTTTTTATGAAGGTAGAAATAAGCCTTTATTAGGGAAAACAAATAGTCAGACAGATCCAGACCCTTATCCTCATTGTGATAATATCCCTACCTTTTCTCGTCCTTTGGACAAAAATGAAATTTTCTTTTACACTTCATTTTTTCCAAAATTAGATACCAGCATTTCTAGAATAACCAGTATCAGTACGCAATGCTATAACTGTGTTTCGTGGACACTCGGAATTACCAATGAGTGGCTGTGGCCAGATGGAGGATTTCTATTACCCTCTGAGAAATCTACCAAGCTAGAATATTTTGATGAGTTTTATAAAAAATTAGGATATACCAAAACTACAGATATAAAGGATGCTGATGTAGAAGCTTGGGGGATAGACAATGGCGTAGACCCTCTCTATATGACCCACGCTTCTGTGAGGTATACTCCGGATAGAACTGTTTGGGAATCTAAATTAGGAGCATTACAGCGTTTAACTCATAAAGCCGATGATTTAGAAAGTGACACCTATGGTAAAGTGAGAGCCTATTATAAAAAATCATCTGATGTAAATATTAAGGAGCTTGTGAAAGGACAGCAAACTCCTAAGTTTTCGCCTACTCATACCCAATATGATGCTCTGTTAAGACGCCTTCTACCTATGTCTGATGAGGATATAGATAGATTTAATAATCTTTATTTTGATTGGAAATCAGAGTGGTTTACAGGTAAATATGGATTAAGCTCTAATCCTGCAGACAGAAGATTAACTCCCTCATATCAGAAATTAAAAAATCTAGGAGAAGATATAATTCCGTTAGTGGTAGGGCGAATGTTATTATATAATGATGAATTTTTTGCACTACAATTATATAATGATTTACAAAAGAATCCTAATTTAAAAATATCAAACAATCATAATGTTTTAGAAGGAGAAAAGAGTAAAGCTAATAGAACCGTAGCTTTATATCTAAAATCTATAGAGTAAGATTCTACATTATAAATCAGGCTATTTGCTAATATAAAAAAGGAGGATAAAACTTCTCCTTTTTTATGTAATTGTAACGTTTTTTTTGCACATTTCGTTTTATATTTTTGCACATTTCGTTTTGCGGATTATAAAAAAACATATTATTAATATCTTAACACTAATGAAAAAAGCGTATTTAATTATTATTTTGATTTGTATTCCTTTTTCTATATTTTCGCAAAATATAGAAAAAGTTTTATATAGTTTTAATTTATAAAAATAAAGTAAAAAAATTGAAAAAATTATAAACAAGATCTCCAAATAAATCCTTTAAATAATAATTTCAACAGAATCGTAGAAGATTTGTATTTTAAAAAATAATAGAGAATTACTCTTTAAAGGTTCTATCAAATCCAGAAATAGATTACTAAAAATTAAAATTTCAAAAAAGAAACAAGAATTACAATAAAAATAGTCCTTATAGATACTATAAGAGTTTATATATATATTTATAACTTATCTAATTTCAAAGAATATATTACTCAAAAAGGCAACAACTAATAGTATTTTTATGATATTTCTAATATACAAAAATAAAGTTTAAAAATAAATAAAAAAAAGATAAGTAGATGTGTGAGTATAGATGATAATGGTACCATATATAAAATATTCTATTTTATATCATCGAAAACACTTGATGATAAAGATAAAATCATAATATCACTATAGAGTTTGAAAACAATAATAACTCTTTATCTTTCAGTAAGATTAATTATATTATTACAAATCCTAAAAAAATAATCAAATAAAAACTCATAATAAATTTCAGCCCGAAGTGATAACCGTTTATCTATCCAAATAATATAAAATCAAAGAATATTGATAATAATATTTTTTCTTTACTATAGATTAGAATATTATTGTAAACAATACTCCCAAAAAAGAGATAAGTAATAAATAACTTTAAACAAATGAAAAAAATTGTTTATAAATAGTTTAGATACTGGCTCTCTGTTTTCAAATAGAGTATCAGTTCAGTAAAGATGTGGCTAATAAAGAAATAAGATGAAAACTCTCTATCCCTCAACATTGAAGTATAATTAAACAGATTAAAGTCAAATCATAATATTGTTTTTCATTACTAAAGCCTTGATGCTTTTGTAGAAACTTTGTGTAAAATACACAATAAGGTAACATAGTATTCCTTATATTTGCTTTATGAAAACGGTGATTATTGGCTCGGGAAATGTAGCTTATCATCTTGCTAAAGCATTGTTAGGCTCTGGAGTACCATTGGTACAAATTTTTGGACGAAATACAGAACAGCTCCGTTCTATCTCCTACGAAACAGGCGTTCCATTTTCCACAGAAACACTATCCGATGCAGATTTGTATATTATCTCCGTCCGGGATAGTACCATTGGTGAGGTTTCTCGTAAGATTAGTAATCCTTATTCTCTTGTCGTTCATACTTCGGGTTCTATTCCCTTAGACGCCTTAGAAGGAAATTATCACAAGGGCGTGCTATATCCACTCCAAACTTTTTCCAAAAGTAAGCCCCTTGATTACAAAAAAATACCATTTTTTATAGAAACTCAATTTCCAGAAGACAGAGTTATATTAAAGAACTTTATCAAAAATATTTCTCCAAAAATAATGTACGCTGATTCCACCCAGCGGCAGTACATACACATTACAGCGGTTTTTGTCTGTAATTTTGTAAATCACCTTTTTGCTAAGGGTAAGGAGATTGCGGATCGCGAGGATATTCCATTCGAGTATTTTCTCCCTCTGATAGAAGAAACTGTAGAAAAAATAAAAGAAGTAACTCCGAAACAAGCACAAACAGGTCCTGCCGTAAGGAATGACAAGAATATTCTCGTCCGCCAGGAAAATCTTATCCAAGATGAAATGGCATTGGCTATTTATAAAATAATGAATCAATCAATACAAAAAATGTATGAGCTATAAAAATAAACTTAAAGATATCAAAGCCTTTGTCTTTGATGTAGATGGGGTATTCACAGATGGCACAGTCTATCTAATGCCCGATGGTAGTATGTGCCGTGCAATGAATGTTCTGGACGGATATGCCGTAGCAAAAGCCATAAAAAAAGGATTTCCTATGGGAATTATTACCGGTGGAAACGATCCTATGGTCAAGCATAGGCTGTCATATTTAGGCATTATAGACTACTATCCTCAGTCTGCAGATAAGAGAGAAAACTACGAAAAGTTTAAATCAAAATACAACTTAGAAGACAAAGACATTCTGATGATGGGCGATGATGTCCCCGATTTACCTTTACTCAAAGCATCCGGATTAGCTACTTGTCCTATCAATGCTATTCCGGAGGTAAAATCCGTATCCGACTATATTTCGCCTATACACGGCGGCAAAGGTGCCGTGAGAGATATAATAGAACAAGTAATGAAAGCTCAAAATATCTGGGAAGATACTCAAGACGATACACGATCTATTTAACGACTAAACTATCATTAAAATAAATAAGCCGTCTCGTATGAGACGGCTTCTTCTATAACTTAGAAGATTTAATTATTTTCTTCTTTTTGCTCTTTTGTAAGATTTTTTAGAGTGAGAAACTTTCACTACTTTTTTCACTACTACAGAAAGATCTGATTTTTGTAGTGCATCCCAAGCAGCACCGTTCACAGCTTCTACCACTACTTTTCTATCAGCCATTCTTTCTTCGTTAGAAGCAGTAGCCGGTACAGTCGCATTTGCAGAACCTACTCCTTTAGATTTCAATTGATCAGAAGATACTCCGTGAGCTTCAAGAGCTTTAACTACAGAAGCTGCTCTCTCTCTTGAAAGTTTCAAGTTGTAGTTAGAATTACCTTTAGCATCAGTATGTCCGATAACTAAGAAAGTACCACCATTAGAAGATTTGATAACTTCAGCAGCATCTGCGATTTTAGCGTCAGATTCTGGTCTTAGAGTAGCTTTGTTAAAGTTAAACAAGATATTTTGAAGTTTTCCTGTAGCTTCTGTAGCATACTGTTCTTGAGTTTTAGGACATCCATTATTTTCTACTAATCCCGGAACATCTGGACATTGGTCATCTTTATCAAGAACACCATCATTATCTCTATCTGGCCAAGGACATCCGTTGTTTTCTACCGGTCCGGCTTCATTAGGACACTGGTCATCTTTATCAAATACACCATCTCCGTCTGTATCTGGCCAAGGACATCCGTTGTTTTCTTTTGGTCCGGCTACATCAATACATTGATCGTCTTTATCTGGAACTCCGTCTCCATCTGTATCAGGACAACCTTGGAACTCAGCCAATCCAGGAGTTTCAGGGCAAAGATCGTCTTTATCAAGAACACCATCTTTATCTCTGTCTGTATTACCGAATCTGAAGTTCAAAGTAGCTGAAGCTTGCCAGAAATTAGCCGCATTAGATTTATCAGTAGGTGTAGATACATAGTCTCCTTGAATTCCTACACCAAAGTTTTTAGTCAACCAAATATTAGTACCAAGACCTGTAGCCAAAGCAAAATGGTCTTTACCTATCATCTTACCATCCCCATTTACGATATTCATTCCCGAATAGTCGTGTCTAAGATAGTTAGCACCTACCCTTACATAAGGGTCGAACCAGAAATCTTCGTTGTTAAACAATCCTGCAACTTTCAACTGAAGACCAAGACCAGTCATTAGGAAGAATTCTTTTTCCATTCCTAATTTCTTGTTGCCAAGGTTACCTACAGTAGTTTGCCAGTCAACTACTAATGCACGACCTAAGTTTCTTGCTACAGTTAATTTAGATAGTGGTGGAGTAATCTCATAGTTATTAATATTATACAAGTCTTTTCCTGTAAATGCTGTCTTAACAACTTCTCCAGCACCAAAATTTGAACCAACAGCTACATGGTTCACACCATGAGTACCTACCCCTATTAACCAAGGGTTAGTAGTAGTCTGAGCGAAAGCAGTAGATGCAAGACCTAACACCAATGCTGAAATTCCTAATTTTAAATTTTTCATAGAATTAAATGATTAAATAATTAATAGTGCAAAATAAATATAATTTTTCTTTACTGCCAAAGTTTTTAAGATTTTTTTTAACTTTTAAGAATTCTATCCAGATTTCTCTTGTTATCCCTATCCTTAATGCTCTGTCTCTTATCGTATAGTTTTTTACCTCTGGCTAATGCAATTAATACCTTAGCTTTGCCTCTATCGTTGATATACAGCTTGAGAGGGACTATTGTATTCCCTGCGTCTTTTAGTTTTCTCTCAAATTTATCCAGCTCCCTTTTATGCAAAAGAAGTTTTCTTTCTCTCTTTATCTTATGATTATAGAAAGTCCCCAGTTTATACTCATCTATTGTCATATTGATGATAAACATTTCACCTTCTATCATTTGGCAAAAACTTTCTGATATAGAAGCTTTAGAAGAACGCAAAGCTTTGATTTCCGTACCGGTAAGAACTATTCCTGCTTCCAACTGATCCAGTATCTCATACTCAAATCTTGCTCTTTTATTTAGTATATTTATCGATTTTTGAATTTTCATACCATTGCCTTATAACAAACTTACAACATTATACAATTCCAACAAACATTTGAAACTTAATATCAAAGCATATGCCACAGATATTATTTCATTTTTTCTTTGTATTTTTGCGCAAATTTACAAAAGTATATGTTAACAGTATCCAATTTATCACTACAATTCGGAAAAAGAGTTCTTTTCGACGAGGTTAATATAAAATTTACAAAAGGAAATTGCTATGGTATCATTGGTGCCAATGGGGCAGGGAAATCTACATTCCTTAAAATCCTTAGCGGAAAACAAGAGCCTACTACAGGTAATGTTTCCTTAGAAAGCGGAAAAAGAATGTCGGTATTAGAGCAAGACCACTTTGCCTACGACCAATATACCGTGCTGGAAACCGTTCTCAGAGGGAATAAAAAATTATTCACAATAAAAGAGGAAATGGATGCCCTCTATGCAAAACCTGATTTCTCGGACGAAGACGGTATAAAAGCCGGAGAGCTCGGTATCATCTATGATGAAATGGGAGGCTGGAATGCCGAAGCCGATGCTCAAACTATGCTTTCTAATGTAGGCGTAAAGGAAAGTATGCACTACCAAATGATGTCCGAGCTGGAAAACAAGGACAAAGTAAGAGTTTTATTAGCACAAGCTCTTTTCGGAAATCCCGATGTTTTAATCTTAGATGAACCTACCAACGATTTGGACATTGACACCATTTCTTGGCTGGAAGATTTCTTGGCAGATTATGAAAATACCGTTATCGTGGTATCTCACGACCGTCACTTCTTGGATGCTGTTTGTACGCATATCGGAGATTTGGATTATTCTAAACTGAACCTCTACACAGGGAACTATTCTTTCTGGTATCAAGCTTCTCAGTTGGCAACCAGACAAAGACAGCAAGCCAATAAGAAAGCCGAAGAAAAGAAAAAAGAATTGCAAGAATTCATCGCAAGGTTTTCTTCTAATGTAGCTAAAGCCAAACAAGCTACCGCAAGAAAGAAAATGCTTGATAAGCTCAATATAGAGGACATTAAGCCGTCTTCCAGAAGGTATCCTGCCATCATCTTCGAACAAGAGAGAGAAGCCGGAGACCAAATCCTTGACATTAAAAATCTTGAAAAAAACAAAGACGGAGAACTTCTGTTTTCAAATATAGACCTCAACCTAAAGAAAGGCGACAAAGTAGCTGTACTTTCTCGTAATTCATTAGCCATTACCGAGTTTTTTCAAATTATTTCCGGTAATGCAGAAGCGGATAAAGGCTCTTATCAATGGGGCATTACAACTACACAATCTTATATGCCTCTTGATAATACTGATTTTTTCCAAGAAGATATCAACCTCGTGGATTGGCTGAGACAATTTACTAAAAATGATGAAGAACGACACGAGGAGTATATCAGAGGATTTTTAGGAAAAATGCTATTCTCGGGAGATGAAGCACTGAAATCTTGCAAAGTACTTTCCGGAGGAGAAAAAATGAGATGTATGTTTAGTAGAATGATGTTGCAGCGTGCCAATATCCTTTTATTAGACGAACCTACCAACCACCTCGACTTGGAGAGTATCACTACGCTTAACAATTCCTTAGTGGCTTTCAAAGGAACAGTGCTCATCGCTTCCCACGACCACGAGATGCTGGAAACAGTCTGTAACCGCATAATAGAACTTACTCCTAAAGGCATTATAGACCAACAAATGACTTACGACGAGTATCTGCAAGACAAAAAAGTGAAAAGCCTAAGAGAACAAATGTATTCTTAAAAATAAAAAGCTATCTCTCACAAGATAGCTTTTTAAGAAAAATTTCAATAATGACGATAAAAGAAAAACAACAAGAGCTTGTAGAAGAATTCGCATTCTTAGACGATTGGGAACAAAAATACGAGTATATCATAGATTTAGGCAAAGAACTGAAACCATTAGAAGAAACAAAAAAAACGGAAGAAAACCTCATCAAAGGTTGCCAATCCAAAGTATGGATAGATGTCGAGTACAGAGAGGGTAAAGTATTTTTCTATGCAGATTCCGATGGTATTTTGCCCAAAGGCATTATCGCTCTATTGGTGGGTATTTACAGTGGACATACACCCAAAGAGATTATAGATTCTGATTTTGAATTCATCAAAGAAATAGGATTGCAGGAGTTTCTATCTCCTACTAGAGCCAATGGACTTATGGAGATGACTAAACAGATTAAATTCTACGCTTTAGCCTTTCAGATGAAGTAAAATGACACTGATATTAGCATACCGATTTTCCGCTTTTGGTGATGTGGCTATGACAGTTCCCGTTATCAAAGAATTTTTGGAACAAAATCCAGAAGTAGAAATCGTTATGGCTTCCCGAAAAATGTTCAAAGATTTGTTCAATGATATTCCACGGCTTATATTCCTCGGTGTGGATTTCAATGAATACAAAGGACTTACCGGGCTGAGAAAACTTCATAAAGAAATTATTAGCCAATACAAAATAGATTTCGTAGCGGATCTTCACGATATCATTAGAACCAAAATACTCAACTTTTTTTTTAAGGCTTCAGGCATAAAGGTTTCTAGGATTAATAAAGAAAGAGCCGAGAAAAAAATTCTTACAGATACCAAAAATCTCAATAAAAAAGCACTAAAAAAAAATACTGAAAGATATGCCGATGTGTTTAGGAATTTAGGATTTAAGGTAACACTATCGCATCGGCTGAAATCTAATGTTCAAGAGAAAAAAGGTATAGGATTTGCGCCTTTTGCCCAACATAAAGGGAAAATGTTGCCATTAGAAAAATCCTACGAACTCGCCCGAATTTTATCCAAAAAATATAAGATATACTTCTTCGGCGGTGGAAAAGAGGAAACTTCTATTCTAAAAAAATGGGAAGAACAGCTGCCCAATACCCAATGCCTCGCAGGAACGCTAAGTTTAAACGAAGAATTGGAAAAAATAGCCACCCTGAAAGCAATGATATCTATGGATTCTGCAAACATGCACTTAGCCAGCATCGTAGGAACCAGATGTCTTTCTATATGGATGCAGACACACCCCTATGCCGGATTTTTAGGATACGGACAAAACGAAAATGATACCATACAAATAAACGATTTCACCTGCAGACCCTGCTCTGTGTTTGGAAACAAAGAATGCTACAGAGGAGATTGGTCTTGCAGAGATTATATTGATATCCAGAAAATCATTGATAAGCTATGATTTCGATTTGTATTCCTGTATATAATTTTGATGTCCGAAATTTGGTTTACGACTTGGATAGAGAAATAACCGATTCTAAACTATCCGCAGAAATTATATTGATAGATGATGCTTCGAAGGGTAAATTCTTAGCCTTAAATAAAGAGTTAGAAAATAAAGTTTCTAAATTCATCTACCTGAAAGAGAATATAGGACGCTCTAAAATCAGAAATTTATTCTTGCAGTATGCAGACAGAGACTACTTGCTATTTTTAGACTGCGATGGACGGATTATTCAGAAAAATTTCATTAAAAATTATATTGATTTCATTAACCATAATAAGACCACAAAAATCATCTTCGGAGGAGGTAAAAAAGACCAAGGAGTAAAACCGGATACAAAATATTTTCTTCATTGGTATTTTTCTAAAAATAGGGAAAATATACCTTTTAAATCAAGACTTAATAATCCTTATGCTTCTTTTCAAACAAATAATTTTTGTATCTATAAATTACTTTTTTCTAAAATAAAATTCAATGAAAATCTCAGTGGATACGGATACGAAGACGCTCTTTTTGCATTAGACTTGAAAAAAAACAACATCAGCATAGACCAGATTGATAATCCTATTTTAAATGATGATTTGGAAACTAACGAAAGCTATCTGAAAAAAGTAAATCAAGCGATGGATAATCTAAGTTTTTTAATTGATAATCAATATAATGTCAAAGAAATAAAACTTGCCAAAGCTTATCTGTTTCTAAAAAAATATCATTTGAACCAAGTGCTCCTATATTTGGCAAAACCTTGGAAAAAGAAGATAGAAAAACGCTTACTCTATACCGAAGCCCACCTTGGATTTTTGGATATCTACAAACTTATTCTGCTCTGTGAAAAACAAAGGAAGGCTAAACATTAACCTTCCTTATAATTGATTTGAAATCAATAGTTTATTTGTTAATAGCAGCTACCCCGGGTAGTTCTTTTCCTTCGAGACTTTCCAGCATAGCACCGCCGCCTGTGGAAACATAAGAAACTTTATCCGCATAGCCGAATTGTTTTACAAATGCCACACTATCGCCGCCGCCTACAAGAGAGAAAGCACCCAATTTTGTAGCTTCATCTATGCTATCCCCTAAGGCTTTCGTTCCCTCTGCGAATTTAGACATCTCGAAAACACCTAATGGACCGTTCCAGAGAATAGTTTTGGAATTCATTATTACATCGTTATTTATTTTTCTTGTTTTTTCGCCTACATCCAGTCCCATCCAGCCTTCAGGTATCTCATCGGATTTTACTTCTTTTATATTGGCATCATTACTGAAATTATCAGCCGCAATGACATCTACAGGAAGATAGATTTTCACATTTTGAGCCTTTGCTTTTGCCAAAATTTCGGTAGCCAAATCCATTTTATCTTCCTCTACCAAAGAATTACCTATATGTCCTCCTTGGGCTTTAATGAAAGTAAATGCCATACCTCCTCCGATAATCAAATTATCCACAACCGGAAGAATATTCTCAATGATTGTAATCTTAGTAGAAACCTTAGAACCTCCTAAGATGGCTGTAACAGGTCTTTCACCTGAATTTAAAACTTTGTCAATCGCTTTCAGCTCTTTTTCCATTAATAAACCGAAAAACTTAGTTTCAGGGAAAAATTCTGCGATGGTAGAAGTACAAGCGTGGGCTCTGTGCGCTGTACCAAAAGCATCATTTACATACACATCTCCCAATTTTGCAATACTCTCTGCAAACTCTTTATCGCCTTTTTCTTCTCCCACATTAAACCTCAAATTCTCTAATAATAAAATCTCGCCCGGCTGAAGTTCGGAAGCCATCTTTTGAGCCTCATCTCCTATGGTAACGGGACAAAATTTAACTTCTCTTCCCAATACTTTGGCTACCTCCGCTAAAATATGTTTTAGAGAAAATTTATCTACCGCTTGCCCCTTAGGACGCCCGAGGTGGGTAAGCAGAACAACAGAGCCACCATCGTTAATAATCTTATCAATGGTAGGCTTCGCTGCTACTATTCTCGTATTGTCAGTAACCTCCAACTGTTCATTCTGAGGAACATTGAAATCTACTCTTACTAAAGCTTTCTTGCCGGAAAAATTAAAATCGTTGATTGTTTTCATTTTTATTTTTAATTAAATCGTTTCATTTTATCGTGTTACAAATTTAAGGTTTCTAAAACTTTTATCGGAATTTTATTTTGAAAAAAAATCCACAACCTGCAACAACAATTTCATCATCATTTTTATTATTTAATTTTATAAAAAGAGAAGTTATGAATGTATAGTGTTAAGTATTGTTATTTTTGTGGATAACTAATTTCAGATTTTTATCTACGCACAGATATCAATATATTCATAAGTAATTAACATATTAAAATATTGTTTATCATAGTTTTATAGACTTTATTCACAAATGTGGATAAGAAGTATTTTTCTGAATATGAATAAGAGTAGTATGCATAAGTCTCGGTAAAAGTCTTCGGGAAAAAGAAGATTTTCTGTTTGGTTTTTTAATTCTAAAATTACATTGAAAAAAAATCTAAATATGAAAGAAAAATTTATTCATAGTTTTCCACATTACTTAACATTAATTTCACATTTAGTTCATATAAAACTAAAGTAAATTATAAAACCCGCCTAATTTAGCGGGTTCTATGGCTATTATGAAAGAATATTACTTGCTTACGAGCTCTGTTTTATCCTCATTGATGTCAAGGATAATATTTTCGTTTTCGTTAAGTTTTTTATTAACGAGCATTTCTGCTAAAAGATCTTCTATATACTTTTGGATAGCTCTTTTCAGCGGTCTTGCACCGAAGTTTTTATCCCATCCTTTCTCTATGATAAAATCTTTAGCTTCATCTGTGAGTGTAAATTGGTAGCCTAATTTTCCAATTCTTCCGTACAGCTTCTGAAGTTCTAAGTCTATTATCTTTTTAATATCTTCTTTTTCTAAGGCATTGAAAATGATGATATCGTCTATTCTATTGAGAAACTCAGGTGAGAAGGCTTTTTTGAGAGCATTCTCTATCATACTTTTAGCTCTGGCATCGCTACTTGATTTTTTTGCAGAGGTACCAAAACCTACGCCGTCTCCAAAGTCTTTTAAGTCTCTTGTACCAATATTAGAAGTAAGGATAATAATTGTATTTTTGAAATCTACCTTTCTTCCCAAGCTGTCCGTTATATGCCCTTCATCAAGGATTTGTAATAGAATATTGAAGACATCCGGATGTGCTTTTTCTATTTCGTCCAAGAGAACTACGGCATAGGGTTTTCTCCTTACGGCTTCGGTAAGCTGCCCGCCTTCTTCGTAGCCTACATATCCCGGTGGCGCTCCTACAAGTCTGGAAACGGCATATTTCTCCATATATTCGCTCATATCTATACGGATAAGTGCATCATCGGAGTCAAAGAGTTCTCTCGCCATTACTTTGGCAAGTTCGGTTTTTCCCACACCTGTGGTACCGAGGAATATAAAGGTACCTATGGGTCTGTTTGGGTCTTTCAGTCCTGCACGGTTTCTTTGTATGGCTTTTACGACTTTCTTTACGGCTTCTTCTTGCCCTATTACTTTGCCGTTAAGATTTTCATTCATTTTGGAAAGTTTTTCCAATTCATTTTTTCCTACTTTGGTTACAGGGATGCCGCTCATCATAGAAACTACTTCTGCTACATTTTCTTCGGTAACGGTTTCTTTTTTTGATTTTATGTCTTCTTCCCATTTTTCTTGTATGGCGTTTAGTTCCATTTGCAGGCGTTCTTCTTCTTCTTTCAGCTGTCCGGCTTTTAAATAATCTTGTTGTTTAACGGCTTTTTGTTTGGCCTCCTTGGTTTTTTCCAATAAGTCTTCGCATTCGATAATCTCGGACGGGACTTTCATATTTTTAATATAAACCCTCGAGCCGGCTTCATCCATAGCATCTATGGCTTTATCAGGTAGAAAACGGTCTGTGAGGTATCTTGCCGTTAAATTTACACAGGCATTGATGGCATCATCGGTATAGATGACATTATGGTGTTCTTCGTATTTATTTTTTATTTGGTTAAGTATCAGTATGGTTTCTTCTATGGAAGTAGGTTCTACCATTACTTTTTGGAAACGCCTTTCCAGTGCACCATCTTTTTCTATATGCTGCCTGTATTCATCTAAGGTAGTTGCCCCTATGCATTGTATTTCACCTCTTGCCAGTGCGGGTTTGAACATATTAGAAGCATCTAAACTTCCTGTAGAGCCTCCTGCACCTACTATGGTATGCAGCTCGTCTATGAAGAGTATGATATCTTTATTTTTTTCTAATTCTGTCATAATGGCTTTCATTCTCTCTTCGAACTGCCCACGATACTTGGTACCGGCTACCAAGCTGCCGAGGTCTAAGGTGATAACCCTTTTGTTATAGAGTATTCGGGAAACTTTTTTCTGTTGTATCCTTAATGCTAATCCCTCTGCTATGGCAGATTTTCCCACACCGGGCTCTCCTATGAGGAGCGGATTGTTCTTTTTTCTTCGGGATAAGATTTGAGACACGCGTTCTATTTCTTTTTCTCTTCCTATAACGGGATCTAACTTATTCTCTTTTGCTAATGCTGTGAGGTCTCTCCCAAAATTGTCCAGCGTAGGTGTTTTACTTTTAGCGGTGGAAATATTAGATTTATATCTTTGGGTAGATTCTCTGTTTTCATTATCCTCATCATTATCGTTTTCCATTTTTGGATTAGGAGTATTTTCGTTAGTGATGTTCAGATACTCGTTTTTCAATATTTTGTAATTGATAGAGTAGGTTTCCAGCATAATAGCGACAGGGTCTTCCTCTCGGAAAGTGATCCCGAGCAGCATATGGATGGTATTGATTTCTTTGGCTTTCATATCGCTACATTCCAAATCGGCTATTCTCAGAGCTTTGTCGGTCATTTTGGTGAAAGCCATTTTATCTGTGTTGAAATCTCTGTTGAGAATCTTTTCATTAGAGTTAAGAGATTCTATTTTTCTTCTTATCTGGACAAGATCAAGATCAAGGTTTATCAATAATTTCTTTGCTATACAGTTATTTTTAATAATGCCTAATAAGATATGTTCGGTGTTTATAAATTCATTATTCAGCCTTATGGCTTCGTCTTTAGCGGTTTTGAGAACTTCTGCGAGTTCTTCTGAAAAATTATTCATCATAATCAAAAAATTATCAGCTTTAAAAATAATTTTGGTAATACCATTCAAATCTACAAATAATTTACCAAAGTGAAATAGTGCCTTTATGGCAGAATTATATATTTTTTATTTTTTGAGGATATAACGCTTATTTTCTTATTTTTGCATAAATCTTATTAAATGAGTCCTACTATTATTCAATATATAGGCTATGCTGCATCGGTTTTTATAGTACTTAGTTTTGTACTTAAAAATATTAAACATATTCGTATCGTGAACCTTATCGGGTGTATTTGTTTCGTCATCTATGGTGCGATGAACGATACGGTGCTATGGCCTATCATTATCCCAAATGCTCTTCTTTCTTTTATACAAGTCTATTATTTGATAAAGCTTTCAAAAAACGGGTAGATGGAAATTCTTGTCTCGGCATTTAGCAATCTTTCCACAGACCAAAGAATAGAAAAAGTTTGTAGAACACTACACAATACAGGGTATAAACTCACCCTCATAGGTAATGACTGGGGAGATTGTACGCCGCTGGAGCGTCCTTATCCGGTAGAAAGAATACATTTGAAATCCAAGACTCTGAGAGGGGCTTATGTAGAGTTTAATTATAAACTTTATTCTAAACTTAGTGCACGAATATCCTGTGATACGGTGCTTCATGCCAATGATTTAGATGCTCTGCTGCCAAACTATTTATTGTCAAAGAAAAATAAAATACCTCTGCTCTTTGATAGCCACGAGATATTTACCGAAATGCCTGCCATACAAGGGAGATGGACACAGAAGGTATGGCGGTTTTTGGAAAAAAGAACACTGCCAAATTTACAATATATGATGACCGAAAGCCAAAGCTATGCAAATTGGTTCAAAGAAAAATACGGTGTACATTCTATTGTGGTAAGGAATATTCCTTTCAGGATTGATACCATTCCCGAATTTTCCAAAACGGATAAAAAAATAATTCTCTACCAAGGGGCTATCAATCCCTCAAGAGGTTTGGACAAAGCTATTATGGCAATGAAGCATCTTCGAAATCAAAATGCCATTCTCAAGATTGCGGGAGATGGTCCTAAGAAATCCGAATATGAAAAACTTGCTAAGGATTTAGGTTTAGAGCATTGTGTTCATTTTGCAGGGCGGCTTCTTCCGCAGGAACTTAGGAAATTGACTCAAACGGCTAATGTGGGTTTGAGCCTTGAAGAAAACGGAGGTGTAAGCTACCTTTATTCATTACCGAACAAAGTCTGTGATTATATACAAGCCAGAGTTCCTATCGTGATGATTAACTTCCCCGAAATGCAGAGAATTCATAAGGATTTTAAGATCGGTGAAATGATTGATAATCATTCCCCAAAAATAATTGCAGAGCATATAGATAAAGTACTTGATAACGGGAGAGAACATTATCTTCCTGAGCTTGACAGAGCCTCCAAAGTTTTCTGTTGGGAAAACGAAGAACCAAAAATTTTAGCCCTATACAAAAAAATCATCAAGGATAATTTCTCTTGATGATTTAATCTTTTTCTTTATCAAAAATTTTTAAGCCTAATCATTAAGCTTAAGTACCGCCATAAAGGCAGACTGAGGAACTTCTACTCGACCTATTTGTTTCATTTTCTTCTTACCTTCTTTTTGTTTTTCGAGAAGTTTTCGTTTTCTGGAAATATCACCACCATAGCACTTGGCTGTAACATCTTTTCTCAAAGCTTTTATAGTTTCCCTTGCGATTACTTTAGTTCCCAAAGCGGCTTGTACTGCAATATCAAACTGTTGTCTTGGGATAAGCTCTCGTAGTTTTTCACACATCTTTTTACCAATGCCATAGGCATTGTCTTGGTGTATTAGTGATGATAAAGCATCTACCATATCGCCATTGATGAGGATATCCATTTTCACAAGCTTGGAAGCTCTAAATCCAATTGGATGATAATCAAAAGAAGCATAGCCTTTGGATATGGATTTAAGTCTGTCGTAGAAATCAAAAACGACTTCGGCGAGAGGCATATTAAATACCAATTCCACTCTGTCCGCCGTGAGGTAGCTTTGGTTCACTATTTCCCCTCTCTTTTCTATACACAGTGTCATTACCGCTCCTACAAAATCAGATTTGGTAATGATGGAAGCTTTGATATAAGGTTCTTCTACCCTATCCATCACGCTTGGATCCATCATTTCCGAAGGATTGTTGATAAGGATTGTTTTTTCGGGTTCTTTTTTGGTATAGCCGTGGTAAGAAACATTGGGCACGGTAGTGATGACATTCATATTAAATTCCCTGTCCAGTCTTTCTTGCACTATTTCCATATGAAGCATTCCCAAAAAACCACATCTAAACCCAAAGCCTAATGCGGCAGAACTCTCTGGCTCGAATACAAGAGAAGCATCATTCAAACGAAGTTTTTCTAATGAAGACCTTAGTTCTTCGAAATCTTCACTTTCTACAGGGTAAATACCGGCAAATACCATTGGCTTTACTTCTTCGAAACCTTCTATTGGGCTATCGGCAGGGTTTTCCACGCTTGTAATGGTATCACCTACTTTTACCTCTCGGGCATCTTTTATTCCGGAAATAATGTAGCCCACATCGCCGCATTTTATTTCTTTTTTCGGCTGTTGTTTTAGTTTGAGGGTTCCTACTTCATCGGCTTCATAGGTTTTGTTTGTTGCTATAAACTTCACCTTCTCTCCCTTTTTTATTTTTCCGTTTACCACCTTGAAATAGGCTTCTATTCCACGGAATGGGTTATATACAGAGTCAAATATTAGAGCTTGTAGCGGTGCATCGGGGTTACCCTTTGGCGCAGGTATTCTTTCTACTATTTGCTCCAGAAGCTCGTGTACGCCTTCTCCTGTTTTTCCTGAAACTCTTAGGACATCTTCGTATTTGCAGCCGATGAGATTCATTATTTCATCGGTTACTTCTTCAGGATTTGCAGAAGGAAGGTCTATTTTATTGAGTACCGGAATAATTTCCAAATCATTTTCTAATGCCAGATAAAGATTGCTAATCGTCTGAGCCTGTATGCTCTGTGCAGCATCCACTATCAACAATGCTCCTTCGCAAGCGGCTATGGAACGGGATACCTCGTAAGAGAAGTCCACATGCCCAGGTGTATCAATGAGATTGAAAATATACTTTTCACCTTTATACTCGTAGTCCATTTGTATGGCGTGGGATTTTATGGTAATACCACGCTCTTTTTCCAGCTCCATATCGTCCAAAGTTTGTGCTTGTAATTCTCTCTGCGTAACGGTATTGGTGTACTCCAAAAGACGGTCTGCCAGAGTTGATTTACCATGGTCTATATGCGCTATAATGCAAAAATTTCTAATATTTTTCATATAAGATATTCAGTAATCGGCAAAGATAATGATTTTTAATTTTTTGATGGAGTAATATTGAGATAAGAAAATACAGATATAGGATATGGAGCTAAAAAAAGCTGAAATATTTATTCTCAGCTTTAGTTAAAATTTTATTTTCAGTTAACCTAATTTTTAGGATCTTCTCCATACATATTTGGTCCTTTATTTCCGTCGGTAAACATTAGAACAATTAGCCAAATACTTCCAATTATAGGAATTAAACCTATAAGAATAAACCAACCACTTTTACCAACATCATGAAGTCTTCGTACTGTAACAGCTAATCCCGGAATAAGAGTTATCAAACCATAAAGAGTATAAACAACCCCGTATGGTAGATTTTCTATAGTTAGTCCCAACAAGTTATCTATACCCATTGCTACTAACGCAAAAATGAAATTAAACAAGTAGAAGTACCAATATTCACTTCTTCTCGCTCTACCACTAAAGGTAGCATAGTTTCTTAAACACTCTAAATAATACTTCATAATTAAACAAATTTGATTTATCGCAAAAATAATATAAAAATTTTAATAATAAAAGAGTATTTTTCTAATACATTAATACCCTTGAATTTCTTTCAAAAAGCTATCTAATTAGTTTTTAATTCATTCTTTTTCTATATATTTAGCGAAACAAAAATTCCCATAGTCAGGTGTAATTCATTTTTATACTTTATCTTTGCCTAATCATTTGCAGAGATTTAGCCTATATAATGTTATTTCGGTATGATGAAAATATTTTCCTTTATTCTTTTGATAATTACAGGGTTTCTCGGTGCACAGGTGAGAAACCAGATTGCTATAACACCCGATGCCAAAGTAGGGCTTTCCTTGGCAGGTGGCGGTGCAAAGGGTTTTGCTCATGTAGGGGCTCTTAAAGTTTTGGACTCTCTCGGAGTAAAGATAGATTATATCTCTGGAACGAGTATGGGAGCTATCGTTGGTGGGTTATACGCATCGGGGTACACGGGGAAAGAAATAGAGAAAATAATTTTGAACACCGATTTTTACAAAATTATTGCCAATGAAAAAAACCGTAAGGAGACTCCTTTTTTCAATAAAACCAATGATAGGTATATGTTTACCTTTCCTATCAAAGACGGCAAGGTTATATTTTTGCCTAAGGCTATATCTACAGGGCAGAAAAATGTCTATATGCTGAATGAACTGCTAAAGAACACTTCTAATGTTGAGGATTTTTCCAAAATGCCTATTCCCTTTATGTGTGTCGCCACAAACTTGGAAACCGGGGAGAAGAAAATTTTTCAAAAAGGAAATCTGGTAAATGCGATAATGGCAAGTGCCGCCTATCCTTCTCTAATGGATCCTGTAAAAATAGGAGACAGTCTCTATATAGACGGTGCGATGACTATGAATTATCCCTCGGAACCACTTAAAAAGAAAAAAGGAATGGATATCGTAGTTGGGGTAGATCTCAGTCAAGAGCTTGCAAAAAGGGAAGATTTGCAGAGTGCGGTGAGTATTCTTAATCAGGTCATAGATTTTGGAATACAGGAGGAAACTAAAAACCAATATTTATATACAGACATTAACATCCACCCTAATTTAGACGGGCTCGATGCAACGAGCTATGGAGACAAAAAGAGAATATTAGATTCCGGCTATGCAGAAACGCTGAAATATGTGGATATACTCAACAAGTTACCTAAAAGAAAAGTAAAATATCTTAGACCAAAAACTAATGATATTTTTCAGAATGTCTATAGAATAGACAGCTTGGAAGTTTTACAAAGCAAAGTATTTAATAAAGCCTATATACAAGGTAAAATGAATCTAAAACTCCCTTCTATACAGACTTACGGAACTATAAATAAAATGATTGATAAACTCTATGCTACTAATAATTACAATTTAATCAATTACGATATAATCCAAAGTGATAATCATAATATACTTAAATTAACAGTAACAGAGGACAAGAGCAGATTTTTCATAAAATTAGGACTTCACTATGATGAGGTTTTTAAGAGTGGATTTTTGGTAAATGCTACTGCGAAAAGATTTTTATTCAGAAACTCCATCACTTCCTTTGATGTGGTATTGGGAGACAACCCTCGTTATTACTTTAATTATGTAATAGATAATGGATATATTCCGGGTGGAGGTATTTCGGCTTCAGGAATGCAGCTTTCTCTCAAAGATTCGAAGGGAGATATATTCGAGAAATGGAACTGGTTCCGAAGCGATATTTTCGTACAATCTGTATGGAAAGACCGCTATGCCATTGGTGGTGGTTTAAGTTTAGATTTATACAAAATACAGAATAATGGAGTACCAACAAAAAAATACTTTAACTCTTATGTCTTTATAAAAAGTGATACTCAAGACGATAAAAATTTCCCTACACGAGGTATCTATATGGACGCCGAAGGTAAAATAATAGACTTATTCAACGAAGATATTGATAAAAAACCAATCCAAGTAAAAGGGGACTTAAGGTTTAATTTCCCAATTGCTAAATTCTTAACCTACCAACTGAATCTATTTGGGGGCTTTACCCTTAATGACCAGCAATTGCCTGCCTATTACCTTTACAGACCTGGTGGAATATTCGAACAAAAAGTTAATAATTTTATAGGACTAAATGGATATTACTTCGGAAGTTTAAGTAGTTCTAATGTACTAATCGCTAGACAAAATTTACAATTTAAATTTGATAAAAACTATTTTATCATTGCTAATGCTGATTTAGCCAACATTTTTGAAGAAATTAATATGAACCAAATACTTCAAATCAACCATAGTTCCTTAGGGATTACTGTGGGTTATAAGTCACCATTTGGACAGATTAGACTCAATTATAGTAAGGCATTAAACCCTAATAAAGGAATGTTCAATGTAGTCTTAGGACACTGGTTTTAGAATTTTATAATAAAAAAATGATACAATTTTTCTTTGAATCTATCGAACCCACACCCATAGACCAAGCCATAGAACATTGGCTAAAGCAAGTCATAGTAAACGAACACAAAAAAGTAGGTGATATCAACTATATACTTTGTGATGATGACTACTTATTGAAAATAAACCAAGACTATCTTCAGCACGATTATTATACGGACATCATTACTTTCGACTATGTAAAGGGGTCTACGATAAACGGTGATATTTTTGTATCTTTGTCGCGCATTTCGGACAACGCCTCTACTCTATCCAAATCTTACGATGAGGAATTTCGCAGAGTTTTAGTGCATGGTATATTACATCTTTGTGGATATAAAGACAAAACTGAACAAGAAGCGTCAGAAATGCGAAATAAAGAAGATGAATATTTGAATTTATGGAACACATTGAATAACTCATAATATTCTTCATATAAAAACTTCCAATGTTTCACGTGAAACATTAATTAAATTTTTACTAAATACAATCAATACGATACTTAAAATATGATTAATCAAATATACGATGTCATCGTTGTAGGTGCTGGTCATGCAGGTTGTGAGGCAGCAGCAGCAGCAGCTAATTTAGGCTCTTCTACCCTACTCATCACTATGAATATGGAAACTATCGGAAAAATGAGTTGCAACCCTGCCATGGGTGGAATTGCCAAAGGACAAATCGTGAGAGAAATAGATGCCATGGGTGGATATAGCGGGATCATTGCGGATAAATCTGCAATACAATTTAAAATGCTTAATCTTTCCAAAGGTCCTGCCATGTGGTCGCCAAGAACACAAAATGACAGAATGCTATTTGCAGAAGAATGGCGCTTAGCCCTAGAAAACACACCGAATTTGGATTTCTTTCAAGATATGGTAAAGCAATTAATTATCGAAGGAAATAAAGTCACTGGTGTCATCACTTCTTTAGGGATAGAAATAAAAGGAAAATCTGTTATCTTAACCAATGGAACTTTTCTCAATGGGTTAATCCATGTAGGTGATAAGCAATTGGGCGGCGGTAGAATGGGTGAGCCAAAAGCTTATGGTATTACAGAACAATTGGTAAATTTAGGCTTTGAAGCTGGAAGAATGAAAACAGGAACACCACCAAGAGTAGACGGCAGAAGTTTAGATTATTCTAAAATGGAAGAGCAACCTGGTGATCCTAATCCTAAAAAATTCTCTTATTTAGATACGCCTATTCTTAAAAAACAACGCTCTTGCCACATTGTTTACACCAATGAAACTGTACACGATATTTTAAGATCTGGATTTGATAGAAGCCCAATGTTTAATGGTACAATTCAAAGTATAGGACCTAGATATTGCCCAAGTATAGAAGATAAAATCAATCGTTTTGCTGAACGCAACAGACATCAACTTTTTATAGAACCCGAAGGTTGGAAAACCATAGAAATTTATGTTAATGGCTTTAGTTCTTCCCTACCAGAAGAGATTCAGATACAAGCAATGAGGCACATTCCAGGCTTTGAAAATGTAAAAGTCTTCCGCCCAGGTTATGCCATAGAATACGACTACTTCCCTCCTACCCAACTGAAACATACCCTAGAAACAAAATTAATAGAAAATCTCTATTTCGCAGGTCAAATTAACGGAACTACCGGATATGAAGAAGCGGCAGGACAAGGACTCATTGCGGGGATTAATGCCCATAATAAAGTTAGAGGGAAAGATGAATTTATCCTTAGCAGAGACGAGGCTTATATAGGTGTGCTTATAGATGACCTTATCACAAAAGGAACGGAAGAACCTTATAGAATGTTTACTTCTCGTGCCGAATACAGATTACTTTTAAGACAAGATAATGCCGATATTAGGCTTACGGAAATGTCCTATAAAATGGGTTTAGCTAAGGAGGATAGAATGAGAAAAGTGGAAGAAAAAATAAAGCAAAGCCAGGAACTGGAAGACTTTCTAAAAGAAACTTCTCTAAAACCCAAAGAAATCAATCCGTTATTAGAGACTATCAACTCTTCCCCTGTGGATCAAGCTTACAGAGCATCACAAATCCTCACGAGACCCAATATGTCTTTGGAAAAATTAGAAAAACTTGACAAAATTAAAGAAAAATCTTCTGTCTATTCGGATGAGGTTCGGGAGCAGGCAGAAATCAATATAAAATACAGAGGATATATAGAAAAAGAAAAGGAAAATGTAGCGAAACTACAAAGGCTGGAAAATATCAAAATTCCTGATGATTTTGACTTTGGAAAGATTAGTAGTTTATCCGCAGAAGCAAAACAAAAGCTGAATAAAGTGAAGCCAAAGACAATAGCTCAGGCTGGTAGAATCAGTGGAGTTTCACCGGCAGATATTAATGTTTTATTGATATTTTTAGGAAGATAAAAAGAAATGTTTCACGTGGAACATTAGAATATAGATTGACAAAAAAATGAAAGTAAAAGATCATTTTCTATCGCAGGAAGTTTTTGAAATAATAGAAACGGATGTGGAAGGTGTGATGAAAACAAATCCTATTCCCCACAATATAGCAAACTATTATAATAGCAAAAAATACATTTCGCATAATCAAGATGGGAAGGGAATAAAAGAGCGGGTTTATAAGTTTTTTCAGCATTACAACCTAAAATACAAAAAGAATATATTGGATTCCGTGGGGCTGAATTCCGATTCTGTGGTTTTAGATTACGGATGTGGTGCCGGAGAATTTGTGAAGTTTATAGAAAAAGAATACAAAACTTATGGCTACGAACCCAACGAAAAGGCGAGAGCTATTGCAAAAAGTAAATTCCAGAGAGCCGAGTTTTTGGATAGTGTGGGAGAAATAGTACGAGACTCTTTAGATGTGATTACACTTTGGCATGTCTTTGAGCATATAGAGGAGCAAAAAGACATATTGGAATTGTTTTATTCTAAACTGAAACCGAAAGGAAAACTTATTATAGCGGTTCCCAATTATACCTCTTACGATGGACGAAGGTATAAAGAATTTTGGGCTGCTTATGATGTACCAAGGCATATTTTTCATTTCTCAAGAAAAGGGATGCAAAATCTAATGAACAATTCTTTTTGGAAAGTGATAGATATAAAGCCTCTTCTACTCGACTCGTTTTATATTTCTATGTTAAGTGAAAAATACAAAAAATCGATGTTGTTTTGGTTGAAAGGATTCGTTTTCGGAGCGATTTCTAATTTTAAGGCATTAAAATCGGGTGAATTTTCAAGTTTGATATATATAGTCGAAAAAAGATAGTTTTTGGATTTTTGGCTTGTTTATGAAAGCCGGTTTTTGTTTCTGAAAGAAATTTTTACAGAAAATAAAAAAGTGAGCAATTATATTTTTGCTCACTTTTCGTTTTTTAGATTTTAAATGATGCCCAAGCTCTTCCTCACCCGAGATAAAGTTTCTAAAGCTATCGGGCGAACTTTTTTGGCACCCTCTTGTAATTTTTCTTCCAGCTCGTCGAGGTTAGTCATATAATAGTCGTACAATCCTCGCTCTTTCTCAAATTTGGTTAAGATAAGATTTAAGAGTTCTGTTTTAGCGTGTCCATAGCCAAAGTTTCCAGCTAAGTATTTTTCTCTAAGACTTGCAGTTTCATCATCACTGGCGATAAGCTGATAAATAGCAAAAACCTTATCGGTATCAGGATCCTTAGGCTCTTCTAAGGTTTTAGAGTCCGTTTCTATGGACATAATTTGTTTTTTTAGTTGCTTCTCAGGCAGGAATATATTGATGATATTTCCTCTGGATTTAGACATTTTGTTGCCATCGGTACCCGGCACATACTTAGTATTCTCTTGCAAATCTTCTTGTGGTAATACGAATACTTCTCCCATCTGATGGTTAAATCTCGCACCCATATCCCTTGCCATTTCCAAGTGTTGGAGTTGGTCTTTGCCTACAGGGACAATCTCTGCATCGTAGAGCAAAATATCCGCTGCCATAAGGACAGGATAGGTAAACAACCCTGCATTGATATCTGCGAGGCGATCTGCTTTATCCTTAAAGGAATGAGCTAATGTAAGTCTCTGGTAAGGGAAAAAACAAGACAGATACCAAGATAGCTCACAAACTTCAGGAATATCGCTCTGGCGGTAGAAATAAGTTTTATCCGTATCCAAGCCACACGCCAGCCACGCCGCTGCTATCTCGTAAGTATTTTTTTTGAGCATTTCCGCATCTTTTATTTGCGTAAGAGAGTGCATATTTGCAATGAATAGAAACGACTCATTTTCCGGTTTTTTTGCTAATTCGATGGCGGGAATAATCGCACCTAAAAGATTGCCGAGATGAGGCGTACCTGTGGACTGAATTCCTGTAAGTATTCTTGACATAAGTTTGTTTATAATAAAATTAAAAGTTAGTTCATATTTTTATAGACGGCATAAATCATCGCATTCCAAAAAGGGAATGTCAGTAAAAGCCCAATTCCAAAGAATAAAAGTCCGCAATAGCTGAACAGAAGGGATATCAAGACCCCTACTAATACCATTGGAAAATCGATTTTGAGAAATTGAATATTGACCTTAAAAGCCTTAATAATTCCGCATTTCTGGAAGAATAGAATAGGTGAAATTAAGAAAGTAAAGAACACCCAAACAAAGCCTAAATTAACATAAGAAATTAGGCTGGATACAACTATCCAAAATAGATAGTACCCAAAGAAAATAGGGAAATTATTACCCCTAAATCCCTCAAACAAGTCCGAAACTCTTGGGCGGATACCCAAATCCATATTGTTATATATTCGGAAAAATCCGATATTCAGAGGATACAGCAAGGCTTTGATGAAAATGATGAAAAACATCAGATACTGTACCTCTTGGCTTTCTAAAAGACGCTCTAATTTTTTTGCAATAGCTTCAGGATTACTGTTTTTTGTAACGGCTAAAGTGAATTTATGAAAAGTCTCTTCTAAGCCTAACATTTTTATAGCTGTAGAAATAAAAATAAAAAGCATTATGGAATAAATAAGAGAGAATATCAGCTGAAAAAAAATAGTTTTGTACCAATATCTAAAGGCATTTCCTATTACAGCTTCCATACTCTCTTTACGATAATTTTTCAAAGGTTCCATAGATAAAATATTTATGCAAAAATAAAGAATAAATATTCAAATAAAGAAATACCCAACGAATTACAAACAGTGATACCCCACAAAGGATACAGCTCGGTTTCTCGCTTCTCTTTATTTTTATATTTTTGTATAATGAAACATTCGTCTTCTTCCATTTTTAGAATAATGGATCAATACTCGGAGAGTGCTATGCCTTTCTTTTTCATCAT
Source organism: Riemerella columbipharyngis (assembly GCF_900101995.1). Classification (GTDB taxonomy): domain Bacteria; phylum Bacteroidota; class Bacteroidia; order Flavobacteriales; family Weeksellaceae; genus Riemerella; species Riemerella columbipharyngis. The sequence continues at coordinate 14,301 of NZ_FNAS01000011.1, read as the reverse complement.
CAATTTTTTAGCTGATGAGGCAGAGGTTTTTTCGGAAAAAGAATTAACAAATAGCGGTATAGAAGTAGATTTCCCAAACTATAAAACCAATAAAAATCCAGCAGAGAGCGGCATAGAGAATATAGAATGGAAAGCCTATCCGTGTACTAAAGAGGCTTATGAAAAAGGCTTTAATATGGTTCAAAAACACCTAAGAAGAGGAGATTCCTATCTCGTAAACTATACGGCTAAGACCCTTGTGGAAACCAATCTTTCGCTTAAAAATATTTTTGATAAGGCGGAGGCGAAGTATAAAATGCTGTATCCGAATAAGTTCGTGTTTTTCTCACCGGAAACCTTTGTGGAGATTAAGGACAATGTCATTTCTACTTGTCCGATGAAAGGAACCATAGATGCAGATATCCCTGATGCAGAACAAAAACTAAAGAACGATACTAAAGAAAAAGCAGAACACTATACAGTAGTGGATTTATTGAGGAATGACCTTAGTATGGTGGCAGATGAAGTACGGCTAAAGCATTTCCAGAGGATAGATTATCTGAAAACAACGAATAAAAATCTCTATGCGATGAGCTCTGATATTGAAGGTATTATTAAGCCTAAATATCGGAAAAATATTGGTTCTCTCTTAGAAAAACTTTTGCCGGCAGGCTCCATACTTGGGGCGCCGAAGCCCAAAACTTTAGAAATTATATTAGAGGCAGAAGATTATGAAAGGGGCTACTATACGGGAATTTGTGGCTATTTTGATGGGAAAGATTTAGACACCTGTGTGATGATAAGGTTTATAGAAAACCACGACGGAAAGCTGTATTTCAAAAGCGGCGGCGGCATTACGCATATGAGCGATTTGGATAGTGAATACGAAGAGATGAAAAACAAAATCTATGTCCCGATTTATTGAAAGCATTAAGGCACAAGACCGTCAGATTTATTTATTGGATTTGCATCAAGAGCGTATTGATAGAACATTTTTTGAAAAGACAGGAAAACGCTCTTTCTCTTTAGAAAATATTTTATCTAATATAGAAATACCGGATTTTGGAAAATATAAAATGAGAGTTGTATATGACCTTCGTAGTAGTATTAAGGTAGAGCTTATCCCTTATCAGCCGGCTATTGCAGAGAATTTTGAGCTAATGGAAAATTCGGGAATAGACTATCACCTCAAATACGAAAATAGAACAATATTCAGCGAAATGAAACAGGCGTCTAAAGCACAGGAAATCATAATATTGAAAGGAAACAAGATTACGGATTCGTCTTATTCTAATATTATCTTTTTTGATGGAAGCCAATGGTTTACCCCAAAAACATATTTGCTTAATGGGGTGCAAAGACAGCGTTTAATTGCTCAAAATAAAATTACGGAGGCCGACATCAGCCTCAGGCATATTCTTGATTTTTCCCACTTCAAACTCATCAATGCGATGAACGATTTAGAAGAGGCAGTCCCCTACCCTATCGATAAAATTATTAATTTTCCGAATTGAGTTTCATCGCTTGGAAGTAATTTTTCAGGGTATCGGCATTTGGGCAATTTTTGGTATAGACTTCCAATATTTTTGGCTTATGTTCCGGCTTAAAGAAATTCTCTATACTTCGTTCGAGGCTCGGTAAGTCCTCTGCACGGAAATAATTAAAACCAAAATGTTTAGCCAAAGTTTCCGCATTCTTAGCGTGTTCTGTAGCAATGAATTCATCTACGGCATTGGTCGTATTCGGTCCGGGAATGATACGGAATATATTACCTTCGCCGTTATTTAGCAAAATAATTCTCGTGTATGGCGGAATATACTGGTTCCAAAGCCCGTTTATATCATAGAAAAAACTAATGTCGCCGGTAATCAATAGGGTTGGATTTTCGTTTGCTATTGCATATCCCATCGCTGTGGAAGTGCAGCCGTCTATCCCGCTGGTTCCTCTATTGCAATAGACTTTATTCTTTTCGGAAAAGTTGAAAAGTTGTGCGTACCTTATGGAAGAGCTATTAGAAAAATGAATGTCATATTGTTCCGGGATATAGTTTGAAATAATCTCAAAAGCCTTAAAATCCGAGAAAGGCGCTTGTATGCAATAATCACGGTGTTTGCGGTCTATCTTGTCTTTTAGGCTTTCCCAAAGTGTAAAATAAGGTTGTGGCTTAATTTTAATTTTTTGAATAAACTGGGGTAGAAATTCGTCTGCCTTGGCAGGGATTTTTTCTGATAAAGCGAAATATGTATCCGGATGCCAATAGGGGTCTATGTGCCAATGATTAGGGATTAAGGTTTTCCTCAATAGTTGTTTAATCTTTTTTGACACAACATTTTGCCCGATGGTAATGAGTAAATCCGGGGCATAGTTCTGAAATTCTTTCTCGGAAAAATTGAAGATATACCGGTCTATATGATTGAAAAATTTTTCATTATATAGATTAGAATTAGATTCTGTAAGAATTACGGCATTATTGTTTTTTGCTAACTGAAAAAGGCATATTTCCAGTTTGGGGTTTTTATCCATCGTCCCTACCAGAATCATTATTTTTTTGGCTGTATTCCAAGTGGCGACCAGCCGTCCGGGTATTTCATACTTCTTTTTAGGGATTGTTTTTTCTACGGAAGGCATCACCGGAAGTTCCGGCACCAGTTCGTACAGAGGCTCTTCCAGAGGAATATTGATGTGTACCGGACCTTGCTTTTCTATGCAAAGTTCTATCGCTCTTTTGATGCTGTTGAAGTTGATTTCATCAGCATTTTCTTTACTATCTTCCAACAACTGAAAATCCCCATAAGAGTGTTGGTGAAACAATTCCTCTTGCCTAATTGTCTGACCATCAAAAATATCGGTGTAATCCGAAGGGCGGTCTGCCGTAAGGATTAATAAAGGGATATTTTGATAAAAAGCTTCTACCACCGCAGGATAATAATTAACTGCCGCAGAGCCGCTGGTACACGATACGGCTACCGGCTTTTTCTGACTTTTCGCCATCCCCAAAGCCACAAATCCGGCACTTCTTTCATCTACAATGCTGTAACAATTAAACTCATCAAACTCTGTGAAATGTATTGCCAAAGGGGCATTCCGAGAGCCCGGCGAAATCACGATATTGCTAATGCCGTACTGCGTAAGTAAATGGGCTAAAATCTGAACACTGCGCTTAGAGGTATATTGTTTCATCTAAAGGGATTTAGTAAATTAAAGATTGATTGCAAAGTTAGTGAATCGCATTAGAAAATCACCGATGATATCTTATCTATTGTCAATTCTACCTCTGCACCGATGATGATAGGTTGATTTTCGTAGATATGCCCGTTAAGAAATCCGAAAAGTTTAGGTATTCGATAATTTTTAAGGCGGTGCGCAATGATTTGATAGGCTTTTTCATCGAAAGAAGAGGAATAAGAATCGTTATTGCTCTCCTCCCCCATATTGGTCATTCCTCCGACAATGATACCTTTTATACTTTCAAAAACACCGGCTAAATCAAGCGCCATAAGCATTCTATCCAAAGCATAAAAGTGTTCTCCAATCTCCTCTATAAAAAGGATTTTGTCTTTGAAATCAAATGAAAAAGGTGTTCCCAATAGAGCGTAAATAAGTGCTAAGTTTCCCCCGACTATTTGTCCCTTTGTATGCCCAATTTCATTGTATTGATTTTCTTCAACTAAAAACTTAGGTTTAAAGCCTTCGAGGATGTCAAATATCATAGGATATGCCTTATCACAAACTCCGAAAGATGAAGTTTTAAGCGTCTGTCCACTAATACTTTGATAGCCACTTTTAAGTAAAAAACTTTGCATAGCGGTATTATCCGAATAGCCTATATACCATTTAGGATTATTTTTAAATTGAGACAAATCCAGATGCTTTATGAGATGCTGGCAGCCATATCCCCCGCGGGTTGCCCAAATGGCGGAAAATTCAGGACTGTTCATTGCCCACTGAAGGTCGGACAGCCTTTCGGCTTCGGTGCCGGAATAGGCATAGCCTTGCTCATCAAATAGACCTAAACAATGTTCCGATAAAACAGGCTCGTATCCCCTATTTTTTATGAGCCGAAGGGTATTTTCTATCTGAGAGAGTTCCGTAGCTCCTGCCGGTGAGATTACGGCGATTTTATCTCCTTTCGTTAATTTCTTTGGACTGATGGGGTATTTCATTTTTATGTTTTGTAGAATCTTTCATATAGCCGCTTCTTTCTAATTCTCTGTCGAAACGGTTAAATTTCTTAAAACTTTGAAGGAAGATAAATACACTGAAAACAATGAGAATGCCGCCTACAATATCTCGAATTCTATTGGCGACATTTTGGGTGAGTTTGTAGTGAAGCCTTTTCGCCAAAGCAATTTTGATAATGTCTATCCCTACATAGGTGGCAATCATAATCCCTACATAGAGCATGAATTTAAGAGGATTAGGATATTGGTTTCTTACGGAAATAACGGTTACCAGCCAAAACAGCACTACGCCAATATTCAAAATATTGAGAAGAAAACCATTAATAAAGGTTTTGAAATAATTTTGATTAATGATTTTGGTTTCTCCTTCTATGTGCATTTTGGTTTTAGAAACAATCATATAGATGCCGTAGATAAAGATGATAAATGCTGTAATTCTGTAAAAACCAGGGTGCTTGTCTATGATTTCCACTAAATCATCACTTGCAAAATACGCTACCAAAATACACATTATGTCCGCCGATATTACACCCATATCCAGTGAGAATGCGTGTTTCGGACCTCGCGAGAAACTTGTTTCTATTAGTAGAAAGAAAATTGGTCCTATAAAAACCAAACTCAGCATCAGCCCAAGTCCAACGGCGGAAATAATCAATTCAAACATTTTCTATTTCATTAAATCAAGACAAAATTTTGCCCAAAAACATATACAAAAGTAAGAAAAACTTATTTTATCACTTCACAATTTTGAAATCTAATTGTTTTTGTATCAGGTTTGCCTTCATTACTTTTATTTTCACTTCATCTCCCAGACGGTATTGGTTTTGGGTTCTTATGCCGTACACAGCGTGAGATTTGGCATCGTATTGATAAGAATCGTCCATTAAATCTCTTAGCTTGATGAGTCCCTCTGCTCCATTCTCGGGAATCTGTACCCAAAATCCGAACTCTGCAACGCCGGATATCACGCCCGTAAACTCCTCTCCTATATGCTTGTCCATAAACTTAACTTGCATAAATTTGATGGAATCTCTCTCTGCATCTGCCGCCAATCGCTCCATTTGACTGCAATGTTTGCATTTCTCTTCGTAGCTGGCTTTATCAGGTGATTTGCCTTTGTCTAAATAATGCTGCAACAATCTGTGGGCAATAAGGTCCGGATACCGCCTGATAGGTGAAGTAAAATGGGTATAAAAACTGAAACCAAGCCCGTAATGCCCGATAGGCTCGGTAGAGTAGAATGCTTTGCTCATAGATCGCATTGCGAGGGTTTCTATCATATTCTCTTCGCCTTTTCCTTTTACGGCGCTGAGAAGGTTGTTCATACTATTGGCAATTTTCTTGCTGTTGGCCAAGTCCATTTTGTATCCGAATGTTGTTACAAAATCCCGAAGTGCTTCCAATTTGGTAGGATCCGGATCATCGTGGACTCTGTATATAAATGTTTTTCCCGTAGGAACGCCTTTGCTGCTTTGGGATATGAATTCGGATACTTTTCTATTGGCTAAAAGCATAAACTCTTCTATCAGATGGTTGGCATCTTTAGAGATTTTGAAATAAACCCCAATAGGTTCATTTTGCTCATTGAGATTAAATTTGACTTCGCTTCTGTCGAAAGTGATGGCACCGTTCTTTATTCGTTTTTCTCTAAGAATTTTAGCAAGTCTATCCAGCTGTAGTATTTCTTCTGAAAAATCGCCAATGCCTGTTTCTATACGCTCTTGGGCTTCTTCGTAGGTAAACCGTCTGTCTGAATGTATGACTGCTCTCCCGAACCACTCTTTTACGATTTCGGCTTTATCATTGATTTCAAAAACTGCAGAAAAAACATATTTGTCCTCATTTGGACGAAGAGAGCAAACGTCGTTACACAGTACTTCCGGAAGCATAGGCACTACTCTATCTACCAGATAAACAGAGGTCGCCCTTTGGTACGCTTCCTCGTCTATACAGCTTCCCGGGGTAACATAGTGGGAAACATCTGCAATGTGGACACCAATCTCCCAATGCCCGTTTTTCAGTTTCTTTATGGATAATGCATCATCAAAATCTTTGGCATCTTTTGGGTCTATGGTAAAGGTGCAGATGTCTCTCATATCACGGCGTTTTTTCAGCTCTTCGGGGGAAATGTTGCGGTTTATGTTCCGAGCCTCTGTTTCCACATTTTCGGGAAAGCTGTACGGTAGTCCGTATTCCGATAGTATGGAGTGGATTTCCGTTTCGTGTTCGCCAGGTATGCCGAGAATTTTTATGATTTCGCCTTCCGGATTTTTAGAGTCAGGTTTCCAATCGGTCATCTTCACTAAAACCTTATCTCCATTTTTTGCATTGTTTATTTTTCCTTTAGGAATGAAGATGTCTGTGTTGATTTGTTTTTTGTCGCAGACGACGAAGCCAAAATCTTTATGTTTGATAAACTCAAATATTCCCACGAACTCCTCTCTATTTCTCTCCAAAACTTCTAAGACAGAGCCTTCGAGCTTTTTTTCTTTGAAGTGATAAGTTACGATAAGGACTTTGTCCCCTTGTAGAGCATCTTTTACATTTCTGGAATGTATGAAAATATCATCGTCTAAGCCCTCTACTCTCACATAGGCATTTCCGGATAGGTTAAAATCTATGATGCCCGTAAGAGTGCCTTTTATTTTTAGGTTAATGATATACTTGCCTTTTTCCGCCTCTTTTATTTTTTCGTCTGCGATGAGCTTGTGCAGGGCTTGTATTACTTGTTCTCTCTGGCGGGGATTTTTGTAATCTATTCCGTCTGAAATCTGTTTGTAATTGTAGATTTTAGCGGAATTTTTATTCATAAAATTAAGGATCAAGCGTCCTATCTCTCTAAGTTTTTTATCATTTTTTTTAGAGATAAATTTTCTTTTTTTAGCCATTTTGTGTAGGTGTATTTTTATGTATTAAGTGTTTTAGCACGCCGAAATTTTTTCTACTCTGCGTTCGTGCCTTCCTCCTTCGAAATTGGTATTGATGAATGTTTCTGCTATTTCTAAAGCCAATTCTTTTGCGATAAATCGTGCCGGCATTGCGAGCATATTGGCGTTATTGTGCTGGCGTGAGAGTGCAGCAAGCTCGGGCATCCAGCATAGAGCACAGCGGATATTTTTATGTTTGTTCGCCGAGAGCTGCACTCCTTGTCCGCTTCCGCAAATGAGAATCCCAAAAGTGTTTTCTCCGCTTTCTACAGAATTAGCGGCAGGATGCACAAAATCGGGATAATCCACAGAATCGGAGGAATGTGTTCCGAAGTCTTGTATTTCGTATTTCTCAGAAAGTTGTTTTTTAAGGTATTCTTTGTATTCAAATCCTGCATGGTCGCAGGCGATAGCTATTTTTATCATTTTTAATAAAATTTAATTCTCTACAAATTTAGGAAAATTATAATAGAGTTTTAGAGGAATTTTAACTCTTATTTTTTCTCTATATTTGTTAAGATTATAGTTAAATTTTATTGAGTAGAAGTTTTATGTCGGATAATTAATCTCTATTTTCTGAGTTTTTCTGTCAGAAGTTCTTAATTTCTGCATAGTTTTAGTCTTTTGTCTTTGTCAAACCATGAAAAGATGCGTTCTATAATCAGTCTTTTGAAAACAGTCTGAAAATCTGTTTTTCTTTTCTGAACTTTGTATCGCTACATTGATTAAATAGTCGAATTTGTTTTTTTTTATTACTGACAGAAATCCGTTTTTGCCCATTTGCTGTAGTAGTAATTAACCAGTTCCCACTTTGGAAAATCATTAGGACGCTTCCGTCATTAGTAGCCCGTTTTCACTATGTACACAATGGCATTTTAGACGATTTTCAAATGATATTTTCACTTTCTATTGTTGAAATCCAAAGTATTTTTTATAAATTGCCACTGATTGTCAGTAATGTTGGTTGGATAATTTTCATAGTAACTTAATTTGTAGATTTCTATAAAGTTACGAATATTTATAGTGTAAATAACTGAAAAAATAAGCTTTTATAATAAAATATTATATTATAAAATTCTTAGATTTTAATTTTTAACAGAAGGCTTATACTTCTCTTCTAAACATTTTTTTATCCGTTTAGCCTATATATATTATTTTTTTGCTTTGTATGTTTCCTTGTTTTTTTACTTTTAATATTTTAGAATTTAGAGAAAAACTAATCTTCCTCTTCTAGTATAAAAATTTCCTCTATGGATTTTTCGAAATAATGGACTATTTTCAATGCCAAAATCGTAGAAGGTACATACACTTGTTTTTTTCTATTGCATTAATAGTCTGACGGCTTACGGAGATGATTTTAGCCAATTCCTTCTGTGTAATGTTTTTGATGGCACGCTGTACTTTTATCGTATTTTTCATGCTAATTTTTATTTTTTGATAGTAAATAATGAAACAGTATAATAAACAAAATAAGTATTAAAAACATCTGATAAGCCATCATTCATAAAAAGGATATTCTGTAAACAAAAACGAACAGTAAGAAAAGCACCACATAATTAATTAAAAATGCCGACTGGAACGATTGTAAGCACAGATTGGCAATAAACTCGTCTTCTACTACTTCCCGAGAGAATGCTATCAATAAGCGACCTATAATAAATGCAAAGGCTGCTACGGTGTAGGTGAGATTGGTGTAGATAAACTTAAAATAAACGTTCTCACCGAATGAATTATAATCTCCGATAATAGAAAAAACAATTCCACTAATAAGGAAATTGATTGTCTGGTAAGAATCCTGATCAAATCCAAAAAATTGTTGCTAAAGCCATTAATACCCAACCAAAGTATTTTATGCGGTGTGGTAATAAAAATTTTGTTTCCATAAGTGTATTTAAAAATTATTGCATTGCAAATGTAAAATAAAATTTCCTAAATATATAAAACATTTTACATTTTTCCAAAGTATTCGGACAATATGTACAACTTGTGTAAAGAAATACGTTTAATCACTTATTGATAACCTCCCATTAAAGGAGAAATTACTAATTTCACAGATAATAAGCAGAGTAATTACTATAGTTAAGTATTGTATATTTTGAAAAAAAGATATGATAATCAATGATATAACGACTATTTCGGAATATGAATAATATAGACAAGAGGTTTAGGAATTTTATGCAATCCTTCAATGGAATGGCAACAAAGTATATTCAAGAACCATTTGAACTGATTTTTGAAAAAGATGAAGCATAGTACCCAGAGAATGGCTATGTTCTCTACTATTTTTTTACCTCAAATACGGGTTGATTTGCTTTTAAACAAGATCTATTCAATATGCTTATTAGAACTTAGCTTTTTTGTAAATTATTTTAAGACTAATATTCTATTTTTCGTTCGGTGATGTGGGTGGGGTGGATAGTTGTATTTTTGTCACTTTGGGAGTATTTTATTTGTAGAACCCAATTATTTTTTCATCATGCTTATCATATTTGTAAATAAACATTCTATTCAATCTACCATCGGTATCATAATTTGCGTCCTTTGTCTAATTTTCTTCTTTATTGTATGCGTAAATATGTTTCCAAACTAACTTATTGTTAGCATAATTAATAGCAAGCTAATTCTTCGAGATTTTCCCTTTCGTCATACTTATTATAATCGATTTTCCATTCAAAAATTTCCTCTATTGTCGTACATTGCCCTTTCTACTTGCTGCCCTTTTTCATTGTATTTATAAATACTTTTATTAAATGGTGTTTCTTTGGTGTAATAGGATTCTGATTCTGTATTGTTTCCTTTCTCGTCGTGCTTATAAATTTCTTTCTATTTCAAACTATCGTCGGCGTTATAAAATGCTGTTTCTGTTTTGTTGCCTTTTTCATCGTATTTAGCAATTTTTTTTTCAATTCAAATTATACTCAGCTTGTTCTGTTTTATTGTATTTGTAAACAATTCTTCGCTGCAAATCCCTCTTTGGGGTTTTACCTGATTTCTCTTTGGCGATATAAACGGATTCTTCTACTATTTTTACTTTGCCTTTTAGTTCGTCTTTTTTTCAATCTGTTTTATTGTTTTGTCAGAAAGCCAGTTGAGCTGTTAATGATAATAAAAAGAGCTGTTGTTAATTTTAAAATGTAGATTGCTGTCGTTTTTTGGGAGATAAAATTAATTTTTTTTTATAAGAAATTGATTTAGCATAAAATATAATTATACGCAATGCTTTCGAGCTTTCTTCGAGCATCCGCAATTCTTCTTGCACTGTATTTTTAATGTTTTTAACATATTTTTCTAATAATATTAACGTTTATTTTTTTTGTATTTATTGAATTTTTTAACGAAATGAAGACTGCATCCCGATGTTTTTAAGACTTTTATCTTTTTTTTCAAAGCGGGTTTGGACAGAGATTTGAACGATTTCAGTAAAATCTGAGTGTGTTGAAAAACTTAATCATTATGATACCCTACACTTCAATTTTTTGTCGGTATTTTCCCTTATCAATGGCGGAAGATTGAGGATAATGGTTTTACCGAACTCCCGTTTTATAACAGTTTCTTCCAATAGCCCTTTTATTTTAGCATAATAAAATACGGATTTAGGAGAGACTCCTTCCGAGTACACTAGTACATAACTTTCTTCGCTGTTTTCCTTAGCATATTCTACAAATAGGTAAGTTCGCGTTTCACTGTGCCTCTTTGCTCTCTACCGCTTTTAGTATCGTTCCCAGATAGGAAAACAGCATATTGTTTTTCACGAGGGATTTCCATTGTTTGGGTTTTTCAAAATCTACAATGTGCATTCTCAATTTAGGGTGTTCTAAGCTTACTTTTCGGCGGATGAAAATATCCACTTGTTAAAAATTCTTGTCTTCCAATAATAACGACAATAATTCTTTTCCCGTTGCACCAGTAGCTCCTATTAAGGCTTTCATTTTTTATATTTATTATTGCAAAAATAAAGTTTATACAGGTTAAAAATTTATTTTAGAAGGAAAAAACTCCGACTTTATAAAGTCGGAGTCTGGGGCTGTAACAACTTAACTTAAACTATCTCTAAAGCCTTAGCACTAATCCTCCACCCCATTTATAAAGGTTGTGATAGCTTGCCGCTAAAGAAAAATCCCGTGAGAGCATATACTCCATACCAAGCTCCCATTTGGTTTCTCCTGTATATTTTTTGCCTGAAGATTTTGTCCAACCAAAGTCAGCGGTGTATTCATAAGAGGCATTAAAAAACAATCGCGGAAAAAGCAACAGCTCCCGCCCTACTTTAAAAGAGGGACGCCAACGGCTGTCAATACTAATATCCGTATAAAACCGATACGGCGTAAAATATTTTAGTCCTGCTTTCAGTACAGGTGAAGACTCTTGGTAATCTTTACCTATATTATATTTCTCTGACTTCACTCCCAGATAAGTACGTACCCAATCATTAAGGTAGCGGTTGTAGCTCAGTTCTGCCTCAAACCTACCCCGATAGTCCGCCTCTGCAGAGATATCCCATTCGTTGCGAATACTGCTGTAAGTCCAGTTTATACTTGAATAGTTAGAGCCAGTAGCCAATGTTCCCCAGCTGAAATAGGGATCCATTTCTGTCTTTATTTTAGTCTTATCATAAGGTAGCCGCACATCGCGAGGGGTATTGTAGGTGAAAATACGAGTCATTCCCGACATCATATGATACAGAACATGACAGTGGAAAAACCAGTCTCCGCTTTCATCTCCTACCAATTCTATGGTCAATTTATGCATTGGCGGTATATTTACAGTATGCTTCCACGGAGAATAATCTCCGTTTTTACTAATCACACGGAAATAATGCCCGTGCAAATGCATTGGGTGGTGCATCATCGTAAGGTTGTTGAGCGTGATGCGGGTGATAACGCCTTTTTTTATTGTAATTTCATCCGCTTCGGATATGGGGACACCGTTCATACTCCAAACATAGCGTTCCATATTTCCTGTCAAATTCAGTAATATATGGTTTACTGGCAAATTTTTATCAAATACAGATGGGACTTGGGCTTTTAGAAAATCATAGTTAAAATATTTCTCCCGCTCCTGCGGTGTGAAAACTTCCGAAGCCGACATATTGGTATGGCTGTGCATAGACATTTGGTGCATATCGTGCGAATGCCCGTGTTCTTTATGTTCTTTGTGTTCATCCGTCGGCATCATCATATCGTGGTGCATATCCATTCTGCTATGATTGTCATGAGACATTTTCATACCATAGTGTTCCATCTGCTTTTTAGGCTCTGCTTTCTTAGGATTCCAAGCTAATGCCGGAGCACCCATTTTCATATCCATTTCAGATATTGCCTTCATCATTTCTATTTTGTCTGGTTTATCGATAATGCTTGCCGGTATCAGCTTACCGCTACCCAAATGCAGCAAGGTATGCCCCGAGCCGTCTTGAGCCGTAGCTGAAATTTCGAGCTTTCCGTCGGGTATTTGTACGATAAAGTCATAAGTTTCTGCGATTGCCATCAGCAAACGATTTTTGCGGACAGGTTGCACATCTATGCCGTCGGCAGATATGAGCAAAGGATTGGCTTTACCAAAATCCAACCAAAAATAAGTAGATGCAGAGGCGTTAATGAACCGAAGTCTCACTTTTTCTCCGGGCTTCAAATCCGGATACTCTGCTGTTTTCTTGCCATTGGTAAGGAATGCGGGATAATAGACATCTGCAATATCGGGGGCTTCCATCCTATCACGCCACATCTTCAGCTGCGCCCCCAATGCTCCGCGAGAGATGACTTGGCTCAATGGTACTGCGGTTCCTTTCTTTATTTGATACCACTCATTACCGCGTTTTAGGTTTTTAAGAATAGCCTCCGGACGCTCATTAGTCCAATCGGAAAGCACGATTACCAGGTCTTTGTCGTAATCCATACTTTTTTGTTTCGGCAAAATAACGATAGAGCCGTAAACGCCTTTCTGCTCTTGCAACATCGTATGCGAATGATACCAATAAGTACCCGACTGCCTTAGCGGAATGTGGTAGGTGTATGTACTGTGCGGGGCTATAGGTGGCGTTGTAAGAATAGGTACGCCGTCTTCATAGTTAGGTAAAAGCAACCCGTGCCAATGGACGGAAGTAGGCACTGACATTTTATTTTCCACATGTATCACCGCTGAGTCTCCTTCATTGAAGACTAAAGTAGGTCCAGGAACAGAGCCGTTTACCATCATCCCGTTCGTATGGACACCGGCCTTGTTTATTTGTCCTTTTGTTATGGTTAATGTATATTCTTTAACGGGTTTACTCGGACTTGATTGTGCAAATGCGACAACACTCCAAAGCAAACAGAATACAAGCTTAAATATTTTCATTTTGTTTAATTTAATAATGTAACACAAACTCTCCCAATTTTTTTCATCGGAAAAAAGTAAACTAGTAAATTGCAATAATCTTGTGTAAAAATGGAAATAATTAAGCTATCTTGGGTGGTCGCCAAATAGAAAGCAAAATATCTGTAAAACTAGTGGCAATTTCTATGCTATTTTTTTCTTTAGGTTTGAAAAACAGGATTGTAGAAGATTCTATTTTATGTTCAAAAGGAATAATTTTAGCAATGGAACATTGGCAATAAGTACAGCCGCCTTTATCTTTACAATGATCTTTTTGAGGTTTTTTAGAAGATGAGTTACAACATTTCATATTTCCATATAAATGTTGCATCATCTTGCAACTTCCTCTATGAGAAAGCATAGCATAGCAATTCTGCTTAGTGGAAGTCGACAGCTGCAAAGAGGGAAATACCAGAACAATGCTACACAATAACAAAAATATCTTTTTCAGATTCATTTCAAAAGCTATATTGCAAAGTTAGGGATATTTGATGAAAAAACAAGAGATAAACTATAAAATTCGTTTAGATATTTTTGATTAGAACTTTTTTATCATAAAAATAAAATTTTAATGTTTTAGCTAAAATAAAAAATAGTATAACAAAAAAACTCAACCTATTATTTTTATATATATTAGCAACTTAAAATGTAATTAAACTTTATTTTATAAGAAAATCTATTTTTACAAAAGAGTACAAGCATAGGTCTATACTTCTGCCTACTGCGGCATTTTTTCTATTAGTGGATACATTCAACCAACCAATGCGACGCATTGATAAAATCGGTCTTTCGGAGTTCTAAAATTTAAGTTTTCCCTTGGTCTTCGATTATTTCTTTGATATATTCATCATCAAGAGTAC
>NZ_FNAS01000027.1 GCF_900101995.1 Riemerella columbipharyngis | reverse complement strand
AGGGAGTTATAAGGTATAATAGGGATAATCATAAATTTGAAGGTTGTAATGGCTCTAGCTGGGTAACACTAGGGTAATTACCCCCTCTTACATCTCATCTTATTCCCCCAAAACACCCTCGAATACTCGGGGGTGTTTTTTATTGGTAAATAGAAAATTTCAGCTATTTTAACTTATCCATATAAATTTTTACGCCTATTCTAGTATCAAAAAAAAATAAAAATCCTTTTTTATGGAGTATTGTGGTAGTATTTCTTTATTTTCTATATCTTAATATCTTTGAGTATGATATTTTTTTTAAATTTCTCTTTTATGTAATTTATAATCTTTTTTTGAGATAAAAAATTAGAAAAAATATTTATGTATAATTTTTTATTGTACAGATAGCCTTACTGAAAATAGATGGAGGATTTTTTAATAAAATTTAATGGATTTTCATAGAGCTTAAATAAAATAATAAATTATGAAAAAACTTTATTTATGGGGCTTGTTTTAGCGTGTTCATTTACTGTAGCTCAAGAGCTAAATGTGCCGAATAAGGCATTTAAAAAACTGGTACTGGAAAAAAATATGGTGGATGAAAAACGGTGATAGTACGATTACGGTGCAGGAAGCACAAAAATTCAGTGGAACATCGCATTTGGACAATCGTACCATTAATGACCTTTTACAGGTTTAGAGCAATTTGTTAATGTCGATAAAATATCATTGACTTATAACAAAGGAACATTAGCTTCTTTGGATCTGAGTGCTAATAAAGAATTGACAGCGCTCGATATAAAAGGCTCTAAGTTATCCTCATTAAATATTAAAAACAATCCTAGCCTTACGGCGTTGACTTGTACAAAAAATAACCTCACGGAGCTTAATATTACCCAAAATACAAAGCTTGAGGAAGTTGAGTGTATGGAGAACCAGATTAAGCAATTAGATGTTAGTAAAAATAACAAAATGTATATGTTAGATTTGACATCCAATAAATTAGTTCGTTTAGACCTTTCGGGGGATTACGAATATTTTCCTTATTTAATGATTGAGGATAACCCAGACCTTACTTGTGTCAAGATGAAACCAGGTGCAGAGCCTGGATCTGCATGGATGCAAGATTCTGGAGTTGAATATAGTGAAAATTGTGAAGGCGTGATGGGGGTAAAAGAATTGCCACAAAGAAGCATATCGGTATATCCTAATCCTGTAAAAGATATGTTGTATATAAACTCGGCTAAGACACCTTCCGAAATAAAAATCTATAACGCATCAGGCAGTCTGGTAGCGGCAGCAACAACCCAGAAATCTATAAATGTTAAGAATTTGAGCAAAGGTTTTTATGTGGTACACTTCGTAGTAGATGGTAATATTATCGTCAAAAAAATAGTAAAAGGATAGATTTTTCATACAATAGAGTCAATGAATGGGCCAGTCTCTTCGAGAGTGGTCTGTTTTTTTGTATAGAAAGTTTAAAAGTGTTTTCTGTGTATCAAAAATTATTGCTACCTTTGGTTTTATGATTAAAGCTAAGAATATATACAAGTTTTATGGTAACTTAGAAGTTCTCAAGGGCGTAGATATAGAGATAGGAGAGGGCGAAGTGATTTCTATAGTAGGAGAGTCCGGAGCTGGAAAATCTACATTGTTGCAAATTTTAGGCACATTAGACCGCCCTACGGATGTCGCTAAATACGCTACGGAAATTACCATAGACAAGCAGCCTTTTCTTAAAATGAAAGATAAACAATTGTCTAAATTTCGGAACGAAAACATAGGATTCGTTTTCCAGAATCACCAGCTGCTACCGGAATTTACGGCTTTTGAAAACGCGCTGCTTCCCATTAAAATAGCAGGTAAAAACGAAAGTGAATATATGGATAAGGCTTATTCTTTGTTTGAGGATTTGAAAATAGCAGAAAGAATTCATCATAAGCCCAAACAGCTTTCGGGGGGGGAAGCCCAGAGGGTTGCTGTGGTGAGAGCCCTTATCAATTCGCCTAAAATTATATTTGCAGACGAGCCTACAGGAAACCTCGATTCCAAGAACGCTGAGGCACTCCATCAAATGTTTTTTGACCTAAGGGATAAATACCACCAAACCTTTATCATCGTAACTCACAATACCAATCTGGCGAATAGTACCGACCGAAAGTTTGTAATGAAAGATGGTAAAATTTTAAGTTGAATATTGTTGAGTAAAGTTTATGATAAAAGGGGCAAAAAAGATCAAATTCAGTATTTTTTATGACTCTTCGTTATGAAAAACATCGGTCGCTAAAACTTGTATCACCTCTATATATTTGAATACATTGATATAGCACAAATATGATCTAAGGCTGCGTTATGGTACTTTTGGAGTTGTCTTATCATTGTATGATTGTGTTTTTTAAGTCTTGCAGATGAAAGATATATTATGATTAAAATTGTTAAATATAATTCTCTGAATGTTGATAAATATTTAGAATGTGTGCGAAAATCTGAACAGTACTGTTATCAGTCAGAGATAGATTTTTTGGAAAGTAGTAATGGAGAAGACTGGGAGTTTTTGGTGGAGGAGGATTATCAAGCGGTGATGCCTGTGCCTATTATAAGAAAATTAGGGATAAAAATAGTTTTGCCGCCGCCTTTTGCACAGCAATTAGGCATTTTTTCATCGAAAGACGAGCCGTATCTCAATCAGTGTTTTTTTGATTTTTTAATGAAAAAATATAGGGTTTATTATTATCCTTTTAATATTAAAAATAAAATAGAGCAGCTGCACGAAAGCCCTAATTATTATATTGAACAAGGTGATTATCAATCGGTAAAGTCTCGCTATTCCGCCACGCGTAGAAGAAATGTACGGCTTAATCACAAAAGTAATTCGGGACTGGCTTTTTTTCGGGATTTGGAAATAAAGGCTATGCAGGCATTTTTCTACAAAAATATACTTGGCTTGAAATCTGAAAAAATGAAAAACCGCTACTATGAGGTATTGGAGGAGCTTTACTCAAGAAAGAGACTGAAAATTTATGGTGTAAAAAAAGACGAAAAATGGGTCTCTATGGCGGCGATTTCAGATTTTCCAAAGGAGCGAGCGTTATTATGTTTAATGAATAATAAGTCTGTACAATCCAATGCAGCCTCTATCATTATTGATGATGTTTTGGAGGAAAGTATTCAGAATCAAACTTTCAATTTTATGGGAAGCCGTATTCCCGCCATACAAGATTTTAATAGGCGTTTTGGTGCGGTAGTACAGAGCTACAAAATAATACCTGTCTCTAAAAGGAGATTACTGAAGATTTAATAACGCTCTGAGCCGTCTTATTTTTAATGAAATGTTTCATATAAAAAGGTTCTTGAAAGCAACTATTTTTTCTAAGCAATTTTATTACTAATTTTGCAATCCAATGTTTGTAGATGAACGAATTTAGTCAATATTATCCTTATATAGCAGTTCTGGTTGTGGCTTCTGTATTTCTGATATTTTTCAGACAATGTTTGGCAACCTATATTTCTATTAAGAACAAAGAATTGTTGCTATTGGCAAAATCTCATCAAAATGATATTGCCTATCCGGCTTATGAGAGAATTTCTATTTTTTTGGATAGAATAAAACCTGCCAACCTCGTAAAAAACTACGATTCTAATCTGGCAGTTCATGAGTTTATTTATCTTACGGAAAAGGCAGTGAATGAGGAGTTTAGTTATAATGTGGGGCAACAGATTTATATTAATGAAGCGATTTGGGAGGATATTGTGAGAGCAAAGAGCAAAGTACTATTCCACCTAAAATCAACTTACGAAAAAATGAGTAATACCTCGTCTTTAGAGGAATTCAAGACGGTGTTTTTGATGAGCTATATGAATGATGGTGATGCCGTATCGCACTGTCTCAATCTTATTAGAAAAGAAATAAAATAATAAAAAAAATAAACATAATGAAACCAACTTACAAAGCCCATCCATGGCATGGCATTTCAGCAGGAGAAAAAGCTCCGGAGATTGTAAATGTATTTGTGGAGATTGTTCCTTCTGATACTATTAAATACGAAGTGGATAAAGAAAGCGGTTATCTAAAAGTAGATCGCCCTCAGAAGTTCTCTAATATCATTCCGGCACTATATGGCTTTATCCCAAAAACTTACTGTGATGAGAGTATAAAAGAATTGGCTGTACAGAGCGGTGCAACAGATGTAACAGAAGGAGACCACGATCCGCTTGATATCTGTGTGCTAAGTTCTCACCATATCCATTCCGGAAATCTTTTAATGGACGCAATACCTATCGGGGGGTTTAAGATGATAGATAAAGGCGAAGCAGATGACAAAATAATAGCGGTGATGGTAGGAGACCAGAGCTATGGCCATGTTAAAGATATCTCCGAACTACCGGAAGCAGAAATATCAAGATTAAAGCATTATTTCTTGACATACAAAAATATGCCGTACGAAAAGGCATCTTGTAGAATAGACGATATCTATGGAGCAGAGCATGCAAAAAAAGTGATTACAGCGTCTATGTCTGATTATGAAAAAAAATACGGAAAGTAAAACACAGTTTACCCAGAAGAAAGTCTCTCAATTTTTTTGAGAGGCTTTTTTTGTGAGATTTGTACGGTATTGATATTAAAAAATCCGCTTCAGACGAAACGGATTTTTTTAGTTATGAGTTAATAATTTATACTAATATAGCCAATGGATTTTCGAGGTAGGTTCTAAGTGTTTGTAGGAATTCGGCTCCTGTAGCACCATCTACTACTCTGTGGTCGCAGGCTAAAGAAAGTTTCATCGTATGTCCTACGACGATTTGTCCGTCTTTCACAACAGGTTTCTCTATAATAGCCCCTACGGATAAGATACAAGAGTTAGGCTGATTGATAATAGAAGTAAAGCTCTCTATTCCAAACATACCAAGATTGGAAATTGAGAATGTAGAACCTTCCATTTCGTTAGCCTTTAATCCTTTTCCTTTAGCACGCGAAGCCATATCTTTTACAGATGCAGAGATTTGAGAATAGCTCATTTGGTCTGCATTTTTTAGCACCGGTACTACCAGTCCGTCCGGAATAGCTACAGCTACGCCGATATTGATATTGCCACGGTGGATAATTTTATCTCCTCCCCAGCTACTATTTACCTGAGGGTGTTTTCTTAATGCAACAGCAGTAGCTTTGATAATCATATCATTGAATGATATTTTGCTATCAGGCAAAACGTTTATTTCTTTTCTTGCTTGGATCGCTTTGTCCATATCCACTTCTACCATTAAATAGTAGTGAGGCGCAGAGAATTTACTCTCAGACAAACGCTTAGCAATTACATTTCTCACTTGAGAATTAGGGGTTTCGGTATCTTCTCCCGTTACGAAGCTAATAGGTGTTTGTACAGCTGCCGAAGCCGGTTTGGTCTCAGTTTGAGCTTGTGTGCTTGGCTGATAGTTTTCTATATCCCTTTTTACAATTCTGCCGTTTTCTCCGGAACCTTTTATTGAGGTAATATCAATGCCTTTTTCTTCTGCCATTTTTTTAGCCAATGGGGATATTGCTATTCTATCGGTAGAAGTTTGTACAGGGGTGCTTTCTTTTGGTGCTACTGCCTCTTCTTTAGGGGTATTGGGGTGAGAATTCTCAACTTTAGCAGAAGTCGCACCATCTGAAACTACAGTAGAGATATCTGTCCCCGCAGGACCGATGATAGCAAGAATGTCATCTACTTTAGTCCCTTCTCCTTCAGCTACGCCTTGATAAAGAAGAACACCGTTGAATTCGGATTCAAAATCTTGGACTGCTTTGTCGGTTTCTATTTCTGCGAGGATATCGCCTTCTTTTACTTGTTCGCCTACTTTCTTGTGCCAAGCTGCTACCTTTCCTTCCGTCATCGTATCAGAAAGGCGGGGCATATTGATGACTTCTACGCCATCAGGTATCGCTGCCGGTGTATTGTCTGCCGTTGTATGCTTAGTTGGCAATGTTGTTTGAGGTTGTTCGCTTTGAGCCGAAGAAGCTCCTCCTTCTATGAGGTTAGAAATATCTTCGCCTTGCTCTCCTATGATAGCGAGAACTTTGTCCACAGGTGCAGAACCTCCTTCTTCCACACCTTGATAAAGAAGCACCCCATTGAATTCGGATTCAAAATCTTGAACTGCCTTGTCGGTTTCTATTTCTGCGAGGATATCGCCTTCGTTTACTTTATCGCCTACTTTTTTATGCCAAACTGCCACTTTTCCTTCTGTCATTGTATCAGAAAGGCGGGGCATTGTGATTACTTCTGCCATAGTTTTTCTTCTTTTTTTAATTTTCTAATTTATCTAAAAAAGGATAATCTTTAGTGGAATATACATATTCGTAAACTTTTTCAGGGTCAGGGAATGGAGATTCATCAGTGAATTTTACACATTCTTCTACTTGTTCCTTAGACTTCTCATCTATGTCTTTTAGTTCTTGTTCTGTAGCCCAATGGTTTTCTAATATTCTTTTTTTTACCAATTCTATAGGGTCGTACTCCTTGTGCATAGCCACTTCCTCTTTTGTTCTGTAAGGTTCGGCATCAGACATAGAGTGTCCTCTGTAGCGGTAGGTTCTTGCTTCTATAAATGTAGGTCCGTCGCCTCTTCTTGCTCTTTCTATTGCTTCAAATGCCGCTTCAGCCACCTTTTCGGGATCCATAGCATCTACAGGTAAGCAAGGCATTTCGTAGCCTAATCCTAATTTGTAAATATCCTCGTGGTTAGCCGTTCTTTTTACGGAAGTTCCCATAGCATATTGGTTGTTTTCACAAACAAAAACTACCGGAAGTTTCCAGTTCATAGCCATATTGAACGTTTCGTGCAGAGCACCTTGTCTCACGGCACCATCTCCCATAAAACAGATGGTCACGGCTTTTCTGTCAAAGTATTTATCTGCAAATGCAATACCTGCTCCCAAAGGAATCTGCCCTCCTACAATACCGTGTCCACCGTAGAAGTGGTGTTCTTTACTGAAAATGTGCATAGAGCCGCCAAGACCGTGAGAAGTCCCTGTCGCTTTACCACAAAGCTCTGCAAGGATTCTTTTAGGCTCTACCCCCATAGCCATAGGGTGTACATGGCATCTGTATGCCGTAATCATATTGTCTTTGGCTAAATCCATGGCGTGCACGAATCCGGCAGGGATAGCTTCTTGCCCATTATATAAATGCAGGAAACCTCTTATCTTTTGTTTTAGATAAAGAGAGCGGCATTTATCTTCAAAGCGTCTCCACATTGTCATATCTTTATACCATTGCAGGTAAACTTCTTTAGAAAACTCTTTCATAGGTTTATAGAATTATTTAGCAAAAATAAGAAAAATATTGTGTTACTAAAAACTCTTTTATCGAAATAGATAAGGTGATGCCTAATATTCCTCTGTCAGAGGCTCTTGATTTGGAATATAGACCACCTTAATTATTTGATTATCTTTGTGCCTCGAAATAATATACTGAGATGACATTAAGGGATATAAGAGTGCTTTTTAGACAAGAATTGTCCAATGACTATACGCATTCTGAAATTGATAATCTTCTGAAAATTACGATGGATAAGGAATGTGGAAAAGTATTTAATTCTTATGAGCTAAATACGGATATAGAAATAGATAAGGTGGATTTTCAAAAAATACAAAAGACATTGTCTTTACTTAAAACAAAAATGCCGTACCAGTATATCTTTGGCGAAGCCGATTTCTATGGTTTGAGTTTTATTGTAAATGAGCATACCCTTATCCCCAGACCGGAAACCGAAGAATTAGTAGAATTGAGTATTGGTAAAATAAAAGAGAAATTTGGGAAAAGAAAGTTTTCAGTGTTGGATATCGGTACGGGATCGGGGGTTATAAGCATTATTATTAAAAAACATTTTCCCGACGCAGATATTATAGCGGTTGATATTTCGCAGCAGGCATTGGCGGTTGCAAGAGAGAATGCATTGAGGCATAATACCGAAATTGAATTTTGCGAGGTGGATGTCCTTAGTGAAAATCTTAATGACAATTTTGATGTGATTATCTCAAATCCCCCTTATATAGGATTAAAGGAAGAAAAAGAACTTTCCGAAATAGTACGCCGCTATGAGCCTCGCCATGCACTTTTCCCGCTGTCTGAAGATGATTTGATTTTTTATAAAAGAATAGCATTACTTGCTCATAATTGTCTTAATGATAATGGGGCTATTCTATTGGAAATCAATCAAAAATGGGGAAAAGAAACCTGTGCTTTGTTTGATGGATTTGCCAAAAGCATTTTGATAAAAGACCTCTCCGGCAATGATAGATTTGTAGTGGTGGAAAAGTGATTAATCTTTGTGGCTGAAAAATGTCAAATTATCTTGAACCTTGATTTTAAGTCAAAGGCAGCATCTGCGCCTATTCCGCCGAATAGTCCCAATTTTTCGATTTTTGTTTTTTGGCTAAATGCTAAGGTAGATACCAAAATGCTGAAGCTTAATAAAATTTTATTCATCTTCTGAAAATTTAAAGTCGTTGGATAGATAATCGATTGAGGCATCTTCTATTCTATAATTACCGATTTTCGTTCGTCTCAGTTGGGTGAGGTAGGCGCCTACGCCTAAGGCTTTTCCAATGTCGTGAGCCAAACTGCGGATATAGGTTCCCTTGCTGCAGCCTACTGAAAATCGGACAAAAGGTAATTCTATTTCTACATTGTCAATGAAATAAATCGTGGTTTTTCGAGATTTCATTTCTACATTTTCGCCGGCTCTTGCCAGGTTGTACGCCCGCTCTCCATCTACCTTTATTGCAGAAAAAACCGGTGGGGTTTGCTCTATTTCGCCTACGAAAGAATTTAGCGTTTCCCGTACTTGTTCTTTGGTGAGGTGGGCAAAGTCCTGATGCATGATTTCGGGTTTTTCGGTGTCGTAAGATTCGGTCTGTACGCCTACTTTTATTTCTGCCCAATATTCTTTTGGGGCGTCTTGTATCTGCGGAATGCGCTTAGTCGCTTTACCTACGCAGACAATTAGCAGCCCCGTAGCCCGAGGGTCTAATGTGCCGGCGTGTCCTACTTTTATTTTTTTGAGTTTGAACTCCCTTTTGATTTTGAATTTTATTTTATTCACCGCTTGGAATGAAGTCCATTCCAGTGGTTTGTCCACTAGTAATATTTCTCCTTGTTGTAAAGCTTCTAACGAGAATTTTATACCCATTCTAAGAAACGAAATAGAAATAAACTAATAGTACCAATCCTACAATGATTCTGTACCAGCCCCAAGGTCTGAAACCATACTTGTTTAGCAGACTGATGAATGTTTTTATCGCTACCAATGCCACCAAAAAAGACACGACATTTCCCAATAGAAAAACTTTCATATTGTAGCTATTGGCAAGAAGCATCTCGTAGCCTTTTTGTTTTATTTCGCTACCTTCTCCCCATTTTTTCAGGAATAGAGAATAGCCCGTAGCAGCACACATAGTAGGCACGGCAAGGAAAAAAGAAAATTCTGCAGCAGCTTTTCTGCTGAGCTTTTGCGTCATTCCTCCAATGATAGAAGCAGCACTTCGGCTAGTTCCCGGCATCATCGCAAGGCACTGCCAAAACCCTATGATTATCGCATTTTTGTAAGAGATTTCTTTTTCGCTGTGAGTGGAGGGATTCTTGAACCAGCTGTCAGCAAACAACAATACCACGCCACCCAAAACCAATACCGTAGAAATAGCAATTTGGTTCCCCAAAACACGCTCTATCATATCATTAAAAAGATAGCCTAATGCCAAAGCAGGAATTACGGCAGCAATGAGTTTGTAGTAAAATTTAAGGTTCGAAAAATCAAAGAACTTTTTGTAATAAGCCACCACTACAGCCAATATAGCTCCCAGCTGTATGGAAACCTGAAACATTTTGAAAAAATTATCGTCCTTCACCTCGAGAAGGTTTCCCGTAAAACCGATATGGGCCGTAGAAGATACTGGCAGATATTCCGTAAGTCCCTCTACAATAGCGATAATGATGGTGTGTAAAAACTCCATGATTTAAGTATTTGTTGGTTTACTTTTTAGTTCGTTTCATTATAGCATAGCCTTCTGCCACAAACCCTAAAAAAATAAGTAAAGGAGCTATTCTTATTCTTCGGATAGAGAAAATGTCTTCGTTCCAATAGTTTGGGTCAAAAGTACCATCCGGTTTGGTATTGGCACCGTACCCCATCATCAGGATAAATCCTAAGGCTATCAGTACTATGCCTATTAGCATCCATAGATAATTTGATTTTCCGAAATAAAAGGTATTTTTGATAGGGAGGGATTTATATTTACTCATCGTATTGTTGATTATTTAAGAATAGTATAAGTCATCAATATTGCTTCTGAGAAATCTCCAAGTGGCAAAAATAGTACTGATAACGGTAATCAAGACACCTACTGAGAAAACTAATATCACGAGTTTGAGGTAAGCCGCAGAGTCTTGTATAAATGGTGTACCGATGACTTGTGTGGTGAAATAGTACCATAGTCCAAAGAGTATCGTAAGCCCAATTATAGCACCTATAAGCCCCAATACAACAGCTTCGGTAATGAAGGGTTTTAGAATAAAACGCCTTTTGGCGCCTACCAGCTGCATTGTCTTGATGATAAATCTTTTAGAAAATATTTTTAGTTTTATAGAATTGTTTATCAATACGATAGCTAATATCAAGAATAATCCCGAAAGTGCCAATATCCAAGTGAGAATTCTATTCAGGTTGTTATAAACTTCTATCATTAGAGCACTATTGTTTTTCACTTCTACGATGCCCTGTACTTCGGATAATTTTTTTACGACTTGGTCTATTTTTGCAGGATCTACATAGTCTGGTTTTAGTGCTACTTCCACAGATGCCGGAAAAATATTTTTATCAAATAATGTTTCCGTATCTACCCCCATATCTTTTCGAGCTTCTTTGGCGGCTTGTTCGCGAGAAATAAAAGTAGCACGCTGTACAAAGGGAAGAGATTTTATATTTTCGAAAGCCACCGTCTGCTGTTTCTCTATTTTTAGAGAATCTTTAGCGGAATAGTCATTGCTGAAAAAAGCATTTACTACCAATTGTTCCTTGATATAGTCGGAATAACTTCGGGCATTGATGAGAATTAGTCCAAAAAGTCCCACTAAAAAGAGTACCAAAGAAATACTCACTACTACGGTAATGTTGCTTGATCTCAGTCTTTTCTTGTTGAAGTCGTCTACTGTCTTAGCCATCAAATAAAAATTTTCGGCTAAAATAGAAAAAAACTTCCGAAATTTGCGAGAAATTAGAATAAAATCAGTGTTAATAAAATCATAAAAAAATAAAATCTTGATAGTAAAAGCCAAAAAGCATCTCGGCCAGCACTTCCTGCACGATGAGAATATCGCCCAAAAAATAGTTGCATCTTTAGACGGCACCCATTATCCCAATGTGCTGGAAGTAGGTCCCGGTACGGGTGTCCTTACCAAATATCTGTTGGATAGGTCGGTCACACTTTCTCTGGCGGAGATAGACGAAGAGTCCATAGCGTATCTGAAGGAAACCTATCCGCCCATCACAGAAGAAACATTTGTAGGGGATTTCCTTAGATTAGATATAGAGGGCAACTTTGATAGTGAAGTGGGGGTGATTGGGAATTTTCCTTACAATATATCGTCTCAGATTTTGTTCAAAATTATTGATAACTACCGGAAAATTCCGGAGATGGTGGGGATGTTTCAGAAAGAGGTAGCAGAGAGAACGGCAGCGAAACCTCGCCAGAAAAGTTACGGCATACTATCGGTATTGGTTCAGGCTTATTACGATGTGGAATATTTGTTTACCGTAAATGAAAATGTTTTCACGCCGCCACCTAAAGTGAAATCGGGTGTCATAAAGCTTACCCGAAACCCTAAAGAAGCCCTTACCGGAATAGAAGATTTGTTCAAGAAAATTGTGAAAGCGGGGTTCAACCAAAGACGGAAAAAGCTAAGCAATGCCCTTAAAATTATGAGGATTCCTCAGTCGATGGCATCTCATCCGTTTCTGGATTGTAGGGCAGAAGAGCTAAACGTAGAGGATTTTATCCAATTCAGTATAGAATGGCGAAACTCTTGCGAGGGATAGTTTGGTGGGTTAATTCTCTTTTTTATCAATGTTTCTTTTGTATATTTGTGCAAATGTAAAATAGTACGAAAATGAAAAAGTGGAATATTCTATTGATTGTAACAGCGGTACTTTTGGTCTTGTCAATTGTTTTTAAGGCTAATATCCTCGTCGTTTTATCTTTGGTTTGTTCGATGATTGTCTTCTTGCTGCAGTTATTTAATAAGAAAAAGACACAATAGACAAATAGATTAAACCTACAATAATGTGGGAGTCGCTTAGTGATAAGGGGCTTTTTTTGTTTTTAGTAAATGTGTCAAAATTTAATTTTTCTTTTTAACTTTTGGTTGTGTTTTAAAAAGTATGATGATATAAAAATTTGACAATCAGGGAATAAAGTTGTATTTTTGTTGAATGTTAATAATAATTAAACTCCACTGCCCCAATTGTCAAGGTACAAAGATAGTCAAAAACGGAAACAAAAAGAACAAAAAGCA
>NZ_FNAS01000005.1:92406-117513 GCF_900101995.1 Riemerella columbipharyngis | reverse complement strand
AATGGACTTTACCGAGTCTTTGTAAGGCAACAGGATATCTATCATGGTTTGTACCAGTGCTTATGTATTTTTACCTTAAAAGAATTCTTTTAATAGAAATAAAACTTCTATTCCACTTGTCGCTTTTTATATTTGAACTTAGGTTTCCTTGTATGGATTTGAGGTTAGCCGTTTGGTTTCCTGATGAAGTTTTTATTCCTATAAAAAGAATTGGCGAGCCAGAAAATCGATTGATAATTTCATTGTTATTCACAGTGAAATAATCCTGTACCCCTTCTTTTTCTATCTTTTCTTCAAATTCTGGGATAATGGAAATCCTTGCCGAAGTGATTGTATAACGACTGAACAATATCTTGTGTCCCTGTTCAAAAGATAATCGCTCTACAAAGGTAGTTGCATTGTAGGATTTTGCAGAGTCTCTACCTCTAGTAAGGAGTATAATAAACTTATCAATATTAGTATAAAGAGGATTATAAACAGCTTGTGTCTGTATCAGCATTTGACTATTTTATGTCAAATTAACAAAAAAAATCAGGCAGTTTTACCAATGTCAAAACTTAACCCCATTGCTTGTAAAAGTTTTAGGAATGTTTCTACCGTAGGCTGTACCAATTCGTTTTCAATTCTTGAAATGTAGCTTTTATCTATCCCTGTTTTTTCAGATAAGGCTTTTGGGGTAAGTTTGGCTCCTTTCCTACTAAAATAAAGAATTTGAGAAGCGTAAAAATCCAATGCTTCTTTTTTCGAATTTATCCCTTTCTTTGGTACCTACTTTTCCGTATAGTTTATCCAATTTTTCATTTATAGTAGTTCTATTTTTCAATTTTCTACAACTATCTTTGGTCTGTCCATCGCTTTAAAATTTTAATTGCCTTTACTTCTACACTTTCTATAGGTCTGTCGTATTCATCAAATTGTTTTATTTTTATCGGAATTTTTTTTTCTTTATGTCCTAATGCTCTTTTATATAAAGTGGATGTGGCGTTTGTATCTGTTTCTTCCTTACTTTTTTTATGGACTCCAAAAATTCAGGATACTCTTTTTTTCAATTGTTTAATGTAGCTTCTGAAATATCAAATATGTTAGCCATCTGAAC
Source organism: Riemerella columbipharyngis (assembly GCF_900101995.1). Taxonomy (GTDB): domain Bacteria; phylum Bacteroidota; class Bacteroidia; order Flavobacteriales; family Weeksellaceae; genus Riemerella; species Riemerella columbipharyngis. Next base: position 116,417 of record NZ_FNAS01000005.1, on the reverse strand, counting down.
ATCAGTAAGCCCTGCCAAACTAAACTTTAATGCTTGGGCTGGGTGATAATCTCTATTATATTTCGTGGGTCTTCCTACTTTATTATCCATTTTCTACCATTTCTGCAAATTCTTCTCCTTTTATAAATTTAGTATCTCTATTGATGTGGAATTGCTCTAAGAAAAATACTTTATTTTCGTAACTATCAAAGGAAATTGTTAATATAGGGGTCTCCTTGATAAAGTGTAGTTTCTTTAATTTGTGCTTTAGCTTCCTTTACGGCTTGTTTTTTTCTTCTTTACTTACTTCTGTATTTTCTTCCTCTGTAGCTTGTGCCTTTTCTTTCTGTGGCTCTCAAATGTAGGCACTTCAATATCTAAGTCTTTAGGCAGTTCTACTTCGATAAAAGATAGGTCTATATCATCTAATCCGGCTAAGTTTACATCTATATCAGGGTCTATTAGAGATAGTTTTTGGTAGTCCATTTCTCCCTGCACGGATTTTGAATTAAAGAAGATGTTTAATTCTTTCTCCGTCTTTAAATCTACATTGATAACTTCTACTTTTATATCGTAATCATTTTCTTTGGTTTTGTGGTTGTATTTATTAACTTCGTCAGCAATAGATAATTTTTGATGTCCCGATACAAGATTGCTTGTTTTTTCATTCCAAACCCATCCCCCCCCCCCTATGATACCATTAGCCTTGATGTTCTTTTTTAAGACTTTTCGTGCTTCATCGGATATTTTTCTGGGATTATAAGGAGCTGGGGTTATTTGGCTTCGCTTTATAATTATAGTTTCGGATTGTTTTATTTTGTTTTTCATAGTCGTATTCGAATAAAATTCTTTCCGTATCGGGGAACTCTTTTATTACTTTTTTTAAATCTTCGGGAACGTTTGCCCTACACCATAGGAGGAAAGATAGGTTAGTTACATTAGTACCTTGTGATTTTGTGTTGCCTACATTTCCGTATTGTAATGGTTTAATAAGTCTCTGCTTTTTTATATATTGGAGTACTTGCTTGTTAGATCATTTGGATAATGGATATATCTTTTGTGTTTCTTGATTTATGATTTCATTTTCATAGGTTCTCAACATCAATCGGCGGTTGAGGCTATCGTTTTGTTTAAATCCATACACTGCCCATTGGATACCTGTGTTTTCTCTAATCTTATCTGTTATTGTGGATAGGTTGTATTGTATGTAATTAACTTCATCAGTGCCACATACGCCGAATTTTTTATAGTTATAATAGGTGTAGTGCGGAATTTGGATAAATGAGGCGTTTTTATACTTTCTTTCAGCTCAAAGAATATATTTGTTTATATGATTTAGGTTTTTAACCATATACACGCATTTTATTTCTTTGAAATGAGGGCTTAACATTTCGAGCAGGGCGATGCTATCTTTACCATTGGCAGAATGGAAGAGCAAAACCCTGTCTGTTTTTTCAGAAAGGGCTTTGATGCTTTGCATTGTGTTGTTTAGCAAGTGCATTGTTTATTTTTAAATAGCACCGCTTGCCTTTAATCTTTTATTTGTTCTACCGAATGAGGATAATTTACCTCTTTCATAGTCTTTTTTAGTTCGATAGACTTGTCTTTTGCCGTTAGTGTAACGGACTGCATAAGGTTCTGGCATAGCAATTTAGTTTTAATGGTTAATTATTAGTTTTATATATTTTCTCGGTTCACTATTTTTTTATAGATATTGCAAAAATCATCGGCATTTCATCTTCATCGGTCAGGTTTTTAAATTTCTCGGGTTCTTAGTCTAAATCATTAAAGTTATATGATTCTCTGATGAATTTAACGTCTTCTTCATCTGCTGGACTTATGATATGAGGCATGTATATCTCTACATCTAAGATCCAGGATTGGCTATAATTAGTAAATCTGATATACTTAATATCATTTCTAACAATATCATCTATACCCATAGAACCATCAGGGTTTTCTAAATACTTGTCAAACTTCTTTTCTTTGTCTTTATCTACAAACATTTATGATAAAAGTCGGAGAAATCTCTTATTTCAACGTTTTTTTATCGCTTGCAATATCTTCTACAAAGTTTTTTCTCATTATTAATTTGTAAGCTTCTACTTCTTGGTTATTTACTGTGATTTTCATTTTTCTATTTTTTTAATTGTTTTTTCATTCTCTCTATAAGTTCTATAAGCATAATTCTATCGTGCTTGTAGTGGCTAATATACGCCATTTTCTCTAATTGCTCAAATCGTTTTTTACCTATTTTTTTTGATAAGGTTTGCTCGGCAAGGTATCAGATTACCGTGCTGGTGCAAATTGCACTGAATACACTGGCCGTGTATATTATCTAAATCAAATCTTACGCTTGGGTAAGTGCTCCTACTGAAATAATGCCCTGCATTACACTGGTGTTTTGGCTTGTACTTACCGCACGAAATACAGACAAAATCGCTTCTATCATTTATTGCATCACGATTACGAACAAAAGCATTTACTAACTTCTGGGCTTGCTCTACAAGTTGCCCCCTCGTTTTTGCTTTGTATTTCAGTATAGTTTTTGCTTTAATCATCTTTACAAAAATATAGCTATATATCTACTATTCAAATAGGTATAAGCGGTCTTTTGGTCGAAAAACAAGAAAGTTTTTCTCTCCTAAAGTTAAATGTTCGACCTTTGTTTTCCAAATAAAAAGAATCCATTAACTTTAGCATAACTTATTTTGAATATAAAAGATCAAAAGCTGAAATAGCTGAGAAATTAAGCGTTAAGACCTCTTTTATCTATGTGTCACATTGGTTGGTTGAATGTGTCTTTGATATTTTGTTTGTCTTATCATCAATTAAAAAAAATTATATTTGCAATGATAACGAAGAGTGGGCTATTGATAAAAAATAAAACTGAATGAAAAATAAAGAGTATTTTTGCGTAATAATGGCAGGCGGTGTAGGAAGCCGTTTTTGGCCTCTAAGCACTCAAAAATTTCCAAAACAATATCAAGATATTTTAGGCGTAGGCAAAACTATGATTCAGCAGACTTTCCAGAGGATAAGCCGCTTGATTCCCTTAGAAAATATTTTTGTGATTACGAATACGGAATATGTAGATATTACACGGGAACAACTGCCCGAACTTCCTAAGGAAAACATCGTGGGAGAGCCTGTGATGAAGAATACGGCAGCGTGCAACATCTATATGGCTTACAAGATAGCAGCCATAAACCTCAATGCCCAAATAGTAGTTTGCCCTGCTGATCATCTTATCCTGAAAGAAGATCGTTTTTTGGAGAAATTGGAGCAGGCTTTAGGCTATGCAGAAAAAGGAGATTATCTTATCACTTTGGGGATTAAGCCTACGCGTCCCGACACTGGATACGGCTACATTCAGTTCATTGATGATGAACAAGGACGAGACAATCCGTCGTTACTAAAAGTAAAAACCTTTACCGAAAAACCTAATCTCGAAATTGCCAAAAACTTCTTGAAAGCAGGAGATTTCCTTTGGAATGCCGGAATTTTCATTTGGTCTGTAGAGAGCATCATCAGTGCTTTTGCAAAATATTTGCCCAATATGAAAAATCTCTTTGATGAGTGCCAATATGTGCCAAATGGTTCGCATAAACTTTGTATAGAAGATATTTATCCGAAATTAGAAAGCATTTCTATAGATAATGGAATTTTAGAGAAAACAGATAATGTTTATGTTATCCCCGCAGATTTGGGCTGGAGTGATTTGGGTACTTGGAATTCGGTGTATGAAAATTCTGATAAAGATGAAAATAAAAACGCAATCTTGTCTAAAAACATACTCTCTTATAACGCAAACGGAAACATTATAAGAAGCAAAAATACCGATAAAGCCATCATTATAGACGGACTAAAGGACTATATAATAGTAGATACAGAAAACGCTCTGCTAATATGCCCCCGAAAAAACGACCAAAAACTAAAAGATTATCTCGTGGAGCTTAGAACAAAGAAAAAAGGAGATAGGTATTTATAAATACTAATAAATAGAGCAGGACATATAATTCGCTCTATTTTGATTAAATCATTTTACTATCTATACTTATAAATGGTTCTACTTATTTTATAATTTCTTTTAATAGTTGTAGTACTACCAAGAGGACTATAATTATTTGGACTTGAATTTAAAGTTCCATTTTTATAAACATTTGTAGTAGAATTATATCCATCATCATAATTATAGTTTCTATAAATATTTACATTTGTGTTTCCTCGTAAATCTTATAAATAACCAAATTTGTTTTTACTATTAATAAAAATCCGTTTTTATCTATCACCATATATCTTTGAATTAACGCCTTTTACTTTATAGTTACCATCAAAAATTTTTAATGATCGGTTGTTATCCCATTTTATACTTTGGCTGTACATTATTCCTAAACTAGTTCCTTTTTCTAATCTATTTTTAACCTTATTTTTAAAAGAGTAAATCAAATTCTTCCGTATTTGCCTATTTATTATAGTAATAATAAACGAGCTCTTACTTTGGGAAATCATTAGGGAATCTCCAACATTGGCTGCCCATTTTCATTATGTATATAATGGCGGTTTAAATGGTTCTCAAATAATATTTTATGTTATGTTATTGAAATGCAAAGCGTTTTTTTATAAATTACCACTAGTTGTCAGTAATGTTGGTTGGATAATTTTTCATTGTAATTTAATTTGTAGGTTTCTATAAAATTACGAAAAACACTTGATATAAATAACGTATAATCATCTTTGTAATGAAATTTTATACCATGCAGATTTTTTGAATTTAATTTTTAAACCAGCTAAAAAATATTTTGGTAACTTTTTTAGCTGCCAATTATATCGTAAAAGGAGATATGACCTTAGGAATGTTACTTTCTATATTTTATATTATTGGATAAATGAACTCTCCAGTAAATTAATTGGTATAATTTTTCCATTTTTTACAAGTGTAAAATTAAGTTTAGAACGGCTTAATGAAGTTTAAAATAAGCCTAATGAAGAGAAAATAATTCTAACCCACCTAAGTGAACTGAAAAGTATTCCTTATAAACACTCAAAATAGGCTGTGTATTCAATTGGAAAAAGTAAGTTTTCAATCTGAAAGGACGAAGTCTCCTTTTATACTGTACTATTTCTACTGTTAAAAAAGCTGACCAAATTGTCGTATTAGATAAAAGCGAGACCACAAAATTAGGCAACCACCAAGATCTCGTAGCAAAGAAAGGCAACTACTATAACTTAGTCAAAAATCAATTAGAATTAGGGAAATTAGACCGGATAAAACTGCTTAATTTTTAATATGTCGTATTTGATGGTGAATATATTATCTATTATTTAGATTTTAAGAGCAACCACTATACAAGAGTCTGTTTTTATATTTCATTTCTAAAACATTATTTTTGTAACTATTACAAAAAACTTTTCGAGATAGAATATGTTAGAATAAAAATTTCTTGTATTTTTGTATCCAATTGGGTCGCTTATTTATCTCTAAGTGCTACCCTATCAACTAAAAAGAAACTTATGGCATTTGAATGGTTTAAAAGAAAAAAGAAAAATATCACGACCTCTACAGATGAGAAAAAGGATATTCCTAAAGGTCTTTGGCATAAAACGCCTACCGGAAAAATTATAGAATACGAAGAGCTGAAAGCCAATAGCTATGTATCTCCGGAAGATGATTTCCATGTGAGAATAGGTAGTAGTGAATACTTTGAATTGCTGTTTGACAATGGTAAATTCAAGGAGCTGGATACAAAAGTAGAAAGTGTGGATATTCTTAAATTCAAGGATACCAAATCCTATACCGACAGGCTGAAAGAGGTAAAAGCCAAAACCAAACTTTCGGAATCCATCCGAAATGCTACGGGGAAAGTCAATGGAATCGAGATGGTTATTTCTTGTATGGACTTTGCTTTCATCGGCGGCTCTCTGGGTTCTGCGATGGGCGAAAAAATCCGTAGGGCGGTGGATTTTGCCATTAAACACAAACTTCCTTATATGATTATATGCCAGTCCGGTGGAGCAAGGATGCAAGAGGCGGCTTATTCCCTGATGCAAATGGCCAAAGTACAAGCGAAACTGGTACAGCTGTCTGAGGCAGGGTTGCCATATATAGCCTATCTTACGGATCCTACTTTCGGGGGGGTAACGGCTTCTTTTGCGATGACTGCGGATATCATTATGGCAGAGCCGGGCGTCCTTATTGGGTTTGCAGGGCCTCGTGTCATTCGTGAAACGATAGGAAGAGACTTACCGGAAGGCTTCCAAACGGCAGAGTTCTTACAAGACAAAGGATTTGTGGATTTCATTGTTAAAAGAAAAGAAATAAAAGAAACAGTTTCTAAAACCGTGAAGCTATTGATGAATAAGTAAACCGCCGGTACATTTTTTTATTAACCGGCTCTGTATTTTTTCTAAGTATGGCTTTGTTGGTCATTGACCTTAATCTAAAAAGGGAGGGCAAACAGAGTTGGCTAGCCGCGATATCTGAATTTTTCTATGAAATCTATAACCGTTGTTTTCAATGCATTAAAAAGCCTTAGTTTCAAGCAGCTTTATAGGGTGTTGTCGGTGTTTATTTGTCATCCTTTCTTTTGTGCAATGGCATTTTATGCTACCATAAAAGCTTACAAAATAGCAGAAAAAAATTATCCTAAAACCGCAAGTAACGACGGAAAAGGGAATGCTTTTCGGCACGCACTATGGTGTTGTCTTATAATGATGTATTGCTGCAAAATTTCCTCTCCTCAGAAATCGCTAAAATTCTGTGAAAAAATAACGAATCTTCACGAAGAGCTATTTCCAAATCCTCTACTGGAACGAGAGATGGATCTCCATAACAACAAAATAGGAATGGACTACTTTATGACGCTCCTCCCTTCTATACACCGTCAGTTTTTCGAGACTTCATTTTTTATAGACGAGCTAAAATCCAAAACAGAGAAAGCTGTAGCTATCTCTTCTCTGGAGGATAATTTTGGAGAGGGATTGGTCTATATAGATAAAGAAAATATAGCCTAATTTTCGTCGTCATAATACTGGAACAAGAAATCGTTGTACGGAAATCTTGAAATATGGATTTTGTGAACCTCGTCGTAGATAAGTTTTTTCATTTCCGGAAAATTCTCCTTTTTAAGTGCGGAGATGAATGTCGCAGGGTATTTTGATTTTGCCATCCAAGTTTTTTTCCATTCTTCTAACGAAATATTTCGTTTTGTACTCGGGGTGAGGTCGTCTTCGTCTTTTTTATCGTATGTAAAGTCATCTATCTTATTAAATACCATTATCATAGGCTTTCTGTGAGCGTCTATCTCTTGTAAAATTTGATTGACGGACTCTATATGGTCTTCGAAACTTTCGTGGGAAATATCTACTACATGAATCAGTAAATCTGCTTCCCTCACTTCGTCTAATGTAGATTTGAAACTTTCTACCAGCTGTGTAGGGAGCTTCCTGATAAAGCCTACCGTATCCACAAGTAAAAAAGGCAGATTCCCTATCACCACTTTTCTTACCGTAGTGTCCAATGTGGCAAAGAGTTTATTTTCCGCAAAAACATCAGATTTTGAGAGGGTGTTCATCAAAGTTGATTTTCCCACATTGGTATAGCCTACCAATGCCACGCGAACCATTTTCCCACGATTATTCCTCTGAGTTGCCATTTGTTTGTCTATGGTTTTCAGTTTCTCTTTTAGCAAAGAAATTCTATCGCGGATAATCCTCCTATCGGTTTCTATCTCGGTTTCTCCCGGACCTCTCATTCCTATCCCCCCTCTCTGTCGTTCCAAGTGCGTCCACATACGGGTAAGGCGTGGAAGCAAATATTCGTATTGGGCTAATTCTACCTGTGTTCTCGCATAAGAAGTCTGCGCCCTCTGTGCAAAAATATCCAGAATAAGATTGGTTCTATCTAAGATTTTAACCTCTAATTCCCGCTCTAAGTTTTTCAGCTGAGACGGCGAAAGCTCATCATCAAAGATTACCGTTCCTATCTCGTGTTCCTTAACGTAGTTTTTTATTTCTTCTGCTTTTCCTTTGCCTACAAAAGTTTTAGAGTCCGGCTGCATCATCTTTTGGGTAAAGCGTTTGGCGACCTTTGCACCTGCCGTATAAGCAAGGAACTCCAGCTCATCTAAATACTCTGTGAGCTTTTCCTCGTTTTGGTCTTTCGTAATTAAGCCTACTAAAACGGCTGTTTCGTATCGGTGTTCTTTTATTTCTAACATAATGTTTTGTCTGATTAAAGATTAAGAAATCACGCCGCTTCCTATAAGCTCATCATCTATATACCACGCTGCAAACTGCCCCTCTGCCACTGCCGACTGGGAATTTTCAAATTCTATGTAAAGCGCTTTGTCATACTGGTGCAATGTCACTTTTTCTAATGGCTGGCGATAGCGTATTCTTGCCATTATAGGCATTGTCTCTCCGTTTTTCAGCCTAAGGTCGTTCCTTACCCAGTGGATATCTGTGGGATTGATTTTTATAACTTTTCGGAATAGTCCAGGGAAGTTCTTGCCCTCTCCCACATAGATGGTATTTGTTTCCATATCCCGAGAGATAATGAAGCAGCTCTCTTTATGTCCGCCGATGCCTAAGCCTTTACTTTGCCCAATGGTAAAAAACTGTGCTCCTTGGTGTTTTCCGATAACTTTTCCGTCGGATTTTTTATAAACTATTTTTGTCACCTCGTACTCTAATTCCTCTTTTTTATCCTTAAAAACAGGGCGTTCCCTATGATATTCCTTAAAATCTCTGAAAATCTCTACGATATCTCCTTCCTTAGGTTTGAGCTGTTGTTGCAGAAATTGAGGCAAACTGACTTTACCGATGAAACAAAGCCCCTGCGAATCTTTTTTATCTGCCGTTACCAATCCTATCTCTTTAGCAATCTGCCGGACTTCGGGTTTCGTAAGCTCTCCGATGGGAAACAGGGCTTTTGATAATTGCTCTTGGCTTAGCTGGCAAAGAAAATAGCTTTGGTCTTTATTATTGTCCTTTCCTGCAAGTAGATGGTAGCACTTCGTTCCGTTTTCATTTTTGGTTGTGCTAATTCTTGCATAGTGTCCCGTAGCCACTTTTTCTGCGCCCAGAGACAATGCCACTTTCAAAAAAACATCAAATTTTACCTCTCTATTGCAGAGGACATCGGGGTTTGGTGTTCTTCCCTTTTCGTATTCGGAAAACATATAATCTACAATCCGCTCTTTATAGAGTTCGCTCATATCAATCACTTGAAAAGGGATACCCAGCTTCTGTGCAACCATTAGGGCATCGTTGCTGTCTTCCACCCAAGGGCATTCGTCCTCCAATGTTACCGAAGCATCGTTCCAATTTCGCATAAAAAGCCCTATGACCTCGTGCCCCTGCTGTTGCAAGAGATACGCCGCCACACTGGAATCTACCCCTCCGGAAAGTCCTACTACTATTTTCATCTCTAATGTTTTCAGTCCCCAAATTTACAAAAATTTCAAGTTAATGAAATTTTAATGTCCTAAGGTCCGTATTTCTAAATCGGTGATGTTGTTTTAGATTTCTGGGTATGATTTTCTGCTAAAACAAGTATCTCTTACACTGTCTTTTAGGATGTAATTGTATTCTAAGGGAAATTTACCAATGAAAAAACTTATCAAAATGATCTGAAACAAGAAGAGATTTTTGTATATAGTGAAGGTATCGTTTATTAGTTTTGTCCGTCAGTAGGTAAGTAAAATTTCTACATAAAATTTTGTAAATTTCTCCAATAAAAATAAAAGATATATAAAATATGGTATTTTGTGTAACGGCAACTTGTTCTTTATCAAGGCTGAATGTTTTTGTTGTTGAGCTCTAAAGGTTAAGACCTATCTAGCCGTGCTAATTTTTTTTCTACCCAAATGGTGGCAAAAGGGAAGAATGCCGCGAGAAGTACAAAGACAAAATCCTCATCGTCCCATTTGTATATCTTCCGAGCGGGGATACAGAGCAAAAGATACAGTGTAAAAAACAGCCCGTGCAAATTTCCTATCGTAATAATAAATGCCAAAGCCAGAGAGCTTTCCTTATCTTCGCGGATCCAAATCATCGCGATACCGTATAGCAAAAAGCAGGTGATGGCTTCGGCAATACAAGTATTTTTGTAGCATTTCATTACCTTTTCTCGAGGGTATTTTTTTAAGAATTTTTCTACTATTTCCATAAGAGTATTTATTTACCGTTGAAGCCTGTCATTGCATTTTGTATTCCCGAAAAAACGAAAGCAAGGCAGGCATTTGCGAATTGGGTGGTACGCTCGGGAATTTTATTTTGTTCTTCTTCCGTCCAGTTTCCAAGCACATAGTCTGCCTGTCGGCCCTCGGAGAAATTAGCAGAGATACCAAATCTAAGGCGGGGATATACCTGTGTTTGCAATTCGTTTTGTATGCTTTTGAGTCCGTTGTGCCCGGCATCGGAGCCTTTCATCTTCATTCTTAAAGTTCCGAAGGGTAGGGCAAGGTCGTCTGTGATAATCATCAGTTTGTCCAGCGGAATATTTTCTTTTTGTATCCAAAATTTCACCGCTTTTCCGCTTAGGTTCATATAGGTATCTGGTTTTAGGATGAGAACTTTTCTCCCTTTGTATTTGCCTTCTGCCATTAGCCCAAAATTTGTGATTTGGAATGGTGTGCCCAATATTTCTGCGATTTTATCCGCCACTTTGAAACCTATATTGTGGCGTGTGTTTTCGTATTCGTTGCCTTTGTTGCCTAATCCTACAATGAGATATTTCATGTCAAGTATAATTCCCTTTTGCAAAGATACTAAAAACACGAAAATTAAGTTTAGATGAAAATACAATCCGTCTTTAAATATATATAGTGTGTAATATGTTGTGAAAAATATTTTATTTGATAAAAAAAACTTAAATATATTTAAATTATTTATGTCTTTGTGAATATTTAATCAATTGTTTTGTTTATGGAGGGATATTATCTTTTAACTTACTGTATGATGTTAACTTATTTTCAGGTTATTATTGAAGGGCATATCACTTCTTTGAAAAATAATTTTGTTTCAAAAATTTATCTGTAGTACTCAATAATAAAAAGCTACCTATAGAACTCTTATGACAAAAGATGGTGTGTACAAAATTACAGCGCAAGAAAGGAGAAGTTGTATGCTTACTATTTCTAAAGATGGACTGATGCTTTCCACTGGAAGTATAGAACTTTTATCGGATATTGAAAAAGATTTGGTAGTGAACGATGATAGTAAAGTCATTAAAAACAATAACTATTCTTGTGAATAAAAAAAACTTATAGTGAGAAAGGTTTAATATTGGTAATTCTTTCCAGCTAATCAATGCTAATCTATTTGGTACATTGGGATAGGTAACTCTGATGAAAATTCTGGTGTGTCTATTGTCAGAAAATCTATAGTAAGCATTATGATTAACGATAAAATAATCTAACTCTAGGGTAAGGAATTTATAAATTATCTGAAATCTATCAATTTAAATAATGTTGCTAAAATAGAGGTTATCATCACGCCACCAGCTAAATATTCTGCCGCTTTAGACTTAGGTTATTCATTCTCAGTTAATAGTTCTTTCAAAGGGAAATTGTACACCTATCCAAAATTGGATTATATGTTAAACAAAAATGAGAAACTCTATGTTGGTTACAAAAACACAATGAGCTCATATGATATGCCAAGCAGTTTTTAAAGTAAAAGTTCTATTCTGTTAGGTTTCACCAGTTTAGGTATAGATTAGACTTTTTAATAACTTATAAATTAAATTGAAATCATCTCAGAATTGAGATGTTTTTTCTTTTTTAGACGAATTAAAATGGTGAAAGACAATCTAAAAGCACATTTGTAAATTGTATGCGTGGCATAATTAAAGTATTGCTATTTTTTATTCTAAATAAAATAAATTAATATATTTGTCTCATAACAGTTAAAATAATTTACTATGAAAAAAATCAAGTTTTTATTCGCCTTAGTGTCTCTCAACTTTTTATTTACAGAATGTAATAATGATAATCGAAGTTATTCTCACGATATATAATTTGAAAATATCACTTCAAATTTAAATAATAAAAGAGTTGGGGCATTTTTAATTCATTCAGGAGTAAATGATGTTAAGATAAGTAACACTAAGAACAACGGTGTAATTTTTAGATTTTTAACACAAAAAGAAATAGGAATAGAAAAACAAAGCTATAATTTGGCAAACTACGAATTTAGATTGCAGGGAAATAAACTATCTTTGGGAAGTTATTCGATACAAAAAGTAGGAGATAAATATATAATTCTACTCAATAATAAGATTGTAGATGTTAAGAACAATTCTAAGCTTTTAAGTGATATTAATTTTGTTATTCTTAGTATTGTTTATGATGAGTTATCTAAAACTAAATTAGCTAGTTATGATGAGTTTATAACCACGGAGCATGAGAGTAGATATGCTTGTCCTTGGTGGAAAACACATACGATAACAGGAATTGGCTGGACTTCAGGAGGAGCGAAGGCAGATTTGTTTAATGCAACAATACAAGACGCAAATGATGGTGATCTGCATGGTTGTACTTCCTTAGGGGGAGTAGAAATAAATAGTAGATTAGGTGGGTTATATTTTACAGCTACTCAATCTTTTTGTTGTCCTTAAAACTAAAATTAAATGGAAAAAAAAATTAGATTAATAGCTCTGTTGGCTGTCGTAGCATTTTTAATTACAAAATTTTTTACTAATTATCACAAAGCAGAAATGATATTTGGATGTGTTTCTTTATTTTTATTATTGGTATTAATTGTATTTTTTGTTAAAAATACCTATCTGAAATAGGTGTTTCTATTCATAAAAAACATATAAGATGTCCAAACTATTCTCTGCAAAAGAGTAGTATTAATTTTTATAAAAACGGATTGATAAGTAAGCCGCTCTACTCAGGGCGGTTTTTCTTTTTTTAATACGAATTAATGGGGCGTGTTTTGTCAGTTAAGCGAGCTTTGTTAAATTTGTAGAATTATTTATAGTCTATGGGAGAAAATAACATTGATGCCAGATTGCCGATAATTTTTGTTGCACTCACAGTATTACTCAAATTACCTTTTTTGCTTACGCATCATATTCAGGAAGATGCTTTCATCACTTGGAGGGTTGCCCAGAACCTTCTTGATTATGGGGTGGCAGGGTTTAATGGGCCTATCAAGATATCGGCTTCTACTACGCATTTGTATATGTTTGTTTCATTCTTGTTCAATGTGATTTTTGGCAAAGCCAATTTTATTTACCCATTGCTGGTTTTTAACTCTACACTATTCACCATTGGGAGCTATTTCTTATCCCGAATGATACTGAAAAAGCCCGTTCATCAGGCGTTGTTTATTCTGCTTTTTGGATTTCTTCCACCTGCCATTAGAGTTTCTATTTTGGGGATGGAGTATGGGCTTTTGTTCTTTTTGGAGATGGGCTTTTTGTACTATGCCTTTTTTAGGAACAAGACTTGGGCGGTATGGATTTTTCCTGTTCTTATTTTGTTTACGAGATTAGACACGGTGATATTTTTAGGGATTATCTTTATAGTGGATACGGTTTGGAACAAAAAAATCAGATGGAACTATGTTGTGAGTGGGGCTTTGGGATTAGGATTATTGATATCTTTTAATTGGTTTTACTTTGGAGAATTGGTGAATAATACGATTGTTGCCAAAAAGTTGGCTTATTACAGAGGGTATGGTTTTGGGGAGAGGATAGCGTTGTTTTTTAGAAATTTTGGAAATTTCTTTGGTATGCTGAAAATGCCGGGGAATTTTAATCCTTATACCATTCTTGTATTACTTTTTGAGATAGCGTGTTTTTATGCATTAGTAAGGCAAAAGGATAAGCGGAATTTTTTCCTAATTATCATTTTTGCTTTTGCTTGGATTAAACAGAGTATTTTCTTGTACGAATTGTCTTATTTTGATTGGTATTATTGGGTGCCTCAGTTGTTGCTTTTCGCTTCGGTGATTGTTTTTATATTGGAGCAAGAAAAGCGTAAATACCTATGGGGCGCATTGTTTCTATTGTTCTATGTATTACCGATGCTCTTATTCCAGATGGTACACTCTATTGCTACGGGAAATGGAGAGTGGAATTATCGTAGGGAGATAGGGCTGTTTTTAGGAAAATACGAAAAAGATAAAAACCAATGGATATTCTTGGAGCCTGCGGGGTTTGTGCCTTATTATTCAGGGTTAAGGACAATAGACGAGGTAGGTTTGGTGGACAAAGGCGTTCAGCAAGAGATGATAAAGGATAAAAAGGATTATTGGTTCAATACGGTGAAAGATAGAAAACCTAAATACATATTGGTTTACAGAGATTTGTATCAAGACCCTAAACACGCGGAATATTATCAGGAGCATTATAAACTTATCAAAGAGTTTAGAGTAAAAGACCACTTGAGTAGCCCTTACAAAATCATTGAAACCATCTATAAGCTAAAGCCTTCCGGCTCGGATTATAATCTGTATCAAAAAGTTAAGTAGCTGTTTTATTGATAAAAATAGCTTTTGTAGAATTTGATTGATGGGGATTTTTAATTTGGCTCATTTTCTTTTTGATTTTATCTTAGGGATATAACTTATACAAAGTCTGTCTGATATACGCTTAATTCTAAAAATATTTCGTTAATTTGTAACGAAAGGTTGGCGTATGCTTACTTATTAAACCGGAAACTAATATTTTAATATAATGAGAAAAAAACTTCTTTCGATTGCGGGAGCGGTATTCTTCGGAATATTTATGAATGCCCAGCAAATTAAATTTCAAGAATACGACTTGCCAAACGGCTTGCATGTCATTCTTCACCAAGACAAAACAGTACCTGTGGTAACGACTTCGGTAATGTACCATGTGGGAGCCAAAGATGAATTGGCACAGAGAACAGGATTTGCTCATTTCTTTGAGCATCTTCTTTTTGAAGGAACCAAGAACATCAAAAGAGGGGAGTGGTTCAAAATCGTTTCTTCCCACGGAGGCTCCAATAACGCCAACACAACGGGAGACAGAACCTATTACTACGAAACTTTCCCATCTAATAACGAACAATTAGGGCTATGGATGGAAGCAGAAAGACTAAGGCACCCTGTAATCAACCAAATCGGCGTGGATACGCAGAGAGAGGTGGTAAAGGAAGAAAAAAGAATGAGAATGGACAACCAGCCTTATGGTAATTTGTTCAACAGCATTCTGAAAGCTTTGTTCAAAAAACACCCTTACAAAGGAACGACTATCGGTTCTATGAAAGATATCAACGAGGCCAAACTCAGCGAGTTTATGGCATTCTTCAAAAAATATTATGTGCCAAACAATGCTACACTGGTAGTGGCAGGAGACATAGATATTCCTCAAACGAAAAAATGGATTCAGGAGTACTATGGTTCAATTCCGAAAGGGACTCCGATTATAAGAAATTATGCCAAAGAAGATCCTATTACTAAGCAAGAGGAGGTTACCGTATATGACAAAAATATTGAGATTCCGGCTTATATCTTTGCATACAGGACACCGGAGGAGAAAAACCACGACTCCTATGTGCTGGAGATGCTTAGTAATTATCTTAGCGGAGGAAAGTCTTCCGTTCTGTATAAAAAATTGGTAGATCAAGAGAAAAAAGCCCTTCAAGTGGCAGCGTTCAATATGGCGATGGAAGATTATGGCGTTTTTGCGTTTTATACCATTCCTATGGGGAATACGACTAAAAATGAGTTTGAGTCTGAAATAGATGCCCAAATCAAAAAATTACAGACAGACCTTATCTCGGAAGAAGACTATCAAAAATTACAAAATCAGTTTGAGAACTCTTTCGTTAATGCCAATTCTTCTATCGAGGGGATTGCAAGCTCATTGGCTACGAACTATGTCCTAAAAGGAAATACAGACTTAATCAATAAGGAGATAGATATCTATCGTTCTATCACTCGTGAAGAACTGAGAGATGCGGCGAGAAAGTATCTTAGCCCAAACCAAAGAGTAATTATCAATTATTTACCTGAAAAAAAATAACCTAAAAAATGAAAAATATTAAATATATAGCTGTTGCTTTCTTGTGCTCGGGTCTTATGACTGCACAAAAAATAAATCTTGATGCAATGCCGAAATCCGGCCCTACGCCGAAGGTACATATCACACAACCGAAAACTTTCCAAATGCCTAATGGAATGACTGTTATGGTGGTAGAAAACCACAAGCTTCCGGTAGTGGATATTAGTTTGAGAATGGACAGACCGCCTGTAAAAGAAGGTGATATCGCAGGGGTGTCTGGTCTGATGGCAAGCCAACTGGGAGAAGGAACACAGACTGTAAGCAAAGACGATTTTAACAAAAAAGTAGACTTTTATGGAGCAGACCTCAGTTTTTACAGTAGAGGGGCTTCTGCCAATATTCTATCTAAGTACTTTCCTCAAATTCTCGGTATGATGGCAGATGCTGCTCTTCACCCTAAGTTTACGCAAGTAGAATTGGATAAAGACAAAGAAAGAACCTTAGAAAATCTAAAATCTAACGATAAAAATGTAAATCAAATTGCTTCAAGAGTGTCATCAGCACTTATTTACGGTAAGAACTCTGCCGTAGGAGAATTTACTACGCCAGAGTCTGTAAAAAAAATAACCTTGAAGGATATTGAGAGCTATTATAAAAAATACTATGCTCCTGATAATTCCTATTTGGTAATTGTGGGAGATGTGAAATTTGATGAGGTTAAGAGGTTGGTAGAGCAGAATTTCGGTTCTTGGCAAAAATCTGATGCAGAGTATTTACCTGTGATTCCAGCACAAAATGTAGGCTCTACAGAGATAAATGTAGCTGATGTTCCCAGTGCTGTACAATCAGTAATCCAAATAGGGAATGTAAGTCCACTGAAAATGAGAGATCCACAGTACTTTGCTTCAAGAATAGCTAATTATATTCTTGGTGGGGGAGCAGAGGCAAGATTGTTTATGAATTTACGTGAAAAACATGGGTTTACATACGGAGCATATTCATCTCTTTCAACAAGTAAATATTCTCCTTACTTTAAGGCTTATGCCAGCGTAAGAAATGAAGTTACAGCACCTGCTGTAGAGGCTTTTATGGAAGAGTTGAAAGGAGTTTCAAAGATTACTCCTAAGGAATTGGAAAATGCCAAAGCCAAACTGAAAGGCTCTTTTATCATGTCTTTAGAAGACCCTGCTACCATTGCAGATTTTGCTTACACGGCAAAAGTTCAAAGCTTACCAGAAGATTTCTATACAAATTATCTTAAATCTATTGATAATGTAACGATAGCTCAAGCCCAAAAAGTCGTTAATGAATTTATTTTGCCAAGCCAATCCAGAATATTCATTGCAGGAAAGGCTTCCGAGATCGCTGAAAGTTTGGGTAAATTGGGTTATCCTGTAAAATATTATGATAAGTATGCCAACGAAATTGCCAAACCTGAAGCCAAACAAGTGGCTCAAGGCGTTACTTTGGCTACCGTGGGAGATAGCTATCTAAAAGCCATAGGCGGCAGAGATAAGGTGGCAAAAATTACTTCTATGACTGCTAAGGCAGAGGGAACCGTGCAGGGGATGAAGATTAATGTGATTACAGAAAATGCCAACGGGGGTAAAATGATGATGGATACCCAGATGATGGGGCGTTCTTTGAGTAAAGTAGTATTTGACGGAAAAGACGGCTATGTAATGGTTCAGGGGAATAAAGTTCCTCTTCCGGAAGATGCTAAGAAAGAAATGATGAAAAATACTTCGGTGGTTCCGGAGCTTAACTTTGGAACGAGTAAAGACTATGTGCTTTCAGGCGTTGAAAATATGAATGGCGAAGATTGCTATGTGGTAAAATCTGGTAAGACAACTTTGTATTATAGTGTGAAAACAGGATTGAAAGTTGCTCAGATTCTAGTTCAGAAAAATATAGCAGGACAAGAGGCTTCTGTGCCTACTTCTTACTCCGATTATAAGCCGGTAGATGGTATATTGGTGCCGTTTAAATTCGTAACCAATATGGGAGGGATGGACATTACTTTTGATGTAACTTCTTACGAGTTTAACAAAGCCAAAGACACTGATTTTAAGTAAACTAATATTCATATATTTTGTTAGTGGCGGAGTTGTTTTTAGACAGCTCCGCTTTTTTGTATCTAAATAAAGTGTAGTTTTTTGATTTTATAAAAAAAGCGTATATTAGCAGTTCAAAAAACAGGTGAAAAAAAGTGGCAGAAGCACTAAAAAATATGAATATTTTTTTTGTTGATTCGTTAATTTTTATTAGATTAGCGGTATCTAAACAGCACAGCACAGCACAGCACAGCACAGCACAGCACAGCACAGCACAGCACAGCACACAAGGGCTTATTTTCTAAAAATAAAGCGAAAGTGTATATGAAGGATCCCACGCGGAGGCAATGGTCTCTACGTGGGATTTTTGTTTCAGTTATCAAGTTTTCTCAAACCAGTGAATGACGGAAGTAAATAAAAAATGAGATTTAAAATCAAAATAGATGAAGAAATAACAGCAATAGGAGGTAATTTGTACTCGAAGAATAGTGAAAAACTATAATTCTTATTCCTATTACGATAAATGGGAATATAAAGAAGTCTTTGATTGTTATACGCTGGCTGAGAATGGAAATGCCGAGGCTCAATATAATTTAGGTGTAATGTATAGCGTGCAAAAAGACTATACACAAGCTAAAGGAGTGTTCGAGTGATCTTGCGATAATGGGCTTGAACAAGGGTAAAAGATATATGAAAAATTAAATAAAACAAGACATTAAAAGGAGATAAAAATGAAAAAGAAAATCTTATTAGGACTATTATTAAGTGTTAGTCTTTGTCTCGGCTCTTATGGAGCGTATGAGTGTTTTATGTGTGGGCGTTGCAATCCAAGGGGAACATGTAAAGCTTGTACCAATTGCAAGTATTGTAAACATTGTTCCCAAAAAGGAGGTAGTTGCAGTGTGTGTAGGTAGAAAATAAAATTAAAATGGATAAAATAATAAAAATTATTTTGGCTCTTTTACTTTTAGGATGTTTGGCGTCGATGCCTTATGGTTATTATATGCTCGTTCGTGTAGTGGCAACTGTGGGATTCACTTATTTAGGCTATGTGTCAAGTCAGCACAAACAAAGTGTTTGGATATTGGTGTATGTTGGTTTGGTTATTCTATTTCAGCCGTTTACCAAGATTGCTTTGGGAAGAGCTTTATGGAATATAGTGGATGTAGTAGTTGCGATAGTGTTGTTAATAAGTCTGTTTAACAAAGAAGGTAAATAAAATAATTATGAATACTAAATTAAGTATAGGGATATTATCGATTTTATTGCTTGTTTCTTGTGATTTTAATAAGTCAAAGCAATCTTATTTTATAGAGGATGAACCACTGGAAGATTCTGCATTTGTTGAGAATACAGTGCAAGACTCTGTTCAACGAGTTGAAGAAGAATTGGAGCAGAAGAAGCAGGCAGAGCAAGAGCGAATAGCGCAAGAAGAGGAACGAAAAAGGCAGGCCATTTACGATCGGTACATAAATAATTCTCTGCCAACAGGGGCTACTCCTTATGCAAAATACTATGGGAAGAATTCTTCTTGCAGCGGCTATGATTGTTCTAAAATAAAAGTTAGAACAAGTAATTCGGATGTATTGGTAACTATTAAGAAAGACGATAGAGTAGTGAGGCATGCATATGTACAATCTAATGATAGCTATACATTTTCTTTGCCCAATGGTGCCTATCAGATATTTTTTTATTATGGAAAAGGTTGGGATCCTCAAAAAGAAATGAAAAATGGAAAAATAAAGGGAGGTTTTATTGAAGATGAGAGTTTTGGAAAAGATGATGAGCAGTTTTTAGAGGATAATATCCTTACATATGAATTGATTTTACAACAAAATGGCAATTTTAGTACACAACCTAGTGATTCGGATGAGGCGCTGTAAAAATTACAATAAAAATGAAGATTTGAAGAGAAATTTTGAAGAAAAATTGGCACAATGGACAGACAAAGAGATTGCTGTCTTTTCTATAGTGTTAGGCATATTGGTAGCGGTGTTTTCTGCGTACTGTTTTGGAGGGGAAGTATGTTATAATAACAGAGGTCATCGTACTTTAGGTCATGGTTACTATTGTGAGTACAAGCTTAATTATTTTGTCTCATTTATTGGATTTATAATAGTCGGAGGCGTGAGTTATTTGCTGTTAAAGAATAAGAGCATAAAACACGATAAAGAACCGTAAAATAAAGATTAATTATAAAATAAATATTTACACTATGAATCAAAAAATGAAAAATCATGTAGTCAATTTATATATGATTGCATTGAGTGACGGGCATTTCGCACCCGAAGAGCTGGAAACTATTTTAAAAATAGGCGAAGAAAAAGGTTTTACGAAAGAAGATTTTGAAAAAATGATTGCTCAGCCCGGTATAGAATTTTATATACCCGAGGAGTTTATGGAAAAAGTTAAACTATTGTATGATTTTGTAAAAGTAATCTTATCTGATGAAAAAATAGAGGATGAGGAAGTGCGCTCCTTTATGAGGTTCTGTAAGAAATTTGGCTTTGAAGAAGAACAAAGCAATGCTTTATTTGAGTGGTTGGTAGAATTGGCTAAACAAGACTTACCAACGGAAGAATTGGAAAAAGAAATTAAGAAACAAATTCAAGATTAATTTTATGAAAGAGCAATTAAAAAACTTCTTTTTAAAGAATTTTCAACAAGATAAAGAAACTCAAAAACCTACTTCAATCAAAAGTTCTGATTTCGATTCGGAATTAAGTATAATAACTTACGAAGAATGGGGTTTTGAGCAGGCTCAGAAGCAAAACGGCAATAAAATGGCATTTATCGGATCGATGAACTTGGTAAAGCAAGAATATAAGCGGAGGGAACTGAGAAAGCAAGAAAAAACTCATGAAAATATCAATAAAGCCAAAGAGGAGTTGAGTAGGTTGGAAACACAAATAGGAGAAAAAAAATCTACTGTCGAATCTATTACCGATAAAATACAGACTTTTAAAGATAAGATAAATACTCTGCAAAAAGAAATTATCCGTATCAAGGAAAATCCACAAGAGATTCTGAAAGACAGAATGAGTAAAGCCGGCTTTTTGATTGGTTTGTTCATTTTGTCTTTCCTAACGGTCTATTTGTTTATTTTTTACAGCTCTGCCAGCTACTCAGGATTTTTCAAAAAATTTACAGGTGGAGATAGCGTAGGGAGTTCTATTTTTGATCCGCAGGCAATTGCAAAAGCTTATAAATATGGATTAACAGTATTAGTACTTATTTTGACAATACCTTTTATATTCTTAGGATTGGGTTATTTGATACACAAATTTCAAGAAGGAAAAGGACCGGAGAAATATATAAAAATAGGGGCTATGATCCTCATTACTTTTGGTTTTGACGCTCTTCTTGCTTATAAAATAGAAAAAGAACTTTATGAGGTAAAGAGAATGATGGATGCTACCGGAGCATTACCTCCTCACAAGTTAAGTATGGCGTTAGACTCAGAAAATTTTTGGTTGGTAATTTTTGCAGGGTTTATTGCGTATATTATTTGGGGATTTATTTTTGACTTCGTAATGGATTCGTATGACAAATTAGATGTAGTTAAACAAGCCATAACAGCCAGAGAAACCGAAATAAAAATCAATCAGGGAGATATTGATAAGTGTCAAGAAGAAAAAGAAAAGGCAGAAGCCGAAATCATTCGTCTGGAAGGTGATTGCAAAAAACAGCAAGCAATCATTAGTGGAAATACCATCATCATTGATTGGGGGATATTCGGAAATGCTTTGTTGGAATTTTCTAATGGTTGGGCCAATTGGATGACGCATAACAAAAAGACAAAGGATCAAATAGACGAAATCTGGCAGGAACAAGAAAAATTTCTTAATCAACATCAAAACGAAATAAACAATAAAAATAATTAAAACTATGAAAAAAATAGCATTATTACTACTTCTAATTTTATTGATAACCGGACTAATCGGCTGTTCAGGTAACGGGAACAATAAGGAGGAAAAAGGAGTAGAAACCAACACCTCCGTGACACCACAAAACAAGCAACTGAATATTACGCTATTACTCGATTTGTCGGACCGAATAGAACCGGACAAATACCCTGCAGTACCCGCTCATTCAGAAAGAGACATTGCAGCAGTAAAAGAAATCGTGAATGTCTTTAAAGAAGATATGAGGCATAAGGGGAATTTTAAGATGAAAGGCAAGATGAAGGTTTTATTCAGCCCTGTACCTGAAAATCCCGAAATTAACCAAATAGCCAATAAATTAAACATAGATACCAAACCGCTCAACCCCGCAGAAAAAACAGAATTGTATAAAAATATTTATGCGGATTTTGAACAAAATCTAACCAAAATTTATGAGACTACGCTTCAAACCAAAAAATATGTAGGATCTGATATTTGGCGTTTCTTTAAAAACGATGTGAAAGATCTTGCTATGCAGGAAGACGAAAAACAAGATGATAAAATTACCCAATACAGAAATATTTTGGTGCTAATCACAGACGGATATATTTTTCATGTCAATACTAAAATGAAAGAGGCAAATAGGTACTCTTATATTACTCCGGAGCTTATTCAAGCCAATAAACTTAATAATGAAAATTGGAAGAAAAAAATAGAAGATTTAGACTTTGGACTAATCAACCCTCGCTCTGAAAAAGACCTTAGCAATTTAGAAGTTATAGTTTTAGAGGTTAATCCTTCTAAGTCAAGACCTTATGAAGAGGATATTCTAAAAGAAGTTTTAGGCAAATGGTTTAAAGAAATGGGAATATCTAAATACGCTATTTACCAAACAGATATTCCGGAGAATACTAAACTTAAAATAAAGAATTTTTTTAACATTAAGTAAATCATAGTGTACAAATCTTTACCCCTATTTCTCATAACGCTTTCATTGCTTGGTAATTTTGGGGCTTGTGCTTATGCATATCAAGGGTATCAGTATACTCAGGCTACTCCTCAAAAAACACAGTGCAAAGTCATTGGCGTGAAGGATGGCGATACCATCGAAGTGTTGATAGACGGCAAGCCCGTGGTGGTACGGCTGGCAAATATAGACTGCCCCGAGAAAAAACAACCTTTTGGCAATAAAGCCAAATGGGCAACTTCTGCTTTGGTATTTGGGAAAATGGTAACGCTTGTTCATTACGGCAAAACCGACCGCTATCGGAGGTTAATCGCAGAGGTTATATTGCCTAATGGACTTAATGTAAACAAAGAATTAGTAAGGCGTGGTTTGGCTTGGCATTTCAAGAAATATTCCAAAGATGCCTCTTATGCGCAGCTGGAGGATGCAGCCCGTCAGCAGAAAGTGGGGCTGTGGTCTCAGAAAGATGCCGTGAGTCCCGAGCAGTGGCGAAAGATGAGAAAGCAGCGCAGGAGGGAGATTAGGGTAGAGCGTTGGCTTTTCAGAAAAAGATAGGGGAGCTTTGCCAAGTATCTTTTTGGAAATAGAAAAAAATATTAACTATCTTTGTGGTCAATATTAAAAAAGAAAAAATTATGTATCCACCAGATTTAGTAATGCCAATGAAGGCAGAACTTACAAATAACGGTTTTGAAGATTTAACAACTGCAGAGGCGGTAAACGAAGCCCTAAAACAAAAAGGAACTACCTTATTGATGGTTAATTCCGTTTGCGGATGTGCGGCAGGCGCTGCGAGACCGGGCGTTGTTTATTCTCTTACAGGTGACAAAAAGCCTGACCATTTGGTAACAGTTTTTGCAGGGTTTGATATGGAAGCCGTAGCAGAAGCTAGAAGACATTTAGCACCATTCCCGCCATCATCGCCGTGTGTAGCGTTGTTCAAAGATGGTGAGCTGGTTCATATGTTGGAAAGACACCACATAGAGGGAAATCCTGCGGGGGCCATTGCGGCAAACCTTCAGGCAGCATACGATGAGTATTGTTAAAAATCGTAAAGCTAAATATACAAAATCGTCTTCCTAAATATAGGAGGGCGATTTTTTATATTTAGCTTTACGATTTTTAACAATACTCATCGTATG
>NZ_FNAS01000005.1:0-92396 GCF_900101995.1 Riemerella columbipharyngis | reverse complement strand
GAAAAATTCTAATCAAATTTAAAACATTGGAATACAGCGCTATATAGCGGAGTTCTACACTTACTATTTAGCGCTGTATTCCAATGTTTTAAATTTGATTAGAATTTTTCTTAAATTTGTAGTTTAATTTTTCCGAATGGCAAAGCAAGAAGCAGCAGATATTAAGAATACGATTTTTATAAAAAACGCACACCTTAATAATCTTAAAAATATAGATGTCCGAATTCCTAAAAACAAATTAGTCGTTATTACGGGAGTTTCCGGAAGCGGTAAATCTTCTCTGGCGTTTGATACGCTCTATGCAGAGGGGCAGAGGCGTTACGTGGAGAGTCTTAGCTCTTATGCAAGACAGTTCCTTGGGCGGTTGGAAAAACCAAAAGTAGATGATATCAAAGGATTGGCACCTTCCATTGCCATTCAGCAGAAAGTGATTTCCTCTAATCCCCGCTCTACAGTAGGGACTTCCACAGAGATTTACGACTATCTGAAGTTGCTTTTTGCCCGTATAGGGCGTACATTCTCGCCGGTATCTGGAGAAGAGGTGAAGAAAGACTCTGTATCTGATGTGGTGGACTTTGTTTTAAGTCATATAGGCGAGTCGTTTCTCTTATCTGTGTCATTGGAGTATTCGTTAGAAAATTTCTCTGAAATACTGAAAAAATTAAAGGCAGCAGGATTCACAAGATTGGAAATAGAGGGGAAAATAGCAGGTATAGAAGATTTGGAAAGTTTTGGCTTTACCCCACAGGAGGGGATGAATATCCATATTGTGATAGACCGTTTTGTAGCAGAGGAGAACGAAGACTTTGCACATCGTCTGGCGGATTCTGTACAAATGGCTTTCTACGAAGGACACGGAGAATGCGTGCTGAAAAATATAGATACAGAGGCTCAGAAAATATTTTCAAATAAATTCGAAGCAGACGGGATAGACTTTTTAGAACCGAATATTCATTTTTTCAGTTTTAATAATCCTTACGGTGCGTGTCCTACTTGCGAGGGCTATGGCAAGGTAATAGGAATAGATGAGGATTTGGTAGTGCCGGACAAATCGCTTTCCGTTTACGAAGGCGCTGTGGCGTGCTGGAAAGGAAATACGATGATGGAGTGGAAGATGGCATTCATTAGAAAAGCAAAAGACTTCCCAATACACAAACCTTATTTTGAGCTTACGAAAGAACAAAAAAAAGTACTCTGGTGGGGAGATGGCACCAGGAGCTTTCCGTGTATTGACAATTTTTTCAAAATGCTGGAGGAAAACCTTTACAAGATACAATATAGAATTATGCTTTCTCGATATAGAGGAAAAACCACTTGCAACGACTGCGATGGATTGCGGTTACGCAAAGAAACCTCTTGGGTAAAGATAGACGGGCATAACATCCAATCATTGATAGAGCTTCCCCTTGACGAACTTTTACCGTTGGTAAAAAATCTTAATCTTACCGTTCACGAAGAGGCTGTCGCCAAAAGACTTCTCTACGAAATCACAAGCCGTTTGGAGTTTTTGCTTAAAGTAGGCTTGGGTTACCTTACGCTTAATAGAACTTCTGGTACGCTTTCCGGCGGAGAGAGCCAGAGGATAAATTTAGCGACCAGTCTTGGCAGCTCTTTGGTGGGTTCTGTTTATGTTTTAGACGAACCTTCCATTGGGCTTCATTCAAGAGATACAGAAAACTTGATAGAGGTACTCAAGCATCTGCGTGATTTAGGGAATACGGTGGTCGTGGTGGAGCACGACGAGGATGTGATGAACGCAGCAGATTATATTATAGACATAGGCCCAGAAGCCGGATATATGGGAGGGGAGCTTGTATTTGCAGGAGATTTCAAAGCATTGAAAAAAGCAGATACGCTTACCTCAAAATATTTGACGGGGAGGCTGGAAATAAAGGTTCCCGAAAGACGCCGAAATCCTAAGGAATTTATACATATAAAGGGTGCTCGGCAGAATAACCTCAAGAATATAGATGTTGATATTCCGCTGGGCTGTTTGGCAGTAGTTACTGGCGTTTCGGGTTCGGGTAAATCTACGCTGATAAAAGATGTTTTGGCTAATGACATTCAGATACAGCTCGGGCGTGGAGGCAAAAAAGGGGACTACGACGGTGTAGAGTTTCCAAGCAAAGTCATTAAAAATATAGAGCTGATAGACCAAAATCCGATAGGGAAATCCTCGCGTTCCAATCCTGTAACTTATCTAAAAGCCTACGACGATATCCGTGATTTGTTTGCGAACCAAAAATCGGCAAAGCTGTTGGGGTTTAAGCCTAAGCATTTCTCTTTTAATGTAGATGGTGGCAGATGCGATGAGTGCAAAGGAGAGGGCGTTGTCACGGTGTCTATGCAGTTTATGGCAGATATAGAATTAGAGTGCGAACATTGTCACGGCACACGCTTCAAGCCTGAGATTTTGCAAGTGAAATTTGACGAAAAAAATATCTCGGATATTCTGCATATGACGGTAGATGAGGCGATTCGGTTTTTTGAAGAAAATCATTATCAAAAAGTTGTTACAAAACTGAAATCGCTGCAAGAGGTAGGCTTGGGTTATTTACAGCTGGGGCAAAGTTCTTCTACGCTTTCCGGAGGAGAGGCACAGCGTGTTAAGCTGGCATCGTTTCTTACCAAAGGTGTTACGACGGAGAAGACTTTGTTTATTTTTGATGAACCCTCTACGGGATTGCATTTTCATGATGTTGATAAACTTCTGAAATCGTTTCAAGCCTTAGTAGAGCTTGGGCATTCGGTAGTAGTAATAGAGCATCAGATGGATATTATAAAAAGTGCAGACTGGATAGTGGACATTGGTCCGGATGCAGGTAAAAACGGAGGGCAAGTGGTATTTTCCGGAACGCCCGAGCTTTTGGCTAAGGAGCGGAACTCTCACACAGCTAAATACTTAAAATACAAATTGAATTCATAAGAATTGTGTATATTGCAAGACTTAAAATTATAACTAAAATTCTTAAAAAGTGATAAATTTTTACAAACTAAAAGCAGCACCGCTTTTTTTGCTTGCAGGAACATTTTTATACGCACAGCAGAAAGATTCTATTAAAACTAAAAACATAGATCAGGTAGTGTTGGTAGGATATGGTACCAAAAAGAAAAAAGACCTCACAGGATCTGTTACCAGTATCTCTGCCAAGGATTTTAACGGAGGAATGGTTTCCTCTCCGGAACAACTGATACAGGGGAAAGCCGCCGGAGTGCAAATTACTTCTAACGGAGGAGCACCAGGCAGTGGTTCTTCTATAAGGATACGAGGGGCAGCATCCCTCAATGCTTCTAACGACCCTTTGATTGTTATCGATGGAATGCCGTTGGACAACAATGGCATCAATGGTGCCGCAAATCCATTATCTCTTATTAACCCTGATGACATAGAGTCTTTCAATATTTTAAAAGATGCGTCTGCCGCAGCTATCTATGGGAACAGAGCAACAAACGGGGTTATCATCATTACCACTAAGCACGGTAAAAAAGGCAAACTGAGAGTAGGGTATAGCAGTACCACTTCTGTATCCGAGAAGTTTGGCAAAATAAAAGTGCTCGGAGGAGACCAATACAGAGCATTGGTAAATGAAATTTCACCGAATGAATACAAGGCACTTCTTACCAATTATAATACAGACTGGCAAGATGCCATTTATCAATTAGCACCGGGGTTTGATAATAATATTACCTTTTCCGGAGGTTTGGGCAGTTTGCCATATCGCTTGTCCATAGGTTATCTTAATCAAGACGGAATTATTAAAACCAATAATATCAAAAGAACTACGGCAGGAATTAGTCTCAGCCCTAAGTTTTTCAAAAATAGCTTGAGTGTTAATCTTAATTTGAAAGGGACTTACGCAGAGAATAGATTTGCAGACAGTGAGACGATAGGCTATGCCATAGCTTTTGACCCTACGAAGCCTATTTATGATAAAGCAATGCCTCAGCTTGGCGGATATTGGGAGTGGCTGGATCCGGCTAAAAACGAGCCAATCACTTTGGCACCTAAAAATCCGGTGTCTAATCTCTTCCAAAGATGGGATATCTCTTATGTGAGAAGGGTATTGGGTAATGTACAGTTTGATTACAAACTTCCTTTCCTTCCGGACTTGAGAGCCAACCTTAATCTAGGTTTGGATTATGCCGATTCTAACGGGCATGTGATTGCAGCACCTACATTGGCTTCTGCATTTTATACCAAAGGTACGAATAGAGATTACAGCCAAAATAAAAAGAACAGACTGTTAGAATTTTATCTGAACTATACTAAAAAGCTACCTTCTCTAAAATCTGATTTTGATTTAATGGCAGGGTATTCTTACCAAAAATGGAATGAGAACACGCCATTCTCGCCTACGATTTATGGAGATGGAACTCAGGTTCCTGCGACCGGTGTAGATTTCTTTACTCAGAATATTCTGTTGTCTTATTATGGAAGACTTAATTATACCTTTGATAAAAAATATTTACTAACGGCTTCTATCCGTAGAGATGGTTCTTCCAGATTTAGCGAAGAAAACCGTTGGGGCTATTTCCCGTCAGTATCATTGGCGTGGAGAATGGACCAAGAGGATTTCTTGAAGGATAACAAATCTATCTCTACCCTCAAACTTAGAGGAGGTTGGGGCATTACCGGACAGCAAGATATAGGTTCCAACTATCCTTATTTAGCGATATATGGCTATTCGGATGGAGGTGCTAACTATCAGATAGGTGACCACTTCTATACACTAATTCGTCCGAGTGGATATGATAAAAATATTAAGTGGGAAACTACGGAGACCAAAAACATAGGATTGGATTTTGGTTTGTTCAAGGATAGGGTTTTATTCACGGTAGATGCTTATAAAAGAAAAACCAAAGATTTATTAAGTATAGTTCCGGTTCCTGCAGGAGTAAACTTTACCAACTTGCTAATGAGCAATGTAGGGGATATGGAGTCTAAAGGACTGGAGTTCTCACTAACTTCCAAAGTGATAGATAACAATGATTTCACTTGGGATATTAGTGCCAATGCGACATTTCAAAAAGCTGAAATCACCAATCTTTCCGTTACCAATAATCCGGATCAGAAAGTACTGACAGGAGGTATAAAAGGAGGTACAGGGAATACTGTCCAAGTGCAAACTGTAGGCTATGCGCCTAATTCTTTCTATGTGTACCAGCAAAAATATGACAGCAATGGAAAACCGATAGAAGGGGAATATGTAGATAGAAACGGAGACGGTAAAATCAACGAACAAGATTTGTATCAAGACCATTCACCGATGCCTAAGGCGATATTCGGATTGTCTTCAAGTTTCAGATACAAAAATTGGGATTTAGGCTTTGCCCTAAGGGCAAACATAGGAAATTATGTGTATAACAATATGAACTCGGAATATGGCTACTCTCACGCTTTGGAGTCTAGCAGCCACTTGAGAAATCTTACGGCAGATTATTATAATACGAGATTTAAAGACGCTCAATACTTGTCCGACTACTATGTGGAAGATGCATCTTTCCTTAGAATGGACAACATAAGCATAGGATACAACTTCCCTACTTTCATTGGGAATGGAAAACTTAGAATTAATGCCACTGTAAACAATGTCTTTGTGGTTACCAAATATAGGGGTTTAGACCCTGAGGTATTCAATGGTATTGACAATAATTTCTATCAAAGACCGAGAGTATATTCTTTAGGTTTTAATATTAAATTTTAATCCTTAACAAAATGAAATCAAAGTATATAAAAATAATTGCAGCTATTGGGATATTGGGTTTTTCGTTACAGTCTTGTGAGAGAGATTTGAACAAATTCGAAAGTAGCAATGTCGTATCAAAAACAGTTTATGCAGACTTTAGTAATTACAAAGGTGTCTTAGCAAAATGCTATGCAGGATTAGCCGTAGGAGGACAAAACGGAGGTGATGGTGCCGCAGATATTGGCGGGATAGACGGCGGTATGTCCAGCTATCTGAGACAATATTTTCAGTTGCAAGAGCTACCGACAGACGAAGCAGTAATCGGATGGGGAGATGCCGGTTTGCCGGATTTGCATAATATGAATTGGAGTTCAAATAACCAGTTCATTACCGCAATGTATTATAGAATTTATTATCAAATTACTTTGGCTAATGAATTTATAAGAGAAACCTCAGACGGTAAACTGGACTCAAGAGGCATCACAGGACAAGATGCAGAGACCGCCCGCCTTTACAGAAACGAAGCAAGATTTCTAAGAGCATTGAGCTACTATCACGCTTTGGATATGTTCGGAAATGTTCCTTTTGTAGATGAAAACACAGAGGTAGGCGTAAATCCGCCGCCGAGAATCACAAGAGAAAAATTATTCGAGTATGTAGAGTCTGAGCTGAAAGATTTAGAAACAAAACTAAAAGACCCAAGAACCAATGAATATGGTAGAGCTGATAAAGCCGCTGTGTGGATGCTTTTGGCAAAATTGTACCTAAATGCGGAGGTCTATACAGGTAAGCCAAGATACGATGAAGTGGTAAAATATACAGAGAAAGTCATCAATGCAGGCTATTCTTTGAAACAGAATTACGGAGAGTTATTCTTGGCAGACAATAATTTGGATAACAACGAAGTCATCTTTTCTATAAATTTCGATGGGGTACATACCCAGACATGGGGCGGAGCTACCTATATTATCCACGCAGGAATAGGCGGCAAAATGGATGCTTCTAAGTTCGGTGTCAATGGCGGCTGGTGGGGCTTGAGAACCACTAAAAATTTGGTGGATAAATTCCCTGATACAGAGGGAAGCAAAGACCACCGAGGCGTATTCTTTACAGACGGACAATCTTCGGATATCAATGATGTCTCTACTTTTACAGACGGATATCCTTTGGTAAAATTCAAAAATGTAACGAAAGACGGAAAGCCTGGCTCTGACACATCAGGAAACTTTGTGGATACAGATTTCCCGCTATTCAGATTGGCAGATGCTTATCTAATGTATGCCGAGGCTGTACTGAGAGGTGACGGAGGCAGCACAAACACGGCACTAATGTATGTGAACAAACTCAGAGAAAGAGCTTACGGAAATGCTTCCGGAGACATTACAATGTCTCAGCTCAACCTTGATTTTGTTTTAGATGAAAGAGCGAGAGAGTTAGCGTGGGAAGCGACGCGTAGAACAGATTTAATCCGATTTGGAAAGTTTACTTCCGGTAGCTATATTTGGGCTTGGAAAGGAGGCGTAAAAGACGGAGCAAGTGTAGATGATTACAGAAAACTTTATCCTATTCCTGCTAAAGATTTGATTTCAAATCCTAATCTAAAACAAAATGAAGGTTACTAACTTTATGAATAAAATTATAATAAAAGTGTTGTTTTTAGCAACACTTTTATGCTTTTTAATCTAAAAATAAAATTTTATGATATCAAAGAAAACGATTACAGCTCTACTAATCCTTTTTATGGAGATTGTTTCGGCTCAAAGTCTTAAATCGCCGGATGGAAATTTTCAAATGAATTTTGTCCTTAGAGATGGAATTCCTTATTACAACTTATCTTACAAAGGTGAGACCATATTGGAAAATTCAAAATTAGGCTTCAAAATTTACAAGGAAACAACTTATAATTTCAAGGATATTACCAATCAAGAAAGTTTGGATTTAGCCTCTGATTTTGAGAAAGTAGATGAACAGCGTAGTACCAAAAACGAGAATTGGAAACCGGTATTGGGCGAAAAGAAATTTTATAAAAACCATTATAACGAATTGGTGATTACGCTTCATAATAAAGCACAAGATAGAAATATCATAGTGAGATTTAGGTTATTTAATGACGGGTTGGGTTTCAGATATGAGTTCCCTCAACAAAAAAAACTAAACTATTTTATCATCAAAGATGAGCTTACAGAATTTAAGTTCCCTACGGATATGAAAGCGTGGTGGATTGCCGGAGATTACGATACAGAGGAATATGTTCCTCAGACCACCAAAGTCTCTGAAATTCCGTCTAAATGGGCTTCTGCTGTAGAACAAAACGCCTCGCAAACACCTATTAAAAATGGCGTTCAAACACCATTGATGCTTAAAAGAGAAGGAAAAGCACCGCTTTATTTCAATCTGGCGGAGGCTGCGGTAATAAACTATCCGGCTTCTAATCTGATTGTAGATGCCAAGAATTACAAATTTACCATTGATTTAACACCAGATGCTCAAGGTGCCAAAGGCTACATACAGACTTCTGCCGTCACCCCTTGGCGTACCATTATTGCAGCACCAAGAGCAGAGGAGGTATTGGCTTCCAAAATGATATTTAACCTTAATGAACCTACGAAATATCAAGATACTTCTTGGATTAAACCAACCAAATATATGGGCGTATGGTGGGAAATGATTATTGGTAAATCCCAATGGGCATATTCCACAGCCGATAATGTGAAAATAGGAGAGACGGATTTTACTAAACTTACCCCTAATGGTAAACATGCTGCTAATAACGAAAGGGTTAAACAATATATTGATTTTGCTTCGGCAAACGGTTTTGACGCTCTACTTGTGGAAGGCTGGGATATCGGTTGGGAGGATTGGTTTGGAAAATCCAAAGAATTTGTGTTTGATTTTCTTACGCCGTATCCGGATTTTGATATTAAGATGCTGAATGATTATGCTCACAAAAAAGGTATTAAACTGATAATGCATCACGAGACTTCTGGTTCTGCTGCCAACTATGAACGCTGGGCAGACAGGGCTTTCGGATTGATGAATAAATACGGTTATGATGCCGTAAAAACAGGCTATGTGGGAAACATTATTCCGAGAGGAGAACACCATTATAGCCAATGGATGATCAATCATTATAATAGAATTGCAGAAAAAGCAGCCGAGTATAAGGTTATGGTTAATTCTCACGAATCGGTTAGACCAACGGGACTTAGCCGGACTTACCCCAATTGGATAGCTTCAGAGGCGGCGAGAGGTACAGAGTATGAGGCATTCGGAGGTAATAATCCGGACCATCAGACAATACTGCCTTTCACAAGATTTATGGGGGGAGCTATGGATTATACGCCGGGTATTTTTCAGACGAAGTTAGATTATTATTTCAAAGGGGACAAACGCTTTGTGAAAACTACTTTGGCTAAGCAGTTAGCGCTCTATGTCGTGATGTATTCCCCGCTTCAGATGGCGGCAGACCTTCCTGAAAATTATGCCAGACATATGGACGCATTTCAGTTCATCAAAGATGTGGCATTGGATTGGGACGATACCAAAATATTAGCTGCAGAACCAGGAGATTACATTCATATTGCCCGAAAAGCAAAAGGAACGGATAACTGGTTTGTGGGAGGAATTACAGACGAGAATGCAAGAACTTATATCGTAGATTTTTCATTTTTAGATAAAGGCAAAAAATATATTGCAACAATTTATGAAGATAGTAAAGATGCCGATTATATCAATAATCCTCAGTCTTATCATATTTATAAAAAAGAAGTGGATAGCCATAGTAAAATCAAAAAAAGATTAGCAAGAAGCGGTGGCTATGCTATATCTGTAGTGCCTAAGAAGTAAAAGATTAAGAGCTTGTGTAGAAATTAAACGGGATCTTGATAAAAATAAGAATATCATTATAATTTATTTATTAAATTTGCAGAACTAAAAAAAAAAGTAAAAATGTCAGGACAAGCAAGTTATCTATTTTCTACAAGAACGAGTAGTGGATTAGCCCAAAAGATAGCCCAACATTATGGACAGAATTTAGGCGAAATCAATTTTCAACAATTCAGTGACGGCGAGTTCGAGCCGGTACTTAATCAATCCGTAAGAGGAGGGAGAGTGTTCTTAATTGGTTCTACATTTCCTCCGGCAGACAACCTTTTGGAGCTGTTGCTTATGATAGATGCGGCAAAAAGAGCCTCTGCCAAAAGTATTACCGTAGTATTACCGTACTATGGATTGGCAAGGCAAGATCGTAAAGACAAGCCAAGGGCCCCTATCGGAGCGAAGCTGGTAGCAAACCTACTTACAGCAGCAGGAGCTACCCGCATTATGACGATGGATCTTCACGCAGACCAAATTCAGGGTTTCTTTGAAATTCCGGTAGATCACCTTTATGCATCTACTATTTTTGTGGATTATATCAAGTCATTGGCATTAGAGAATCTTACCATAGCCTCACCGGATATGGGAGGAGCGAAAAGGGCGAAAAACTATGCCAGCCATTTGGAGGCAGAAGTGGTGATTGCTTATAAAGAAAGGAAAAAGGCGAATGTGGTAGAGGAAATGTTTTTGATAGGAAATGTAGAAGATAGGAATGTTATCCTAATAG
Organism: Riemerella columbipharyngis; assembly: GCF_900101995.1. Lineage (GTDB taxonomy): Bacteria > Bacteroidota > Bacteroidia > Flavobacteriales > Weeksellaceae > Riemerella > Riemerella columbipharyngis. The sequence continues at coordinate 82,106 of NZ_FNAS01000005.1, read as the reverse complement.
ATGATATGATAGATACCGCCGGTACACTATGCAAAGCCGCCAATATTTTAATAGATAAAGGAGCGAAGTCGGTAAGAGCAATGGCTACTCACGCGGTGCTTTCGGGTAATGCGTATGAGAATATAGAAAACTCAAAAATTACAGAAGTCATCGTAACGGATACAATTCCGATTAAAAATAATTTGTCATCTAAAATAAAAGTGCTAACTTGCGCCCCATTATTTGCAGAGGTAATGAAACTGGTGCACGAGCATAAGTCTATTCGTGAGAAGTTTATTATCTAAATGTAAATTAGAATTTTAATTAAAATATATTTTAAAAATCTTTATAAATGAAATCTATTACAATTCAAGGAAAGAAAAGAGAAAGCGTGGGCAAAAAGTCTACAAAAGCTTTACGCGATGCTGAATTAGTTCCTTGTGTTGTTTATGGAGGAAGTGAACCATTGCATTTTTCTACTGAAGAAAAATCATTCAAAAATTTGGTTTATACTCCAGACGCACACACGGTATCTTTAGAGGTAGATGGGCAAACTATCTCTGCAGTATTGCAAGACATTCAGTTTGACCCAATCACCGATAGGATTTTGCATGCAGATTTTTATCAGCTTAGTGCGGACAAGCCTGTTATCATGGAAGTGCCAGTTAGGCTTACAGGTAGAGCAAGAGGTGTAGTCGCAGGGGGTGCTCTTAGACAATCTTTCAGAAAATTAAAAGTGAAAGCATTGCCGGCTAACTTACCGGATGAAATCGTAATTGATGTAACAAAACTAAGAATTGGAAACAAAACTTATGTTGGGGATATCAAATCTAATGATTATACTTTTATGCATCCGGACAATGCTGTGGTAGTGGCAGTTAAGATGTCAAGGACAGCAATGAAAGGAGGTGTTGCAGATGACGATGACGAGGAAGAAGAATCTGCAGAATAAAATATAAAAGCAGAAACTAAAAAATCCCACCGAATAATATTTTCGGTGGGATTTTTTTTGATGAAAATTTTCAATATTTGGTATAATGTGTAAAATTGCTTGGAAATTCTTATCTTAGCACGATGTGTGAATTTGAGATAAAATTTAGTTATTGAAAAAGATTGTAATAATAAAATGGAAGCATTTGTAACTTCGGAAGTGAAAAAGAATATTGCAGAAATCACTTTTGGCACGCCTAAAAGTAATGCTCTGCCGGGCGTGATATTAGAAAAATTGGCAAAGACTATTTTAGTTGAGGCTGAAAAGAAGGAGGTGAAAGCCATTCTTTTGAAATCAGCAGGGGAGAGGGCTTTTTGTGCAGGGGCGAGTTTTGACGAGCTATTGGCTATTGAAGATTTGGAAGCTTCTAAAAGATTTTTCGGAGGATTTGCCAAAGTGCTTGATGCTATGCGTAAATGTGGAAAAATAGTAGTGGCAAGAGTTCAGGGGAAAATTACAGGGGGAGGAGTAGGTATTGCTTGTGGGGCAGACTATTGTTTTGCTACGGAAGATGCGGGGTTGGCTCTTACAGAGATTAATTTGGGGATAGGTCCGTTTGTGATTGGCCCTTATGTAGAGCGTAAGGTTGGGAAATCTCAGTTTGCCGCTATGGCGATAGATGCAGAGTTTAGAAGTGCGGAATGGGCCTATAGGAATAATATTTATCATTCTGTATCTAAAAATATTGAAGAGATGGATATTTGTATTTCTGATTTTATGGAGCGGCTTTCTTCTCGGAGTGATGAGGCATTGGCTTTAATAAAAAAAGTAAGCTGGGAGGGGACTGTCCATTTTGAGGAATTGATGCCTGAGCGTATCTATATGAGTGCCTCTCTTGTGCTGGAGGAGTCTGCGAAGAAAAGTATCGAAGCCGTCAAGATTAAACTTGGAAGTAAGAGAAAAGATTGATTGTAAATTTTTTTTTTGAAGAATAATATTTGAGATATACTATTTTATAGTATAAACTGATTTTGTAGATAAATTTAACTAATTGTTTGTCAGTTAAAAAAAAGTTCTTATATTTGCACACTCAATTTATAGGAGTATTGTGTCTATATTTTGTGATAAAACATGGCTCTTAAAGTATTGAAAAGTAATTTAATAACTATATTAATTAGATAATGTCAGGTATTATTGGAAAGAAAATCGGTATGACCTCTTTGTTTGACGAGTCAGGGAAAAACATTCCTTGTACTGTTATTCAGGCGGGGCCGTGTACGGTTTTGCAGGTCAGAACCTTAGAGAAAGACGGTTACAAGTCTGCTCAGTTAGGTTTCGATGACAAGAGTGAAAAGAACGTTGGAAAAGCGTTAGCTGGTCATTTTAAAAAGGCTGGTTCTGCTCCTAAAGCAAAGTTGGTAGAGTTCTACCACGCATTTGTGAATGATTTGCAAGTAGGAGATGAAGTGAAAGTAGACTTATTCAAGGAAGGGGAATTTGTAGATGTTACAGGGACATCAAAAGGTAAAGGTTTCCAAGGTGTTGTAAGAAGACATGGCTTCGGTGGTGTGATGCAGGCAACACATGGGCAGCACAATCGTTTGAGGGCGCCGGGTTCTATCGGTGCGGGATCTGACCCTTCGAGAGTATTCAAAGGTCTTAGAATGGCTGGAAGAATGGGAGGTAAGCAGGTTACAGTGCAAAACCTTCAGGTGTTAAAAGTAGATGAAGAACAAAATCTTTTAGTAGTAAAAGGTGCTGTTCCGGGAGCTAAAAATTCTTATGTAATTGTTAGAAAATGGAATTAGTAGTATTAAATACATCAGGAAAAGAAACCGGAAGAAAGGTAAATTTGGACGATGCGATTTTTGGCATTGAACCAAATCAGCACGCGGTTTACTTAGAAGTGAAGCAATACCTTGCTGCTCAGCGTCAAGGAACGCATAAATCTAAAGAAAGAAGCGAAATCACAGCCTCTACTAAAAAGCTCAAAAAGCAAAAAGGCTCTGGTTCTGCGAGGTACGGGGATATCAAATCTCCTGTATTCAAAGGAGGGGGTAGAGTATTTGGCCCTAAACCAAGAGATTATAGATTTAAATTAAATAAAGCGCTTAAAAGATTGGCTAAAAAATCTGTTCTTTCTCAAAAAATGAAAGATAACAGCATTAAAGTTTTGGAAAATCTTTCTTTTGAAGCGCCTAAAACTAAAGAGTTTATCAATGTTTTAAATGCATTAGGGCTTGAAAGTAAAAAGTCTTTATTTATCCTTGGTGAAGTTAATAAAAATGTTTACTTGTCTTCTAGAAATTTACCAAAAGCAAGTGTGAAAAATTATAATGAAATTTCTTCTTATGATTTAATAAATGCTGGTGAAGTGGTATTTTTGGAAGATGCGGTAGAGAAGTTTCAAGAAAATTTAAGAAAATAAATCATGTCAGTAATCATAAAACCAATTATTTCAGAAAAAGCTTCTAATCTGTCTGATTTGAGAGGTGTTTATAGTTTCTTGGTAGATACTAAGGCTAATAAAATCCAAATCAAGCAAGCGGTAGAAGAAGCGTATGGTGTGAAAGTAGCCGGAGTGAAAACGATGATTTATGCTCCTAAAGTTTCTGCTAAATATACCAAGAAAGGACTTCAGGTTGGTAAAACCAATAAACTGAAAAAGGCAATGGTTCAGCTTGTAGAAGGTGAAGTCATTGATATTTTTGCAACGAATTAATTAAATTATAAATAATAGTAATGTCTGTTAGAAAATTAAAACCTATCACCCCGGGACAGAGATTCAGAATTGTAAACAATTTTGAAGAGATTACTACCAACAAACCAGAGAAGAGCCTTACTGTAGGTCTTTCGAAGAAGGGCGGTCGTAACAACACTGGTAAGATGACCATGCGTTACACCGGAGGTGGACACAAGAGAAAGTACAGAATCATTGACTTCAAAAGAAATAAATTTGATGTTAATGCAACTGTAAAAACTGTGGAATACGATCCAAATAGAACGGCATTTATCGCTCTTCTCGAATATGCAGACGGAGAGAAAAGATATATGATCGCTCCAAATGGGATAAAAGTTGGACAAACTGTAGTTTCAGGGGATAGCGCGACTCCGGATTTGGGGAACGCTATGAAATTGAAAAACATACCTTTGGGTACTGTTATTTCTTGTATTGAATTGAAGCCTGGTCAAGGTGCTATATTAGCAAGAAGTGCAGGTTCTTCTGCACAGCTTACTTCCAGAGATGGTAAGTATGCAATTGTTAAATTGCCTTCAGGAGAAACAAGAATGGTTCTTGTAGAGTGTATGGCTATGATTGGCTCTGTGTCTAACTCAGATCACCAGCTTACAGTATCCGGTAAAGCGGGTAGAAGTAGATGGCTTGGCAGAAGACCAAGAACGAGACCAGTAGCAATGAACCCGGTAGATCACCCAATGGGTGGTGGTGAGGGTAGATCTTCAGGAGGTCACCCAAGATCAAGAAACGGTAAGCCGGCTAAAGGTTACAAGACAAGAAAGAAAAATAAAGTGTCTAACCGTTACATCGTATCCAAAAGAAAATAATTATGGCAAGATCACTTAAAAAAGGACCTTATATTCACTATTCTTTAGAGAAAAAGGTTCAGGCAAATATAGAGTCTGGAAAGAAGACAGTAATTAAAACATGGTCCAGAGCATCAATGATTTCTCCGGACATGGTGGGTCAGACTATTGCAGTACACAACGGGAAGTCTTTTATTCCAGTTTATGTGACTGAAAATATGGTAGGACACAAGTTAGGCGAATTTTCTCCTACGAGATCCTTCAGAGGACATAGTGGTAACAAAAATAAAGGTAGCAGATAATCATGGGAAAAAGAAAACAAGATAGTGCCATCGCACGCAAAGTTGCAAATCAAGATGTGGTAAAAGCGCGTCTTAATGATTGCCCTTCTTCTCCAAGAAAAATGAGACTCGTTGCCGATATCATTAGAGGAGAAAAAGTAGAGAAAGCTCTATATATCCTTAAATATTCTAAGAAAGATGCTTCTAATAAATTAGAAAAACTTCTTCTTTCTGCTATGGCAAACTGGCAGAATAAAAATGAAGGTGCTGATATAGAAGAAGCAAACCTTATTGTAAAGGAAATATATGTGGATAGTGCAAGACAATTGAAAAGACTTCGTCCTGCACCACAAGGTAGAGGTTACAGAATTAGAAAAAGATCTAATCATGTAACATTAGTATTAGGAATAAAATCAGATAATCAATAATCAAGATATGGGACAGAAAACAAATCCAATTGGTAATAGATTAGGTATCATCAGAGGATGGGATTCTAACTGGTTCGGAGGAAACGATTATGGAGACAGAATCGCGGAAGACTATAAAATCAGAAGATATCTTGAGGCGAGATTGTCTAAAGGAGGAGTATCCAGAATCTATATAGAAAGAACTCTGAAACTCGTTACAGTTACTATTACAACAGCAAGACCGGGACTTATCATCGGTAAAGGCGGTCAAGAAGTAGATAAACTTAAAGAAGAGTTGAAAAAGCTTACTGGTAAAGATATTCAAATTAATATTTTTGAAATTAAAAGACCAGAATTAGACGCTGTATTAGTAGCAGATAGCATCGCTAAGCAAATAGAGAATAGAATTTCTTACAGAAGAGCTGTGAAAATGGCAATCGCAAGTACTATGAGAATGGGAGCTGAGGGTATCAAAGTTCAAATCTCAGGTAGACTGAACGGTGCTGAGATGGCAAGAAGCGAATCTTTCAAAGAAGGAAGGATACCATTGTCTACATTCAGAGCAGATATCGATTATCATATCGCAGAGGCACACACTACCTATGGTAGATTGGGTGTTAAAGTTTGGATTATGAAAGGAGAAGTTTACGGAAAAAGAGAATTGTCTCCTTTGGTAGGCACACAGAAAAAATCTTCTGGAAGAAAAAGAGAAAGAAAATAATTTGATTAGAGTTAGAAGATAGAAATTAGAAATGAGATCTTCCGTTACAAGAACTGAATTTAATTTTTTTCCGTCTAACATCTAAAATCTAACATCTAATAGTAGAAAATTATGTTACAACCAAAAAGAACAAAGTTTCGTAAGGTTCAGAAAATGAAAATGAAGGGTAATGCCAATAGAGGGCATAGACTCGCCTACGGAACATTCGGTATAAAAGCAACAGAAGGTGCTTGGATTACTGCAAGACAGATAGAGGCAGCTCGTATTGCGGCGACCAGATATATGAAGAGAGAAGGACAGCTTTGGATTAAAATTTTCCCGGACAAACCGGTAACTAAAAAACCAGCTGAAGTAAGGATGGGTAAAGGTAAAGGTGCTGTAGAATATTGGGTAGCAGTAGTGAAACCGGGTAAAATAATGTTTGAAGTAGGAGGCGTTCCTTACGAAGTAGCTAAAGAAGCATTAAGACTTGCAGCTCAGAAACTTCCTGTTGTTACTAAGTTTGTCGTAGCAAACGATTTTGTTAAACCTCAATAAATCTTTAGAAATGAAAAAAGCTGATATTAAAAATTTAAGCGTAGGGGATCTTCAAAACCAACTTGCTGATGCTAAAGCAACTTACACTAAGATGAAGCTGGCTCATAGAATTAGTCCGATAGAAAACCCTATTCAAATCAGAGATTTGAGAAGAACGATTGCAAGACTTGAAACGGAACTAACTAACAAACAATAATTTCATTTTATTATGGAAAGAAATTTAAGAAAAGAAAGAATCGGAATAGTTTCGAGCAATAAAATGGAAAAAACCATTGTTGTTAGTGAAACTATGAGAATGAAACATCCCATGTACGGTAAGTTCGTTTTGAAGACTAAGAAATATACCGCACACGATGAAAATAATGAGTGTAACGAAGGTGATACTGTTCTTATTCAAGAAACAAGACCTTTGAGCAAAAATAAAAGATGGAGATTAGTAAGAATCATAGAAAGAGCTAAGTAATGTTACAAACAGAATCAAGATTAAAAGTAGCTGATAATACCGGCGCTAAAGAAGTGTTGGTTATCAGAGTTTTGGGAGGAACCAAAAGAAGATACGCATCTGTGGGTGATAAGATTGTAGTTACAGTAAAAGATTCTACTCCTACAGGAAATGCTAAGAAAGGGCAAGTCTCTAAAGCAGTGGTGGTAAGAACAAAAAAAGCAGTTAGAAGAAAAGATGGTTCATACATCAGTTTCGATGATAACGCTTGCGTTCTGTTAAATGCTGCAGGTGAGATGAGAGGAACTCGTGTTTTTGGACCGGTTGCTCGTGAATTGAGAGATAAGGAATATATGAAGATCATTTCATTAGCTCCAGAGGTTTTATAATAGTATAATTTATTAAAGAACATGATAAAGTTAAAAATCAAAAGAGGAGACACTGTAATCGTTACTACCGGAAATAAGTCTATCAAAGGTAGAAGCGGTGAAGTTATCGAAGTGATCAAAGATAAGAATAGAGCCATCGTAGCAGGTCTTAATATTGTTAAAAGACATACTAAACCTTCTGCACAAAACCCTCAGGGCGGCATTGTAGAAAAAGAAGCATCTATCCATATTTCTAATCTTGCATTAGTAGATCCTAAAACAGGAAAAGCTACTAAAGTGGGCTATAGAATGGTAGATGGTAAGAAAGTAAGATTTGCAAAAAAATCCGGTGAAACTTTATAATTAAAAGATGATGGAATATATAGCAAGACCAAAAAAATTATATAAAGAAAAAATTATTCCAGCAATGATGGAAGAGTTTGGGTACAAATCTGTTATGCAAGTACCTAAGTTAGAGAAAATCGTTGTTTCCCAAGGATTGGGTGCTGCTACAGCCGATAAGAAAATCGTAGATTACGCAGTGGAGGAATTGACAGCAATTACCGGACAAAAAGCAGTAGGTACTATTTCTAAAAAAGATGAGGCTTCTTTCAAATTGAGAAAAGGAATGCCTATCGGTGCTAAGGTAACCCTTAGAGCAGATAAAATGTATGAGTTTTTAGATAGACTTACATCTTCTGCATTACCGAGAATTAGAGATTTTAACGGTATTAAAGCTGATGGTTTCGATGGGAGAGGTAATTACAATTTAGGTATTACCGAACAAATTATCTTCCCGGAGATCGTGATTGATAAAGTGAAAAAAATACAAGGTATGGACATCACTTTCGTAACAAGTGCTAACACTGATAAAGAAGCAAAAGCACTATTAACTCACTTCGGTTTACCATTTAAAAAGAATTAAGAAAATGGCAAAAGAATCAATGAAAGCGCGTGAGCGTAAAAGAGAAGCATTAGTTGCTAAATATGCTGCTAAAAGAAAAGCCCTAAAAGAGGCGGGAGACTATGAGGCATTACAAAAATTGCCTAAAAACGCTTCGCCGGTAAGATTGCACAATCGTTGTAAACTTACAGGAAGACCAAGAGGGTATATGAGAACTTTTGGAATTTCAAGGGTTACTTTTAGAGAAATGGCTAACCAAGGACTAATCCCTGGAGTTAAAAAAGCTAGTTGGTAACAATTTTTTATAAATCAAGATAATTAAGTTGAAAAAAACCAATAGAAAGGATTTATCAAAACTGATTATCATTAACCAATAAATTAAATAAAAAGAAATGGTAACAGATCCAATTTCAGATTTCCTAACAAGAGTAAGGAACGCACAAAGCGCAGGCCACAAAGTGGTGGAAATTCCTGCATCAAAAATCAAAAAGGAGATTACGAAAATCTTATTTGATCAAGGTTATATCTTAAACTATAAGTTTGAGGCTAACACTGTTCAAGAGAATATCAAAATCGCTTTGAAGTACGACAAAAAAACTAATAAACCTGCAATTAAGTCTATCCAAAGGGCATCAAGACCAGGTTTGAGACAGTATAGAGGTTCTGCGGAGCTTCCGAGAGTACTTAATGGTTTGGGTATTGCTATCATCTCAACTTCTAAAGGTGTGATGACTGATAAAAAAGCAAGAGAAGAAAAAGTGGGTGGCGAAGTAATCTGCTATGTTTATTAATTTTTAATTCAAGGAAAATGTCAAGAATTGGTAAAGCAATTATAAATATTCCTGCCGGCGTTACCGTATCCGAAAAGGATGGTGTAGTAACGGTAAAAGGAGCTAAGGGAGAACTCTCTCAGGAGCTTACGGGAGGGATTACTGTGGAACAAAAAGACGGAGAACTGACTGTGAACAGACCGTCTGACTCTAAACAACACAAAGCTCTTCACGGTCTTTACAGAGCATTGATCAATAATATGGTGATCGGTACTTCTGAAGGATTCACTAAAAAATTAGAGCTTGTGGGTGTAGGTTATAGAGCATCTCACCAAGGGCAAAAATTAGAATTAGCACTTGGTTTTTCACACGGTATCGTAATGGAACTTCCTAAGGAAATCCAAGTAGATACTGTGACTGAAAAAGGTAAAAACCCAATCATCACGCTGTCATCTTACGATAAACAGCTTTTGGGTATGGTGGCTGCAAAAATCAGATCTTTTAGAAAACCTGAACCATACAAGGGGAAAGGTGTGAGATTTGTAGGAGAACAAATTAGAAGAAAAGCCGGTAAATCAGCTTAAAATTAAAATTTAAGAATAATGGCATTAAGTAAAGAAGAAAAAAGATTAAGAATAAAGAGAAGAGTTAGAGGAAAAATTTCCGGAACTCAAGCAGCACCAAGATTATCTGTTTTCAAAAGTAACAAGGAAATCTATGCTCAGTTAATCGACGATAAAGAAGGTAAAACTTTAGTTCAAGCGTCTTCCAGAGAAAAAGGCGTGAATGTAAAAGGAACTAAAACAGAGGTTTCTGCAGCAGTAGGAAAAGCTATTGCAGAGAAAGCAATTGCTGCGGGATACGAGAAAGTAGTATTTGATAGAAATGGTTTCGTGTATCACGGAAGAGTAAAAGCTCTTGCTGACGGTGCTAGAGAAGCAGGTTTGAAATTTTAAAAATTAAGAAATTATGTTAGGATTAAATAATATTGAAAGAGTAAAACCTGGTGGTTTAGAATTAGTAGATCGTTTGGTTGCCGTAAATAGAGTAACTAAGGTAACCAAAGGAGGTAGAGCGTTTGGGTTTTCTGCTATCGTAGTAGTAGGGAACGAAGACGGTGTTATAGGATTTGGACTTGGTAAATCAAAAGAGGTTGCTTCTGCTATAGCTAAAGCGGTAGAAGATGCTAAGAAAAACCTTGTAAGAGTACCGGTAATCAATCATACCATTCCTCATGAAACAAGTGCAAGATATGGTGGAGCTAATATATTCCTAAGACCTGCCTCCCATGGTACAGGGCTTATCGCTGGTGGTGCGGTGAGAGCTGTATTGGAATCAGCAGGGGTACATGATATCCTTTCAAAGTCTAAAGGTTCTTCTAACCCTCACAATGTGGTGAAAGCTACTTTCAAGGCGTTATTAGATCTCAGAAGACCAGAAGAAATCGCTAGGATGAGAGGTGTAACATTAGATAAAGTTTTTAACGGTTAATTTTGAATAAATGGCAACAATAAAAATAAAACAAGTAAGAAGTGCTATTGGTAGAACCAAAACCCAAAAAAGAACCCTTGAAGCTTTAGGATTCAAAAAATTACACCAAGTAGTAGAGCACGAAGCTACACCGGCAATATTAGGTATGGTGGCTACAGTAAAGCATTTAGTAGAAGTGCAAAAATAAAAATACTCATAGAATAGAGACTTTGGACAGAATTGTTTTTTATCTTTAGTCTCTGTTCTTGAAAATATTTTTGATTTATAATTAATAAATAAGACAAAATGAAATTAAATAGTATAAAACCTGCAGCAGGCTCTACACATAATTCTAAGAGAATAGGTAGAGGGCAAGGCAGTGGAAAAGGTGGGACTTCCACAAAAGGACATAAAGGGCAAAAATCTAGATCTGGATACTCTATCAAAATAGGTTTTGAAGGAGGACAAATGCCTTTACAAAGAAGACTTCCTAAGTTTGGTTTCAATAATATCAACAGAAAAGAATACAGAAGCATCAATTTGGATACTATTCAAAATCTTATCGATACTAAAGGTATTAAAGGTGATATCACTAAAGAGGTTTTAGTAGAAAATGGATTAGTTTCTAAAAATGATTTAATCAAAATCATGGGAAGGGGAGAATTGAAATCCGGAGTTGCTATTTCTGCAAACAAATTTACAAAGTCCGCTGAAGAATTAATCAACAAAGCTGGGGGGAAAGCAGTTACTCTATAATTATTACCATGAAAGAATTTATACAAACACTTAAAAATATATGGAACCTTAAAGAGTTAAGGGAAAAAATTCTTTACACTTTGGGGATGATATTGGTGTATAGATTCGCATCTTATATCTCTCTACCGGCTATCAATATGGCACAAGTAGGTAGTCTTTTAGAACAATATCAGCATAATGGAGGTAGTAAACAGGGCGCAGGTCTCTTAGGTTTGCTGTCTTCTTTTACGGGTGGTGCATTTAGCCGTGCTTCTATTATGGCATTGGGAATTATGCCTTATATTTCGGCTTCCATTATTGTTCAGCTTATGGGAATGGCAGTACCATACCTCCAGAAGTTGCAGAAAGATGGGGAGAGTGGTAGGAATACGCTTAATCAAATTACCCGTTGGCTGACAATAGCGGTATGTCTGGTTCAGGCTCCTTTTTATTTAGGAACTATTACAAGCGTGTTTATTCCTTATGCTCAGTTTCAGTCGGCATACTATGTGGAGCCTACATCTTTTATGTTTTGGTTCCCTAGTGTTGTGATATTGGTAGCAGGCTCTCTTTTTGCAATGTGGCTGGGAGAAAAGATAACCGATAAAGGAATAGGCAATGGGATTTCAATATTGATTATGGTTGGAATCTTAGCCGGCTTTCCAGGAGCTTTTATACAAGAAGTTTCTACTCAAACAGGGAAAGGTGGTGCAGGAGCTATTATGATATTGATAGAAGTTTTACTTTGGATATTGGTTATTTTACTGGCTGTTGTGTTATCTGTGGCTGTTAGAAAAATTCCTATCCAGTATGTAAGTAGAGCACACGCACGAGGAGGCGGTAATAGAATGAGCCAAGGAGCAAGGCAGTGGATACCTCTTAAGGTAAATGCTGCAGGTGTGATGCCTATTATCTTTGCTCAAGCTCTTATGTTTGTGCCAGGGCTGCTTACAAAACTTGACGAGACGAATACTTTCCTTGCCGGATTCAAAAATGTTTTCAGCTGGCAGTATAATATGTTGTTTGCTATCCTGATTGTGATTTTCTCATTCTTTTATACGGCAATTACTATTCCTGTAAATCAGATAGCTGATGATTTGAAAAGGAACGGTGGATTGATTCCTAAAGTGAGACCTGGAAAAGAGACTTCAGACTATTTAGATGATATTTTATCAAAAATTACTTTGCCTGGAGCAATATTTTTATCTATCTTTGCAATTCTTCCGGCTTTGGTGCGTGGAAGCATTGTTCAGACAGACGGATTTGCACTATTCTTCGGAGGTACATCTCTGTTGATTATGGTTGGGGTAGTTTTGGATACCGTTCAGCAAATCAATACTTATTTGTTGAATCATCATTATGATGGTTTGATGCAGTCTAAATTGTCTAGAACACCAAATAAATAAGTTAGGACAATGGCTAAACAAAAACATATTGAACAAGATGGCGTGATAGTGGAAGCATTATCAAATGCCATGTTTCGCGTTGAGCTTGAGAATGGACATATTCTAATCGCTCATATTTCTGGTAAGATGAGGATGCATTATATCAAATTATTACCTGGAGATAAAGTAAAGCTGGAGATGTCGCCTTATGACTTGACAAAAGGTAGGATTACATTCAGATACTAATCTGAAAAAAAAATATAAGATGAAATCAGAGATTTTGTCTGAAAAAGAACAAATTAAATAGAGAAATCAGATGAAAGTAAGAGCATCAATTAAAAAAAGAAGTGCAGACTGCAAAATCGTAAGAAGAAAAGGCAGATTGTATATTATTAACAAAAAGAACCCTAAATTTAAACAAAGACAAGGCTAATTTTGCAAAATTAAATTATGGCGAGAATTGCAGGTATTGATTTACCAAAAAACAAAAGAGGCGTAATAGGACTTACCTACATTTATGGAATAGGAAAAAGTACTGCGTCGGAAATTTTGAAGAGTGCTGGAATCAGCGAAGACAAGAAAGTCAGCGAATGGAATGACGATGAATTGGCTGCTATCAGAAATTACATCACTGAAAACATCAAAGTAGAAGGTGAGCTTAGATCTGAAGTACAATTGAACATCAAAAGATTGATGGACATAGGCTGCCAACGAGGAATACGTCACAGACTGGGATTACCTTTAAGAGGCCAAAGAACGAAAAACAATTCTAGAACCCGTAAAGGAAAAAGAAAAACTGTTGCTAACAAGAAGAAGGCAAGTAAATAATCGTTAGAATTATGGCAAAACAAACAAAAGTTACCAAAAAAAGAAAAGTAAAAGTTGAATCTATTGGAGAAGCACACATCCAAGCGACTTTTAATAATATTATTATTTCTTTAACGAATAAAAACGGAGAAGTTATCTCTTGGTCTTCTGCCGGAAAGATGGGTTTTAGAGGGTCTAAAAAGAATACTCCTTTTGCTGCTCAGATGGCAGCTGAAAACTGTGCTCAAGTGGCTTACGAAGCTGGTTTGAGGAGAGTGAAGGTATTCGTGAAAGGGCCAGGTGCGGGTAGAGAATCAGCTATAAGATCTATACATAATTCTGGTATTGAGGTAAGTGAAATCGTAGATGTAACACCTATGCCGCACAACGGATGTAGACCACCTAAAAGAAGAAGAGTTTAATTGAGATTTTATTAAAATCTAAAATCATCTAAAATCAAAAATAATGGCAAGATATATAGGACCAAAAACTAAAATTGCAAGAAAATTTGGTGCTGCAATTTATGGAGATGATAAAAACTTCGAGAGAAGAAAAAATCAACCACCAGGACAGCATGGACCAAATAAGAGAAGAGGTGCAAAAAGATCTGAATATGCGACTCAGCTTGCAGAAAAACAAAAAGCAAAATATACTTACGGCATCTTGGAAAGACAGTTCTCCAATATGTTTAAGAGGGCACACAGTAGCTTAGGTGTTACAGGTGAGGTTCTTTTACAACTTTGTGAATCAAGATTGGACAATGTAGTGTATAGATTAGGCTTTGCTAAAACTAGAGCTGCAGCGAGACAATTAGTATCTCATAGACATATCTCTGTAAACGGTGAGATTGTAAATATACCATCTTATAACCTAAAGCCTGGGGATAAAGTGGGAGTGAGAGCTAAATCTAAGTCACTTTCTGTAATTGAAGATGCACTTTCAAGTAGATCTGATTATGAGTGGCTTCAGTTCAATGATGAAACTAAGGAGGGTACTTTCGTTAATGCACCTGAAAGAATACAAATTCCTGAAGACATCAAGGAACAGTTAATTGTCGAACTTTACTCTAAATAACCCTTAAATTTTTGCTCAACCCAATATTATGGCAATTTTAAATTTTATTAAACCCGATAAAGTAATCTTACTTAATTCTACGGAATTCAGCGGTCAGTTTGAATTCAGACCATTAGAGCCAGGTTTTGGATTAACTATCGGTAATGCTTTGAGAAGAGTACTTCTCTCTTCTCTCGAAGGTTATGCTATTACATCTATCAAAATAGAAGGCGTAGAGCACGAATTTTCTACTATACCGGGTGTTATTGAGGATGTTACCGAAATTATACTTAATTTGAAACAACTTCGTCTAAAGGCAAATTCAGAAAATGCAAAAGGGGAAAATGTTTCTGCTAAAATTTCTAAACAAACTCAAATAACTGCGGGAGATTTAGGAAAGTTTATTACAGAATTTGAGGTTTTAAATCCGGATTTGGTTATCTGTAATCTATCTAAAAATGTGAGTTTTGAAATTTCGTTTAATATCAATAAAGGGAGAGGTTATGTGCCTTCTGACCAAAATAAACTGAATAATGCTCCATTAGGGACTATTGCTATAGATTCTATTTATACGCCTATAAAAAAAGTAAAATATAGTATAGAAAACTACCGTGTAGAGCAGAAGACAGATTACGAGAAGTTGGTATTAGATATTGAAACAGACGGCTCTATATCTCCTCAGAATGCTCTTACAGAGGCTTCTAAGATTTTGATTTATCATTTTATGTTATTTTCAGATGAAAGAATCACCTTAGAAACTGAGGCAGTAAAGGCTTCTATTCAGTATGACGAAGAAACGCTTCACATAAGACAGCTTCTTAAAGCAAAATTAGCGGATATGGATCTTTCCGTAAGAGCTTTGAATTGCTTGAAAGCTGCGGAAGTAGAAACTTTAGGCGAATTGGTTGCTTATAGTAAATCAGATTTGATGAAATTTAGAAATTTCGGTAAAAAATCTTTGACAGAACTAGAAGAACTGGTTCATTCTAAAGGATTGAACTTCGGTTTTGATGTAACAAAATATAAATTAGACTCTGATAAATAATCGTTAAAATGAGACACGGAAAAAAAATAAATCATTTAGGCAGAACGGCATCACATAGGAGGGCTATGCTTTCTAATATGGCATGTTCGCTAATTGAGCATAAAAGAATTATGACTACGGTAGCCAAAGCTAAGGCACTGAGAGTCTATGTAGAACCTCTTCTTACAAAATCAAAAGAAGATACTACACATAACAGGAGAACAGTATTCTCATATCTTCAAAATAAATATGCTGTAAGTGAGCTATTTAGAACGGTTGCTCCTAAAATAGCTGAGAGAAATGGAGGATATTGTAGAATTATTAAAACAGGATTTAGATTAGGAGATGCTGCCGATATGGCTATGATAGAGCTGGTGGATTTCAATGAACTCTACAACCCTAACGAAGTAGAGAAAAAATCTACAAGAAGAAGCCGCCGTATTAAATCCTCTACTACTAAGAAAGCAGAGCCTACAGCTACTGTTGAGGAAGTAAAAAAAGAAGAAACAACAGAAGAATAAATTTCTCTTAAAAGGAAGAAATGCCACTTTTTAACAAAGGAGTGGTATTTTTTTTGAACATATATTGTCTAATAATAGAAATTAAATATATCTATCATAATTTGCATAACGCAAATCTTCAAGAATTTCCTGAAAAAGAAATATTTATTTTAACAAAAAAGACAAAATAAAAAAGGCTGATAAAATATTGATAAAAGGATTGGAAATCTAAAAGGATAAAAAAGGTGGGTAAATATCAAGTGTGCAAAAATTACCATTTATTACTAATGGACTACCATTAAAAACATAGAAAAACACACTATAAATATTATGCATTGAAATAGCTAAATACTGATAAAGCCTCCTTAATACCCACAGTGAAAGTGTTCTATATAGAAGAATAAAAATTTTATCCCATAAAAAACTTAAAAAAGAGCGATGTTTTTTTAGTGGGTGTGCTTTTTTATCTTAAAAATATAGAATGATAAATGTACAGAATAAATCAAAACCAATACTAAAAAACTATAAAATTATGGTTAATGATATACTGATTTACTTCTTTTTATAAAGAAAATGTATTTATATAATTGATTTATAGTTTTTATTGTGATATTGTTATAAAAAGTCCCATCAAAGTCTATTTTTCATTATTTTAATACTCTAGAGTAATATTTGTTTATCTAAATATTACACTGCTATTCTGCTTATTTAAATAGATACATCCGACCAACCAATGTAACACATTGATAAAAAAGGTCTTTCGGAGTTCTAAAATTTAAGTTTTTTCCTTGGTCTTCGGTTAAGTTTATTGCTGAAAAATAGAAGCAAGGTATCTATCTGGAAGAAGTAAAAAAGTTTACCGAAAATCCAAGCTATAAATATCAACAAGCAGACCTATTAAATGGTGATTTTGAGTACAAAACATTTGTTAATGGTAAGGAAGTAAGTGATACCGAAAAATATAAACTATTCAATGAGTTTGTTTGGAAGTTTATGAAAACACATAATAACCCCATAGAAAAAGATGACATATGGATAAGATAGTTGATAGATTAGTGTTTTTAGAATTTTGTTTCATCTCCTTCTGCGTATTTTTAAAAGAGCATATACAATAATTAGTTCGTATGATTGTTTCCAAACCACAGACAGTCTATCTTTTAAGTATGGCTAAAAATGAAAAAGTATTATTACATTTATATTGTTATAAGCTTAGGCAAGGATAGAAAACTCGTAAGTTTAGAGCTAAAATTTTCTGTTGATACTAATGACGGGTATTTCGGACTTTATAGAGACTATTCTTTTTTGCTAAAAAACACTGATAATGCTATTTAATTATAATTCAAGTATCTACCATCAATATAATATCTTGTTGTTATCAACAGAGAACTATCCTATAAGCTTTGCAGAAAATGTTTATGAGACAGTCACGTTTATGCCTGATTGCCTATTTGAAATATTCATAGTAATACTCTTTCCTTTCAAAAGCACTATAAAATTCTCAAAATATTTATTCAATTATTTACAAAAATATTATCAAGTTTTTTGTATTAGAGGATAATTTAAGTACAATATTTTTAAAAAAACTTTAATGTTTATTTTTGTAATAACTTACACCTGTTTCTATGAATTTTTTGAATTTTTCTTTTGGCATATATCCCGATACAGGCTTGTTAATTACCTGCTCGTCCGGAGTTACAAGGACATAATGAGGCTGAGAATTATTATTAAAATTCACTTGTTGGAACATACTCCAGCGGTCTCCTATGGTCTTGATTTTTTTCATTTGCCCATTTCCCATATCCATCTTGGATTGCTTCTCGGCAGGCAGCTCCTCTTTGTCATCTACATATAGGGAAGCAAGGATTACCTCATTCTGAAGTAAAGGCAATATATCCGGCTGGCTCCATACGAACTCTTCCATTTTTCGGCAGTTTTCGCAACCATAGCCGGTAAAGTCTATAAGCACGGGTTTGTTTTCTTTTTTGGCTAAAGCAATCGCCTCAAAGTAATCATGCTGAGGATGAATGCCCATGATACCGTCTTCATCATTATGAAAATAGCTGACATTCACAGGGGGTAAAATACCGCTAAGCATCTCTAACTTTGGTTTTTCGGAAGGGACAATTCCTTGTATAAGATATACCACAAATCCTATCCCAAGCACGCCAATTATCTTCCTGGATAAAGAAATTTTAGGATTTTTGTCATCGTGTGGGAATCTTATTTTCCCAAATAAATAAAGCACTAAGCCTATGCTTATCACAATCCATATCCCTATGAACAGCTCTCGTTTCAGGAAAAATGTTTTAGAAACCAAATCTGCCTTAGAGAGGAATTTCATAGCCAATGCCAATTCTATAAAACCTAAAACCACCTTTACGGTATTCATCCAGCCTCCGGATTTCGGTAAACTATGTAGTGCCTGAGGGAATAGTGCTAAAAGCCCGAACACAATAGCCCACGCCAGCCCAAAACCGCCTAAGGCGAAAGTGAGCAGCATCGGAACATTGCTGGAACCCGTAACAGCACTTCCCAACAAACTTCCTAAAATAGGTCCTGTACAAGAGAATGAAACAATCACCAAAGTAAGTGCCATAAAAAATATCCCGACCAATCCTCCGGCTTCTTCCGCTTTGGAAGATTTATTTGCAATCCAGCTCGGCAAGGTAATATCATAATACCCAAAAAAGCTTATCGCAAAGAAAATAAAAATACCGAAGAAGAATAGATTGAGCCATATATTTGTAGCTATTTGGTTAAAAATATTCCCCGATATACCATCAATAATATGGAACGGCACACTCAGAAGGACGAATATAAGCAAGATGAAAATCCCATAAACAATCGCGTCTCTCCTACCTTTGGCTTTATCCTTAGCTCCTTTGGTAAAGAACGATACTGTAAGAGGAATCATCGGAAATACGCAAGGGGTAAGCAATGCGATAAGTCCGCCCAAAAATCCTAAAATAAAAATCCATTGATAGCTGTTATCCTTAGCGGCGGTTTCTTCCATTCCGGAATCCACTAAAGGATGCTCAGGGTCAAGGCTTTGTATCCTTAGCTCATTAGCATCTGTGGTGGGGTTTGCTACCTCTTGGGCAGTTGTTTTTCCTATGGTATCGTTTTCTGTTTTTGCAGGCTCTTCATTAGTTGTGTTTTTCAGAGAATCTGTTTTTGCCGCAAAAGGAGCTGTTATTTCAGTATTTCCTTTTGCGGCAATGGTATGTTCAAATTCCAATGTATTCGGTGCTAAGCAGACTTTGTCGTTACAAGTTTGGTAAGTGATTTCGGCTTCAATATCAGCCGCCTTGTCCGGATCTTTTATTTTGAATTTCTGTTTGAAAGCCGCCGTACCGGAGTAAAACACAATACGGGTACCAAAAGCCTCCGAAAACTCATCGTGTTTTGTTCCCACTTCTACTACACCGCCTATTTTGTCTATGTTTTTACCGGTTAGATTCATTTCCGTAGGGATACCGCTGTCTTCAGGAAGATCTTTGGAATAGATATGCCAGCCGTCTTCCAGATTAACGGTGAGTACAGCCTCATAGAGATTGTCTCCCAAGTCTTTTACGGAAAGCTTGAACTTTGCCGGATTTTTGATTTGAGCCGAAAACAGCCCAGCCATCATCGTAAAAAATATCAATAAAACAGTTCTTATTTTCATTGGTTCTTAGATTTCTTTAGTATTATAATCACTTCATTATCATTGCTTTTTGATGCAAATCTTGCATCTTGCCGCAGTGGTACTATCCCCAAAATGCGATCTTTTGCATCACAGAGCAGCCGTATTTTTTGCTTCATCAGTATTGACAGCTTCTCATCTTTCAGATACTTAGACACCTTTTTCTTCCCTTGCATACCCATTGGGTAGAAAATATCACCCTCTTTCTTTAGTCTAAGTTTGAGAGGAAATGTTACAAGGTTTGCATCCAATTTCCATACCATTTTCTTTGTTTCAAAGTCGTTTCCAATCCATTGGGATAGGTCTATTTCTTTTTTTTTCGGCAATGAGATTTCTTGCAAATCTTCTTTTTTTTCTTTTGGGCTAATGATAATCAGTTCATTTCGGTTTATTATCAATTGATGTTCCGAGGTATAGAATACACTTCCCGTATTGGCATCAAATATCTTAGCAATTTCCTTGGCGTCATTAAATCCAAACCGTCTAAGGATTTCGTATTGGGTAAAAGGAGACAGTTGTTGTAATTTGTTTTTGTCCAAAGTTAATTCCGAATCATTTTTTTTAAGGGTAATGTTTTCTAAATCTTGCCCTATCTTTTCCGATAAATAGTGCTGGGTATCATTAAGGATAGAAATACTTTTTTTGAAATTAGACATAAAAGCTCCATTGGTTTCCAATAATTTCGGAATGATAAGATTTCTTATTTCGTTTCTTAGATAATCATTCTTTGTATTAGACAAATCTTCCCGGTAGGGGACCTTTTGATTTTTTGCATAGGCGTAGATTTCTTTTTTCGTAAATCCCAGTAATGGGCGGACGATATTATTATCGCACTTCGGAATACCCGAAAGTCCTTTTACTCCGGCTCCTCTGGAAAGATTAATGATGAAAGTTTCCAAATTATCATCAAGGTGGTGTGCCGTTGCCAAAAAATCCAAATTTTTCTCCCGCATAATTTTTTGGAATATCTTGTACCGCAGTTCTCTTGCCCATAGTTGTATAGACCCTTCGGCAGGCTTGTTGTCTTTCTCGGAGACTTCGTAAATATGAAGTTTAATCTTGTTTTTAACACAAAAATCTTCTACTGTTTTTTTGTCTAAATCGGAGTCTTTGCCTCTTAATTTATAATTGATGTGAGATATCTGAAAATCAATACCTTTAGACAAAAATAAATGACACAGCACCATAGAATCTACCCCTCCGCTTACCCCTAAAAGATAAGTATGGCTCGAAAATTGCTCTACCAAAGCAGAAAGTTCGGAAGAAAAGTTATGAATATTTAACAAGGTTTAATATTTTTTACAGCAAAGATAAATTTTATATTCAAATTGAATTTGTAACTTTGGTTAAATTTTTAGAAAACATTATTACTATGAAACTGATAAAAATTTTTGCCATCTCTGCTATGGCTGTTTCTTTGACATCGTGTGTGAGCAAAAAACAATACGATGCACTAAACCTCAACTACAAAACCTGCTTGGATAATGCCGCTGAAAACCAGAGACAAATCCAAGACCTGAAAGCACAAAATGCAGGGCTTGACAGCCAAAACAAACTGCTCAACAGTCAGAACGAAGCTCTAAAAAGCTCTTTGGACGCTTGTCTGGCAAATAATGGACGCTCTTCTACCAACATTGATAAACTGGTGGGAGAGATTAACGCTTCCAACAAATATATCAAGCAACTCATCTCCGCTAATAGTAGGAACGACAGTTTGAATCTTGCTCTCTCCAATAAACTTAAACGCTCATTAGACAATATAGACGACTCTGATGTCCAAGTAAAAGTACTAAAAGGAGTGGTAATGATTTCTTTATCCGACAAGATGCTATACAAAACTGGAGATTGGAACATCCAGCCGTCTGCTATGGAAGTATTGGGTAAAGTAGCAAAAGTAATTAACGACTACGACAAATATTCTGTCCTCATAGAAGGAAATACAGACAATGTACCGCTGAAATCCTCTGCTACACCTACAGACAACTGGGATCTATCTGCTTTGAGAGCCACTTCTGTAGCAAGGATTTTACAAAATCAGTTTGGTGTGGATCCGTCCAGAATTACCGCAGGAGGACGCAGCGAATACAATCCTAAAACCACAAATATGAGTATTTCCGGCAGAGCAGAAAACCGTAGAACGGAAATCATCATTATGCCTAAATTAGACGAATTTATGAAACTGATGAATATAGCACCCGGACAAAACAAGCCGGCTGTAAGCTCGAACAACAACTAAAATAAAAGAAAAATCTCCACAAGAATCCCTGCCATTCTCTGGCGGGGATTTTTTGTACCTGCTAATAATTGCTTGATAGAATTCTATTCTTAGAGCTACTTTTCTTTGAGACAGAAGACAAGTTATTGAAATTTTTCTAAATTTTTTCATGAATTTATTGAGCTTGAAAGTGTTTTTTTTTCTACATTTGTAACTCAATTTAAGGGATTAAAATTTTAAAATGTCTAAGACTACATTAAATACTATTCCGGAAGCATTAGAAGACCTGAAAAAAGGAAAAATCATCATTGTAATAGATGACGAAAACAGGGAAAACGAAGGAGACTTTCTTGCTGCTGCTGAACTTGCTACTCCGGAAATGATTAATTTTATGACAATATACGGGAGGGGGCTTATCTGCATGCCGCTGCCGGAAGAACGCTGCGACGAGCTTGGGCTGGACATTATGGTGACCAGGAGTAACGACCCCAAACAGACCGCATTCACGGTTTCCGTAGATTTATTGGGAGATGGCGTTTCTACAGGAATATCTGCTGGAGACAGAGCCAAAACAATCCTCGCACTGATGAATGAAAACAGTAAGCCATCGGACTTTATGCGTCCGGGGCATATCTTCCCGCTAAGAGCAAAAAAAGGAGGCGTACTGAAACGAGCTGGGCACACCGAAGCCGCCATAGACCTTACCACAATGGCAGGACTGAAGCAGGGTGGAGTAATTTGTGAAATAATGAACGCAGACGGCACTATGGCAAGGCTTCCGCAGTTGGAAGAATTGGCCAAAGAACACGGGCTGAAAATAATCTCCGTAGAAGACTTGATAGAATACCGCCTAAGAAAAGGAGATTTGGTTACCAAAATAGAAGAAAGGAAGGTGAAAACCGTATATGGAGATTTTGATTTTCACGCTTTTCAAGAAAAACATACGGAGCAGATTCATTTTGCCTTGACTAAAGGAGTGTGGGAACAGGATGAGCCTGTGCTAGTAAGAGTACAGAGCTCCAGCGAATATTTTGATGTCCTAAACCGTCTTGCTAATGGAGAAAAACTTTTGCTGGAAAAAGTTACTAAGATGATCAATGACGAGGGAAAAGGGGCTGTAGTTTTCATCAATAATGTTTCTAATGCCGAAAATACAATGCTGAAATTACAACGGTTTTTAGATTTCCAAAACGGCAAAGAGTTTCATCCAAAACTTTCTGCGAATTATATGGAATACGGCGTAGGTACACAGATACTCAAAAACTTAGGTATTACAAAATTTAGGATTATTACGCAAACACCAAACCAAAAGCCTGTGATATCAGGTTATGATGTGGAAGTAACTGAGATGGTTCCATTGTAGGCCTTTCAAAAGTATATTTGCCAAAGAGGTTTCTGTTCTTTTAGGATTAATGAAATCATTGAATCATTTCTAAGAACTGTACGAGAGCATAGAGCATCCGGTTGTATTGTCATACCTCCGGGGTCTTTTTGTGGAAAACTCGGGATAGATTTCTATATAAGGGGTTTCTAATGCCGTGATAAGTTTATCTAGTATTTCTGTTTTGTCTTCATTTAGTTCGTTGATGCTCTCATAGAGCATATAATTTCTGAGGATAAACTTAGGATTGGATTGTTGCATTAATGCCAAAGATTCTTGTGCCGAGATGATATTTTTATTCAATCGTGTATTGTAGTTTTCATACCAAGTTCTCAGTATTTGAAAATCTTCATCTGTAAGTACTTTATAGTTCATTTCCTGCCAATCCTTATCCAGAAAGCCTTTTTCAAGGCAATTAAAAATATTGTATAGTCTATGCTTAGATTCCCATCATATCCTGCCAATGTATGAAAAAATCGGCATCTTCGGCGTAAAGTTTGTCAAATCCAAACTTTGAGCAAAGCATTTCGTCGTGTTTTTGCCAAAAATAATCTGCATAATAAAACTTTAGGCGTCTGTCTTTGGATTGGATTCAAGGAAAAATCACCTGGAAAAATTTCAATAAAAGGCTGGACGATTTTGTTTAAATTCATATTAGTAAGATTCAGGATTAGATTCCGAATACAATCCCGATATTAGGAACGAAAGCACCTCCCAAATGGTTTTTGTCTTTGTTGTATAAAACATTGTACATGCCGCCTATTTGAATGTAAGCTTTATTTCCTATACGCTGCATATAGCCGGCTCCGAAGTATAATGCAGGTTCGTTATAGTTCGTTTTTGCATCGTTGCTTTTGTTCTTATAGTTAATGAAATATTCTTGGAACAATCCATTGATAAAGAAATTTCTGCCGATATACTAATTGGCATAAGGGCCAACTCCGAGTGTAGAAGCATTGTAGTACTTAGAGCTAAACCAATTGAGACTTCCGCTAAGTCCTGCCTCTAAGTTTGAATCGACAAGATATCCTACTCTTGGTGCTATGTATATAGAGGTTTCAGAATTGTTCCCCAAAACACCTCCTACACCGGCATATCCTCCGTAAGTCCATTTAGAATCAGGATTAGAAAATTTCCCAATATGTACTTGAGCAAAGCAAATACCGGCACAAATCATACAAATTATTAGTGTAATTTTTTTCATATAAATTGGTCTTTATTTAAATAAAATTTCAACTAAAGTACAAACATAGTGAATTTACTCTTCATAGTCATTATATTTTGCAGACAAGTTGTACCCCATAATACAGCTTTAGTTACATACGATTATAAGTACATATGCTTGATTTTGGGCGGTACTCTGGTAAGGTTTCTTATAGGGTGCTGATTGTGGTAAAGAAAATGTTTAATTTTGAATGCTTTAGTTGATTTGAATTTAGAACTGTCAGTAGCGGGGTGATGATGAAAATTTATAAAAACCATTTTCGGTATTTTGATTTGTTTCAAATAAACTTATCTTTGCAGGTAAAAAGCAAGTTGGAAACAAAAATTAAATCTAAACTTTGTAATTATCCTCATCGTAAGAAAGGTAAAATCACTGGTTATACTGATGACCACGAGCAGGAAATGCCCGGGAAGATTATAGAAATGGGGCTTATCCCGGATACTGTTTTTGAAGTTCTGTATCAGGCACCTTTTGGCGGACCTCTATATATAGAATTTGGGGTTGAAAAAAGCAGGGTAGCTCTACGCGAAGAAGAAGCACGGTATATTCTGGTAGAAGCCCTCTAAAAAAAATGAATACAAAAATGCAAGCCAAAATAAAAAAAAGAATTCTTTTAGTAGGTAATCCTAATGTGGGTAAATCTACATTGTTCAACACCCTCTGCCATACCAATCAAAAGACGGGGAACTATGCGGGGGTTACAGTAGCCAGTCTTGCCGGTAACTATACCTACCGAGACGAGGAGGTAGAAGTGATAGACCTGCCGGGAGCGTATAGCATCTATCCGTCTTCGGAAGACGAGGCTGTGTTCAGTGATTATCTCATTCAGGAGGAGAAGAACTATTGCGGAGTGGTTTACACCATAGAAGCTCTCAGTATCAAAAGAGGCTTGTTGATGCTGCAGCAGATTCAAGATTTAGGAATACCGATGGTATTGGTCATCAACCAAATAGACCAAACCGAGAAAAGAGGCATCAGCCTAAACATTGAAACTATAGAAAAAGAATTAGGCGTGAAAGTCTATACCACCAACGCCAAAAAAGGCATCGGAGTGGAGAACTTGAGGCAAGGCATCTACGATAATCTCTTTTCCAAAAAAGAAACGATTTCCTTTGATATTCCTATGGAGCAAAGGGGAATTATAGAAAAACTATCCGCTGCTTCCAGCGAGCCCAACCTCTATAGAAACTGGGTAGCTCTATGCTCCAATCATAAATTGATAGATGCCAAAGACTTATCCGATGCTCTTAAACACACCTCGCAAAAACGAATGCAAGTGCAAGAGACCATCAGGCGGTATCAAGACATTGATAAAATCATCAAAAGAGTTATCGTAAAAAAAGCTAATTTCAAAGAGCTGCTTACCGAGAAATTAGACCGAATATTGGTGCACAAATTTTGGGGATATATTATCTTTTTATTACTACTGCTTGTCATCTTCCAGAGTGTATTCACATTAGCCCAATACCCTATGGATTGGATAGAAAGCCTCTTTGACTGGCTTGCCGGCATTACCAAAGAAAACCTGCCGGATGGTCCTCTCAGCAGTTTGGTGGCAGACGGGATATTGCCGGGGGTAGGAGGTGTGGTTGTCTTTGCTCCTCAAATTGGAATTTTGCTCTATTTTTTATACCTTTTGGAAGATTCGGGGTATATGGCAAGAGTCATATTTTTGATGGACAGGTTTCTAAGACCCTTTGGGCTGAATGGCAAAAGTATAGTTCCATTAGTCTCGGGTACGGCGTGTGCCATTCCTGCGATTATGGCAGCCCGAAATATAGAGAATATGAAGGAGCGGCTTATTACCATCATTGTAACTCCTTTTATGACCTGCTCCGCAAGGCTTCCTATCTACAGTATTATTATTTCTCTCGTTATCCCCAGTCAAAAGTACTTTGGGATAAGTTTACAGGCGATTACCCTTTTAATAATGTATTTATTGGGCTTTGTAATGGTACTTCTAAGTTCTTTATTATTAAAGACCATCATTAAAACTAAGGAAAAATCATTCTTGGTAATGGATTTACCCACCTATAAAATGCCGCTTTGGGGCTATGACCTAAAAATGACCCTAAAAAAAGTATGGGCTTTCATCACAGGAGCCGGAAAAATAATCTTTGCCGTGAGTATCATTATTTGGGTATTGAGCTACTTCGGACCAAGCCCACAAAAGAATGAAATGGTAGCTTCCAATGTAGAATTAGAAAACTCTTACCTCGCTAAAATGGGTAGAGGAATGGAACCTATAATAAAACCTTTGGGATACAATTGGAAAATGGGAGTAAGCATCATTACCAGTTTTGCGGCGAGAGAAGTTTTTGTGGGAACGATGTCCACGCTTTACAGTTTGAATGACGAAGCTCCGGAAGAAAAAATCATTGATAGAATGAAAAAAGACCAATATCCTGATGGCAGCAAAGTCTTTACATTAGCTTCAGGTGCTTCTCTACTGATATATTATGCTTTTGCTATGCAGTGTATCTCTACGATTGCCGTAGTGTACAAAGAAACCAAGAGCATCAGATGGACGCTGATACAGCTCTTAGGGATGACGGGTTTAGCCTATATTGCTTCGTTTTTTGTTTTCCAATTATTCAAATGATAAAATAAATAAAACAATGGATGGTTCATTAGCTGTACAATATATAATTATATTTGTCGTAGTATTGTTTGCTTGCTACTCTATATTCAAACTTTTTAGAAAGAATTTCTCACCCAAAAAGTTTAAAAGCAGCAAAAGCCATTGCGATAAAGATTGCGGGTGTTCTTAATTGGGATTTTTTATTGGATAAAATTCTGTCTGAAACAATTTATTGTTAAGGAATCGTATAATCAAAACCGCCATTTCAAGATAGTTGAAACGGCGGTTTAATAGATTTTTATTCAGCTTTTTGCGAAAAATGAATTTTCTGGTATTGATATCTCTATTCTCTGATTCTACTTTTTAATAAGCTTTTGCAAAAAGGACTCTTTGTTTAGACGGTTTTCCTGAAATCATTGAAACGCCTTCTTCTCTCTCGCCTTCTAATGGAATACAGCGGATTGTCGCTTTGGTTTCTTCTTTTATTTGCTCTTCCTCTTCTTCGGTGCCGTCCCAATGGGCAAGGATAAATCCACCTTTGGTTTCCAAAACTTCCTTAAATTCTTCGTAAGAATCTACTTTTGTGATGTGCTCCTCTCTGAATTTAAGGGCTTTGTGGAATATCTCTTGTTGGATTTTGTCTAATAAATTTTTGATATAAACCTCTATATTGTCTATTGGCTGAATTTCTTTGCTCAGGGTATCTCTCCTCGCGATTTCTACAACGCCTTTTTCCAAATCTTTCGGTCCAATGGCAATTCTTACCGGCACACCTTTTAGCTCATATTCGGCGAATTTCCATCCCGGTTTGTATTCCGTGCGGTTGTCGTATTTCACAGAGATGCCTAAGTTTTTCAATTTATGCTGAATGTCAAAAGCCACCTCGTCGATTTGTTTAAGCTGCTCTTCTCCTTTAAATATAGGAACAATAACCACTTGAATTGGGGCTAACGATGGAGGCAATACAAGTCCGTAATCATCGGAATGAGACATAATGAGAGCACCCATTAGCCTTGTGGATACTCCCCACGAAGTAGCCCACGCATATTCTATTTTACCTTCTTTGTTGGTGAATTTGACATCAAAAGCCTCAGGGAAGTTTTGTCCCAAAAAGTGGGAAGTCCCTGCTTGTAGAGCTTTCCCGTCTTGCATCAATGCTTCTATACAGTAAGTTTCCTCTGCACCCGCAAATCTTTCGGAAGGTGTTTTTACTCCTTTCACCACAGGTACTGCCATAAAGTTTTCGGCAAAATCAGCATAGATATCCAGCATCTGTTCGGTTTCGGCTAAGGCTTCTTCCTTGGTGGCGTGTGCGGTATGTCCTTCTTGCCAAAGAAATTCTGCGGTCCTTAGGAAAAGTCTTGTTCTCATTTCCCATCTTACGACATTCGCCCATTGGTTAATGAGAATGGGAAGGTCTCGGTAAGACTGTACCCAGTTTCGGTAGGTATTCCAAATGATGGCTTCGGAAGTAGGTCGTACGATAAGCTCTTCCTCTAATTTTGCATTGGGATCTACGATGAGTTTTTGTGGATTTTCAGGATCTGTTTTTAGGCGGTAGTGGGTAACTACGGCACATTCTTTGGCAAAACCTTCTGCGTTTTTTTCTTCTGCTTCAAATAGACTTTTGGGTACAAAAATGGGGAAGTAAGCATTCTGGTGTCCGGTTTCTTTAAATTTTTTATCCAGTTGATCTCTCATTTTTTCCCAAATGGCATACCCGTAAGGTTTTATTACCATACAGCCTCTTACGCCGGAACTTTCTGCTAAATCGGCTTTTACAACAAGCTCATTGTACCACTTGCTATAATCTTCACTTCTTGAGGTTAGTTTTGACATAGATGTTAATGTTTTTCTTTAATTTTATTTTGTTACTTTTGTAAAAGTATATGGATTAAATAACCTATTCAGAAACACTAAAGTTAGCTATTTTACATTAAATGAATATGGTATATTTTTTGTTATACTTTTAAGACAAGGCAAATATAGTTAAACCATAATAAATCACATAAAATGAATTACAAAAATTTAATCGACAGATGGAGCACTTTGGCTTTAAGTGTTTCTATGGGATTCGTATTAGTCTCTTGTGGGGTACAGATAGAAGGCTACACAGAGACAGACGGAGCTTTCTACGATCCTAAAACAGATGTGATAGAGCAACGCCTGCTGATGGCAGATGATAATTCGATAGGTAAGGACTATAGTTACAATAACACCATAGAGCAATCA
The DNA here is from genome assembly GCF_900101995.1 of Riemerella columbipharyngis. Classification (GTDB taxonomy): domain Bacteria; phylum Bacteroidota; class Bacteroidia; order Flavobacteriales; family Weeksellaceae; genus Riemerella; species Riemerella columbipharyngis. Next base: position 52,930 of record NZ_FNAS01000005.1, on the reverse strand, counting down.
GAACAACTGAAAAGAGAAAAGGAGAAACGCTATGATAAATGGAGCAAAAGCTCGGATTGGGGAGATTTCTCTGGTGTAGAACGCCGTTATGACCCTTACTGGGCTACGCCTTATTACAATGATTTTGGCTATGAGCCTTATTGGAGCTTAGGTTTCGGATGGGGTGGCGGCTACGGCTGGAACTCTTACTTCGGAATGAATTGGGGCAATTATCCTTATGGTTGGAACAATTCGGGCTGGGCAAGTCCTTATTACGGTTACAATCCATACTTTGGCTATAATCCATATTTTGGCTGGGGAGGCTTCTACTCTCTTTATTATCGTGGTTTCTATAGCTGGAATCCTTACTATGATAGAGGCTATTACGATCCTTACTACGGTGGCTATAGCTATATAGTGGTTCCTCACCGAAATTATAGAAGAGCAGAAATAGATACCGTGGATAGAATGGGTTCTAATGGTGGTTACCGAAGAAATAGCGATAATAGCGGTTTCTATTCAAATAGAGGTAATAGTAATAATGGCTATAACACTAACAGGCGAAATGACGGATTCCGCTCTTCCGGATTCGGTAGGCAGCAGACGGTGAATAACAACCCGCCTCAAAGAACAAATTCTAATAATAGTTTTAGGTCAAGTAATTCCGGTTTTAGTTCAGGTAATTATTCGAGGAGTTCTTCCAGAGGTTTCAGAACAGGAGGCTTTAGATAATAATTAAAAATAAAAAAAATGAATAAAAAAATATTTTCACTCATAGGAATTAGCGTAGCATCTTTATTTTATGCTCAAGATGTATCTGCTATCAGGAATACTTTGGATGTCTATTCAGGCTATACACCGCCTACGGGAACTTCTCGGTATATGTCTATGGCAGGGAGTATGGGGGCATTAGGCGGAGATTTATCTACAATAGAATCCAATCCTGCCGGAGTGGGTGTGGCTATCATCAACGAAATCAATGCTACACTGGGCGTAACGAGCTATACCAATACCTCTACTTTGGGCAGCGGTTCTTTGGATCAGACTTTCAAAAAGACTAATCTCACACAGGCTGGGGCATTGGTGGTTTTTGAACCGTTTGATTCCAAATGGAAATTTGTCAATATAGGGCTAAACTATAAATACAGAGATTTAGACAGTTATATCAGAACACCTGAGAATCATAGTATATCAGATGCTGTTTCCTATACCAATAGTACAGAGCAGAATGTACAAGATGAGCTATTGTACGATGGACACGCTTATAATAGAGTAGGGCGTTCTTCTGTGTTGTCTTTTGCTGTGGGCGGAAATTATGATAATCAATGGTATTTGGGTGGGGGACTTAATTTTTATTCTGCAGATTTAGAACAAGGTGATTTCTTTAGGCTAATGATGAAGAGCAACGGAGACACGGCGATTTATGAAAAGCAAGATACCCCTTACCAAGAGTCTTCTAATGGGGTTTCTATATCCGCAGGCGTTATCAGAAAATTAGACGGAGGTCTGAGACTGGGGCTGAGTTTGCAGTCGCCTACTTGGTGGAATATCAATAGAAGTTACAACCATTATTATTTAGATAACAACGCCATAGTATCCGATGTCTATGATAGCAGCAGAAGACTGTCTTCGCCTACCAAAGTAGGGCTAAGTGCTGCCTATGTTCCAAATAAAAACTTTGCGATCAATGTGGATTATACTTTAGGAGTAAGCAAACCTAAATACACCTCTGATTTAGATAATGAAGTGACTACACAGCTCAACGAATTCTTTAGAAAAGTATATAAAAATCAATCGGAAGTGAAAGTAGGTGCAGAATACCGTTATCAAGGTTTCCGTCTAAGAGGTGGATATGCCTATCAAAGTAATCCTTTCAGCAATGCATCTTTAGGTGTTATTAGCAACAATGGTAGTGGTATAGAAGATAAGAGTTACAATGATTTGTATGCGGGTAGCGTGAAAACTTTAGCCGCAGGATTAGGCTACGACTTCAAATCATTCTATGTGGATTTGGCTTATCAAAATGTTACTTCCAATTATTCTAATCCATTCTTTGGTGGGCGTTATGCTGTAGAGAGTGCGAATGGGCTTGGGTTACCTGTTCCTAATATAGATGGATTAGACAATGGCAATGCAAGTATCGTATCTAAGGTAAAACACAATAGAAGCAACCTTCTTCTAACATTAGGACTAAGGTTCTAAACTTTATAAATAATAACTTTTTTAACTGTGGGCTTCTCGCTTGCAGTTTTTTTTTGACTTTAAGAAAAATTAAACTCAAAAACTTCTTAATTTCGGAGATAATTTTTAGCTTAGCACCAAAATAATTTATAGAATGAAAAAAATTGTCAGTTTAGTTTTCTTATGTGTGACTTGTGCAGTATTTTCTCAAGTGGAAAGACCGAAGTTGGTTGTCGGTATAGTGGTTGACCAGATGCGTCCGGACTACCTTTACAGATACTATGACCAGTTCGGAGAGGGCGGATTTAAAAGGTTAATGAAAGAGGGCTTTATCTTTAGAAATACCAATTACAACTATATGCCTACATATACGGCACCAGGGCATAGCAGCCTTTATACGGGGACTACACCTTCTGTTCACGGAATAGTAGGAAATAATTGGTTCAGCAAAGAAGAAGGTAAAAGTGTGTATTGTACCTTTGATGACCAAGTGAAAAGCGTGGGTATAGACCCTCAAGATAAGCAGGGCTGGGAGTCACCGAAAAGGCTTTTGGCGACTACTGTAACAGATGAATTTAGATTAGATACTAACTTTAAGGGAAAAGTTATTGGTATTTCCGAAAAAGACCGTGCAGCGATACTGCCGGCAGGGCATTTTGCTAATGCGGCCTACTGGATGTCTAATATGGGAGATTATATTACCAGTACATTCTATATGGAAAAACTGCCGCAATGGGTAGTGGATTTTAATAAAAAGAAATATGCTCGGAAATTTGTAGATGCAGGATGGTCTCTAATGAAAAACCCTTCTGAATATACAGCCAGCACAGAAGATAATACCCCTTACGAGGAGGTGTTCTCTACTAAGAACACTCCGGTTTTTCCTTACGATCTTAAAACAATCGCCCAAAAGGAAAAGAATCTGGAAATTATAAAATCTACGCCTTATGGTAATGATATGGTAGAGCTTTTTGCAGAAGCTGCAATAGACAACGAGAAATTGGGGCAGGGCAAGTATCCGGATTTTTTAGCACTTAGTTTTTCATCTACGGATTATGTAGGGCATGCTTTTGGCCCGCGTTCTGTGGAGATAGAAGATACCTATTTAAGATTGGATAAGAATATAGAGAATCTTTTAAATCATTTGGATAAAAGAGTAGGAAAGGGGAATTACCTGCTTTTTCTGACTGCAGACCATGCAGCGGCAGAGAATCCTCAGTATCTCAAAGACAGAGGTTATAATGTTTCTTCTATAGATTCTAAACAAGTGCTTAAGGATATGAAAAATTATTTCCAAGAAAAATACGGCGTGAATATATTTGATAATTACTCCAATCAAAATATATTCTTGAATAATAAAGTAATAGCAGAGAAAAATCTCGACTACGACAAAATAATAAAAGAAGTAAAAGAATGGATGTACAAAAAACCTTTCGTGTCAAGAGTGTATTCCAGAGAAGATATCCTAAGAGGAAATCCTACAGATTATAATCTTTGTTTGATAGAACGGGGCTACAATCCTAAGCAAAATGGAGATTTGATGGTTCTTTTACGTCCGCAATATTTGCCACATGGTACACGCGGTACTTCGCACGGAACTTCTTATATGTATGATACCAATGTGCCCAATATCTGGTACGGCTGGAAGGTAAAACCGGGGATTAGTTACAAAAGATATAACATTACCAGCATAGCACCTAGCATTTCCCAAAAGCTGAGTATTCCGATGCCAAACGGTACTCAGGGCGAACTTTTAGAGGAGATATTGCCTTAACAAAATAGGATTGTAGGAATTATCATTTGTAATTATTTATAAAATTGATTGCAATGATTAATCTATTTTTTTATTTCTTATATCAGTATTTTTGTTATCCCAAGTTTTTTAATTGTAATGAAATAGAGAAACATATAGTAATCAATAATAGGATATATTCAAATTAAAAGGAATTGAAAAGACAAGAATAGAGTTATTAGTTTGGGTATTACTATAGTATTCGGATATTTAATTAAATACAGAAGGAAGTTCTATCTAATAGTAGATTCTAACGATTATAACGAAAAATACAATATGAAAAAAATTGGTAATTTTATAGAGAATGTTTGTGTTTCTTGTACACATTGTTGGCTGTTACCTGTATTGATCTTTTGAGGTTAATAGCTTGTGGATTCATCCAATAGCTTTGTCTATAATGGGTTTGTTCCTATTGATTTTTATGAGAAATATTAAAAAATCACAAACGTCATAATCTTAATTTTATCTGAAACAGTAGAGTAAATTTAGCTCTAACAAAGAAAAAGAAACTTTTTTCAATTTGTTTTAATACTTTTGCAGTCCACAACAGAGACGGCTTGTTGCTTTGCTTAGCAGAGAGGAAAGTCCGGACACCATAGGGCAGCATAGCGGCTAACGGCCGTCCACAGTGATGTGAGGACCAGTGCAACAGAAAGCAAGTACAGTTCGGCTGTAGTGAAATCAGGTAAACTCTATGCGGTGTAATGCCAAGTATATCGGCAACTAAGGGCGGCTCGTCCAATGCCGAGGGGTAGGCAGCTAAAGCCTTTCAGCAATGGTAGGCGTAGATAAATAACAAGCACTTTGTTCGCAAAGTACAGAATCCGGCTTATAGTCCCTGTTGTGGTTTTTATGATACCAAAAGGCTGCAGCCCCTTATATCGGAGTGGTCTATCCGCCCGAGTACTTGGAAAGGGGTATGGCGAAGAATATTGTCTTCTTTTTTAGAAAGTAATTTTCCTAAATCTTGAGTAGCGATAAAGCTGCAACTATGCCTATTAGCAAGGTCTATGATGTTAATTCCCCCGGTTTTCCCGATAGGGCAATAATTAAAAGGGTCTTCCGTATCACGGATGAGAATACGCATCCAAGAAGGGCTTTCGTAGATATTGTTGCCCAATGAGTAAGCTTGAGAAAGCAGCTCAGTCATAGAATATTCGGAAAAAATATTTTGAGAACTAAATCTGTTTTTAAGAATTTCAAGGAGGGCATCTTTGGTCATTTCCTCTTTTCGTCCTTTCATTCCGCCGGTTTCTATGATGTATAAATTTTTGTTTGGGCAAAGATTTAATCCGTTTACCTCTAAGGTGTCCAAAAAATCCAGTAAGGCAAACGATACCCCGAACAGAATGATTTTCTTGTTTTCTGATGCTAATGAAGACAGCAGTTCGTAGAGCTTGAGATGGTCGTAGAGGAAATAGCCGTTTTCTCTTTTTGATGATTTTTTCATCAGGAAATCTACCATATAGATAAGTGAGGCATTCTTTCGCTCTAAATAATTAGGGAGCAGTCCCAGAAAAATAAAATCTTCGGGTTTGCCTATGAATTGAGAAAAACTTTCATAAATACTTTTTTGGTAGAGTATTTCATCTGCTATCCAATGTTTGGAGAGGTTTTGCTGTGTTGTTCCGGAGCTTTGGAAAAATAGTTCCGGAGCATAATTTTTGTCTATGACTTTGTGGTGCTTGAACATCTCTATCGGTAAAAAAGGGATTTTTTCGATAGATAAAACCTTATCAATGTCAATATTCAAGGCATCCACAAATTTTTTATATACCTCTACCTGATGATATTGGAATAGAAAAGTTTCAATACAAAGCTCGGAAAACTCTTGCTCTGTTTTTATACCGAAAGGCTCTTGCATATTATTTCAGTTCAAGGTCTCTTAGGTGCGGAAGCCCTCTTTGCGAGCCTCTGTGTGCAGAGACTCTCAAGGAAATATCATTCCCGAATTTTACACATTCTTTTATAGGATTCCCGTGGCATAATGCTACTGCAAATCCGGCGGTAAAGGCATCGCCCATTCCCATATTGTGGGCTTTGTTTTCGGGCTCTTTTTGATAGTATCTCATTTCCTCGCCGTCATAGTATATAGTCGTATTGGTATCGTTTCTGATGAATAATTTATTAGGGAGCTTTTGTAAAATTACTTCCTTTCTATCCTCACCGAATAGAATACTCAAATCTTTTTTCTTTGCAACAATAAAAGTGGCATAATCTACAATTTCATCGGAAAGTTTAGTCGCAGGAGCGGCATATATGCCTAATCGTTTTTTATTTTTTTTGCAAAGTTCATAGGTTTGTTGTAATACTTCTGAGGAAGTTTCTAATTGAACTAAGACTATGTCTGCTGTTTCAAACAGATCCTTAGCCATTTCAATTTTTTTGGGAGTCAAAGAGCGGTTGGCAGAGGGAACTACCACGATGCTGTTCTTTCCGTCGAAAGAAGTAACATAGGCGGTTCCTGTAGGCTCATCTTGGTCTTCGGAGATATAGGCTACATTCACGCCTTCGTCTTTCAGGTGTCTCAAGATTTGTTGTCCGTACGGATCCATACCCACCCGTCCTATGAGATAAACACTCGTACCCAATCGAGAACACGCCACAGCCTGATTGGCACCTTTACCACCGAAGAAATTTTCGGATTGTGCGGCCATTACAGTTTCTCCGGGGAGAGCTGGCTGTACGGTATTCATTACCAAATCTATGGAAGAGCTTCCTACTACTATTATTTTGGGTTGATGAGTACTTAATTTCATTATAATCTAATCTTTTTAATCTGCACTAATCTCAATAAATTCTGTTACTAATTTTACGGGACGGCGGGCATTGTTAAAGCCAATATAACTCGCATAGAACCCCTCGCCATAGCCTGTTTCAAAGGCTATAATGTTGTTGCTTAAATTTTCTTTAGGATTTAGGGATGCGAATTGGTTTATTGCACCTTTTTCATTAAAGAAGTATTCGTGGAAAAATTCCTCGTATATACCTCTGAAATCCTCACCCTTTCTACTGTACAAAAGTTGTTCCAATTCATTTAACAGCTGCTGTGTGTCAAAGTCCATATAGCAGCCCATACCGCTTTTTACGGGATATCCAAAGATTTCTTCGTCTTCAAGTTTTTTTATATCTTGGCCGTTACACAGAGCCATTTCCCATTGTGTAATTGCATCATTTTCAAAAATCACTTCTGTATAGGCGATGCACTCTGTTTCTCTCTCTTTGTAAATATAAGTGGTGAAATCCCCTTTCGGAAAAAGAACGATAAAAGCGTCTTTGTCATTGGTAATCAAGGGGTCACATGCGACCACTCTACCGGAGGATAGGTGTAATCTTCCTGCCTCTATACGCTCTAATAAAGGATGTTTTGTCTGATGATTACTGAATAATTTTTTTATGTTTTCTATATGCTGCATCGTTGCTTTTGAAATGTAAAGATAAAGAAAAAAATTAGCCGAGAGAATTTAATTTATCCTCTAAAAGTGCTATTTTTTCTTTAGCATCGCTTTGTTTTTTTAGTTCGTTATCAATCACATTTTTAGGTGCACCGGACATAAATTTTTCATTGTTCAGTTTTTTCTCTACGGAGATAAGAAAGCCTTTTAGGTATTTTAGTTCTTCTTCGGTTTTCTTTTTCTCTTCTTCGAGGTCTAAGTTTTCACTTAGCGGGATAGCCAATTCCGCAGAGCCGACAAGGAAAGTGAAACTTGGTTTATCCGTCTTTTCTGCAAAATAAATATTGCTGATATTCGCTAATTTCTTGATAACCGCTTCGTTTTCAAAATCTGCCACATTAGTAAACAATTCCACACTTTCTTTAGGTGAAACCCCTTTGCTTTGGCGGTAATTCCTTATCCCTGAGATGATTTCTTTGGCTGTTTCAAACCCTTTAATAGTTTCGTTACTAAAATCTGTGGAATTTCTTTGTTGTGTAATTACGAGCGCTTCGTCAGTCGTCCTATCCGCGATATTTTGCCAAAGTTCTTCGGTGAGGAATGGCATAAACGGATGTAGAAGTTTTAGAAGCTCTTCGAAAAACGCAATGGTTTTATCATAAACCGTTTCGGAAATTGTTTCACCATAGTTAGGCTTAACAGCTTCTAAATACCAAGAACAGAAGTCGTCCCAAATGAGTTTGTAGATTAGGTGTAATGCATCTGAAATTCTGAATTTGTCGAACTGCTCATTGATTTCAACAATTGTTTTATTAAGTTGGTTTTCAAACCATAGTATCGTTTCGTCTTCTGCTTTTCCGGAAGGTTTATCCTCTTTTTTCCAGTTTTGTATTAATCGGAAGGCATTCCATATTTTTGTGGCGAAGTTTCTACCTTGCAGCATTAGGTCTTCATCGAATAGCAAGTCGTTTCCGGCGGCAGAGCTTAGCAATATCCCTACACGAACACCGTCCGCCCCATACTTATCCATAAGCTCGATAGGGTCCGGGGAATTTCCGAGAGATTTAGACATTTTTCTCCGCTGCTTGTCTCTTACAATTCCGGTGAAATAAACATTCTTGAACGGAATATTCTTTTTGTACTCTATCCCTGCCATTATCATTCTTGCCACCCAAAAGAAAATGATATCTGGACCGGTTACCAAATCAGCAGTAGGGTAGTAGTAGTTAATATCCTTATTGTCAGGTTCGGATATTCCGTCGAATACGGACATTGGCCAAAGCCAAGACGAGAACCAAGTGTCAAGGGCACTTTCATCTTGCTTTAAGTCACTTATGGTTAACCCTTGATTGCCTGATTTTTCTTTGGCTAAGTCTAATGCTTTTTCGGCAGACTCTGCTACTACGAAATCGTTTTCATTATCCCCGAAATAATAAGCCGGAATTCTCTGCCCCCACCATAGCTGGCGGGAGATGTTCCAATCTCTGATGTTTTCCATCCAATATTTGTAGGTGTTTTTGAATTTTTCGGGATGGAGTTTTATGTCGTTGTTCATTACGGCATCCAGAGCCGGTTTTGCAAGTTCAGACATTTTCAGGAACCATTGTTGGGAGATTTTTCTTTCAATCACAGCCCCTGTTCTTTCAGAAGTTCCTATTTTATTGAGATAATCCTCTACTTTTTCCAAAAGTCCTTTTTCTTCGAGTTCTTTTGTAATGAGTTTTCTGACTTCGAAACGGTCTTTGCCGTTGTAGTGCATTCCGTGTTGGTTCAGCCTACCATCGTCATCCAATGCATCTATTATAGGAAGCTTGTGTCTAAGCCCTATTTCGTAGTCGTTGCTATCGTGTGCTGGCGTTATTTTCAGCATTCCTGTTCCAAACTCTATATCTACATAGTTGTCGGCTATTACGGGAATACTACGCCCTACGATAGGAACGATTACATTTTTCCCTATAAGATGTTGGTATCTTTCGTCATTAGGGTTTACACAGAGAGCGACATCTCCAAAGATGGTCTCGGGACGCGTGGTAGCTACGATATGGTATTCATCGCTGTTTTCCAATTTATATTTAAGAAAGTAGAGCTTCCCGTTTTGTTCTTTGAAGATAACCTCTTCGTCAGAGATATTGGTTTTCGCTTCCGGATCCCAGTTAATCATTCGGTAGCCACGATAGATAAGACCTCTGTTGTACAAATCTACAAAAACCTTTATCACTTGTTCGGATAGTTTTTTTTCCATAGTGAAGCGTGTTCTATCCCAGTCGCAAGAGCATCCTAATTTTTTTAGTTGTTCTAGGATCGTACCTCCGTACTTGTGCGTCCATTCCCATGCGTGCTTGAGGAAAGTATCGCGGCTGATATCGGATTTTTTTATTCCATCGGCTTTGAGTTTTGCCACCACTTTTGCCTCAGTAGCGATGGAGGCATGGTCTGTTCCCGGTACCCAGCAGGCGTTGAACCCTCTCATTCTTGCACGGCGTATCAATACATCTTGCAAGGTGTTGTTCAGCATATGTCCCATATGGAGTATTCCAGTGACATTAGGAGGTGGGATTACAATAGTGTATGGCGGTTTGTTATTCGGCTCGGAGTGGAAGTATTTGTTTTCCAACCAGTAGTTGTACCATTTCTGCTCTGTTTCGGCAGGGTTATATTTTTCTGAAATTTGCATCTTAAAAATTATAGTTTGGCTTGTATTTTGCAAAAATAATATAAACTAAAAGAACATAGTACTTTTTAAGAATAATTTTATAACTTTGGAATTTAATTTTAATTTAGAAACATAATTGTTATGAAAAAAATCTTAGCAGGAATGCTTTTACTAGGAGGCGTTGCAGTGATGTCTGCACAGTCAATCAGCTTTGACAAAACGACCATAGATTACGGAAAAATAAAGAAAGGTGCAGACGGGCATCGCTTTTTTACGGTAATGAATAAAGGAGACAAGCCGCTCATTATTAGTAAAGTGAAACCGGCTTGCGGCTGTACTACACCGGAGTGGGATAAGGCACCGATTATGCCGGGGAAATCTGCGAAAATAAAAGTGGGGTATAATACTGCCATAGTATCGATGTTTAAGAAATCAATAGAAGTTTATTCTAACGACCCTGAACACGGTCGCAGCGTACTTTGGATACAAGGTGAAGTTCAGAACTAAAAATAAGAAATCGTATAAAAGCCGCCCAATGTAGGGTGGCTTTCTTTTTCATGTTAATTTCATATTGTCGATAAGTCTTACCCCTTCGGTATGCACTACGATAAACATTCTCAGCTCATCAGAATTGTCGCCTATCTTTGCTTCTTTCAGTGTTTTTTCATTTGCAATCGTGAAGTATTCCAATTCAAAGTTTGTGAGGCTATTAAACCGCTCTTCTATTCGTTTTTTTATTTCGGGTAAAGAAAGATTTTTTGCCCATTCCTTGGCATCGGAGAGACTTTCGTAGATGATATTGGCTTCTTTGTGAATGGTTTCGGATAGTCTTTGGTTTCGAGAGCTCATTGCCAGTCCCTTTTTTTCTCTGTATATAGGAACGCCTACAATTTTTATGGGTAAGTGTTTTTTTTCTACTAATTTTTTGATGATAGCCAGCTGTTGAAAGTCCTTTTCTCCAAAGTAAGCATTGTCGGGTTGTACTTGTCGGAAAAGTTCCTCTACTACGGTTCCTACACCGTCAAAGTGTCCCGGTCTCATTTTGCCTTCCATTTCATTTTCCAAACCATCAAAATCGTAGTGCCGAGATACAGCTTCATTAGGATAGATATCTTCTATGGAAGGGGTGTAAACGGCATCTACTAATCCAGAGTTTTCTAATTTTTTTAGGTCTTCGTCTATCGTACGGGGATATTTTTCCAAGTCTTCCGCATTGTTGAATTGGGTAGGGTTAACAAAAATAGAAGATACCACAATGTCATTTTCGGGTCTTGCTTTTTGGTATAATGAAATATGACCGTCGTGCAAAGCTCCCATAGTAGGTGCAAAGCCTATGGTTTTTTTATTTTTTTTTATTGTTTCTATGTATTTTTCTAATCTTTTTTTGTCAGATATAACTTTCATTCGGTACTAAGATTTTACGCAAAGTTATAAAAAATGTTAATAATCGGATATTAGTTGAAAAAGTTGTATTTTTGCATAATATATTTAAAGTTATAATCAAAAAATAAAACGATTATGCCGGGAAAAAAAATATTGTATGTAACCTCTGAAATGTCTCCATATCAAGAAGATAGCGGTATGGCGGCTATGGTTAACAAAATGGCATTGAGAATGTATAATGACGGCAATGATGTTCGTGTTTTTATGCCTCGCTTTGGTTTAATTAGCGAGAGGAAGTTTCAACTTCACGAGGTTATAAGACTCTCAGGTATGAATATTATTATCAATGATTTGGATCAGCCGCTTATCATTAAAGTCGCTTCGCTTCCGGGGGAGAGACTTCAGGTTTATTTTATAGATAACGAAGAGTATTTCAAAAGAAAATCTTTTTATAGAGACGAGGAAGGTCATCTTTTTGATGATAATGATGAACGAGGGATATTCTTTGCCAGAGGAGTAATAGAGACGATCAAAAAACTCAATTGGGTGCCGGATGTGGTGCATCTCAACGGATGGATGGCGTCCTTTATCCCGCTTTATCTTAAACATTATTATAAAAACGACTCGTATTTTAGTGATACGGAGTTTGTATTATCTGTGTATAATGAGGAAGACGGCGAGTTTAGCAAAGAAGAAATAAAAGGAAAGTTTGCATTTGATGGTATGCCAGAGCTTAAAGTTTTAGAAAATCCTACATTTAGAAATTTTGTACGAGAGGCAATGGATTTGGTGGATATTGTGATAAAGGGAGATGAATTTTTGGAAAAAGATTTAGAGGATAAATTTCATCAGACAAAATCTAATAAGAAAGACTATATCCAGCCAGAGCAAATAAATACGATTTATTAACAAAATTATATAAATAGTCAATGATAATAAATTCAATAAAAAATTTGAAACTGTCGATTTTAGTAGGTTTTGTCAGTATAGCATTATCAAGTTGTGAGTCTGATATAGACGGTATTGGACAGCAGTTTTTCGAGGGTGCTACTCCTAATGGGACCAAAAAAAGTTATGATATTGTTACCTATAATGTTAGCCATAACGACACGATAAGAACAGACAACCAGCGTTTGGTAGAAGCTACATTAGGAGCTTTTGACGAGTCTGTTTTCGGAAAACAAAAAGCGTCTTATATTACCCAAGTGAGATTGTCGAGTTATTCTCCTGATTTTGGGGCGAATGCAAAGGTAGACTCTATCGTTTTGGAAATAAAACCAGAATTGGTGAAAGATTCTCTTGTTACGACAACAGATGAGAATTATAAATACGAAGGTAAAGATGCTAAAAAAGTCGTTAATACTTATCCTATATCAAAGTATGGAAAAAAGAAAGAAATGACAATAAATGTAGATCTTGTGAATGACTTTTTAGGATCTGCAAGCAGTAAGATTTACTCTAATAAAACCGTAGCCGTAGGTCAAAGGCTTGGCTCTAAGGCGGTGGCTCCCCGAGTTTCCGGAATCACGATCACACCGAAAGAAGGCGGAGAAAATCTCTATTATAGAGATACGGCTATCAGAATACCGCTGAATGACGGGGTAGATTTTTTTCAGAAAAATATAGTGGATAAGAGTAGTGCATCAGAACTTAAAGATGCGGCAAGTTTTATCCGTTATTTCAGAGGACTTAAAATATCTGTTCAGGATAACGACGGGTATATTATGAAGTTCGCACCGAATGATGTTGCTCTTAAAATGTACTATTCAAGCAAAGGTACAACGGATAGCACAACGGTACATTCTGTTTATTCTTTTGATTTAGGAAGTGAAAATGTTCATTTCAACCAAATAGAATACAATAGACCATCTGAATTTACTTCTGCTATGAACAGCATCAATAAAACCGAAGGAGATGCCCGCCTCTATATGCAGGGTATGGGTGGTCCCGGAGTGATGATGGTAATTCCCAAAACAGCGATTGAAAACATTAGAGAGCTTTATAATAAAGACAAAATCGGTATTCTTTCTGCAAAAATAAGATTGTACACCGATAGTAATGTTTGGAACAACAGCTATACAAAGCCGCAAAATATGCTTGTTAAATACAATAATAGTAATGATTTCGTAGATGATATGAAGGTATTCCAAAACCTGTCTAATTTTAGTTTGATTCAAGGGTATGATTTGGATAAAAATCCTTCTTACTATGATATAAACATTACTCAGACCCTTAAAAATATTATAGAGAAAGAAGCTGTTTCCAAGGGTCTGGAGCTTAATGTCGGTCATTATTTGGTAAATAGCAGAGGAGTATATATCAATCAAAATTATAATAATAGAGCTTATTCTCCGGAGAGAATAGTCTTTACAGGGTCCAATACTGCCGAAGCAAACAAGCCTAAACTCACAATAATTTACACTCAAAAAAAATAAAAATATGTGCGGAATAGTAGGATATACAGGTCATAGAGATGCTTATAGTATTGTAATCAATGGTTTGAAAAGATTAGAATATCGTGGTTACGATAGTGCAGGTATAGTACTAGAAGGACAAAACAACCATTTTGAATTAAAGAAAACTAAAGGAAAAGTTTCCGATTTAGAAGATATTTCTAAAGATTTCAAAAACACCTCGCATTTGGGAATGGGGCATACCCGGTGGGCTACTCATGGTGTGCCGAGTGATGAAAATTCCCACCCGCATATTTCCAATAACGGAAAAATAGCTATCGTTCACAATGGAATCATTGAAAACTACGATACCGTAAAGAAAATGCTTGTAGCGAAAGATTTTACATTCAAGTCTGAGACGGATACAGAAGTTTTGGTTAATTTGATTCAATACTTTATGGATCAAGATTCGGAATTAGCTTTTCCCGAAGCAGTACGCTACGCCCTCAACGAAGTCTATGGTGCCTATGCTATTACAGTAATGCACGAGGACTATCCCCAGACTTTAGTAGTGGGGAGATTGGGTTCACCATTGGCAATAGGGATGGGAGATAATGAGTATTTTATTGCATCAGATGCTTCTCCATTCGTGGAATATACTAAAGAGGCTGTTTATCTGGAAGAAGGTCATATGGCGGTAGTATCTTTGGATAAAGGCGTACAGATTCATACAATTGAAGATAATTCAAAAGTAGATACTAAAATTCAAGAACTGAAACTTAATCTTGAACAAATAGAAAAAGGCGGCTACGAGCATTTTATGCTAAAAGAAATTTTTGAACAGCCTAAGTCTATTATGGATACAATGAGAGGGCGTGTCCTTGTAAATGAAGGCATCATCAAAATGGCAGGGATTTGGGATCACTTAGAGCGTATCAATAAAGCTAATAGAATTATCATCATCGCTTGCGGTACTTCTTGGCATGCCGGATTGATAGGAGAATATCTTATAGAAGAATTTGCAAGAATACCTGTAGAGGTAGAGTATGCTTCCGAGTTTAGGTACAGAAACCCTATCATTACGGACAAAGATATCGTAATCGCAATTTCCCAGTCTGGAGAGACTGCAGATACAATGGCGGCTATCAAAATGGCGAAAGAGAAAGGTGCTTTCATCTATGGAATATGCAATGTGGTAGATTCTTCTATTGCGAGATATTCGGATGCGGGCTCATATACTCACGCAGGACCGGAGATAGGCGTAGCTTCTACTAAAGCTTTTACAGCTCAGTTGACTATTTTGTCTCTAATTGCCCTCAAATTGGGTAAACACAGCGGGAACTTGGGGAATCAAGATTTTATGAGACTGATTTCCGAGCTGGAATCTTTGCCTAAAAAAGTAGAAGAGGTTCTCTCTGAAACTAACGAGTATATTAAGACTATTGCACACGATTTTGAAAATGCGACCAACTTTTTATATCTCGGAAGAGGATATAATTTTCCTGCGGCATTGGAGGGGGCTTTGAAGCTGAAAGAAATTTCTTATATACACGCAGAAGGGTATCCTGCAGCAGAGATGAAGCACGGGCCTATTGCCTTGATAGATGAAAATATGCCTATCGTAATCATAGCACCTAAAAATAAATACTATGATAAGGTCGTAAGTAATGTGCAAGAAATAAAAGCGAGAAAAGGTAAAGTTTTGGCTGTTGTAACCAAAGGAGATACACAGGTGGCATCTATGGCAGACTATGTCATCAGGATTCCTGAGACTCCAGAGTGCTTTTCACCGATTATAGCCTCTGTTCCATTGCAGCTTTTATCATATTATATAGCCATTTATAGAGGGGCAAATGTGGATCAGCCTAGAAATTTGGCTAAATCTGTTACTGTAGAGTAGAAGTCTAATGTTTTAGAAAAGGAGGGTAAATGTTTTTCTCTTTGGATAAAATAATTGATAAAAAAAATCGTTTAGCAGATATATGTTTTTACTTTGTGAAAAATATTTATATTTATGGGCTGAAATAATTGCCTAGTATATTAGGGATTTGGAATAGTTTAAAATTAAAAATAGAAATAAACATCATCAGATGAAAAAAGTGATCTACATACTTTTATCGGCAGGTACTGTTGTATCTTGTTCGCATAAAGGTTCTTTGGTAGGGAAACCCGGGAAAAAAGGAGAATTGATTCCTAAAGAAAAAGCAAAATCTTTTGTGGCTGAGCGTCCTTATGGTATGGTAGCCATTCCCGGAGGTTCTTTTGTAATGGGTATGGCGGATAAAGACTTTACCAATACACCGGAGAAAGCACCGCTGAAAACAGTTACGGTATCTTCATTCTTTATGGATGAAACAGAAGTAACTAATGCCCAATATAGGGTTTTTGTTAATTATGTGAGGGATTCTATTGCCAGAACTTTACTGGCAGAGGCAGCAGGAGACGCTTCCTCGGGAGGAGATACAGGGAATGGTATTGCAGACTATGCCTATTTAGCGAAAAAAGTAGGGGACAATGAGAGTGCTTATCAAAAATACCTTGATTCGAAAGGCGGTAGAGACGGCTATTCCAATGATTCCCGCAGATTAGACTGGTCTGTACCTCTTAGATGGAATACTTCTGATTATCCCGATGTGAAGTATGCTGAAATTATAGAGTCTATGTATCTCCCGCCAAATGAGAGAAAAGATGGTGTGAGAGCTATTGATACCAGAAAACTGAAGTATGCATTTCAGTGGGAGGATATTAAAGGAAAAATTGTTGGTGGGAAAAAGGTTAATGAGTATGTCAAGAAAAACAGCATCAGCGTTTATCCGGATACATTGGTTTGGAAGAAGGATTTTGATTATGCTTATAATGAACCGTTGTACGATGGCTATTTTTGGAATAATGCTTACAAAAACTATCCTGTAGTAGGCGTTACTTGGGATCAAGCCAGTGCATATTGTGATTTTAGAACTAAAATAAAAAGAGACTATAACCAATCTCTTAAAAAGAAAAAACAAGCTCCTATGGCTTTCCGCCTTCCTACAGAGGCAGAATGGGAGTATGCTGCTAAAGGTGGACACGAAAATGCAACTTATCCGTGGGGAACTCCTTATTTGATAGATGACAGAGGCTGTTATTTGGCTAACTTCAAACCGAAGAGGGGAGACTATATAGAAGATAAGAAAAAAGGGACTTATACCTATACTGCACCTGTAAAGTCTTTTCATAAAAATGATTTTGGACTTTATGATATGGCAGGTAATGTTTCAGAGTGGACAGAGTCTCCGTACAATAATGCGACTTACAATTTCTCATCTACTCTAAATCCGTCAATATCCAATAAAGATTATATGGATACAAGAAAATCAGTGAGAGGCGGCTCTTGGAAAGATGTAGGCTTCACGCTGATGACTTCTTACAGAAACTGGGAAAACAAAGATTCGGCAAGAAGCTATATAGGATTTAGAACCGTACAAAGTATCCCGGAAGGTGCTGCTAAATTTAAAAGAAAACAAACTAAATAAAAAATAATATGTTAAAACTAAGTGATAAAACATTAAATTTTGTATATTCCATTGGTGCATCAGTGGTTATTATCGGTGCATTTTTTAAAATGACACATACAACTTTCGGAGGACTTGTAAATCCTACCTATGTATTAGGAGCAGGGCTGATTACAGAGGCGTTCATTTTCTTGCTTTATGCATTTAATCCGCCTGTAGTAGAAGAGAAATATGCATGGGAAAATGTTTATCCGGAGCTATTGGATGCTAATGCAGAACCGAAAGCAAGAAAAGCGGTGTCTCATCAGGTGGAGGAAATTAAACAATTAGAAACTTCTCTTTCCGAAAAATTGGATAAAATGTTGGCAGAAGCCAAAGTAGATGTATCTCTTTTTGAGAGACTTAAATCAGGAATTGATAATTTTTCTAGTGCAGTCGATCAAATTAATAGTACAGTGGATGTATCACAGTCTACACAAAAGTATAATGACCAGCTTGCTTTGGCGGCGTCTCATCTGGAAAATATGAACGCTCTATATGCCATACAATTAGAACATGGAAGAAGCGAAACAGAACTTCATAAAAAATATGTGTTGGATTTACAAAAATCGGCAGAACAATCCGAAAAATTTAATCAAGAATTAGATTCTCTAACGGCTAACCTCAATAATTTGAATAGAGTTTATGGAGGAATGCTTACTGCAATGAAAGGATAATATTTCTTTTAATAAATTTTATATTTTTTTAATAAAAAACTCTTAAATGGCAAAAGAAAATTTATCCCCCCGTCAGAAGATGATCAACCTGATGTATCTGGTTTTCATCGCAATGCTGGCTATGCAAATAGACCAAGAAATCATCAGGTCTTATAATGACACTAAAGAATCTTTGGGGGAAGCTACTGAATTGACAGAGAAAAAGAACAAGATTTTTGAAGAAACACTCCAGCAGAAAGCTATGAATTCTGAAGATTTCACAAAGCCATATGCAGATTATAAGCTGCTCAAAGATAAAATCAATAAGTTGGTTGTTTTTATCGAATCTTCTAAAACCGAAATGAGAAAATTTGCAGGAGATACTTCTAATCGTTCAGATGATTTTGATTTCAATGCGTTGAACAATACAGATGCTTCTACTCATTACTTTTTTAATAAAGCTAATGAAGGTGCTCCTAGTGATAATGCCAAAAAATTGAAAAATCTGATGGAAGAGGTGAAAAATACCACTTTACAGATATTTCCTGATAATCAGCAGAATAAACCTATTATTGAGAGAGCTAAAACATCTTTTAATACAGAGGTAACGAAAGTAAAAAAGGATTGGTTGATTTATAAGTTTTATAACCAGCCTTTGGTAGCGGCTCTCGCTAATTTGGAAGTTATAGAATCCGAAGCCAGAAACTTGCAATCAGATGCTTTGGCTAATATGCTTAAAGAGAAAATAGATGCTAATATTAAATTTAATGCATTTGAGGCAATAGTGGCGGCACCTACTGTAATTTTGCAAGGGGATAATGCAACGGCAAAAGTAGTTGTGGGAACTTACGCCAGCTCTATACCCGGAATGACCATATCCGGGGTGGATAGAGTAGCAGACGGACAAGGGTTTAAAGTTCTTAATACCAGTACGGTAGGAGATTACAGTTTCAAAGGAGATATTACATTCAAAGATGCTAATGGCAGAGTTATTACACTTCCGTACTCTCACTCTTATCGTGTGATAGCGGGACCAAAGGAAGTAGCCTTGCAGAGTGGAGCGGTAGTTTCAGCCGATAAGATGAATGTCCTTTATAGAGGAGTGGATAATCCTGTGTCTGTAACAATGCTTGGCGTAGATAATTCCCAAGTGAAGCTCTCGGCACCGGGTGCGTCTGTATCCGGAGGCAGAGGCAAGTGGATTATAAAACCGGGAGGCGGAAATATGGTAAATATCACAGTATCCGGACAATTACCAAATGGTAAAATGACTTCTGCCACATTCCCATTCAGAATAAAAAGTATTCCTAAGCCTCAGGGACAAATCAGAGGCGAAAATGTAGTAACAATGCCGGCAAGCTCTATCAAAAATCAAACGGTAAGTGCTGCAATACCAGATTTTGATTTCCCAGTAAGTTTTACGGTAACCAGTTTTAAAGTGAAAATTCCGGGTAAAGTGGCAATGACTATTAGCGGGAACAGCTTGTCATCTATAGCCTCTCAGGTTGCTAATCTTGGAAATGGAGATGTGGTTTATGTTTTTGATATTCAAGCTACAGCAACGGGATTGGGTGGCCAAATGCTAAGGAATATTTCTCCCGTAGTGATTAACGTTCAATAATATGGTAATTAAACGATTCTTAAAAATGAAAAAAATAATTTGTGGTGCCTTGATTTTTGGATCTGCGTTTTCTTTTGCTCAGAATATTCTTAATGCGAAATCTCCGGAGGAGTTTAGGAAGTTGAGAGAGCAAAACGAAGAGAAAATAGGAGATTCTATTGTATCCACTAAGGCTACTCCCCTGAAGTATGGCTATATCAACGATAAAGATATTTTGAAAAGTATAGTGGTTTGGGAAATTATTGATTTAAACGATAAATTAAATCAGCCTATTTATCATAATTCCGATGGCTTGGTTTCTCAAAGCAAGTCTTTATATCAGGTACTTATAGATGGTATAAAAGGGGGCAGTATTACGGAAGTATATGATGATGACAACTTTGTCCAAAAGCTTACTCCTGAAGAAACGAGCCAAAGACTTAGCAGAGTTGCCACTTCGGATTGGCTGATTGATAAAATCAATAGCGGACAAAAAATTACTGAAGAGGATAAAAAGGCAGGGACCGATGTCTATGAGACTAAGTCTAAAGATATTAAGATGCTGAAAATAAAAGGAATGTGGTATATAGATGCCAGAGATGGCGAGATGAAATACCGCCTATTGGGAATCGCCCCAATGGGACCAGATCCTCAAACACTTGGGCAAAACTTCGGAGGAAAAGAAGATTTGGTGGATTTATTTTGGATATTCTATCCGGATGCACGCAATGTAACAGCAAATACGGTGGTATTCAATGGTAAAAACTTATCTTCTAATATTACCTTTGATGATATTCTTAATGCAAGAAGATTTTCTACTGTAATCTATAAAGCTGATAATGGTAT
This sequence comes from Riemerella columbipharyngis, assembly GCF_900101995.1. Taxonomy (GTDB): domain Bacteria; phylum Bacteroidota; class Bacteroidia; order Flavobacteriales; family Weeksellaceae; genus Riemerella; species Riemerella columbipharyngis. The sequence goes on along the minus strand of NZ_FNAS01000005.1, from coordinate 32,522 downwards.
GGGGAATGGCGTGATAAAAGATTATATTCCTAATGATGCCGAAGGACAGCTGGAAGAAAGTGATAAAATAAAAGACCAAATTTTACAAATGGAAAATGATTTGTGGAATTATTAAAAAAATATTTTTTTAATATCAAAACCTGAGTATCTTTGCTCAGGTTTTTTTATGATGAAAACAAAAGGATACATTATTGTAGGAGGAGGCTATGCAGCAATGTTCTATGCTCATAGGCTTATTAAAAATAATAAAAGTTTCGTAGTGTTCTATGACGGAGAAAGGGGAGCATCTCAAGTTTCTGCGGGGATTATCAATCCTGTGGTACTAAAGAAATTTACTACTTTTTGGAAAGCAGCAGAGCAGATTTCTGCCCTTGAGGAAACCTTGGAAGAAATGAAGCAATACACCAAAGAATCGTTTCTTATCAAAGCGCCTATACACCGTATTTTCCACGATGAGCAAGAAAAGAAACTTTGGCTTAAAAAGTATGATGAAAACCCGAAACTGAAACATTTCCTTAGCCCAAATTTTAGCTATATAGAGGGGGTAGAAAATCCTTTTGGAACAGGGATGGTGGAACATTCGGCTCGTTTGGATGTCAATAATTTTTTTCATTCGATGTTGGGCTATTTGCAGGAGCAGGGTTGCCTTATCCAAGAAAAGTTTATCTATGATAGATTGGATATGAAACAATCTGTTTATGATGGAATTCGGTTTAAGAATATTCTTTTTGCAGAAGGTATTAAGGTTAGAGAGAATCCTTATTTCAATGATTTGGATATTCGTTCCAATAAAGGGCATCATATCAATATTAAGCTCTCTAAAGCAGTAGATAGCTCATTAACGATAAAGAAGAAGCATTTTCTTTTTTCTAATGAGCAAGAGTTTTGCTACTACGGCGGTACATACGATAGGGAAAATACCAATGAGGGAATAGATGAAAAAGCAGTTTCTCAGCTGGAGCAGGGGTTGTCCGAATTTTATAAGCACGATTACGAATTACTCTCCGCACATTACGGTTTTAGACCTACGGTAAAAGATAGGCGTCCGCTTGTGGGAAGACACCGCTATTATGATAATATGTTTATATTTAACGGATTAGGGGCAAGAGGGATTCTTAATGGAAATTATTTCTCGGAATTACTATATCAGAACATAGAACACAATGTGCCTCTACCGGAGGAAGTTGGTGTATATCGCTTTAATGCTAATAATCAAAGCTAAAAAGCTATATTCAGAGTGAATTAATAACTTTTTTAGTCTAAACGAAATTAAATGAGGCTAAGATTTTTTTGAAATTTATAGTAATTAAATAATTCGTATTTTTATATTTGATGAATTAGGCACGGTATTTGTACTGTGGGTTGTGATTTTATAAAAAAATAAAACTTAAATAAAATAATTGAATTATGAAAAAACTATTTTTAGGTGCTGCTATTTTGGCAGCTGGTGTAGCGAGTGCTCAAATCCAAGAAGGAAACTGGATGGTAGGTGGACAAGTAGCACACATGAAATTTACTAATGGATTAAATGTTGCTCTAACCCCTCAAGTAGGTTACTTTATTAAAGATAATTGGGTAGTAGGAGGTGAAGTAGGTTTGTCATTAACTAAACCTACAGGAAAAAATGCTACACAAACCGATTGGTCTTTAGGTGCATTTACTAGATATTACCTTAGTGATGCTCAAGCAGACCATTTGCTTAAAAACGGAAGATTCTTTGCTCAAGGTAATGTAGGCTTCGGAGGAAACAATGTAAGCAGTGGAGGTTCTTCTACTAATGGTGTAGATTTAGGTATAGGAGCCGGATATTCTTACTTTATTACTAAAAATGTAAGCTTAGATGCATTACTTAAGTTTAATGCTTTGGTAGGAGCTGGAAGTTCTGCAGGGAAAGGTAATTTAGGTCTTAATGTAGGATTCCAAATTTATTTACCATCATCTAAAGTAGAAGCTGCTTTGAAAGATAGATAATATTGATTTTAAGTAAAATAAAAAACCGTCTCTGTTTGATGAGGCGGTTTTTTTGTTTGATGTTTATTATATCAAGTTTTAAATTCTACCACAGCTTTTATAAATGCTTCAGCATTTTCTATCGGTATATTTGGAAGGATGCCGTGCCCAAGATTAACGATATAACGGTCTTTACCAAAACGGGAAATCATTTCGTGAACCATTTTGCGAATGGTTTCAGGAGACGAATGTAGTCTTGCCGGATCGAAATTCCCTTGCAGAGTCATAGAATTGCGAGTGAGTTTTCTTGCATTTTCCGGAGTGATCGTCCAATCTACTCCAAGTGCCGAGGCTTTGGAAAGTGTCATTTCCTCTAGTGCAAACCAACAGCCTTTTCCAAAAACTACTACATGGGTAATAGGGCTTAGTGCTTCTACTATTTGATTGATATATTGCCAAGAAAATGTTTGGTAATCTTCCGGAGAAAGCATCCCTCCCCAGGAATCAAATATCTGAACCGCAGATACGCCTTTTTCTACTTTTCTTTTCAGGTAAGCTATAGTAGTGTCTGTAATTTTTTGTAATAAAAGATGTGCCGCTTCGGGATTTTTAAAACAAAAAGATTTTGCAATATCAAAAGCCTTGCTGCCTTTTCCTTCTACACAATAGCATAGTATAGTCCAAGGGCTTCCTGCAAAACCGATTAAAGGAATTTCGTTATTTAATTTTTGAAGCGTGAGTTCTATGGCATCAAAAACATATCCCAAGGTGTCATCTACATTGGGTACAGAAATATTTTTGACTTGCTCCATTGTTCTAATAGAGGTTTCCAGCCAAGGTCCCACGCCGGGTTTCATCTCAAAATCTATTCCCATAGCTTGTGGAACAACCAAGATATCCGAAAATAAAATAGCGGCATCCAGTGGAAACCTCCTTATCGGCATCATCGTAATTTCTGATGCGAGCTCGGGTGTCCTGCATCTTGTGAAGAAGTCGTACTGGTCTCTCATCTCTCTAAACTCCGGAAGAAATCTGCCTGCCTGCCTCATCATCCATACCGGTGGGCGTTCTACCTCTTCTCCGCGTAGAGCTTTTAGATATAAATCGTTCTTAATCATATATTTGTCGTCTTTTATTTTTATGATAATTTTATTTTAATTAAATTTAATATACTATCCAATGTTGGATTTTCACTTACAAAAATAGGCTTTTTAGTATAATGGCGAAGTGTTTTAGCGGTTGTTTCACCTATGCAGAAATATTTCTTTACATTTTCGTTATGTTCGAAATAGCTTTCTACACCACTCGGGCTAAAAAATACTATGGCCTCATACTGTTTTTTAATTATAGGGTAGAGTTTCTTTGTCGTATAAATTTCTTTTTTTTGATAAGGAATATTTTGTTCTTCTAATGTCTTCTCTAAAGTATCTAAAGCCAAGTTTCCGCAAAAGTGAATAAAAGCTTCGTGTCTGTATTGGCTACAAATTATTTGGGCCAAAGAGATAGCATTTTCAGTACAGGCTTTTACTTGTATTCCGTTTTGTTCTAATATATTTTTTGTCTTTTTGCCTACGGTATATGTTGGATTTTCATTATACTTAAAATGATTTTCTAAAAAAGCTTTTACGGCATTGGCACTTGTGAAAATAAGAGATGAGTTTTCTAAGTCAAATGGTTTAATTTCAATGGTTTTGGCCTCTATAAATGTTTCAAAATCCCATTCGCAAACTTGCCTTAAAACATCTGATATCAAATCAGTTTCAAGCTGTTTGGTGAATAGTATTTTTTTCATTGTCAAAGTTAGTTGAGAGTGTTTTTTATCTCTTGCATCAGCTCTTTGCCGCCTTGTTCGAGGAGGTTTTTAGCAAAATTTTCTCCGTAGTTGATATCTTCAGTATAGTGAAAAACTTCGGTTTTGTCTAAGCATTTAGTTCCGTCTAAGGAACATAACCATCCCTGAAAATGAATTTTTCCGTCATCTAAAAATGAGGCAAAAGCTCCAATAGGGGCAGTGCAGCCGCCTTCTAAAGTTTGTAGAAATTGCCGTTCTATCGTTACGCAGATTTCCGTAGGTCTATGGTTGATATTTGAGATTAGAGTGTTTAGTTCTATGTTACTACTATTCCCTGCTACGGCAATAACCCCTTGAGCCGGAGCTGATAGCATAAACGGTAAATGCTCAAATTCTATATCCATTTCCATTCTTTTGAGACCTGCTAAAGAAAATAATGTGGCATCGGCTATGCCTCCGTCTAATTTTTTTAGTCTCGTCTGGACATTACCTCTTATGTCTGCAAACTCTTGTTTTCCAAAGTTTTTCATCCAGAAAGCCCTGCGTCTAAGGCTGCTTGTGGCAAGTTTTAGTTCTTCCATAGAAAGATGCTTGGCTTCTTTTCTTCTAACCAAGACATCCTGAGGGAAATCTCTTTCTAAAAATGCGATAAGCTCTATATTCTGCGGTAATTGGGTAGGGACATCTTTCAGAGAATGCACAGCAATATCTATTTGGTTATTCAATAAAGCGATATCTAAGTCCTTAGTGAAAACCCCCGTGATACCTAAGTCATACAACGGTTTTTTGAGATTTTTATCTCCGGAAGAAACAATGGGAACTATCTCTGTGGAATGCCCCAAATGCTCTAATTGAGAAGCTACGCTCTCTGCCTGCCATAGGGCTAAGGGGGACTTTCGAGTGCCTATTCTAATGATGCTTTTCATTGAATTCGTCTATAGGTTGTTGTACAAATATATCGTTCATCAGTTTGGAAACCTCTTCTGCTTTCATAGGATTATCTATGATGTATTTTGCAAATCGGTTGGTGATTTTTTGTATAAGTTTTTCGCTAAGTTCCATATCTTCAATGTCTATGTAGCGGTGCTTTCGGTAGAAGTTGTGCATTTCTTTTTCTTCTATACGCTTTAATGAAGATTTGAACTGATGAATATTTGGAGCGTATTTTCTTTTTTTCTCCCAATCCAAAAAATTCTTCATCATTTCTTTGATGATATGTTCTGCTTTTGGGATTTCTTTTTTTCGTTGTTCAATGGTTTGTTTTATTTTAGTTGAAAGTGTATCTACATCTATCAGCTCTATACATTCCAATTCTCCTACGGATTTTTCCACATTGTGCGGCACAGAAAGATCTATCACGAGCATAGATTTATCTTTTGGGATATAGCTGGTGTTTATGATAGGAGAGGCTGCTCCCGTGGCCACTATAAGAATATCAGCATCTCTAATTTCTCTTTCTAAATTGGAAAAATCGGTATAAGGGATTTTGTATTTGTCGGCTATTTTTTCTGCATTTTCCCAAGTTCTATTGGCTATTTTTACTTTTGGCTGGTAGAGGTGTTTCATCAAATTTTCTACCGTGTTTTGTCCTATTTCCCCGGCTCCCAGTAGAAGAATGCTTTTGCCGTATAGTTGTTTTTGTGTATTTAGGATATAATGCACTGCCGCATAGGATACCGAAGCAGCACCATTACTCAGCCCGGTTTCTGTTTTAATTTTTTTAGAAATTTGTATGGCAGAGTTGATGGCTCTTTCTAAATACGAATTAGATTTTTTCTTGTAGTTTTTAAATCTTCCGTAGGCTTTTTTTATTTGAGAGATAATCTCAAAATCTCCAAGTATCTGGCTTTCTAGTCCGGCTGCTACACGGAATAAATGGTTGAGAGCATCTTCGCCTTTCATCACTTCGCAGTATTTGATAAAGTCCATAAGCTCTACCCCCACAGTATCGCAGAAGAGCTGTGCCACAAACATATAATTGTGGGTAGTGGTATATATTTCCGTACGGTTGCATGTGGATACCACAAAGGCATCGCCCATCTGGCGGTCGTGTATTTTGTTTACAAAATCTTTGATATGTCCGTCAAAAAAAGCAAAACGCCCACGCGTCTCAGTGTCTGCCTTCTCGAAGCTTATACTGAGCACCGTGAAATTGGTAGTCTGGTATTGATAATTATTTTGAAGCATAAAATGACTGCAAATTTACATTTTTTCCGTGTTAAATTAAAATCAAAACAACTATAAATTTAGGTTGGATACATAAAAATAATATTTGCTGATATGCAATGAAATACGAATTGTCATATTTTACTATTGTAAGCCAAAATAAAAACCAACAGCATTATAATCAGTGATATATAGCTGGATAAAGACTGGGGTTTAATTCGGCGTATTTTTATATGGTGAAAAACGGTATTTCTTTTTCCTTTCATAAAAAAAAACTACTTTTGTGCATCATGAATCAGAAATGGATATTTAAGCCGGAGCCCGATGAGGAAGTGGTGGATGCTCTTAATTCTTCTATTGGTTTTGGAACATTGGAGTCCAAAATTCTTGTGCTTAGGGGAATTGATAATTATCAAAAAGCACGAGAGTTTTTCAAACCAAAAATGGAGGATATACACAACCCCTTTCTGATGGCAGATATGCAGAAAGCGGTAGAGCGTATAGCGACTGCAATAGAAAATGGGGAGAAGATAATGGTGTACGGAGATTACGATGTAGATGGGACAACCTCTGTTGCACTTATGTATCTATACCTTAGTAAAATAGTAGAGAAAAAATTTCTTGATTTTTATATTCCTAATAGAAATTCTGAAGGATATGGTATATCCAAAGAGGGAATAGACTATGCAAAAGCCAATGGCTATTCTCTCATCATTGCGTTGGACTGTGGGATAAAGGCAGTGGATAAAGTAGGTTACGCAAAATCGTTGGAGATAGATTTTATCATCTGTGACCACCATCTGCCGGGTGAAAAAATTCCTGATGCAGTAGCGGTTTTAGATCCGAAAAGAGAGGACTGTCGCTATCCGTACAAAGAGCTTTCGGGTTGCGGTGTAGGGTTTAAGCTGTGCCAAGGTCTGAATACCATTTACAAAATTCCGGATAACCAGCTGTATGAGCTTACGGATTTGCTTGCAATATCCATAGCTGCCGACATTGTTTCTATTACGGGTGAAAATAGAGTGCTGGCAAAGCTGGGGCTGAAACATCTTAGGAAGACTAGAAATATAGGGCTTAGTCTTCTTATCCCTAAGGAAAAGATTTCAAATTTTGAAATATCCAATATTGTTTTTGAAATTGCCCCAAAAATCAATGCTGCCGGAAGAATTTCCCATGGGAAAGCCGCGGTGGAGCTTATGGTTTCGGAGAGTCTTACTCACGCGACTCAGATCGTGAACGAAATCATTAGCCTAAATAATGACCGCCGTGAAATGGATATGACTTCTACCCAGGAAGCACTTAATCAAATACAAGAAACTAACCAAACAGAGAATGCGACCATTGTAGTGTATGACCCCAGCTGGAACAAAGGGGTGATAGGCATAGTAGCCTCGCGGCTGATAGATGTTTACTATAAACCAACGGTTGTTTTTACAGATGGAAACAATGGGGAGTTAGTAGCTTCAGTACGCTCTGTTGCAGATTTTGATGTCCATAGTGCCTTGGAGGAATGTTCGGATTTATTCCTAAAATTCGGAGGACATCAGGCAGCGGCAGGGCTTTCTATTGAGAAAAGTAAATTTGAAGTTTTCAAAGAAAAATTTGAAAAAGTAGTGTCGGAGAGAATCAGCGAAAGCCAAAAAAAACCAAGCATCACTATTGATTGCATTGTGGATACAGATGTTTTTACGCGTGATTTTTTTAATTTTCATAAGAAATTGGCACCTTTCGGACCTCAAAATATGAAACCTGTTTTTGTGTTGAAAAACCAACGAGTAGGAGGGGCGCTCAAGCTGATAGGAAAAGACGACAAACATCTGAAATTTCAAATACACACGCCTCATCTTAAAAGAAATATGGAATGTGTAGGCTTCAACCTCGGAAAATATATTGATGACTTCGATAACAAGACTTTCGATATGGCATTTACCATTGAGGAAAACCATTGGAAAGGCAGCGTTAGCTATTATCTGAACATTAGAGATGTCCGCTTTAAATAGTAAGAAAACCTCCGAATACATAATGATTGAAAATAGTTTTTTAGGATATTTAAGGGGGATGAGTGTGTTTTGATTTTTTTGTAAAAATAAGAGACTATTACTGAAAAGATTTTTTTTGCTAAATTTGTGCCGGTAAAAAAATAATAAAAAAAGATTTTAATGGCAACAACAGCTGATATCAGAAAAGGTCTTTGCATAGAGTTCAGCAACGACATTTACAAAGTAATCGAATTCCTTCATGTGAAACCGGGGAAAGGACCTGCTTTCGTGAGAACAAAACTAAAGTCCGTAACTAATGGTAAAGTGGTGGATAATACATTCTCTGCAGGGCATAAAATAGAAGAGGTAAAAGTAATCACAAGAAAATACCAATACCTCTATGATGACGAAAACGGATTCCACTTTATGAATAATGATGATTTCACTCAAATCTATATCAACAAAGATATGATTGAAAATGCTCAGTTTATGAAGCCCGGAGAAGAAGTAACCATCATATTGAAAGAGGCTGATGAGATGCCGCTTTCTGCTGAAATTCCGCCTACGGTAATTCTTGAAGTTACGGAAGCAGACCCGGGTGTAAAAGGAAATACAGCGACTAACGCACTTAAAAACTCTATCGTAGAAACCGGAGCAAGAGTAATGGTACCGCTATTTATAGAACCAGGTGATAGAATCAAAGTAAATACGGAAGACGGCAGCTATTTAGAAAGAGTGAAGTAATGATATTGAGGTTCGGGAGGAGTATCTCTCGAACTTTTTTAATACTAAAAATATATTGAATAATAATGACCTTTGAGCAACCTCAAACTCTCAAGTCCATCGCAGATCTCATTGGAGCGAAGGCTGTCGGTAACGATGATTTTGCCGTACTCGGGACTAATGAAATTCATATGGTAAGACCAGGCGATATAGTCTTTGTGAATCATCCTAAGTATTATGATAAGGCGCTGAACTCTGCTGCTACGATTATCCTTATAGATAAAGAGGTGGATTGTCCGGAGGGGAAAGCCCTTTTGGTATCCGACGACCCTTTTAGAGATTTTAATAAAATCAATACTCACTTTACGAATATTTGTAATTTTAAAGAAAAGGCAGAAGATACTGTCATTGGCGAAAATACTTTTATACATCCCTCTGTATGCATTGGAAAAGAGGTGAAAATAGGAAAAAATTGCCATATATTTCCCAATGTGGTCATCGGAGACCGCACCATTATCGGGAATAATGTTATCATACAGAGTAATACCGTGATAGGAGGAGATGCGTTTTATTATCGTAAAGTAGAGGGTAAATTTGACCGCCTTATTTCTGTGGGAGATGTAGAAATTCAAGATGATGTAGAGATAGGGAATGCTTGTACCATAGACCGAGGCGTTACCGCTTCTACAGTTATTGGGGAGGGATCTATATTGGATAATCAAATTCAGATTGGACACGATACGGTGATTGGGAAGAAATGTCTTATCGCTTCGCAGTCTGGAATTGCAGGGTGCTGTATTTTAGAGGACGAAGTTACCATATGGGGGCAGGTAGGCATAGCATCAGGGCTGAAAATAAAGAAAGGAACTGTTTTATTGGCACAATGCGGAGTCAATAGAGATTTGGAAAAAGGTACTTACTTCGGTCCTATTGCAGAGGATTTTAGGACTTATCTTAAAAAAGAAGTCCGTTTGAGAAATCTTAAATAAAAATGATTTGGATTCAATCCGTTTTTTTTAGTAATTTAGCAAAAATATTTTAATTGCTGTATAGGGGATAATTTGAAAATATTTATCAATAAGTTTTAAAAATTAATAAAAATAATATGTCAGTATTAGTAAACAAAGATTCTAAGGTAATCGTTCAAGGTTTTACAGGGAATGAAGGTACTTTCCACGCAGGACAAATGATAGACTACGGTACAAATGTAGTAGGTGGTGTAACTCCCGGAAAAGGAGGGACAGAGCATTTAGGAAAGCCTGTTTTCAATTCTGTGGCAGAGGCTGTAGAAAAAGCAGGAGCTAATGTAAGTATCATTTTCGTGCCGCCTGCATTTGCAGCAGATGCTATTATGGAGGCTGCAGAAGCAGGGATTAAGGTAATTGTGTGTATTACAGAAGGTATCCCTGTGGCGGATATGACAAAGGTAAAAGCATATATCTCTGATAAAGATTGCAGACTTATCGGCCCTAACTGTCCTGGTATTATCACTTCTGAGGAAGCAAAAATCGGAATTATGCCGGGGTTTGTTTTCAAAAAAGGAAGAGTAGGTATCGTTTCAAAGTCAGGAACTCTGACTTACGAAGCTGCAGACCAAGTTGTGAAAGCAGGATTTGGGGTTTCTACGGCTATCGGTATCGGAGGAGACCCTATCATTGGAACGACAACTAAAGACGCTTTGGAAATGTTTATCAACGACCCGGAGACAGATGCGGTAGTGATGATTGGAGAGATTGGAGGTAACCTCGAAGCTGAAGCCGCAAGATGGTATAAAAATAGTGGTTCTAAAAAACCTGTTATCGGTTTTATTGCCGGGCAAACAGCTCCTAAAGGTAGAACAATGGGACACGCAGGTGCCATCGTAGGTGGTGCAGAAGATACTGCACAAGCTAAAATGGCTATTATGAGAGAAAATGGCATCAACGTAGTGGACTCTCCTGCAGATATAGGATTTACTGTAGCTAAGGCTTTGAAATAAATAAAGTATAATAACAAATTATCAACCTTAGTTGCTTTTCGAGAGGGCTAAGGTTGATTTATAAATAAAACAATTATGAAAAAACTAATGTTGTGTACTTCTCTTTTGGTTTCAGCACTTTCTTTTGCTCAGTTTAATGTTCAGTTTGATGCCACTCGTTTTGGTTTGGTGGCAGGTGCAAACTATTCCGGAGTAAGAAATGCACATAATCCGTCAGGCAAAAGGCTTGGTTTTCAAGGGGGGCTATTGGCTATTATCCCTACAGATTATGATAATCAATTCTATTTACAGCCTCAAGTAGAATACTATCAGTCTGGAGAAACAAGTTATAGCAAAAAGGAAGGAGGAAATAAAAGTACGAAATATTATAACAACTATATTAGTGTTCCTATTTTCTTTAAGGGGTACTTTTCTGAAAATGAAACGGAGTTCTTTGGACAATTGGGGCCAAGATTTAATTTTCTTATTCATCAGAGGGTAGAGAATCCGTCTAGGATAGGTTATGGTTTAGGGGATGGAGGCTTTGGTAAAGCCAATTCGTTTAATTTCGCCATCGCTGCCGGAGTAGGTTTTAGTTATAAAAGGAAATGGGAAATTACACTTAATTATGACTTAGGTTTGTCTAATACTTATCCTAAATTGAAATACTACGAAGTAGATGCAAGAACGGGAGATCCTAATTCTGTTAAGAAAAAATCAGAACAAGCTGTTACGGCTACGCTGAGTTATATTTTTGATTAATGAAATAAGTAAATTTTGATTATAAAAAGGAAAAAGAAACGATATCGTTTCTTTTTCCTTTTTAAGAGTAAAAAAAGATTCAAATTTTGATAGTATTGAGCTTGTTTATAAGAGTTTAATTTTTGTCTTTGAATATTTACAATCATAAATAATTTTGTATTTTGCTTAAAAATCTGATTTGGTTTTGCGGTATATTTTGGTACAGAAGAAGATTGTCGTTGTTACTATAAAATAGGCGTAACTTGTAAATGCGGTTCATAGCATTGTTCATTATTGGCATAAAAGTATTTGGAGGTGTGAATGTGAAAAACGCATTATTTTACACAGTGGTACTATTATGCAAAATTCAGATCTGCTTTTTTAAATTAGCGCAAAACGATGTTTCTGAAGAGTGTTGCCAAGAAAGTTTTTTTCAGCGAAGGAAGTGCACAGGCAACCGGAATTAAAACATGATAAGCTAATTAAAATTTATTAGGGAATTACTGCAAAGTCAAGCTTAAGTACTTGTATTTATATCTAAACTAATTTGTCTGATAAGCATCAATAGGAGATATTTTGGAAACGATATGGGATAGGCTATTATGGCTAATATTATAGGGGTGTGAGTTCAAAATAATAAATTTCCTCTTGATATTTCTGTGAAATAAATAAAAGCCTTTGGCTATCTATGCGAAAACCAGCCCCGCCTAATCTGAATCATCAGTGTGGATACATCAAACTCAAACATAAACCGTATTCTCCTTTGGTAGTTTTTTAATGAAGGCTCAAATCCTAATGATGAATAAATAGGGAAGTAGATTTCCAATACATCCGGGATGAGTTTCAGTTTTAGCCCGCTGTCCCAGATGAATTTTGCGGGAACACCTTTATTTTTGTAAATGCCTAAATCTCCATAGATGTCTATGATTTTCCAGATATTATTATCTATGTTTAGTGTGGTGATCCACCTGTTGGCACTTCTGTTTATTCCGGATTTAAAGCCTCCTTCTGCCAATATAAATTGTCTTGGGGCAAAATCATCATCGCCGTCTTGGCGTATGAGGCTGTAGGAAAAAGCGTAGTTGGATAGAGAAGAGATACTGAAATCAAAGAAAGAATTTCGGGTATGGTTCTGGATAAAAGCACCGCCGAAAAGTCTGAAACTGATTTTTCTATCCCTCAGATATTCCCATCTGAAAAAGTTTTCAGAAGATATTTTGCTAAAATCTTCGCCCAGCTGAAAGTTGAGGCCCGAAGAATGCTCAAAGATGGTTTTACGGTTTCGGATGAGATACCCGGCATTTAGCAGTTTGTAATGTCCATAGTCTTTCCGAGCTTGCATTAGCGGCGTTAGCTGTTTATCTACTACTTGGTAGGAAAATCTCAGCAGGTGGTCTATATCGCTTCTCATATTTTTTCGGAAAAGAATATTGGAGAATGCCGAGAATTTTTTGAACGCCAAGTTTTTATTATAATGAAAATAAGCGCCGCCCACACCTAAGCTGAGCTCTTGCACAAAAGCATCTTTCGGAGAGAAAGAGTACATAAAAGAAGTCACCCCAGTCTGTTTACCTGTACCGGTGCTATAGTAGGGCGACAGGTTGTAGATGAAAGGCTGGCGGAGTAAATTTTTGTTGGTAAAACTAAGTCCTATTAAGAGCTTGTCGTAATAAGTGTATTTGAATGTAGGCGTTACGAATATTTCATTGTACTGAGGATTAGGAATATCCGTAAAAAGCTTAAACTTAGGTTTTTTCATATTGCTGAAAAAGCCCGTTGTATAGATATAGTTGTCTCTCAGGTTTATTTCCGGAAATATGTAATCGTCATTTAAGACGATCAGCTGGGTTTTATCGTTGGGGATATTGTATATAGCCTTAGTTTTGGTAGAAGTATCGTACCAAAACACTTTACTGTTTCCGAGCGAATCGATGGTTTTGGCTTGGAACGGAATAGGGAGCGGCGTATTTTTTTTAACGCTGAGCAAGAAATTGTTATCCGACTTTTGGAAATACTTAATTTTGAAATTTACTCTGTTTTTATGGTTGATGTAATCTTCTAAGAATTCACCTGAATAGCCCGATGCCAATATCAGTTGGTCTAAAAAATCTTTACGGTCGATGGTATTGTTTTTATGTAGAGTAATATATTCTTTTACAAAATCATTGAATTTGGCTTCTCCTATTTTTTCTGCTAAAAAGTTGAAAAGAACTCCTGCCTGCATAGAGCTGATGACGGTTTTGTTCATATCGCTCAGTTCATTGTAAGGAGTATTGATAGGCTGGTCTTGGTTTTGTGTCATTTGGTATTGATAAGCAATACCGTAGCGGTCTTTAAGGTCGAATTTTGAGATATTACTCCATTTCAGAGGGTGAAGCCCAAAAAACGAAAGCGTATCCGGCAGCTGCCCCAGCAATTTACTTTTGCTGTAAAATTTTTTCAGATATTGTATTTCTATATAGGAGGCTAAGCCGTGTTCTATCCAGTGGTTTGCGATATTATTGTTTTTAATGCTGTTTTCTACGCAGTGTTTGGCGAGTATGGATAGGTAGTTGATGTCCAAAATCTCATTGTCCGGAAAGAATTTAAGCTTGAATTTCCAGAGGTCAATGTCTTGAATTCCCATAAATTGATTGTCTTTACCATATTTTGGGGTAATGAGTATTTTGCTTGGTAAGCTTCCCAAAATAGACTTTATAAAGCTCAGTTGAAGAGGGAGGTAGAAGTTCAGTTGTTCTCTTTCTTCGTTATTTAGCGGGGGTAATATTTCCACTAATGTGTTTTCGTAATTTATGGTATAGGGTACGGTTGTATTTTTTTTGTCAATAAAAAACTCGGGATCTTTGTCTATGCTGCCTTCAAAAGTATCCTCTGATTTTTTTTTGAGATTGGAATAAATCTTCCCATCAAAGTCTGAAAACTTTACGGACCAATGGGTGTCAATATTTTGTTTTTCCTCTAAGTTCTCGTAATATTTTGGGTTTTGGTTGTCTTTATCAAAACTATCGGGAACTAAAAAAAAATATTTTAAGTGGTATTGGCTTGTATCTTGTCCGTATCCGGTAAAGTTTATATCGGGGAGCTGCAAGGTATATTCTAAACTTATATTGACCGAATTTCCAGGGGGCAGAGGTGATGAGAGCAGGATATAGATGTTTTCTTTGTTTAGGGCGTTAGCTGGTATAGCGGTACTATTTATACTAAGCTGTGTGAGTTTGCCTAATTTTTTTCGAGGGGCAAAATGCATCAGCGTTTTCCTTTCTTCCAGTAGCCTTTTGGAGAGAGGGGTGTGAGATGGTTTATAAGCGGCAATCCAATTAAGCAGTTTTATCCGGTTTAAGTTGTTTTTAGAAGTATTATGATAGGTGATAAATTCTTTTACTTTTAGAGTGTTCTCGGAAAGCTTTGTTACGGACATACCGATACTGTCTCTTTGTGCCATAGCAAAAGAAAAGAGAAATAGGGTAAGTAAAGAAAGAAGCCGTCTCTTGTTCATTACCGGCTATATTAGGTCGTAAAAATACAATATTAATTCTGAATTAAAAGAATTGATATTGTAAAAATACCCACAAAACAAAGAGGTTGATTTGATTTTGTGGGTATTTGTATTTTTGAATTTTAATGAATAAGCAGATTTTTATGCAAAGCAATTATTGTTTTTTTTTCATTTTAGAATCAAGAAAACAAATCATTTAGTGCTTCTGATATGGTAGGGTGTGTAAATATTTGATTTTTAATATAATCTGCAGGGATGCCGTTGTCCATTGCCATTTTTATGAGGTTTATGATTTCGTGAGACTCTGCACAGAATAGAGTAGCCCCTAATATTTGTCCGTTAGATTTGTCTATTATTGCTTTTAGAATTCCTTCTGTTTGTCCCAAAATTTTAGCTTTTGGGATAGAAGTGGCAGGCATTCTTTTGACAATAAACTCTTTACCTGATTTTTCGGCTTGGGTTTCGGTCATTCCAACTTGGGAAAGCGGGGGGAATGTAAATACGCTTGTGGCAATGTTTTTTCTGTCGGAACGACAGCGTTTCCCGTCCCCCAAAATTTGATCGCGGACAATTCTGTAGTCGTCCAAAGAAATATAAGTAAACTGCGGACTACCCGCTACATCACCCATAGCCCAGATGTTATCAGAAGCCTTTAGTTTGTCATCTACTATAATAAAACCTCTTTGGTCTGTATTTATGCCTGCTTTGCTGAGGTCTAAGTCATAAGTATTGGGGCGGCGTCCTATGGCAACTAAGACTGCATCTGTACTAAAATTTCCCTTTGAGGTGAATACCGTGGTTTCTTTTTCCGTTTCTTTGAATTCATTTGTCTGTACATTTAGTAGAATTTTTATTCCTCTATTTGTAAGCGTTTTGTAGATTTCTTCGGCGATATCTCTATCTTCTCTTGCCAAGAAAACTTCACCAGCCTCCAAGATTATCACTTCAGAGCCTAAAGCATTGTATATCGTTGCAAATTCAAGTGAAATATATCCGCCGCCTACAATGACGATTCTCTTTGGAAGGAAATCGAGATTAAGAAATCCGGTGCTGTCGTATATGCGGCTGCCCTGGCTTCCCGGTATATTTAGCTTTGCGGGAGACGCACCTGTGTTGATGAAAATTCTTTCAGCAAAAACTTCGATATCTTCATCTTTTCCGGATAACAAAACGGTTTTAGGTGCTAAAAATTTAGCTTTTGCATTTATGATTTTTACATTCTCAATAGTATCGAGTTTATCATAATTTGCTTTTCTAAGAGCGGATATCAGCTGGTTTTTTCTTTCCATAATTTCCCTGAAAGCACAATTATTATGATCGTTTTTAGGTAATTTTTCCGCTTCGGTTAAAAGTTTTTTAGAGGGAATACATCCAATATTGATGCAGGTACCTCCGTACATTTTATCATCAGCTTCTGCTAAAATTACTTTTTGTCCGTTTTTTGCGAGGTCTGCAGCAAGGGTTTTGCCGGCTTTCCCAAAACCTATGATTAAGTTTTGTGTGTTTACTTTCTTCATTTTTAGTAAAGTTATAGTTATATGATGCAAAATTAATTAAAAATTGAATTTAGTATTACAGTATTTTTATTTAATTTTTATTGGTTAAGATTTTAATATAGACAAAACCAGATGAGAAATAGTGTTTTTCAGCAAACATTATATGGTTTCTGAATAGCCCCTTAGCTGGGAATTATTGATTTTTTTTCTTTTGCTGTAGTGCAAAATCTTATGATAATTAGGTAGGTTTATTGAAAATTTATTTTAAATTTCTTTTTAGATAAAAAAAAAGTCTTAACTTTGGTAATAAAGAAAAATGGAAAAACACTAAAAATGAGTACAAGTAAAGAAAAATTAACTCAGGCACTGAAGCAGTATTTCGGATTTTCATCATTTAAAGGACAGCAGAACGAGGTTATTAGTACTTTGTTAGAGGGTAAGGATGTCTTTGTATTGATGCCTACTGGAGGTGGTAAATCTCTTTGTTATCAGCTTCCGGCACTTATTTCAGAAGGTACGGCTATAGTCGTTTCTCCATTGATTGCATTGATGAAAAACCAAGTGGATGCCGTAAACGGTCTTTCGGAAAAAGAAGGTGTTGCCCATGTGCTGAATTCTTCCCTCAATAAAACGCAGACAAAACAGGTTTTTGATGATATAAAAGCAGGAAAGACCAAACTTCTCTATGTGGCACCGGAATCTCTCATTAAAGAAGAGTATGTGGATTTCTTAAAAGAGGTGAAAATATCTTTTGCGGCTATAGATGAAGCACATTGTATCTCGGAATGGGGACACGATTTCCGTCCGGAGTACCGAAACTTAAAAGAAACCATCGATAAGATAGCCAAAGTCCCTATTATTGCACTTACAGCTACAGCTACACCAAAGGTGCAAGATGATATCCAGAAAACCTTAGGAATGAATAATGCCGTGGTATTCAAGGAAAGTTTCAATCGTCCTAACCTTTTCTACGAAGTGCGTCCAAAGGTAGATGTGGATAAAGAGATTGTAAAATTTATTCATAAAAATAAAGGTAAATCTGGGATTGTCTATTGCCTTAGCCGTAAAAAGGTAGAGGAGTTTGCGCAGCTTCTTCAGGTTAATGGAATTAATGCTTTGCCTTATCACGCTGGCTTAGACCAAAAAACAAGGGTGGCCAATCAAGATAAATTCTTGATGGAGGAATGTGATGTCATTGTGGCTACTATAGCCTTTGGAATGGGAATTGACAAGCCTGATGTTCGTTTTGTGATTCATTATGATTTTCCAAAATCTCTGGAGAGCTATTATCAAGAAACAGGAAGAGCAGGAAGAGATGGAGGGGAAGGGCATTGTTTAGCATTCTACGACCCTAAAGACATAGAAAAACTCGAGAAGTTCTTGGCACAAAAATCTGTTTCGGAGAGAGAAATAGGAATGCAGCTTCTCAATGAAGTAATAGGCTATGCCGAGACTTCTATGAGTAGAAGGCAGTATATATTGTACTATTTCGGTGAGTCTTTTGATCCTGTAAATGGAGCAGGAGCCAAAATGGATGACAACTCAGCCAACCCGCCGGTACTTAAAGATGCAACTAAAGATTTAACTATTGTTCTAAAATTGATAAAAAAATTAGAAGAAAAATTTAAAACAAAAGATATAATTGCTGTATTGGTAGGAAAGGAGACACCGACGGTAAAATCTTATAAATTAGAAAGTTCGGGGTTTTTCGGAAAAGGAGCTTTGGAGACAGAAAATTATTGGAAATCCATCATTAGACAAGCTACTGTACAAGGCTATTTACAAAAAGACATAGAAACTTATGGAATACTGAAAATGATGGATAAAGGCGTAAAATTTTTATCTGAAAAATCGCCATCGCCATTCAAGATTGCAGAAGACAGAAAGTATGATATAACACAAGCAAAAGCTGATTCGGAACTACAGGTGCAAAGTGGTGGAGGTCTCGACCAAAACCTTTTCAAGCAGCTGAAAGAACTTAGGAAGAAAGTGGCGCAGAAACAGGGTATTCCTCCTTATACGGTATTTATGGACCCAAGTTTGGAAGATATGACCGTGCAGTACCCTATAACGATAGAAGAAATAGCAAAAATATATGGAGTGGGAGAAGGTAAAGCCAGAAAATTCGGAAAAGAATTTGCAGAGTTTATCAAAACTTATGTAGAAGAAAACGATATAGAACGCCCGGATGATATGGTACTGAAAAAAGTAGCCAATAAATCCAGCCATAAGGTGTTTATTATCCAAAATACAGATAAAAAAATTGATTTGGAGGATATTGCCAAAGCGAAAAACCTCACGATGGACGAGCTTTTATCGGAAATGGAAAGTATTGTTTACCAAGGAACCAAGATCAATATAGACTATTATATAGAAGAAAATATAGATGAAGATATGGTAGAGGACTTTATGGATTTTATGAATACTTCGGAGAGTGATAGTATGAAAGTGCTTTTGGCGGAGTTTGGAGAAGAGCTTACAGATGAGGAAGTGCGTATATTGCGTATCAAGTTCATTAGTGATGTAGCAAATTAAAAAGATAATTATATTATAATGGATAGAAATAAACAAGGATATTTTGTGATTTCATTAGATTTTGAATTGTATTGGGGGATTAGAGACAAAAAAAGTGTTGATGAATATGGACAAAATATCAAAGGGGTTTGGAGTGCAGTACCTCGTCTATTACAAATGTTTGAAAAGTATAATTTACACGCTACTTGGGCTGTCGTGGGAGCTATGTTATCTAAAGATAAAGAAGATTTTCAGAAATATATTCCTGAAATAAAACCTAAATATATTGATGAGAATTTATCTCCTTACGGCGAGTTTTATAAAGGATTAGCTGATATAGAAGATTTATATGTCTATGGGAATGAATTAGTTCAAAAAGTTATAGAATATAATGGACAGGAGATAGGAACTCATACATTTTCTCACTATTATTGTTTGGAAAATAAGAAAGATAGAGGATCCTTTTTTTCTGATTTGACATCTGCAATTAAAATATCGGAAGATAATGGAATTAAAATTAAGACAATTATTTTTCCAAGACATCAGGTAAATGAAAACTATTTAAAAGGAATAAAGAAACATGATATATATATATATCGAGGAACTGAAAAAATTTGGTATCATTCGGCAGCTAGAGGGCAAGATGAAGGAATTGTAAAAAGAGCATTCAGATATGTGGATTATTTTATTAAGATAGGAAGCCATCATTGTCAAAATATTGAAGAAGTAAAACGAGGGGATATATTCCAAATAAGGGCAAGTAGATGGCTTAGACCCTACAATAAAAAAAACAAAATATTTGATTTTTTAAAGTTAAATAGAATAAAAAACCAAATGAAATATGCGGCAAAAAATGGTAAAATTTTTCATTTATGGTTTCATCCGCATGATATAGGGATTAATCAAGATGAGAATTTTAAATATTTAGAAATCATATTTGAGTATTATTTGGAATTAAAACATAAATATAATTTTGAAAGTAAGAATATGTATGAAATATCAGAAATAGCTAATGGACTCAAATAAAAAAATTATAATGCTTGTAGGTAAAGCAAAGTCTTCTACGATAATGTATAATGAACTAAAAAAACATTTTTATATATACAAGGTAGTACAAGAAGAACCTATTCCTATGAAAAAAATTATGATAAAACGAATGAAAAGATTAGGTTTTTTCTCTGTCTTTGGTCAAATCTTATTTGGTCTGATGGTTTTACCTGTACTTAGGAGATTATCTAAAAAACAGTATAACAAGGTAATAGAAGATTTGCGTATAGATTTGACACCTATAGACGAAAAATGTATTTTCAAAGTAGACTCTATAAATTCTAAAGCATGTTTAGAATTTTTAAAAAAAGAAAACCCCGATATTGTAATTGTAAACGGTTGTAGAATTATCTCAAATAAAATTTTGAGTAATTTAAAATCTATATTTATCAATACGCATGAGGGAATTACACCTTTATACAGAGGAATACATGGAGCTTATTGGGCTTTGGTTAACCAAGATAACGAACATTGTGGGGTAACAGTTCATCTTGTAGATAAAGGTGTTGATACAGGAGGAATTATTTATCAAGGGTTAATTTATCCTGATGATAAAGATAATTTTACAACTTATCCGCTATATCAAACAAAAAAAGGGGCTGAACTTTTAATTCATACTATTGAAGATGTTTTTAGTGGTGATTTGAAATATTTTCAGCCTAAAGGTGAAAGTAAAATTTGGTATCATCCTACTATATGGGAATATTTTTATTATAGAATCTATCGAGGGGTAAAATAAATTTTATGAAAAAGAAAAAAATATATTTTATCTTACCTGGTCTGACATTTGGGGGAGCTGAAAGAATCATTTATACTCTTCTAAGAAATCTTAATAGTGATTTTTTTGACTTTACATTAATACTTTTTAAAAATATAGATTTTCCTACAGAGGGGTTAGATAATGTAAATATTATAGAGCTTAATATAGAAAGAATAAGATTTTCTATATTTAAAATTTTACCTATAATACTTAAAGATAAACCGGATTTGATTTTTTCTGGCTGGGGAGAAATTTCAGCATTTCTATCTCCATTTATTCCATTATTAAAAAAAACTAAATTTATTTCTAGAGAAACCAATGTCGTTTCAAAGCATGTTACTCGGAAAGAGATAAAATTCTTTTATAAGTTTTATAACAATTACCACAAAATCATTGCACAAAGTGACGATATGAGGGTAGACTTAATAAAAAATTTTAGGATAAAAGAAACTAAAATATCTAAGATCAATAATCCTGTTGATTTTGATTTTATCGAAAGTAAATTATCTAATTCTGTCTATCCGAAATCTTTTTCCTCTGATAAAAAAAATGTCGTAGCGATAGGTAATTTGTCGTCAAGGAAAGGGTTTGACAATTTACTAAAAGTTTTTTCTTATCTTAAAAATAAAGATGTTGTCTTACATATATTGGGTGATGGACGAGATAAAGAGCTTTTGCATCAGATGAAAAAAGATTGGGCGCTGGATAATGTAATTTTTCATGGGAAACAATCCAACCCTTATGAATTTTTGAAATATGCAGATTTATTTGTACTTTCTTCTCGCTACGAAGGTTTTCCTAATGTGCTTTTAGAGGCAGGAGCTTGCGGTGTTTATGCGTTGGCAAACAATTGTCCCGGGGGGATTAACGAGATTGTGCAGCAAGGGATAAACGGCGAAGTGACAAATATTGAAGCTCACGAACAATTTGCAGCGAAAATTATGGAACTATTATCCCAAAAATATGATAAAGTGGTAATAAAAAATTCTATCCGTTCTCGTTTTTCAAAAGATATTATCTTAAAAAAATACGAAGATTTATTGGAACAAGTTTAATTTTATTGGTAAGATTAAGTTAATATGTTTATTAGAATTTAATTTATAAAATTAATTGATAAACGAGGGAGGAACTTCATAATACTGGAGGCTCTTTTTTATTCGTTTGTAGTTGGATAGGTGAAAGTTTAATTATAAAAAACAAATTAAATATTTGGTTTTTATAAAAAAAAGAATTAACTTTGCGCTCTTGAATTTTTGTTAAAAAAAAATAATAGTATGAAAAAAAGTTTAATCTTAGTGATAACAATTTTAGGTTCTACCGCTATTTTTGCTCAGTCTACATTTTTTGTTGGTAATGGAGCAGTTGTGACTACAACAGAAGGTTCGCTTGTTTATACAGAAAATAGAAACTCTGGAAAAGCGTTTAAATCCCTTGGGAAGGTAGATAATTATGGAAATTTTAAAGTTGTTGGTCCTTTTGATAATAGCTTAAATACTACTAACGAATCCAAAAACTTTATATTATATTACAATCCTGCTACTAATAAAGGAGGAGAGAGATATGGGCAACTTTGGATAGAAGAGGAAACACAAGCCAATGTGGTAGGAAAGATAACCAAAAAATTTAAAGTAGATAGGGAGGGTGCTTTCCAAGATATCGCATTGCCTTTTGAACGTAAATTAATAAATGAGCTAACTACAGAATTTGGGAGAACTGTTCCGTTCGATAATCAAAGATGGAAAAAAAATAATATTACGGTAACTAATAATACTCTTGTCAGAGCTGATAATGTGGATGTAACTAAAACAACCAACGATGTTGGAACTGGGTATAGATATGCTTATTATTCTTTGGCTAATCAAAATGGTAATGTGACTTTTACCAATGAGCATGAAATCTCAGGAGTGCCATTTTCTAAGAGTGATGTTACAGTTAATTTGAGTGGGGCAGGAGCTGGTATAAACTTTGGTGATAGGGGGTCTAATAGAAATATTTATAAGGAGAAGTATTCCACCTATGTTAGAGACCACTTTGCAGCAACAGATGGAAATGTTTGGAGTGGTGATTACGGTAAAAACCTTTATCAAATATCTAACCCTTTCTTTGTGAATTTGGACTTGAGTATGATTCCTCAAACTTTACGAGATAAAATAAGAGGGATAAGAATTTCTTTAAATGACTTTACTTACGATACTAAGGGGGTTCACTATGGAGGATATAAGTATATTACTTTTACAGGTACTGGTGCTCCGGTGGGAGATGAAGCTATTATAATTAAGCCTATGCAGTCTTTTCTTATCAAAATGAAAGATGGGCAGACAGGAACTCTTGATTTGAGTACATTAAGAGTGTTTTCTTATACCCCGCAGAATAATCAATATTCTGCTGCAAGCGGTCCATCTTCTTCGGGCAGAAGAGCGAGAGTGTCTGAAACTAGATTTAAACAGCTTTCTACCCCATCGGAAGTTGTTAAGCAGTTGGCTGTTATTGCATTAGATGAGCAAAAGAAAGAAATAGGTAGAGCATATTATGCAGTTTATGAAAATGCGATAACAGGTATGCCTAACGGAGATGTAGCTACTGCACAAGCTCAAGCTTCTACCCAAAATGCAATTGGATTTTATGAAGAAAAAAGAAAAGGTGGATGGGATAAAAATGCATATGAAAAATACGGATGGCTTTATATTAATGAAGCTAACGAGAAAGATTTTAAAGGAAAAAGAGTTCTATTAGGGGTAAAAGACGATGTAAAATACTTTAAGTTTGAAATCAAATACAATTCTCAATTTTTAGAGGATGGTGCTGGCCAGCTTCCTAACGGAGAAAGCTTCTATATTAGAGAAACGAAAGGTTCGGATAGTGATTTAGTAAAAATAAATAATGGTGCAGAATTACCAGTGGGGGAGAAATTTTTTAATGTCTACTACGGTCAACCGAACATTGGAACATTGGCTACAGAAGAGTTTGCTAAAAATGACCAATGTAAAGTAGTTTATGATAAAGGTCTTGAATCTTATCGCTTAATATTTAGTAAAAATTGGAATAAAGCAAATGTTCAGATTTATGATTTGAGTGGTAAAATAGTGAAAGAGGCTAAGAATGTAGCAACTTCTTCTGATTTTATATTTAGTATCCCTGTTTTGAATAATGTTTATGTTGTTACGGCTGTTTCAGAAAATGGAGAAAAATTCTCTCAAAAAATCATTAAATAATCAATAAATTTTAAGCAAAATGAAAAAAAACATAAAACAACAATTGTTAAGTAAAAGCTTAGTTTTAGTTATATTATTATTGCTAGGCTCGTTTGTAAGGTTAAATGCCCAGGGTAATGCTTTCCACGAATTTTCTATTGATAATCATTCTGGCATTAGAATGGCGGAAAACGAGAATAAAGACGGAGGAGATGATGAAGATACCACTCCAGGTGATATTATTCCAGGAACGCTACCTGAATCGGGAGAAGGAGTAGGTATCCACGAAGGTATCCCTAGTGGCGATATCGATATGTACACATTCTATTTGCTGGTATTTGCAGGATTATTAGTGGTAGGTGTTAATGCTAAATATTATAGAAGAAAAGAAATATAATAAACTAAGCCTCCCTCCTTATAAGGGAGGCTTTTTTAATTAAAAATAATTTATGAAAAAAATAATTTCATCAGTTGCATTGCTTTTAATGGTATCTATGTCTTATGCACAATTTAAAATTACAGTCAAGGCATCCGATTCTTTTTCCTCGAAGCCAGTATATTTATATAGTCTTAGCGGTTCAAAGGATTATTTAGAATCCCAAACGAAAAAATCCGGAAACCAGTGGGTGATCAAAGTTCCAAATGAATATATGGGAATGATGAGATTATTCTTTCCCGGAACCGGAAGAAAAATAAACCTGATTACAGAAAATAAAGATGTTACTATAAATTTGGATACAAAAGGTCAGGATATTACCAAAATAAATTTTTTAGACGACTCTAATCAAGATATGCAAAGATTATTGAAAGTACAAGAGCACAAGCAAAAAATACTTCCAATATTACTTCAGATAAAACCATTGTATAGTGATGGCAGTACTTTTGATAAAGCATTAGAGTCTGAAATTTCTAATCTAGAGAATAAAGATCTTGGAAAGCTTGATTCACAGAAGCATCCTTTTATTAGTTTCTATCTGGAAAATAATAAATATGCAAGCTCTCAACCTGATGATAAGCTCAATAAACAAGATTATATTGATTTTTTTATGAACTCTGGAGAGATGCTCGAAACTTCTTCTTTATTAAAACCTGCACTTATCAATTTTTTGAGGATGTTTTCTCGTCCTGAAATGACAAAAGAAGTAGATGCACTACTTGAAAAAGTAAATATAGAGTCTCCAAGAGGACAGACTATTTTATCGGAGCTGTTAGATATATTTGATACATATAGTCTTAATCCTGAAAAGGATAAGTATTACCAATTAGCATCTCATTTATCTTGCACTATTAATAGAGATTTGTCAGAAAGTTTGGCTGGGATTAAAAATACCGAGATAGGAGGGCAGTTTCCAGAATGTAATTTTACAGATAATGTAAAACATACCAAAGCAAAAAAATTGAGTGATATAAAATCTAAACAAAAATTAGTAATGTTTTATTCTTCTACATGTCCTCACTGTGTTGCAGAGTTTCCTAAAATGATTGAATCTTACGATCGATTAAAGAAAAACGGAATAGAGCTGATAGGGCTATCTATAGATTCGGATCTTAGAACCTTTAATTCAGAAGCAGATAAGCTTCCTTGGATTACGGATACAGAGCTTGGAGGCTGGGATAGCAGCTATGTGAAGAAGTATAATATTCACGGTACGCCTACATTCTTTTTGTTAGATGCTGATAATAAAATTATTGCAAAGCCAAGAAATTTTGAAGACTATATAGGGACTGCAAAATTGAACTAAAATTTTTGTAGGTTACAAAAAAATAGTATATTTGCACCAATAAAACGGCGAGGTAGCTCAGGTGGTTAGAGCGCAGGATTCATAACCCTGAGGTCACGGGTTCAATTCCCGTCTTCGCTACAAAATCACCCTTAATAATGGGTGATTTTTGTTTTTTATAAAACATGAATCGACAAATAATGAAATGTGTAAGTATTATTATTCCTATATATAATGGGGAAAAATTCGTAGAAAGATGCTTGAAGAGCATCTATATTCAAAATTATCCTAATATAGAACTGATTTTAGTAAATGATGCTTCTACAGATCGCTCTTATGCGGTTGTCCAAGATTTTATCGAGAAAAATCAAAAATCAAATATTAAAACCAGACATATTCTTAGCCGTGAAAATCAAGGCCTAAGTGTAACGAGAAATATAGGAATAGATAATGCAAATGGAGAGTATTTGTTTTTTATTGATATTGATGATGATTTGGCTGATAGTAATGTAATCAGTGATTTTGTTAATAATATAGAAGAACATAATTCTGATGTGTGTATTGGAGGGATTTCCTTATTTGAGGGAGGTAAACTTGTAGAAGATCCTTACTATAGTATAAGCCATTTAGAGCCTATATTAGAGCATAATATATTAGAAAAATACATATCTTTATCATGGGCAGCAGTAGCATGGAACCGTCTTATTAGAAGGGAAATTGTGGTGAGAAATAATCTGAAATTTTATCCCAAACTTATACATGAAGATGAACTTTGGAGTTTTCATTTGTACTTGTTGTGTGAAAAGGTATCTTTTTTAAATAGGAATACATATAATTATTATACAGCTGATAATTCTAATTCTATAACAGTAATCTCAAATTCGAAGATAAATAAGAAAATAAATGCTTTGTTAATAATCTTAGACGAGCAATTGAAAATATTAAAAAATGCGGGTATAGATTATACCAAAGAACCTTATAGTGGATATGTGAAGTTTTCTGTAAAAAGAATGTTTTTTCAGTTATCCAAAGAGAATATGAAACTAAAAAAAATATTTCATAGGATAAGACTGCGTAATAAAATTTCTAAAATTTTAAGGGGGTATAATATTATGTACTTTTTTCTTTTGATAAATTTGTTATTATACTAAATAGGAATGCCAATTGAATAAAACTAAACAGGAGAGGTTAATCTCAAAAAATTGTATATTTGCAGAATAAATATTAGTAGATGCCAAATCCTCTATTTTATGCTAAGATATTGCTATTCGGTGAATATGGAATTATTGAAAATTCCCAAGGACTTACTTTACCATATAGCTTCTACAAGGGGACTCTCAAGTTTTCTGATTTAACTTCTGATTTTGAGAAAAAATCCAATCAAGCCCTAATAAAGTACGCTCAATACCTTGAAGGTCTGGATTTACCTAAAGGTTTTGAGATTGACATACCACGCTTAAACAAAGATATCTCAAAGGGATTGTTCTTTGATTCTAATATTCCGCAAGGCTATGGCGTAGGTAGTTCCGGAGCTCTGGTAGCGGCTATTTTTGAACGATATGCCGTTAAGAAACACAACCCCGAAAATATTAGCAAAGAGGAACTTAAAAATCTGAAGTCTGTATTTGGAATGTTAGAAAATTTTTTCCACGGTAAAAGCTCCGGTATAGACCCGCTTATATGCTATATGAACCTTCCCATTCTTATAGAAAACAAAGAAAATGTAGATAGGGTAGCAATTCCGGAAGAGGTATACGGTAAAGGAGCGATATTCCTTATAGACTCCGAGATGACAGGAGAAACGGGACCTATGGTGCAAATTTTCTTTGAAAAACTAAAAAATGACGGATTCAGAAAAACACTGAAAGAAGAATTTATCCGTTACAACAATGCTTGTATAGATGCTTTTTTGAGAAAAGATATGAATCCTTTTTTCAGAAACTTAAAAAAACTATCGCTTTGGGCTTATGAACATTTCAGACCGATGATTCCCGAAAAGATTTTCAACATTTGGAAAAAAGGATTGGAAACCAATGCCTACTACTTGAAACTCTGTGGCAGTGGCGGGGGCGGATATATTCTCGGCTTTGCAAAAGATTACGAGAAGGCTGAAAAAATGCTTGAAGGTTTTCATAAAGAGGTGATTTATCGTTTCTAAACTTTGTTTCCCACTCAGCAAAATATAAATAAAAAAGTACACGCTTCCGGCTGGCTGTACAGAACCTCTCAGTTTATAAGTTTACTTTCGGGAGCAAGATTTTTTGTGTTGATTTTTTTCGGATTTACGCTTTATGTTTCCACACTGTTTCTGTTTATGCAGGAAGAGAGTCTCCGCAATGTAGTCTTTGATTACAAGGTACACGGCATCATTCTATGCTCTATGTTGTCCATTGCGGCAGGAGGCATCATCAATCACTTTTACGACAAGGAAAAAGATCGACTGGAAAAGCCTCTGCGGTTTTTCTTGCAAAGTTTCCTTAAACAAAAATATTTTCTTTACAGCTATATATTGCTCAATGTCTTGTCCTTAGGAATTGCTATAGCACTTTCTTTTAGGATTTTTATGTTTTTTCTCGTTTACCAATTTTTGATTTGGCTGTACAGCCATAAACTTAGCAAAATTTTGATTATCAATAATCTTTCTCATGTGTCTCTATCTCTGTATCCATTCTCGGGGATGATGGTCTATTTCAGGCATTTTTCTTTGAAACTAGCAGCGATGGCAATGTTTTTATTTTTAATTCTCCTCATTATAGATATTCTAAAAGATATTGTGAGTTTTAGGATTGATAAGGTATTGGGTTATCCCACTTTGCCTACTGTATTTGGAGTATCTGCTACGAGAAAAATGTTATTTGTATTGGTGGGGTTAAATATTATTTCTGCATTTACTGTGGTTGTTCTACAAGTGCATTTTTCATTTTTAAGTGCCTATTTTACATTGTCTGTGCTAATGATGTCGGTACTATTTTATCCGCTGTTTTGTGTAAAATTTTTTAAAATGTATTGGCTGATGAATCTTTTGAGGGTATGGGTGTTTATAGGTGTGGTATTTATGTTGCTTAACGGCATTTATGAGCATTATTTATTATAAAAGAAACAACTTTTTCGGTGGCATTTGCTTGAGAATTTATAAAGTTTTTCGCATTAGTCCCCATAGAATCCCTAAGTGCTTTATCTTCGATTAGTTTTAAGACAAATTGTGTGGCATCATTTTCTTTGGCAAAAGCCTTTCCTCCATTATTTTTGATAAGGGTGTCGGCTTCTGGATTTTTCTTATAGTGGTTCCCAAAAACTACAGGAATTCCAAATGTAGCAGCTTCTAAAATATTATGCAACCCCAAAGAATGAAATCCCCCACCCACGACGGCAATGTCTGCATAGGCATAGAGCTTTGACAAAATCCCAATGCAGTCTATAATCAAAACATTGCTACTTGCTAATTCTTTTTCGTCGTTAACACCGCTGTACAATAAAGCATTAGGAAATATGGTTTTAAGTATTGGTATGCGTTTCAAATCGTGAGGGGCAATGATGATTTTAGCCTCAGAACAAGAAGCTGCCATCTCCGCAACAGCCTCTTCACTATTCCATGAACTCCCGAAAACAACAAGCTTTTTTTCTTCCTTGAAAGCGGTGATATAAGGCACTTCATTATTCCTATTTCTAATGGTTTTTACGCGGTCAAAGCGAGTGTCTCCACTGATGTGAGATTGTGCTATCCCGATAGATTTTGCAAGGGTGCAAGACTCTTCGGTCTGATGAAAAAAACAACAAACATTTTTCTTTAGCTGTCGCACAAACCATTTACCGTAAGGCTTAAAAAAAACTTGTTTCTTGTAAAACAATGCTGATATCACGAAAATAGGAACCCTTTGTGCTCTAAGCTTTTCAAATAAATGATACCAATAGTCATACTTTACCGTCAAAAAAAGCTCAGGGCTAAAATACGACAGAAAGGCATCAAGGCTTTTATCATCATCAAAAGGCAAGTAACAAACGGCATTTGCAATATGTTCCTTTTTGGCAATATTCTCATATCCCGAAGGCGAAAAGAAAGTTACCAAGATTTTATGTGCCGGATATTGTTCTTTTAGTTTTTCCAGAACGGGAAGCCCTTGTTCGTATTCTCCGAGACTTGCGGCGTGCATCCATATCACTTTATCCTTTGGGCTGAATGCTTTTTGCAAAATACTTTCGGATTGCTGCCGCCCTTCCCAGCCTTTCTTTATTTTGGCATTAAAGAAACGCCCGATTTTCATTCCTAAAATCAGTAAGCGTACGACTATGTTGTAGATAAATCCCACGAATGCTTTAATTCTAATCCTTTGAAACCAATGTTTTTATAAATCTCAATTTGTGGGTATGCTTGTTTTGATCTTTATTAAAAATCCCTATAGAGTCTAGTGTATCTATCCTTACTTTGCCGTGGGCATGGATGATATTATTGTTCTCGAGCATTATTCCCACATGGATAATCTTCCCTTCTTCATTTTCAAAAAAAGCAAGGTCGCCCGGCAGGGCTTCTTCTATAAAGTCTAAAACCTCTCCCATTTCCGCCTGTTGAAAGGCATCACGTGGGATTTTTATGCCTACTGTTTTATAAACTATTTGGGTGAATCCGCTGCAGTCTATTCCGAAAAAACTTCTGCCACCCCATAGGTATGGTGTATTGATGAATCCTATGGCTGCTTTTGTAATTTCGTCTCGTGGGTTTTCTATCACTTTTTCTTCTTCATTAGACTCTACTTCCGAACCGATAGAAATCAGTTGGTTGTCATAGCAGGAATAGAGGAGGTTTACCACGCATGTTTTTCTTCTGAGAAGTGACTCTTCTGTGATAGGGCTAATTTGTTTAGTATCTACCCAGCCCTCGTAGCCGTCAAAATCTAATTTTATTTTTGTCCAATTTTTATTGGTTTCGATGATGCTCATACTCTCTCCGAAAAGGATCTGAGAAACCATTTCCGCCTTATCGGAATTTTCGGCACGCATAGGGACTATTGATACATTAGCTATTGCTTTTTTCATAGGATTATTTTTTTCTAAGAAGGTTTAGCCCGTCACGCAAAGGCAGGATTAGGTTTTCAAAATCGTTGTCTTTTGCGATAAGGTCGTTTAGCTCTTTGATGATTTTGGTCGATTTATTTTTAGGATTTTCTTCTAAGACATTACCGTACCATAGTACATTATCTATCATCAATACTCCACCGGATTTTAGTTTTGGTTTTATCAGATGATAATATTTAAGATAATTATCCTTGTCGGCATCTATGAAAACCAGGTCGAACAGCTCGTTTGAAGTCTCGAGGTAATCTATTGCATTTTCTATTCGGAATTCAATCTGATGGCGGAAAATACTCTCTGTAAAATACTTTTGGGGGATATATGCCAGATCCTCGTTGATATCCAATGTTGTGATTTTGCCATCTTCCGGAAGTCCCTCTGCCAAAGACAGCGTAGCATATCCTGTAAAAGTTCCTATCTCCAAAACTCTTTTAGGTGAGAGCAACTGGCTGATGATAGATAACAGTCTTCCCTGCTGGAAGCCCGAAATCATATGGGGCTGTGTGGTCTTTTGGTAAGTTTCCCTCCTCAGTTTTTTTAGGATTTCAGGCTCTTGCGAAGCGTGGTTTTCTAAATATCTATCCATCTCCGGACTTAGTTCTTCAAAAAAACTCATAGTTTAGTTTTTTACAAAAATATGAAAAATAATAAGAGAACGAACTATATTCTGCCTTTAATTTATACCTAAATCAGACTGCTTAAAAAACCTATATATCCTTAATGCGTGATCCCCCCCCCTTATTATACTTACTACATAAAACACCCCCTACACTTGGCAGGGGGTGTTTGTGTAATATCCCCAAAAAAACTAATTGCTATGATGATTTTTTACAGTATATATAATGACCATAAACTATATAATCTCTGCTACCAGATAATGTATCACCTTTTATATATTTAATCTCCGAATTATCATCAAAAGCAGGAAGTCTACAATAATATCTTTTATCAGTAGGATCATAACGGAGTGGGTATCCACAAATACCATATCCCCAAGAAGTATAATTATTACTATCAGGTACTACCTCACCTGTATCATAGCGGTAACCATATAACATTGGAGGGAATTTGTAAGAAGATCCTATTTCTCTGGCGACACTACGTCTGACTGACGGCTTAAAACCTGCAGGGCATGGCGAATAGGAATCATAAAACCAATTGCCACTAACAGAATTCCTATGGTTAATAGCATAATCATCCGTAACCCATTGATATTGAGTTGATGTCCCACCAACTACTCGATTCGGGATGAATTTATTAGTCTTAGCAAGGTCATAGCTATCTGCCAAGCTTCCCGCTCCTTCGTATTTAGGGACCCCTTTGGTTTCAGAATACCATTTTATCAGCTCATGCCCATCAGCCCGACGCCCGTATTGAAAAAGCGAACCACGAGCACGCCAGTCATACTCAATATCGGCTGTTGTGGGATCTTGGGTTAAATTCCCGTTTCGGTCGTAAGCTCCCGCCTCGTGGTTGGGGTTAAAATAGGTAGGGTTGTCTACATCTGTATAAGCGGCACCTAAAACATTGTTCAGCCATATTGAGCCATCAGGGAGGGTTATGGGCACATACACAAAATTATGCTCTTTTTCGGTTGAAGCATGATCACTATTATAACCCGCACAAGTAGTGGTAGGTATCCCTGCACAGCGGTCTGGGATGCCCGAGATGGCTCTCAGCTGCACGCTGGCATTGTCTACAAGATCAAATTGCGCTAATAGGTTACCCTGATAATCATTCCCCACACCGCTATTGAGGTCTAATTTTTTAACTTTTAGATCTCCGCCTACGGATTTCACCGTTGCTACAATGAATTTGGTTGAAGTAGTATAAGCTTGCTCGGGCCATGAGAGATTAACCACACGGCTTACACCATCTTCGGTATGCTCTGCCGGCACTACATAATTGTCGGCATAGGCAGG
>NZ_FNAS01000034.1 GCF_900101995.1 Riemerella columbipharyngis | reverse complement strand
GGATTTATAGGGTTTTCCATTTTCATCAGGGAAGTCAAATTGCACAAACCAATAATCATAGATAGTCTTAGCTAATTGTGCTAAATTATCATTTAGTTGACTTAAAACCTCTATTTTATCGTCTAAATCTGAGAGAATTTTTGCGATTTTTTGTTGGATTGCAAGAGGAGGAACATTTATGCTTAAATTTTTTAAAGCACCTTCATTAACTCGTTTTCTGCCAGAAGTTCCTTCCATACAGCTAATAGCTTTTTCTCTAAAATAAGGACTTCTTGCTAAATAATATATAAATTTATAATCTGATAATTCATTGTTTCTCAATACAATAAATTCAGAAGAACCAAAAGCTATTTCATCATCTTCTAAAATATTTACCAAAGCCGTTTTTCCATTTTCTAAGCAAGGAGTAATTTTAGCTAAGAGCGTATCTTTATTTTTAAACTTTGGTCCCGATTTATATTCCTTAAATTCAAATCCTTTTATTTTCCGCTCAAAGGTTCCTAACTTATCCATAGGAATTTTTTTTGCTATTGTGTTTTTTTGCAACTTTTCCAAAGGATTAAAATCAATAAATTCACCTATTGTTATTTTTAGCCAATCTTTCATTTTCAATTAATTAAACAAATTTATATAATCTTCAAAAACATAGAGTTTCCCACGAGAAGCCCCCGTAATTTCTTTAATAATGCCCAAATTTTCTAATTCTGCAATTAGACTATAAGCAGTTCGTAGGGTTTTTCCTGTGGTTTCTGCCACTTTTTGGGCATCTATAATTGGGTTGAGATACAAATATTCTATCACCTTACTGGCATCTTTGCTTTTTGTGCCTAATTCTTTTATTTTCAATTCAATATGCTTTTGAAGTTGCAAAATTCCATCAAAAGTTTGCACTCCTTTCTGAGAAGTTTCAATCACACCTGTCAAGAAAAATTTAAGCCATTGCCCCAAATCATTATGCGTTCTTACACGCATTAGATTGTCATAATAGAGTGTTCGGTGTTTTTCAAAAAAGTCTGAAAGGTATAGAATAGGCTGTTTTAGAATACCTTTATCTACCAAATATAGGGTAATAAGAAGCCTGCCCACACGCCCGTTTCCGTCCAAGAAAGGATGTATGGTTTCAAATTGATAATGAATAAGAGCAATTTTTATCAAATCAGGCAACGGATTAAGCTCATCATTAGCAAATTTTTCCAAATCAGACATCAATTCATTCAAACTCGTATGCACAGGCGGAATAAAAACAGCATCAGAAATGGACGCTCCTCCAATCCAGTTTTGGCTTGTGCGGTACTCTCCAGGGTGTTTATGTTCGCCACGCACACCTTGTAGAAGAATTTTATGCGTTTGTTTAATCAACCGTGATGAAAATGGAAGCGTATGCAAAAGTTTTACCGCCTCATTCATTGCTGAAATGTAATTTTGAACCTCTTCCCAATCATTTCGTTTTTCAAGGTTAATCTCTTCTTTTTTCAAAAAAGCCTCTTTCATATTGGTTTGTGTACCTTCTATTTTGGAAGATTGCGTGGCTTCTTTGGCAATGTGCATTTTGATAAATAATTCAATATTTACATAATGCGAATACATATCCAGCCTTCCCAAATGTCTATCAGCTTTACTAAGAAGTTGTAAAATATTCATATCCAGAATATTCCAGTCTCTATGGATAAATTCTGGTTGAAAACTTTTATAATAACCTTGGTTGATATATTGCCCTGAATTGAAATTTTCCATTGCGTGAAAATATTTTGAGCAAAATTACAACAAAAAAAATCGTTATTGAAAATTTTTATATTTTTTTTCAATATGAAAAATATTATTGAAAATTAATTCTATAAAATTACAATAATGAAGATGGTTTTGAAAAATACTAACTAATAAATTTGCGATGAGCCATTTTTACATTGATTTGATTTACCATTGCGTAGTGCATTGTGGTATCTATCTTGGTATGTCCCAGTAATTTCTGTACTTGTTCTATTGGCATTCCTTTATCAATAGCCATTGTAGCGAGAGTTCTCCTAAACTTATGTGGATGCACTTTATTAATGTTACATTTTTTTCCCAATTTTCGTAAAATAGTTTCTATACTATTGATAGTAAGTCTTTTATTAGGTTTTGAATGAGATACAAAAAGAGCCTCATTATTATCTTTCCGTTGGTTGATATATTCCAAAAGATGAATTTTTGTTCGGGCATCAAAATATACTTCTCGTTGTTTGTTTCCTTTTCCTGTAACAATGCACGAACGCTCTTGAAAATCAATATCTTTTATATTAATTTTTACCAATTCTCCCACACGAATTCCTGTGGAAGAAAGAATTTCAATAATAGATAAATCTCTGATATTTTGAGAGTTGTCTCTTAATTTTTCAATCTCTTCATCGGTTAAAATTTCCTTAATAGTTTTGGCTGTTTTTACTTTGTGGATTCTCCTAACGGGTGATTTTAAGATATAATCTTCATCTTCTAACCACGAAAAAAAGCTGGAAAAAATTCGTCTAATATTATCAATAGTCACTTTGCTACTATTGTTTTTATTTTGGTAATCAGATAGATACAATCTCAAATCATTGGTAGAAATATCACTAATATTTTTATTTAATTTATTGAGAAGTGCCTCAATGGTGGAGAAATAGTATTTCAGAGATTTTTCAGAACAACCTTCTATTTTCTTTGCAGAAAGAAAAGAATGAAGTAAATTAATGGGAGTTTCGTTTAATTCTTTTTCTGTTAAATCACTGATATTGAAGGACTCAATATTTTGTCTTAGCACAAATTCTAATAACTCCATTTGTTGGAAATTCAAGCTATCACTCATCTGACTAAGGATTTTTTGTTTAAAAAGTTCTTTCATTTTTAGATAAAATTAAAATCTGCAAAAGAACGATTTTTTTTAGCTAAATGATAATTTAGCACAATTAGCTAAGACTATCTATGATTATTGGTTTGTGCAATTTGACTTCCCTGATGAAAATGGAAAACCCTATAAATCC
>NZ_FNAS01000013.1 GCF_900101995.1 Riemerella columbipharyngis | reverse complement strand
GATAACGCCGAAAAGTTAGCCCTCAAAGTAGTGGGGCGTATGCGCTTGGATAGCAATAATACGGAGCATATCCTATACAATTCTTTCATCAAAAATTCGGTGGAGATTCGTCCGGTAGAGCTGGAGGGCGTGGGTATTTTTGGGGTGGAAGTATCTTTCCAGCTCAAGAACCCACAGCGGCTGAAAGTAAACCCCGACGACTGGAAGGATTTGGATAAGGTTTGTCTATAAATTATCTATTTAACACTCTGTCCCGCCATTTTGGTGGGGCTTTTTATTTTTTTTATCTTTACAGCGAGGAAAAATTTTATACAAATGTTTGATTATTTTCGTGACGAAGATTTCGAAGAAATCTACAAATTAGCCCATTATGAGGAAGTAAGAAATACCGAGTATAGAGTATTTACAAAAGAGGATGCAGCTTCCGTTTTCAATGTTTCTATTGAGGATATTGAGTACTATATTTATAAAATCAAACTTTTTTCAAAAAGTAACGGAATGAAAAAAGCTTTTAATAAAAGCTTTACTGAATATTATATTTCTGTTTTAGGAATGTACTGGATATGTTTATTAAATGAAGATTCCGATAATGAATTATTCCGAAGATATGCACCATTCTTTGCTAATCAAGGGATAAAGTTTGCCCTAAAATTATTAGGTAACCTGCCATCTGAAAAAACAGAAAAAAGAAAATCACACTCTGGTTATGTACAAGGAATAGATTATGAAGATATTTTGATGATGCAAAACATGAAAAAAATACCCTCTGAACTAAAAACGATGAAGGAAGTAACAGATACTTCTCATTTTTTCTATTCAAAAAAAGTAGTGATTACCGGAACATTTGAGAAATTTCCATTTAGAGAAGAAATGGCTAAACTTCTACACGATGTAGGAGCTGATGTAAATGTTTCCATATCCAGAAAAACAGATTATGTCATTGTAGGTGAAAATGCCGGACCAAAAAAAATGGAGAAAATAAAAGAATTGGGAATAGAAACTATTGATGAATCTAAGTTTATTGAACTTTTCAAATTATAAATAATGGCTAAACAAAAAAACTTTCCTAAACCACTATATCTAAATAGAGATGCATTAGAACTATTCAGGATGAAATTTTTATATAAAGTAAAAATGAATTTCTTTTCCAATACATTTGTCTATACTTCGGATAATATTGAAAACAAAAACATTCCTTATCTGTTAGGGGAGCTACATAGTATTTGTGTAGATGATTCTTGGAAAGAAGAAAAAAATAATTTCACAACATTTATTTCCAGCAGAGAAGATTATGACAATGCCTTAAATGGAATTTACAGCAATGCCTTTTTGTTTTTTATAAAAAGGATTAATCAAAAACAAACTTTGGAGGACGAAAAAAAGAATAAATTAACAGCAGATGTTTACATTATTTTAGAGGAAGATTTTATTTTGTATCATAGAGATAGAGCAAATTTTATTAAATATAAAAAAATAGAAAATCATTTTGATGAAGAAATATTGTTAAGCACAATGCAAGAACAACCTATGAATAAACTATTTTAAGAATTACATTTATTTCCTGTCAAAAATAATCCACCAGATTTTTGGTGGATTATTTTTTTTGTTATATCTTTGCAGTGTACAACATTCATCTGGGACTAATCCCTAAGATTATATTTTTATCGTGATATAACCCCCGAAGGAGGGTGTGGTTGAGAAGCCACACAGATCATTCCCAAATGATTGTTGTACACCTCCTAACGGGGGTATTTTGTATCTGGGAAATACAATTTTTAATTTTATATATTATGTACAACAATCACAGCACTGCATCAATCGTGAAGTATAGTAGCGAGATGCCAACCAGTAGATGGAAAAGGTTCTTACTAAAAAGAAGAACCGAAAAAGTTCAATCTTTCATCAAGTCTTATCCAAGAAAAGCCTTTACCTTTGTAAAGGAGAAGCAAGGCCACCTGTTTGCCCAGAGGATAGAAACCGGAGCTTACAAAGTAGAGTTCCGTTCTAAGATTACAGGGCGTTCTGCCTTTGCCTATGGAGCATCGTTTGAAGCGGCTTATCACAATATGATAAGGATGTACAACCTAAAATATGATGCGTAATGGAAACAAATGAAACTACCAATATCTCTTTTGAGGTAAAGCTATCCAGCTGGCTATCTACTCAATTAGATTTTTTTGATAATGCCTCCATACAGGAAAAGATATTTGATATAATGGAAATGGTGGATATTATAGGCTTTTTTAACGAGAAAGAAACAATGCTTCTTAAAGATGTATTAAAAAGCTATCTCAAACTGAGTTTTATTCTTAAAAATCATCCTGACAAAACAGAGAAACTCATTAACTTTCTAAAATAATGCTATGGAAGATTATAAAAAAGAAATGCTGGAGCTTTTGCACCGGTATTACAGGCCAATAGGGGAAGAAGAAAATAGAATATTTGCATCTACGGCTAAACTCTTGGCAATGTTCCGAGGCGTGATTCCTCATCAACCGATAGGGGAGCACGATGTCTATGAAGTCCTAAAAGATGCAGGATTTCAAATAGAGAAAGGCTTAGCCCAAGATGAAAACGGAGACGAAATAGAGGTTTTCCTCTGGGTTCTCTACAGTCAGCAGACTTAGCAATATTTACTTCATAAGCCCCGCCATATAGGTGGGGTTTTTTAGTTTGCCGACTGCAGTTCTGTCCTTTTTTCTGATGGCGTTTTTTTTTTGCTTTGTGGTATGGAATTTAAGAATGAAAAAGAAGTTGCTAAAATGGCAGGAATGCTACTGACGATAGTACTTCAAGATAAAATAAAAACACTTGGGTTCAAAGAACACTACGAGAACAGCGGCAAGAAAATTTCTAATGCTGAAGCTGTAGGAGATTACAAAGTAGGTAAAGCTCCAAACAATATGCTCAAGTACTATATGAACAAGTTGGTAATAAAAATGCCGGCTTATGGATTTATACAGCACTACGGAGTAAGCGGTATCCGTGGTTCCGGAAGCAGGACAAGGCATAAGCCACGGACAACCACTTATGATTTTCGATATCACAATTATAATCTTCCGGCTAAAGATTATATCGATAAAGCCATTTCTCGATCCAAGGTAGTCCCTTTTGTTATGGAAAATATTACTAAAATAAGAGGTAAAGAGATAATGGTATCTCTCAAAAATTTTATAGAAAAGGAGTGATTTTTTTGTCCTTTTTTTTTAGCTCTGGTCTTTCGTTTTTTGCCTCAAAAATAGAGAAGAATGGCAACGCAGATAACGACCAAAGGCATCCTTACCATCAATGGAAAACAAGTAGAAGAAACATTTAACGGACTTCGGAGAGCCGCAAGCCAGCTCGAAAGAGATTTGAAAAAGCTCCCTGTTGGCTCAGAAGAATTTGTAAAGAAATCCGAAGAACTGAAAAAAGTAAAAGCCCGATTTGCGGAAGTACAAGCCGAGATAAAGGGAACAAATAAGAAGATGCAGGAATCCGGAACTCAAATGGATTTCTTGGGGAGTAAGTTTGGAATATTGGGCAAGGCATTAGATGGTGCAATGAGTAAATTCCAAGGCTTTGGCGGAATGTTTTCCAAGACTACGGATCTGTTGGGCAAAGGAGGGCTTTCATTCAAGGCTCTGGGGGGCGTCATCAAGGTTTTTGCCATAGAGAGTTGGGCGGCTATATCTTCTATTCCTATCGTAGGGTGGATAGGGGCTGCCATCAGTGCAATGGCCCTATTGGCAAAGCAATTTTTTGACTATAATAATGAAATTTACAAATACAAGAAGCTCATTGAAAACAAGTTTGGAGATTTGGGGAGTGCCGCTGACGAGCTTCGTGTAAAAATTATGGCGGTGTCCGAACAATTCGGTGTGAGCTTTGAGCGGATTATAGACACGGTGGACACGCTGTCTTCTTCCGGACTTACCAGCCAGCTGGGTGCAATAGATGCCATCATCAAAGGAATAGGCACTACGGACAATGTCGATAATTTCTTACGGAAATTGGATTTAGGAGCATCTAAGGCACGGCAAATAGGTATCAACCTAAACGAAGTCCTCAATCTTACCAAAGCCCTGCAAGGTACAGCCATAGATCCTACTCAAATCTATGGAGCAATAGAGAAAGCGTCTGTAAGGCTTCAGATGTCTATGGATGATAATAAAGCAATGATAGAGGCTTTT
Source organism: Riemerella columbipharyngis (assembly GCF_900101995.1). Lineage (GTDB taxonomy): Bacteria > Bacteroidota > Bacteroidia > Flavobacteriales > Weeksellaceae > Riemerella > Riemerella columbipharyngis. The sequence goes on along the minus strand of NZ_FNAS01000013.1, from coordinate 67,077 downwards.
GGAAAGGATTTCACAGAGGGGCTTCTGAAAGAAGTTCAGAGCGGTAGTATTACTACAGTGGAAGCTCTTGCCAAAATAGACGAACAGGGGAAGAAAAACAATATCACAATATCTCAGGAAGCTGCGTTGGGTAAGGATTTGTTTGGTAAAATGGCGGCTAATGCTGGAGCTTACGAAGAAGAATTGAGGCTGATAGGAGAGGCCCACAAAGACCAATACTCTGATTTGACGGAGCTCCAGAAAGAAACAATAGAACTTACAGAAGCAAATATAGAGCTTGGAAAAGCGAAAGACGATGCTCTAAAATCGGATGCTTTATTGAGGTTTGAGCATACTGTAGAACTGGCTTGGACTAAAATCAAGACCTACTTTTACAAAGGGGTAGGCTATATCATTGCAGCTCTTACTAACATAAAAGTACAGGTATTGCTTGTCCCAAAAGCTATGGGAGCAGCTGCTAAAGGGATGAAAGGGATTTTTACCGGAATAGTATCCGATATTAAAGATGTGGCTCATGCGGCTTATGCCTTATTGGAAGTTTTAGATGGTTTGGTTCATTTCAATGTAAGCGATACAAAAAAAGCGTGGAATAATTTGACTCATATATTTGATAATGGTTTTAAGCATACCAAGGAGGCATTTTCTGGGGCAAAGAATAGTTTTGTGGGGGTATTTACAGACTCCTTTCAGGAAATTAAAGATGCCTTTTCTGCCAACCAAACGCTATACAAAGAACAATCACAACAGCAGGAAGCCATCGAGCTGAAAACCATAGCAGGGCTTAACAAAAAGAAACAAGTCTTGCAACAACAATTCAACCAAGCCATTTCCCAAGAACAAAGAGAAGCCATAAAAAAGCAGATAGACGAAATAGATAAGCAAATAAAAAAAATGCAGGGTGTAGATGTGTCCGGGAAAAGTGGAAAAGGAGGTGGAAAATCAGGTAAAAAAGCCAAGCCAATCAAGGATAAAGACGACAAACAAAAAGAGTATCAAGAAGCTCTAAACCTCCAACAGCAGTATAATAATGATAGTGAGAAATTGGAAGAACGATTAGAAGAAGAAAAGCTGAAAATACAAGAGGATTCTTTGGAAAAAGAGCTTAAAATGCAAGAAGCCTCCAGAGCCAAAGAGTTCCAATCTCTAAGGGAGCAGTCCGATAAAATCTATCAAAATATATATTCGTTACAAGAAAAGATTAAACAAGCCAAAACCCCACAGGCTAAGTCTGTGTTTGAAAAAGCCCTCGAAAGAGAAATGGATGTACTGCAAACTCATGATAAGCTGGTAGAGCAATCCGAGCAAACCCATCAATACAAGATGGCGCAAATCCGAGAAAAATGGGCGATGAAGGATATAGAGGATTTTGTAAAATCTGAGAATGTAAGGATAGAAAAAGAGCGGGCGGCAGACGAAGAAGAAATCTCAAATATCAAGACAATGGCAGAAGCCAAAGCAAAACTATCTAAGTTAGAATATCTAACACTTACCGATACGGAGCTGGAAGGTATCCGGACTTTGGAAGATGCAAAAAGGGCATTGAGAGAAGAAGCGGATCGCAAGATGCTGGATGCACAGCTTAAATCTCTGGAAGCTCAAAGGGAAATACTCACAGAGGAATTATCCAAAATGACAGGCCCAGCGGCTAAAAAACTTAAAGAAGATTTGAATCAGCTGAATATCCGTATCGTTAAAATTAAGTCCGCTATACAAGGTGGTAAAGAACAAGACCAAGCGAAAGTAGATAATGAGAGGCAGGAACAGCTGAAAGGTATTGACATCTTAGGTTTTTCAGCAGCTGATTGGCAAGATTTGTTTGATAATTTGGATACCACAGAGGGAAAAATAAAAGCAGCCGTAGCAGCTATGCAGGCAATGGCCAATGCGGCAAGTATGTTCGGAAAATTACAAGCGGCAATCAACCAAAGGGAGATGCATAGCTTCACTAAAAATCAGGACAAGAAGAAAAAGGCACTATTAAAATTGTTAAATGAGGGGAAAATCAATCAGGAGCAATATCACAAACGCCTGCAAGAGTTGGAAGTTCAAAGCGCCAATAAAAAAGCGGAGATATCATATAAAGAAGCTAAAGCCCAAAAAGCGGCGGATATTATGAGTGCTATATCCGGAACGGCTACTGCCGTGATAGGCGCATTAGGAAATAAGCCGTGGACACCAGCAAACTTTGTGTTAGCTGGTATTGTAGGGGCATTAGGTGCTGTGCAAATAGGCACTATCGCAGCGCAGCCACTTCCTGAGAAACCATCTTTTGCCCAGGGCGGATATACCGGCAATGGAATTGGAGCGGCAGATGCTACGGGTCATCGTCCAGCAGGTATTGTCCACGAGGGAGAGTATGTAACGCCGAAATGGATGCTCCAAATTCCGATGGTAGCCGACACAGTATCTTGGATGGAAAGCATAAGAACCGGAAGGACGAAGGTAAAAGGCTATGCCGAAGGCGGATATACAGAGCCACAAAAAGAGACTAACAGAACCACTACCGACGACAGCACTTATCTTCAAATGATAGGTGTAATGACGGATGTAAAAAATTTGCTTACCCAGCTCAATGAAAACGGCGTGGATGCTTATATGGTAGAAGATGCAGAAAATGGGCGGCGGCTGAAAAGAACGATAAAAGAATTTGAAAAAATAGAACAAAGAAATGCAAGGAAAAATATTAACTAAAAACTTTACGATATGGCTACAAGATTCAAAGTAGAACGAAAATGCTTTATAATAGACCAAATTTTTGTTGGTCCACGTGAAATATGTTACGATGTAAAAGTCCCTATTAGAGAATGGAGTGTAAACCCTCAGTCATTTAGACCAAAATATACAAAAGGTGGTGATGTTCCTGAGGCTTTCACGGATATTACCTTTCCGGAACTTAGCGAGTGGGAACATACGAGGTATACCAAAGTAAGATATAAGATATCAGCTTCGTTACCTACTGGAGAGAATTGGCTTCGTTTGAGTGCCGGCAATCTTACGGGGGATATCTTTACGCCAGATAATTTGGAGTCATCTCGGGTACATCTTGTATTTCAGAATTTAGATGCTTTGGACAGGGGCATTCATCAAGCCACTGTAGTGGTGAACGCTTATGGTGTAGATGAGCATGGAGATTTGCATTTTATCGAAAACAGTCCTGCTATTGATATTTCACTTACTGTAGAAGGAGACGGAGGGGGTTCAGGAGGATATGGAATCTCTACCGGTGCTTATACCGACAAAGATGTTTACAATATTAGGTATAATAAATCCTCCGAAGCATTAGAAGGAGAGAAGGTTATTACAATTTATAATCTTCGGAGCCAAGATTTTATACCGTATGCCGACCCACCTTTTAATCTGTCTTTCATAAAGGAAGAAGCTCTTGACCCAAAGAGATTATTGGTAACTCTCATACCAGAAGGTATCAATTTAGAAGTGGGGAGTTATTCCAAAGCTTGGATTTTTAAAACAAGGAGGAAATGGTTCGAAGGCCATCATATAAATAAAATTGTTACAATAAACTTAGAGGTAATAGATGATAGTAATGATTTTAATCTTACTCCGAAGAATTTTGATTTTCAGATAAGCAAATCCGATGTAGTGGATATCCAAACAGGTACAGTAACGATAAACAATCCTAATAATCTAAATTTGAGCATCACTGCAAGCCCGAGCTTTTTGGAAAATGTACAGATAAACGATAATTTTTTAACCTTTAATACAAAATCTTCTGCTTCGCTCAATGTTGGGAACTATTCCGGAGATATCATCGTAACGGCTGGGAATGTTAATAAAAAAGTAAGTGTCAGTTTGCAAGTAATACCAGGTCTGCAATCCGATTTTACCAATAAGGCTTATTATTTTACTTTGGACGGAGAGAAAATCATTATTCCAAAGACAAAGAGTTTTTCTGCTTATGCAAAGATTACGGCAAATATGTATTTCAAGGGATATGGAGAAGAGCATTTGGAAACACAGGAGTATGTATACCCGTTTATTTCGGATAGTATAGAATACCGTCCAGGAGAAGATGTACAAGATTTTTTCATTAGAATAAAAGACTATTATCAGCAAGATGGGCAATATCAATATGACCTTTCTCCAGTGTCATTTTTAATTCAAGAATATGATGCAGATGACAATCTTATTTCGGAAAATAGGCTCAATAATATATTCTTTGCTCCGGGCAAAACGCCTAAGTGCTTTCCTGTATTCACGGATTTTCCGATACGCCGATATTATCCGGGCAGTACCGTATCTTTTGCCCACGACTGTATCCGACCAAACAACGATATAAAAGCGGTTTACAACCTATCCAACTACGGAGAGGGGATGCTGGAGAAAGGGAAGTTCCAAGTGAATAAGATTTGGCTTTATTCGGATAATTTTAATGAGCAGCCAGCAGACTTGGCGGGCGTGGAGCTTATTCCTTTTCCGGACACGGGGAATGGTGTTATCCATATATTTTTTGAAAATCAAAATTTGGTTTTGGACTGGTTTTCCTGCCCAAATTCGTTTCAGAAGAAGTTCAGTTTTACGCATATCTTCGATGACTCGAACAAGACGAAGTTTGGCAGCTTGGAAACCGAGAATATCATCATCAATACCGGATGGATACTCAGAGAAGAAATCGAACTGATTAATGCTATTATAAAGTCAAGACTATGTTTCATAGTGATAAGGAGACCAAACGAAGATGAAGACGAGATCATCACAGCCAAGCCCATCTCTAAAAAAAACGAAATCTATGATACTAACAGCAGTAAGTTCAATATCGATTTAGAATTTAATATCAAAACCGATGAAAGATAAATTTATAACGAATACAGGAGTAGAAATACCATTGGACAAATCCGGATTTGTGTTTGTGGAAGAAAATCCCAGATTTAAGGATTCGTTCTGGACGAACTACACACTGCCTATATCGGTGCAGTACGACCGTGATTTCCTATCAAAGTTTGGGCAGTATTCTTCACACACAAATACAGGGTTAAAACGCTACCACGAGGGCATTCATTTGTTCGAAGGTAAAATCAGAAAAGGGAAGCTGGAGATCATGGAGTTTAGGAACAATAATCTGAAATTGCAGATTGATTCCGGATTTGAGAATCTACCGAACTTTGACAAAAAGCTATCGGATTTGCCGCTTTTGGAGATAGAAGTAACAGATATCTACGAGCATGCCAATAAAATAGTTACCAAAAAATATCCGGATACAGAATATAACTTTCCACGCCTATACACCGATGAATACAACCTCGATGACGAAGCGTGGAAGTATTTTGATTCTTTCATTAATAACAGGAATAATCTGGAATCAACTACCGGAGAAAAGGTATTTCCACGCAACAGAGTGGAAAACGGAATGGATGTTTACAATAAAAATATCATCCATCCTATGCCTTATTTACTGTATGTTCTTCAAGTTGGATTTATGGATGCCGGCTTTAGGCTTTCGGGAGAAATATTGGATGACCCTTATCTTAAACAAAGGTGCATCTGGAGTGGTACTCATTATTATATAGATGCAGAACAAAAAGAGCATAAAGCCGCTATCTATCAAGAGGATTTCTACGAAACGGGTATGAGTACGGATTATGCTGCTGAAAATAGTTCTGCACCGGAGCAAGGTGGTAAATGGAAAAAGCAAATCCGGATAGGAGCACCGGGGAGATACCGCCTTATCATTGATTCTAACTTAAACTACAACGGCCAAAAATATGAAGGCAAAATAAAGATATCATCTCCCCAAATTATAGACTTACAAAACTTGGCCGAAGAAAGTTTGCGGAATAATAATTACCATATCGAGAAGGTTTTCTCGGTGTCCGAAGCCCAAGCCTTAAAAGGAGCAGAAATACTCATAGAGTGTTCGGAGTACGGTGTTCCCAATCAAGAAGACCAAAACGGGAAGAGCATAGGTATTGCACAGATTTACATCAATCCTATGAGGCAGCACACAGATTCAGGAGTACCTATTATTTATGTTTTTAATGAAAATAAAATCAACCTGAAAAAGGCAGTACCGGATATGACTTTCGGAGATCTGGTAAACACGATTAAAAACCTTAGGAATTACGACCTTGAGTTTATTGGAAATAGAGCTGTAATGAATATTATCAAGGTGGATAAAACTATGCCGACAGTTCCATTCGAGGAATTTGAAGTGCCAGATCCTATCAGGAAATTTAATGACAAATCGTTTTTCAATCTGAAATTTCCGGATGTAGAAGATATCCAAACACAAAATATTTTCATCGACGACCAAGGCTATCATATGAATTATAAAAATGTACCGTCTGATGCTACAGAGATTAACATAAATGTATTTTGTTTGCCGATGACATATTTCCGAGGGGTATATACCGCCAAGGCATATAGCGAAAACGCTCTGATGCTGGTGTATTATGATGGATTAAAAAATGGGGATAATAACGCCTCAAATCCTGAGGGACTTATGGACGAGTCTCTTGCTCAGAATTTGGTGGGTTGGTATAAAAACCGTTTGACAAATTTCAGCTACAAATGGAAGTTTGTCGTACCCAAAAATAAAATCCGTAAGTATAATATCCGCTCGGAAATCTCGTGTTACAATAAAAAGCATTGGATAAAAAGCTGGACAAAGAAATCTCTATCAGATACGCTCTATCTGGTAGAAATCGAAACCGAGACTTTTTAATCGTCCATCAAGTACATACTTTTTATACTCTCGGATTTTATGATATGAACATATACCATTGTAGTTTGGATATCGCTGTGATCCATTATAACCTGTAAGTCTTCTATTTTGCCACCTTTTCTCAAAAAATTGGTGGCAAAGCTATGCCTTGCAACATGAAAATGAACTTTCTTTTTTATGCTACATATATTAGCAATCTCTTTTAGAGCCTTATTCATTTTCTGATCACTTATTTTGGTTACAAATAGCTCAGGATTATGTTCTACTATTTCTTTAGCTGTTTTGGTAATGATCACAGTATGGATATTATTTGTTTTAGTGCTTACATAAGTAAGAGTATCACTTTCTACATCTTGGCGATTGAGCTTTTGTATATCAGATATCCTCAATGAAGAATAGCAAGAAAACAAGAAGTATCCGAGTGTCAGCTTATGATTGGGCTTTATAAATTGGCTAAAATAGTATGCTTTTAGCCGGTTAACTTCCTCGATATTCAAATTGACCCTATTCCCTTTTGTGCTTCCAGGTTTAATATCATCTACATTCAAATTTAGAAAAATACCATATTTTCTGGCTATCCTTAAAAATTTGGTGATGATTTTTATGGATGATGCTATTGTCGTTGGTGCATTGTTTTTTGTATTTGCTAAATATCCTTTATAACTATCTATAAAGGACATATTGATTTCATGAAAAGGAATATAGGCTCTATACTCTTCTAATTTTTTGATTTCACTAATGTGTTTTTTGAATGAGTTTGGTCTTAGTATCATTTTCCCTAAATGATGTTTCATAAAAGCAATGAAATCATAATCGGGAGTTTTGTTTTTGAATTCCTCTATCAGCTTATCTAAGGATAATGGTATTTTGGATAATCGATAATGAATCCGTATATCTGATATTTTAGAGAATATTTGATCTAATAAAAGATTTATGGTTTCACTATCCTCACTCTTTTTAGCTCGTTGTTTATTTTTATCCCAATCAGTTGGTTTAATATAAATATCTAAAGGAACTCTTTTTCTTTTCCCTTCAGATGTTACAACGAGTAGAATTTGAGATTTACCATCTTTATTGATGTAATTTTTTAGATTAAAGTTCACATTCATAGGAGAAAATATTTTCGCACCTACTTTTTGTGAGTTGCTCTCTGGATAAAATTTTTCAAACATACTTCAAATATTTATAGATGAAGCGTTCTTTGAAAATTGCCACCAATAAGAATGAATTGTGGCAGTGTTAGTGGCAAAAAACAAAAAACGACTTACAAAAAATCCTCTTAAGCATCATTTTATAAGTCGTTTTTTTCGGAGTTTTACTCTTTTTCAGAGATTTTTGTAGACCCACAGGGACTCGAACCCCGAATAACAGAACCAAAATCTGCTGTGTTGCCAATTACACCATGGGTCTAAGATTTTAGTGGTGCAAATTTAGTCTTTTTTGTTATAATGACAAATTTTTTACTCTTTTTTTTATTAAAAAATATATAATATGTTTTTAATCAATATGTTAATTTTAATGTGCTTAATAGCAAAACCAATAGATATTTAGTAAAAAAGCTATCCTCTATTGGATAGTTTCTTGTATGTAGTATAAAAAAGACAGCTTATTTTACTAATCTAATAGCTGTTTTTCTACAAACACGTTTAGCCCTAAAATAACTTTTGTCAAGTTCTATTTCGTCTTTTCCGGTAGATAAATCTTTCTCACATTCTTCTGCAATAAGTTTACCTTAATTTTATGAAATATTTTCCCCTTAATCAAGTCGGAAACACCGATAATATCATCTTCAATATAAAACAGAGTTAAAGTCTCTCTAAATTTCGTCTCAAAAATTCTTAAATGGACAATACTCTTATTTTTTTATTGATTAATAATAGTTTAAAAAGTTATTGAACCCCTTATTATCTTAAATCAAGTTAATTCAAAAAAAATACCTCAATGGCTTTTTGTGAGGTATTTTGTATTATGATTGAAAAAAATTATAGAGTTTTGAATTGTTCCAGCATACGGATATCATTCTCGAAGAACATACGAATATCACTCATTTGGTAGAGCAACATTACAATGCGCTCTATTCCCATTCCAAAGGCGTAGCCGTTGTATTCATCTGGGTTTATGTTTACATTTTTTAGTACTGCGGGGTCTATCATACCACAGCCCATAATCTCGAGCCAGCCGGTACCTTTCGTTATCCTATAATCTGTTTCAGAGTTTAGTCCCCAGTAAACATCTACCTCTGCACTCGGCTCTGTAAAAGGAAAATAAGATGGTCGCATTCTGATTTTAGATTTTCCGAAAAGTTCTGTAGTGAAGAATTGCAAAGTTTGTTTCAAATCTGCAAAGCTTACATTTTTATCAATATAAAGTCCTTCTATTTGATGGAAGATACAGTGGGCACGGGCAGACACAGCCTCGTTTCGGAAAACCCTTCCGGGAGCTAATATTCTGATGGGAGGCTGGTGCTTTTCCATGTATCTAATCTGTACCGAAGAGGTGTGGGTTCTAAGCAAAATATCAGGATTTTGTTCAATAAAAAAAGTGTCTTGCATATCCCTTGCTGGGTGGTGTTCTGGAAGGTTCAGTGCGGTAAAATTGTGCCAATCATCTTCTATTTCCGGACCGTCTGCTACAGCAAAACCAATAGATTTAAAAATATCAATAATCTTGTTTTTCACTAAGTTGATGGGGTGTCTACTTCCCAATTCCAAAGGGTAACCAGGGCGGCTTAAATCCTGTTTTTCCGTAGTGCTATCCATAGATATCCCACTTTTTAATTCTTCCAGCTTTGCATTTACGGCTTGTTTCAAAGTGTTTATTTTTTGTCCGAATGCCTTCTTTTGGTCATTCGGTACTTTTTTGAACTCTTCAAAAATGGAGTTCAAAATCCCCTTTTTACCATTGTATGATATTCTAAATTCCTCTATTTCAGAAAGCGTTTCCGAATGAAACTGAGAAACTTCTTTCAGGTATTCATCTATTTTGTCTAACATTTGAGTAGCTTTAAGGTACAAAAATAAGATTTTCTTTTTATAATACTCTCAAAAGTATTATAAAAACTCTATATTTTCCATTGTAAATCGTTTAATAGAGTGGGATTAAGAGGGGGACTATCTCAAAATGTTGGATCAGGGTAAGCAGATTTAAGTTGATTAGGGTGTGTTTAAAATTAAACAATTCTATTGTTTTTTGTTATTAATACCTTGATGTTTTCTATAATGATATTCTTCAATGAAATTTTTAATTCTCTTGTATAACTCTAACCAGATTTTATGACACTTAAGTAAATATAATCATATTTGATATTTCTGAAAAATTGTTTCTTTTCAAAATTAAATAATTCTATTAGTTTTTTGTTATTAATGTCTTGGTGTTTTCTATGATGGTATTCTTCAATAAAATTTTTAATTTTTTTATATAGTTCCCAACTAATTAAGTAAATATAATCATTTAAAGAATTAATACAATACCTTCCCCTGCCCTCTCTATAAGGGAGTTTTTTGTTTCTATATCTCATAAGAAAGCCGAGAAAAAAATCAATAACGGACTATATTGAAGTATTATTTCTTTGAAGGAACTTTAAAGATGTGAAACTTTTTTAGGAAAAGGAATAAAAAAAGCTACCCTTAGTTGGATAGCCTCTTTCTATGTTTAATATTAATTTTACAATTGAGGTCCTGCTGGAACTAATGCTTTACCTTCTTCGGTGTCGCAATATTTCTCAAAGTTTTTAATGTATTTCGCTGCCAAATCTCTGGCTTTAGCTTCCCATTCAGAAGGAGATGCGTAAGTAGAACGAGGGTCTAAAATATCAGAAACCTTAGGTAAAGATTTAGGATATTTTAGGTTCATTACAGGGATCACATCAGTCTCTGCATTATCGATAGAACTGTCCAAAATAGCATCAATAATCGCTCTGGTGTCTTTTAGAGAAATTCTTTTTCCTGTTCCGTTCCATCCTGTGTTTACCAAATAGGCCTTAGCCCCGTGCTCTTTCATTTTGCTGTGAAGCGTTTTGGAATACATCGTAGGGTGAAGAGAAAGGAATGCCTCTCCAAATGCCGGTGAGAACGATGGCGTAGGTTCTGTGATACCTCTCTCTGTACCTGCAAGTTTAGAAGTATATCCACATAAGAAGTAGTACTGTGCTTGTTCATCACTTAGGATAGAAACCGGTGGCAATACTCCGAATGCGTCCGCAGAAAGATAGATGATTTTTTTTGCATGCCCTGCTTTAGACGGCAATACGATTTTGTTAATATGGTAAATAGGATAAGACACTCTTGTATTTTCCGTAATTGATTTGTCTTTGTAGTCTACATTTCCTTCGTCATCTGCCACTACATTTTCGAGGAGTGCATCTCTTCTAATAGCACCCCAGATATCCGGCTCTTTTTCTGCAGAAAGGTCTATCACTTTTGCATAACAGCCTCCTTCGTAGTTAAACACGCCGTTATCATCCCAGCCGTGCTCATCATCACCGATAAGGAATCTTTTAGGATCTGCAGACAAAGTCGTTTTACCGGTACCGGAAAGTCCGAAGAATACCGCCACATCGCCATTCTCGCCCACATTCGCAGAACAGTGCATAGACGCCATACCTTTTAGAGGGAGGTAGTAGTTCATCATAGAGAACATCCCTTTTTTCATCTCACCGCCGTACCAAGTACCGCCGATAATCTGAATCCTATCTGTAAGGTTAAACATCACAAAGTTTTCGGAGTTAAGTCCCTGAGCTTCCCAGTTCGGATTAGTAACTTTAGAACCGTTCATAACCAAGAAATCCGGCTCTCCGAAGTTTTCAAGTTCATAGACAGAAGGACGAATAAACATATTGGTAACAAAGTGAGCCTGCCAAGCCACTTCCATTACAAATCTTACTTTTAGTCTCGTATCCGGATTGGTTCCACAGAAAGCATCCACTACATAGAGCTTTTTGCCAGAAAGTTCATCGGTTACCAATTTTTTACAGCTTTGGAAGATCTCGTTGGTCGTAGGCCTGTTCACATTTCCCCACCATACCGTATTTTCTGTAGTAGCATCTTTTACCACATATCTGTCCTTAGGCGAACGCCCTGTAAAGACACCTGTTTTTACGGCTACAGCACCGGATTTTGTAAGTTGCCCTTTTTCGTAGCCTTCGTTTTTATCGCTCATTTCATCTTGAAAGAGCTGCTCATAAGATGGATTGTAGATGATTTCTTTGGCATTGGTAATTCCAATTTTCTCCAAATACTGTTTGATTTTTTCCATGATAATATTATAATAATTTACTTTTAATTCGATTTTGCAAATTTACCTATTCTAATGATGATTAGAGAGCTTAAATTTAATGATATTCATCAGAAAAAACAATTTTATTTTTTTTATGCTTTAGTTTTTGTAAATCAAAGAATTATATCTTTGTATTCAAATAAATGTTCAAATCCCTTCTCCGAAAAATAATCTTTGTAGCCCGAAAACTTAGCACTTAGAATAAAATCGCCTCCCCAAGCACCTAAGCTTTTCATAAAAACAGGACAATCTCGGAAATACTTTTCTTTTACCGTTTCTAAACCTAAGAACTCTGAGAGCAAAGCCTCGTGGGACTGCATCAATTCTGAAAAATCGGATAAAGATGGAGCTTCCAATACCGCATTGGTAAGCTCGGAAAATCGCTCTATAAACCGAGAGTTTTTGTTTTTGGATTTATACAGCTTGATGCCCTCTCTGCTGTCCTGCTTCTGATTGAGATGTACAAATATCAATTCGTCCTTAAAGTCAGGTGTAAAATCCACGTGTTTTATCTTTCTTTTTTCTTGTCCTATTTGATACAAAAGAGCGTGCTGCTCCATTGCCACCGCAATATCATAACCACTCCCTCCCAATGCTTTTTCATTGAGTAAAAATGCATCAGCACCAGACCATTTTGCAAGATTTGCCATTAGCGTAGAGCTACTGCCTAAGCCATAGTTTGCCAGAAACTCTAGATTGGTCTTAAAATGATAAGCCTTACCACTCTGAAAAGAAGGTTTTATTCCTTGTAATGTTTTCAGCGTATGGCAAATAAATTCTGCTGCTTTCAACATATTGGCGGACTTCACTTCCCATTTAGAAAAATCTATTTCCGCACTTAGCCACCTCTCCCCCTGATGGCGGGCTTCCCAGAATATCGCAGAGGGAGCGCCCTCCGTTTCTGCTACCTCCATAGATTGCCCCCACTGGGAAGGGACCGCAAGTGCCAAAGCACCGTCTAATACCACATACTCCGAAGTCAAAAGCAATTTCCCGGGCGAAGCTATTTTTTCCATAAGAATAGATTTGTAAAGATAAAAAAATAGCCCACCATAATGATGAACTATTTCAAATATTACTTCCCTTCGGGGTTTTTAAGTTTCTCTCTTATTTTCTCTGCGATTTCTTCAGACAGCTCAGGGTTATCTCTGAGTACATTTTTCACGGCATCTCTTCCTTGTCCTAGTCTAGTACCCTCATAATTGAACCAAGAACCATTCTTATTCACAATTCCCAAATCCACACCTATATCCAACAGCTCTCCGGTTTTGGATATTCCCTCGCCGTACATAATATCAAATTCTGCAAACTTGAAAGGCGGTGCTACTTTGTTTTTTACCACTTTTACTTTCACATGGCTTCCTATCGCTTCGTCGCCTTGTTTTATCGGCGGATTTTGTTTTCTGATATCCAATCTTATAGAAGCATAGAATTTTAGTGCATTACCTCCGGTAGTTGTCTCTGGGCTTCCATAAGTAACACCTATTTTATCACGAAGCTGGTTGATAAAAATAACGGTACATTTTGTTTTAGAAATATTGAAAGTCAATTTTCTAAGGGCTTGAGACATAAGACGTGCTTGGAGCCCCATTTTGGAGTCTCCCATTTCCCCTTCTATCTCTGCTTTTGGGGTAAGAGCAGCCACAGAGTCTATCACCACCATATCAATAGCACCGGAGCGAATTAAATTATCCGCAATTTCTAAGGCTTGCTCTCCATTATCGGGCTGAGAAATAATAAGATCTTCCAAATTGATTCCCAGCTTTGCTGCATAGCTTCTATCGAAGGCGTGCTCTGCATCTATAAAAACGGCAGTTCCGCCATTTTTTTGAGCTTCTGCTATGGCGTGAAGCGTCAAAGTCGTTTTACCCGAAGACTCCGGACCATAGATTTCTATAATTCTTCCTTTGGGATAGCCACCTACTCCTAACGCCAAATCCAATCCCAGAGAACCGGACGGAATAACATCTATAGAGGTGTCAATGGCATCGTCCCCCATTCTCATTACGGTTCCTTTACCATACGCCTTGTCCAGTTTATCCAAGACTAATTGTAATGCCTCTTTCTTTTTATCGATAGTCTTATCTCCTGCTTTTTTATCTTCTGCTTTGCTCATTATGATTTAATTTTATCTCCAAAAATACAACTTTTATTTTTAATTCAAATTCTAAAGAGAGAAAAATTACATTTCAAATTAAAAAGTTGCGACGGGTGCGGTAGAGTTTTCCAGTTTTTTATCTATTTGTAGTTTTTTGCCCGAAGAAAAATCATAACTCAACACAAGTACAAACATATTTTTGTTGTTAAAAAATTGAGTGGTATCATCGTAATTGACCAAACTCTTCGATACCGACAGGGTACGGTATCCCAAGTTTAGTTTCTCTTTTCCAGACAGATGTATGTGTGCTGCCTCACTGACGATATCCGTTCAGGTTCATATCATTATTAAACACATCTACATTGTCCGCTGTATTCTATTCGTGCTTAAACTGCGACGAATTGGTGGTATAACGTGAACCGATTAAATTGAAACTCAATTCGTCTTTCTTACCCAATTTTTGGGAATAATAAAGATCCAAAGACGGATTGGTATAAGACTGGTTGCTGTTGTTCACGGAAGCATCATTACGAGCTACATTTGTCGGAGTCACGCTTTTGATTTGGTTATCCGATATCTCTACTCCGTTGATAAGGAAAAGTACCTTTCTGCCTTTGATACTCGTTACCATATTGCTCACGGGGTCCAGCTGCAACTCGGGAAGTGTTACAATGCAAATCCTTGGAATGCCTCGCTTTTTTTAACCTCTTTGTTAAAGGTATAAGACGTGTAATCGGTGTATTGCCTTTTCTTTTGGTATTTCAGGATGACTCCCTGTATCTCTTTTGGTTGTAGGAAGGGTGTCTTTTTTCTCTTCTTGAGAAAACACTAAAACGGCGATATACAACGTAGATAATATTTTTTATTTATGATTTTTATTAAATTTTACATAACAGGATCTATTTTGTTGAAATAATTAGTGAAAAAATATTATAAATTATCGATTTTCAAACAAAAACTTATACTTCACAAATGTAAAAAATAAACACATAAAAATAAAATATAACTAACAATTTATATTTAATCCAAAAATCCGCAAATTTTGGCTCATCTGTGGCAAATATTTTTTCGGTAAAACAAATATCTTTATCTTTGAACAAATTATGATATGGAAGAAAGCGTAGTTTTAGTAAACGAGGACGACACGGTAATAGGAACCATGGAAAAGATGAAAGCACACAGACTCGGTCTATTGCATCGTGCTTTTTCTATTTTTTTGTTTGACAAACAAGGAAATATGCTTTTGCAAAAAAGAGCCAGAGAAAAATATCATTCTCCCAACCTGTGGACCAATGCCGTATGCTCCCATCCCAGAGAGAACGAAACTTACAAAGATGCCGCTATAAGACGCCTAAGAGAGGAACTGGGAATAGAAACTCTGCTCACAGAACGCTTCCATTTTATTTATAAAGCCGAAGTAGACGGCGGACTCTGGGAACACGAGTTGGACTATGTTTTCACAGGAATCTACAACGGAGAATTCCAGCTCAACCCAAAGGAAGTGTCTGAAGTACGGTATATCTCTATGGAAAATTTGGATAAAGAGCTAAAAGACCATCCGGAGCATTTTACGGAGTGGTTCAAAATTATACTCGGAAAATCCCGAGATAAAATAAATGTCTAAACTTAGATTTGCTTAAAACATTCAGGCTGCTCCTACAATATGCTTACTGGATTGCTGCAAATTCTCGATAAATTCTATATGACATTCTGTCATAATTTTGTTTATCTTTGCAGGAGATTTTATTTTTAAACTCTTATTAAAACAGATTAAATTAGACGATAATAGTGCAAAAAAAATATATAGACGAGACCAGACAAGGAGAAGCATACGCTATTGCAGAGAAAAAAGAAAATTCCAAAAAATTATTCTTGGAGAGCTACGGCTGCCAGATGAATTTTTCGGATAGTGAGATTGTGGCATCTATCCTCAGCGATGAGGGGTACAACACTACCCTTCGTCAAGAGGAAGCGGATTTGATATTACTGAACACTTGTTCCATCAGAGAAAAAGCGGAACAAACAGTGAGAATGAGGCTCTCTCAGTTCAAAAATCTAAAAAAAGAAAAACCCAACCTCACCGTAGGGGTTTTGGGCTGTATGGCAGAGCGTTTGAAAACAAAATTCTTAGAAGAGGAACACTTGGTAGATTTGGTGGTAGGGCCGGATGCTTATCGGGATTTGCCCAACCTATTGAAAGAAACCGAAGACGGCAGAGACGCCATCAATGTTATCCTTTCCAAAGAAGAAACCTATGCGGATATCAATCCTGTAAGGCTGGGAGGTAACGGCGTAACGGCTTTCGTAACGATCACACGGGGCTGTGATAATATGTGTACCTTCTGCGTGGTTCCTTTCACACGAGGGAGAGAACGCAGCCGAGATCCTCACTCCATTCTGGAAGAATGTAAAGAGCTGTGGGAAAACGGATACAAAGAAATCACTCTATTAGGGCAAAATGTAGACTCCTATCTGTGGTACGGTGGCGGTCCCAAAAAAGATTTTGCAAAAGCATCTGAAATGCAGAAGGCTACGGCTATAAAGTTCGTGCAGCTCTTGGATATGGTGGCTACCTCACTTCCGGAGATGAGAATCCGTTTCTCCACTTCCAACCCTCAGGATATGAGCATAGATGTGTTCCGAGTAATGGCGAAGCACGAAAATATTTGCAGATATGTACACCTGCCTGTACAAAGCGGCTCGGATAATATGCTAAGATCAATGAACAGACAGCACACCCGCGAGGAGTACCTCAACTTAATAAGAGAAGCCAAAGCCATTGTTCCGGATATTGCCTTTTCTCAGGATATGATAGTGGGATTCTGCGGCGAAACAGAGGAAGACCACCAGCTTACATTATCCCTAATGAGAGAGGTAGAGTACGACTACGGCTATATGTTTGCCTACTCGGAAAGACCGGGTACTCCTGCCCACAAAAAGATGGAAGACAATGTGCCAATGGAAGTGAAGAAAAGGCGTCTGCAAGAAGTGATAGACCTACAAGGAGAGCTTTCCAGAAAGAGAATGCAGTCTTATGTAGGGAGAGAGCATACCGTACTAATAGAAGGCGAAAGTAAAAAAGACAAAAACCAATGGAAAGGGAGAAATTCCCAAAATGCCGTTTGCGTATTTAACAAAGAGGAAGGGCAGAAAGTAGGTGATATAGTGAAAGTTTTTGTCTTTGACAACACACAAGGAACACTTTTGGCAAGGACGGTATAAAGAATTTTAATATCAAACAATAAGGGCTTATTTTTTAAGTACGAACTAAAAAGATGAACGATTTACAAAGTATAAAAAACCGTTTCGGAATTATAGGAAACTATCCTGCCCTCAATCGGGCTTTGGAGAAAGCGATACAAATAGCACCTACGGACATATCCGTTTTGGTAATAGGCGAAAGCGGTGTGGGGAAAGAGTTTATCCCTAAAATCATCCACTCGGAGTCTATGAGAAAACACAAATCTTATATCGTAGTGAACTGCGGTGCCATCCCCGAAGGAACGATAGATTCCGAACTTTTCGGACACGAGAAAGGCGCTTTTACAGGAGCGACCTCTACACGGAAAGGATACTTTGAAGTAGCAGACGGCGGAACCATCTTCTTGGACGAAGTAGGCGAACTTCCGCTACAAACCCAAGTGCGGTTACTCCGAGTTTTAGAGAGCGGAGAGTTTATGAAAGTAGGGTCTTCGCAGATACAAAAAACCAATGTGCGTATTGTAGCCGCCACAAATGTCAATATGGTAAATGCCATTCAGAACGGGCGATTCCGAGAAGATTTGTATTACAGGTTAAATACCGTACAGATAGATATGCCGCCGCTACGAGAGCGGAAAGGAGATATCCACCTCTTATTTAGAAAATTTGCCATTGATTTTGCCGAAAAATACAGAATGCCCGAGCTAAAACTTACCGATGACGCCGTAAAATATCTGGAAAACTACCCATTCCCCGGTAATGTAAGACAGCTGAGAAACCTCGTAGAACAGATGACCGTAGTGGAACAATCCCGAGAAGTAAATGCTGTAAAATTAGTCGAATATATCCCGATGAACGAACAGCTGCCGGCAGTGGTACAGACGGGGAGCAATAACAATTCCGGTGATTTCAATTCAGAAAGAGAAATTATGTATAAAATTCTTTTTGATATGAGGAATGATATCAACGACCTGAAATCATTAACTTCTATGCTCATCAAGAATAGAGGCAACAGCGATTTTAGTAATCAAGAACAAACCTTAATCGATAGAATTTATACTTCCGAACAAAATAATAATCTTAATAATTCTTTACTCTATTTTGAGAATAACAAACCTGTCGTTACCCCTGATGTTGTAGAGCCTATGGAAGAGGAGACTTATACGGAAGATATAGAAGTGGAAGAAGCGTCTCCAAAATCTCTCTCTTTACAAGAAAACGAGAAAGACTTAATCATAAAAGCACTGAAAAGAAATAAAGGTAGGAGAAATAAGGCAGCGGAGGAATTAGGTATTTCACAAAGAACACTTTATAGAAAAATAAATGAATACAATTTAGAAGTCTAAGGCTATGAATATTTTATCCAAATATAAAAAATCGTTTTTAAGGTCAATATTAGCTCTAATGGTCCTTACGATACTCTGCGGTTGCTACAGCTTTATAGGAAATTCTCTGACGCCCGAAATGAAAACCATTCAAATTAAAAATTTTCCTAATAATGCACCATTGGTAACCAATCCTATGCTTAGCCAGCAATTTACTATTGACCTACAAAATCGTTTTTTACAGAGAACTACTCTAAAAGGAACCAATACCAAGCCAGACCTTTTATTAGAGGGCGAAATCACGGATTACAATATCTCGCCAACCTCTATTACTACAGGAGTACAAGCTCAGAACGGCGTCGTTCAGGCAGCTCAAAACAAGCTGAGCATCAGTGTGAAAGTTCATTATGAAAACGCCATTGACCCAAAACTAAATTTTGACAAAACCTATACGGACGAAGTCGTTTTTAGTAGTAATCTGGATATAAACCAGATAGAATCATCACAAGTAAATATAGTGACAGATAGGATTATCAATAAAATATTCAACGACATTGTCGCCAATTGGTAAAGATTATGAATACAAGAATTTTAGACCTTATACAAGACCCGAAATTACTAACCAAAGAGGACCTGCCTCTTCTGAGAAACGAAATAGACAACACCCCTTATATGCAGAGTTTGCGTGCCTTAGAACTGGTAGGCACATATCATTTCGATAAAGAGAATTACACCTCTGTTTTGTCTGAAACGGCTGCCTTCACTACGGATAAAAAAATACTGTACCAATTGATCTTTGGAAAAACCAACAAGGCGAAAACGATAATATCAAAAGAGGATTATACAAAAAAAACTACACTACCTGAACAAAAGGAAACAGAAACAGAAGAGCTGCCAAACGAAACGCCAGGGTTAATAGTAGGCGAAATAGAAAGCTGCCAAGAAAATTTCGACGAAATAATAAGGTCTGAGAATACAATAGAAAGAAAAAACATAGGCACAGCAGAGGACATTCCAGAAAAATCATCTGCCGAAATAGCGGAGGAAAATCCTGTAAAAGAGGAAACTTCTTCTGATGCATTTGTTCCTAAAATCGTATTGAACAAGAAAAATGAAACCAACGAGGAAAAATCTGAAGAAGACAGCGAAATAAGCTTCCATACTACAGACGCTTTTTTCCCGAATGTAAAGTTTAATATTCCCCGCCCTGCAGAATATAAAAAAACATTAGAAGAAAACACACCTCAAGAACTTGTAACTCCTATAAATACTAAAGAACAAAAAACTATGGAAGCCGAAAATATCTCTCAGCCGGAAACAAAAGAACAAAGCTACTGGCAGCCTATGACTATCGAAGTTCGTACTCCGGATGCACTCATTGGAAAAAACAATGATACAAATAAGAGTGTAGAAACAACTTCTGAAAAACCCAAAGAGAGTATTAAGCCCATTGAAAAAGACCTATACCAAGAAAACCAACAACAAGAAGAGAAGCAAATAGAAACTTCTGCTAACTCTCTCTCCATTGAATCTGAAAAAGAAGAACAAAAAAGCAATGTTTCTTCGTTTATCAACACTTGGCAAAAATGGTTGGAACTTGGCTCCAACAAAAAAAATACTAAAACAGATTTGGTAGATAAATTTATAGAAAGTAACTATCAACCGAAAAAAAACAACAAAGACGAGGAAGTAGAGTACGAATTTGTTTATAAAGATAAAGGTGACGATATTTCGCACCTTATGACAGAAACTTTGGCAAATCTTTATGTGGAACAAAAATACTATGCACGAGCGATTACTTCGTTTAAGATTTTACAAGAAAAATACCCAGAAAAAAAGAAAGAGTACGAAAAGAAAATCCGAGAAATCAAAAATCTACGCTCAGGAAAATAAACAATATATTCTATTGAATAGACAAAAAAAAGTAACCATATCAAATTCTGATGCGGTTACTTTTTTGATATTGTTAAATGTAATTCAGTCTACTTTTTTATAAACTTTTTCACTACTTTACCATGAGGCATAAATATATCCACTACATATAACCCTGGAAGAAAAGCCGACACATTAATTTTTCCATCCAGAATTGCCGAACTACTGTATACAATGTTCCCCGATGTATCATAGATGAAAATTTTTGCGATATCTTCCGGGTGAGTAAAAGTAATAAAATCAACTGCCAATGAAGGATAGATTTCAATACCCTGATCAGCATTTAGTTCGTTTATTCCTAAATTCGATTTAGTATAACCTGTTACCGCAATGCTATAGTTTTGGGTATCTGTAGTTTTACCATCGTTATCCAATAAATGCTTTTTATTGGTTATTTTTATTTTATATTTCCCTGCTTTTGGTGCATCTATAAGAATTTGCTCTACATTGTCCACTGTATTGTCTCCTTTGGTTGCTACAGTCAGAGGGTGGTCGGCATCCAATTTCCAAGGATAGTAAACGGTATTGTCTTCCTCATCAATCACTCTTACATCTAAATCGTTAACCAAACAAGATTTCCTATTATTATAGATTTCTCCCCAAGTATCTCCATATCCCTTATAAGAAGGATCTATCCAAGATACAGTTACCTTTAGGGGCTGTTTTCCATCTGTTTCTACTTCTATCTCATCTGTATTACCGTCTTTTAAGGTTTTATTTTCGAAGATAGCTGTATTATTAGACTTTCCTACTAATATTTTCGCTCCTTCGGCAGCATCGGCAAATCCCCATCCAGACCATGAATCAGGACCTACATTGCCTACATCGTGGGCAGAGTGTATAAGTAGTGTTTTAGCGGCTGCGGCATTTAAAAGCTGTTTGTTAAATAGTTTTTTGGAAATTTCCATCCAAAGACCAATTACTGCTGTCACTTGCGGTGTAGCAAAAGAAGTTCCATCACCTATTGACCAAGAGCCTTTCTTTTTTCCTGAATCATAAGATGCATAAATTATATCAGAACCCACACCTGCAATATCCGGTTTTACAGCACCATCATCACGAGGTCCGGCACTACTGTATCCTGCTTTTTTTACATCCGAAGCCGTTTTGAATCTAGCGTCATTTTTCAAGATTTTTTCAGTAGCTCCGACTACAATAATATTTTTTGCTAAAGAGCCTGGACTAATACAGTCATAACCCTTCGAGCAGTTGTTAGATGGTACGACATCAGATTTTTTGAACTTCTTTTTATTTCCGTTATCATCATAATAATACGCATCTTCTGCAGAGCCATTCGGCCCGTCTCCATAGGAGTTTCCGGCAGCTTTTACAATGACCATTTCTGGGTTTGTATAAACTATATCATCATAGTTCTGATCTTCGTCAAAGTAGCTTCCGTCAAAGTTATATGCTTTTTTGGAGGTAGGAGAATAGTATCCATACCATATGTATTTATCAAGATCCGAATCATATTCCCACTGTCCGTTGATTCCATAAGAGTGATTAGAAAGATAGTTCTTAGACTGCTGGATTTTTTGTATTAAGGTAAGCTCCTCTGTTTGTCCTTTGAGTACCGAGTCATCAAAATAATAACTTTCAAAAGTAGCTTTGGGTAGCACGCCTTTAGTATTATAAATACCGCCTTGCCCATCTTGTAATGTATGTCCGATACCTCCCATCATATCTGTAACTCCTGTAGAGTGTGAGCTGTATGGCTGTTCATCTTTTTCTTTATTCGTTATTCTTGAAGCATCCCCAAAGTCCTCATGCTCGGCATAAACCCTGCCTCCATCGAACACCCCGACATGAATTCCCTCTCCATTAAACGCTTGAGCAAGACCTTTTATTTTCCCTTCTTGGATAAGATCTGCATTTACATTTCTATTTTGTACCGTATCCATAGGAATGTAATAATAAGGCCGCCCAAACGCAAAAAAAGCAAGACTTTTTCTCTTTTTTTTCAATTTAGACATTTCCTCTGCTCTTGACTTTGCATCAAGATCAAGCTCCTGATTAGACTTTCGTTTTTTTACATACAAATTATATTCAGAAAGCTTCTTTTGTTTAGATTTCTCGAGTTTTACTTTTAGTTCCGCATTCGTATTTTGAGCCATCCCCCAAATACTAAAGGCTAAAAATGAAAATAGTACTATTTTTTTCATAGCTTGATAATTAAAATTGATGCAAATGTATAACTTTATTTCTATAATACTAATTTTTAATTCGATAAAAAAAATATACAGACAGTATATCAAATTATTGCCAATTATTCTATTTAAGCAAGAGAGATATCATTTGTTTAGAGAAAAATTTATATGTAAGTTTGTGCTAAATTAAAGAAAAAAATGGCTAAAAAGAATAAAAAATCTACAATTTCTGTAGGTGTTATAGGGAGTGGAAGTTTTGCTACAGCAATTGTAAAAATACTATCGGGGAATTGCAAAACCATTCATTGGTGCGTGCGTAGCGAATTTGTAAAAGGTGTAATAGAGCAAAGAAAGCATAATCCTAATTATCTCACGACTGTAACCTTTAACACGCGGGATTTATCTATCTCTACCGACATCAATGAAGTCGTAGAGGCTTGTGAAATTATCATACTTGCGACGCCTTCCATTTACCTTTCAGATGCATTGGAAAAAATGAATTGTAATTATTCCGATAAATTATTCGTCTCTGCCATTAAAGGAATTATCCCGAAACATAATGATATTGTCGCCCATTACTTAAGAGATGTTTTCAAAATCGGCTTCAGAAATCAAGCCGTGATAGCCGGACCCTGCCACGCCGAAGAAGTAGCAATGGAAAGACTTTCCTATCTTACCATTGCAGCAGCGGAAGACCAATACGCCGAAACTCTAAAAGACTTATTCTCATCTTCTTACATTAAAGTAAATACGAGTAACGATATCCTTGGCAACGAATACAGTGCAATTCTCAAAAATATCTATGCCATAGGTGCCGGTATGGCAAACGGACTCGGCTATGGAGATAATTTCCAAGCTGTTTTTGTATCTAACGCCATCAGAGAAATGAAAGTTTTCCTTGATGCCATTTATGGAGAACTCCCAAGAGATGTTAATGAGAGTGCATACTTAGGAGATTTATTAGTAACAGCCTATTCCCTATTTTCCAGAAATCGAAATCTTGGTAATCTTATAGGAAAAGGATACACCGTAAAATCTGCTATCCAATCTATGAGTATGGTAGCAGAAGGCTACTATGCGGCAAAATCCATCTATGAAACCGCCACCGAAAAAAAAATGAAATTACCTATCATCAATGCTATTTATAATGTGCTGTATGAAGAAAAAAATGTAGAAAAACAATTTGCAAAACTAACAAACAAACTTACCTGATTGGCTTTTTGCTCCTCTACTGCAAATTTCAAAAAAATATTCATAGTATTGAATAATCATTAACTCATCAAATTTAATACTTATGAAAAAATTATTCTCCTTATTCCCTATGCTTTGCATTTTGCTAATGCAAACCTCTTGCAATACTGCCCACGGCATCAATACCTCTAAGCCTTTGGCTAATGTATTTTTGGACAAAAATTCCAATGAGGTTATAGGAACCGAACAAATGCTTGAAAGAATTGCCAAGGATGCCAATTTAGGCAAAAACCAACAATTCATAGAGCTTAGTCTAAAAAAATTAAATAAATCAGAAAAGACAAAAGCCGATGATAACAACTAAATGTATGTTATAACTGCAACAACACAAGATAGAAAATCAAGTATTACTCGGCTATTTAGAGTGAAAGAAAATAGGTTAGAAGATAACAGCAAGACATGTAAATATACTTCTAAAGAATGTGACCCTATTATCTGTAGTGCTAAGTTTTTTGGTGGAAACTGCAAAAAAGAGCTTAAGGCTACTATGACACCAAGTTTTTAGCCCCTCCCCAAACACAAAAGTAAAAATGCCGCCTCAAAAACAGGGACGGCATTCTTAGTTAGATAAAAAGGGAATTATCTATAATGAATAATCCCCTTCCTAATTGAATTTATAATTTTAAAACTCTATTTCTTCGCTCGGATGAAGGTGCTCATAGTCAGCTTTCATCATAGCATCGTAGTCTTTTTTGTCATTTTGGGAAAATCTATCCTCTGTCCTCACGACGATGTAATAAACCACTGGAACTATCACCAGAGTAAGAAATAAAGACGATAGCAGTCCCCCTATAATCACGATTGCCAAGCCGTTGTTCATCTCTGCAGCTGCACCACTCGCCAATGCTATTGGAAGCATACCGATTACCATCGCAAAGGTAGTCATCAAAATAGGACGAAGCCTCGCGTGATTAGCTTGTACCAGAGCATTCGTTATCGTTTCACCTTGCTCCAAACGGTGGTTGGCAAAATCTACCAAAAGAATGGCATTTTTAGCCACCAACCCAATCAACATAATAATCCCCAAAATAGTAAAGATATTCAAACTCTGGTTGGTAAGTGCCAATGCCCACAATGCTCCGATGAAAGACAGCGGAATAGAAAACAATACGATAAACGGCTTCACAAAATCGTTATAAAGTACAACCATAATCATATACACCAGCATTATGGCTGCTAATAATGCTACCCCCAGCGTACCGAAACCTTCTCCTTGATTTTCCATATCCCCGCTCCAAGACCATTTAACGCCTGTCGGTTTTTTAATCTTTTCCAGCTGTCTTAACCAATCTTGAGCCACTGCTCCCGTAGAACGCCCCACAGTTTGTGCCTGTATCGTTACGGAAGGAGAACGCCCATACCGCTCTAATACCGCCGGACCGGAAGACATCTTCACCGTAGCAAACTGAGAAAGGTTGATCTTTTGTCCTTGATTATTAACAAAATTGATATTCTTAACATCATCTATGCTATTACGATGAGATTCATCCAGGATAATGTTAATATCATATTCGTTATCCGCCGTACGGAATTTATTATCCGTATTACCACTAAATGCCGTACGAAGCGTCTGGCCTACCACTGCGACATTAAGACCGAGAGCCGTCATTTTATCTCTATCCACAGAAACAGAAATTTCCGGGTTTCCTTCTTCTACACTAAGTTTCACCTGTGATGCCCCACTGATTTTTTTCAGAAGCGTTTCGGCTTTTTTGGCATAGTCCATAGCATCTTCCAAGCTGTTTCCTGTTATCACAAACATAATAGGTGCCTGAGTAGCTCCTAAAATACCAACCGGATTGGTGGTTACTTTAGCACCTACCAATACTTTTTCTAATTCTCTTTTTACCTTTGCCGCCTTGATATCCGAAGATTCGTTTCTTTCGGATTTGTCTATCAATTTTACATCTATTTCGGATTTGTAGTTCACAGATTGCGAAGCTCCTAAGCCGCTACTAGACTGCCCTACGGTAGTAATTGTAGAAGCAACATCTTTATCTTTCGCCAAAAAATTCTCTGCCCTCTGAGTCATAAAATTGGTCTGCTCTATGGAAGCATCTTTAGGCATTTCTATCTGAACCAGAAATTCTCCTTTATCTGTTTTTGGAAAGAAGTCCGAGCCTATATACCCCATCATTATCAAAGCAATGGAACTTACAAATAAAACAGTGATGACCATAAATGTTTTAATCTTATTGGATAAGCACCATTTCAGAAGCTCAGTCATACGATGGGTAAACCAAGTGAGTCCCTCCTCAAATTTATAAATCATTATTCCCAGAAGAGACTCTTTTCTGATAAGTTCTAATTTACCAAACCTTGAAAATAACCAAGGAACCACCGTAAAAGAGACCAATAAAGATAAAAGCGTGGCAATAACCACCGTAACACAAAACTGCCTGATAATATCGGATACCAATCCCGAGCTCAATGCTATCGGAAGGAATACCACCACAATTACCAAAGTAATCGCCGTTACCGTAAATCCTATTTCGCTGGCTCCATCATAGGCGGCTCTTACCTTGTTTTTCCCCATCTCCATATGGCGGTGGATATTCTCAATAACCACAATGGCATCATCCACCAATATTCCTACTACTAAGGACAACGCCAATAAACTCATCAAGTTCAGCGAATAGCCAAAGAGATTTATTCCAATGAAGGTCGCGACAAGCGAAGTAGGAATAGAAACCATCACAATGAGGGCATTTCTATAACTGTGCAAGAAGAACAACATCACAAACGCCACCAAAGCCACCGCTATGAACAAGTCGTGGATAACGGAATCCGAAGCCGCTAAGGTAAATTCTGAGTTATCACTCGCTAAATCTATTTTTAATCCTTGAGCTTTGTATTCCTCTTGGATTTCTTTCATTTTCTCTTTTACCAAATCACTTACCGTAACGGCATTGGCAGAAGACTGCTTCTGTACCTGAAGCAAAAGCGTACTCTTTTCATCAATTCTCGCTATTTTTTTAGCGTCTTTTTGAGCGTCTTGTACCTCTGCTACATCAGAAAGTTTTATATTGATACCGTTTCTTGACACCAATGTCAAATCTCTAAACTGCTGCACATCGGCAATTTTTCCCGAAAGACGGATAAGCGTAGTATTTTGTCTCGTTTTCAAATTTCCGGTCGGGAAATCCAAATTAGATGCAGAAATAATCTGCAAAACCTGTGGAATGGTAAGCCCGTAGCCCTCTAATTTATTAGGGTCTAAATTTACTTTGATTTCCCGCTCTTGCCCCCCTACGATATTCACCTGAGCTACCCCCGGTATTCTTGAAAATTCGGGCTGTATCTTTTGGTCTATAAGGTCATAAAGTTCTTTCTCCGGAAGATTTGCCGTAACCCCCATATTAAGAATCGGTAAATCCGAAAGCGAGAATTTGGATAGAGACGGTTCTTTGGCTCCGTCCGGCAAATCAGAGCGGATGGCATTGATTTTTCTCTGTGCCTCGTTCAGCGTATTATCCACATTGGCATCATTATTCATATTAAGAATAACGACCGAAACACTCTCATAGGAACGCGCCTGAAGGTGCTTTATACCCTCGAGGGAAGATACGGCATCTTCTATTTTTTTGGTTACGGTATTCTCCACTTCCGAAGGTGATGCACCGGGGTAAGTCGTTGCCACTGTGATGACTTTCGTTTCTATTTTCGGTATCAGCTCGTAGCTTAGACTCTTGTAACTGAACAGCCCCCCAATGATGAGCAAGGCAAGCATTACAATAACCAAACTCGGCCTTTTTATTGATACTTCTGCTATTTTCATATTCGTTTCTTTAGTTCTTCTCTGCTTAAAAGAAGATTATTTTAGTTTAACAATAAGGATAAGTAAGTTTTGTTTTTATTTAATAATACTCACTTTTGTTTTATCAGAAAGGTTGATTTGTCCGCTGGTCACCACCATATCTCCGGAGTTCAGTCCGTCAAGAATCTGAACCTCGTCACCATAATTGGTACCGCTTTTCACTTTGGTAAGATAAGCCACATTGTCTTTTACCACAAACACCATATTGCTGCTTACGCCCCCTACGAAAGCAGAACGAGGAATAACCAAAGCCTCCGCTTTTTGATTGGCATCAAAATCTGCCGTGGCATACATTCCGGCTTTTAGTTTCATTAAATCATTTGGAACGGTGATCTCCACAGGGAACTTTAGGCCTCCGTTAGAAACGGGTGCTATATAGGTTATTTTACCGCTGATAGGCGTATCCGATACGCTTGGTTGAACTGTTGCCGTTTGCCCGACAGAAATTGTACTTACAACTCTTTCATCTACATCTACTTTCAGTTTAAGCGAAGATATATCTACTATTTTCACGATAGGCGTTCCCGCACCTACCACACTGCCCAGCTCTACCATTTTTTGGCTCACGATACCGCTGACTTTAGAGATGACATTGGTATCTCCGGACTGCAGCTGTGCAGACTGCACTTGGGCTCTGGCATTTTTTACTTGAAGTCTCGCCTGGTCCAATTGTAATGCCGTAACACCTCCCGTCTTATACGCCGCTTCGAAACGCTGTAACGCAGACTGAGCTTGTGCCAAATTAGCCTTAGCATTATTTAAACCGACATCTATTTTATCGCCTTTTAGCCTTGCGACAACTTGCCCTGCTTTTACATAGCTTCCCTCCTGGACATACAACGCTACGAGCTGCCCGCCCATTTCTGCGGCTATCTGTGCTTCTGTCTTAGGAATAAAATTTCCGTTTACACTAAAACCTTGTGCTATTTCTTGTATTTTTGCGGGTTCTGCTTTCACGGCAACAGATGCATTTTCTTGAGCGACAATAGCGACTTGGTTTTCATTATTCTTTTTGTTGTGTCTTAGAATAAAAAAAAGCCCTGCTGCAACAGCCGCCACTACTAATATTGATAATATACTCTTTTTACTCATGATATGATTTTTTATTTCGTTAAATTTCTTAGTTTTCCCTCGGATTTTAATAATTGTATTTCTGCTAATTTGTAGTCTAATTTTGATTTTGTCAAATTATTTTTGGCATCAGCCAAATCTCTTTCTGCATCTAAAATGTCATTAAGCGTAGCTAATCCGTATTGGTAATTAGATCGGGTATCAGACATTACTTTCTCTGCTAATTTCACATTGTTTTCTTGATTTTCTATAGTTATTCTGCTGTTCTCTATTTGGGTTAAGGCATTTTTGTACGCCATATCCAATCCGAGTTTGGTTTCCTTCAAATCTGCTTTTGCTTTTTCTATTTCTATTTCATCTTGCTGTACTTTAGACTTGGTAGAAAACCCGTTAAAAATAGGAATATTGATACCCAAGCCGATAGAAGCCATATCAGACCAATAGACTTTGTCTTTTTTACCGTGCCAAAACGGAAATTTTGGACCCTGCCCCAGCCAGCCATAGTTTGCCACAAGTGCTACGGAAGGATAATGATCTGTGATAGAGGCTTTCTTTTTCCACTTAAGAAGCTCTAATTGTTTATTCAAAACTTTCATTTCTGTTCTTTCGCTAATGTCTGCTTGTTCTGATAACAAAACAGAAGGTTCAAAAGTCCCTTCCGGGAGGTCTATCCCTTTGTCCATAGGCATCCCTATCATAAATTTAAGTGCGTTTTTGCTCAATTCTACGGTATTCAGAAGCTGCTGCTTACTTGCGGTAATATTATTAAGAGCCACCACACTTCTATCATAGTCTAATTTCTTTGCCAGCCCCGCATCGTAGAGACCTTTTATCACATTTACCGTTTTTTGAGTAATCTCAAGGTTGTCCTCTAAATTTCTGAGCATCTGCTCCGCTTGATACACTTGATAATAAGCATCTGCTACTTTCTCTATAATTTGTTCTTCTGTAAGCTGTGCATTTACCAAATAAAATTCTTTGGTAGATTTAGCCGCTTTCAGCCCCATAAATACCGACTGATTAAACAGTACCTGCTGCAGCTGCACCATATTGCTGGACTGCCACTTCTGCCCGAGTGACACCTCCATCGTTTGTGTAGGATTTAGGAAGTTGGGCAAAATTACCTTTTGCGTAAGCGGATTGTACGAGGTATTGCTCACCACCGTTATTTTGGGCAGAGCATTAGCCCTTACCTCTGCTATTTGAGCATCGCCCTTCTGAATGTTGAGGCGTGCCTTTTCCGCATCCGCCTTGTTTTCCAAGGCGTAGCCTACTGCATCTTGCAGCGTGAGCGTTCTTGTCTCCTGAGACCATAGCATCCCTTGAAAGAAAAGCATTAAAACGCTCGCTAATTTCAGTCTATTTTTCATTATATATTATTTCTTTTAAAATTTCATATCCCTTTGGCGTAACGATAGCATTCAAGAAAAAGAGCATTACTTTCCTGCTATGTTTCGTCCAGTTTTTTGCATTGCTCTCTTCAAATAATACAGAGCTGTCATATGCAAACATCAGCTCTAAGAGAAACTTAGTATAATTTTCTATACTAAAGTCTTCCTTATAAAGTCTTTCTCTACGCCCGCTTTCTATATTTTTTCTCATAATTCTCAAGATTTCTTTATACACCTTGAGTTTATGAGCATTATAGATTTTTGGGTAGTACTTGATCAATTGCAACATAAAGATAGAGCCTGCCTCTTCACACAATTCTTTAATATCGCTTTTGCTAAAGAATATTTTTTGTATAGCGTTTAGATCTTTTTTCTTTTCGAACATCTGAATTTGTTCTATAGTTTGATTAAGCCCAAAATCTAAAACCTCTACCAACAGCTCTTCCTTATTTTTGTAATACTGATACAGGGTTTTCTTCGACATAGAAAAAGCTTTGGCAATGTCATCCATCGTTAGTGTTTTAGCTCCATTAAACATAAAGAGCTCTGACACGTTTTTCAAAAAAACTTTTTTATCATTCATAATTCTTGGGGGCAAATTTATAATAAAGAAACTGAAAAACAAAAAAAGTTTCCAAGTTTTTTAGTAGATTTTTTATCTTGATTTTACTTCCTAAAAATAGTTGTTTGATTATGATTTACTTATATAGAAAAATCTTCTTTTTTACTCTCTAATTATTTTGTAAGTCTCTGAATTATTAAACTTAAGTAAAAAATGATGAAAATTAAGGTTTTATTTCTATTAAAAGAATTCTTTTAAGGTAAAAATGTATAAACACTGGTATAAACCGTGATAGATACGCTGTAGCCTTACAAAGACTCGATAAAGTCATTACCAGTGATAATGGTATTGAGTTTGCTCATCATCAAAAGGTTGCAAAAAAATGTAGTTTGAATTTTATTTTGCACATCCGTATAGTTTATGGGAAAGAAGATTGAGTGAATACAGCAATAGATGAGTCAGATAATATATTTCGAAATCATCAGAATTTAGTATAATTGATAATGAATATATCAAAGAAGTAACCGAAGACCAAGTAAAAAACTTAAATTTTAGAACTCTGAAAGACCTTTTTTATCAATGCATTACATTGGTTGGTTGAATGTGCTAGGTTTAGAATTTCTCTAAATTTTGTCTCGGAAATCCTAGAACGGACAATATACTTATTTTTCATTGATAAAAAATGATTTAAGTAGCTATAGATATTCTTAAGTTGTCTTAAATCAAGTTATATATCTTTGTACAACAGTGATATAAGATTGTTGAGATAGATTTGTTTTATCTGTTCTTCCTCACAAAACAGCTTTCTGCTTATGCAGTCTGATTGGAAATTCTTCTTTCGGAGGGAAATAAAAACCTTAAAAATTTGGAATAGTCAAAAATGTCAAATGCGTTTTTGAAGATACTCTTTTTAATCCTTCACATAGACACGTTTCACTCTGCGGGATATAGAGGTAAGTACTTCGTAGGGAATGGTTTTGCAATAGTTTGCAAAGTCTTCTAACGATGGATTCTTGTCAAAGATAATGACGTTGTCTCCTTCTTGTGCAGAAATATTTTTCAGATCTATCATCATCATATCCATACAGACGCTTCCCAATATCGGACAAAGATTTTCGCCTACGCCTACATATCCAATGCCCATACCGATACTTCTCGGTATGCCGTCTGCGTAGCCTACGGGTATGGTTGCTACTCTCATATTGTTTTCTGCAATATGGCGTCTGCCGTAGCCTATGCTTTCTCCTTTTTTAATTTCTGAAATCTGTGAGATGACTGTTTTAAAAGAGACGGCCGGCTGTAAAAGAGGGGTTATACTCTCGTTGGACGATATGCCTATCATACCGATGCCAATCCTTACCATATCATATTGATGTTTAGGGTAATTAGTGATCCCTGCGGAATTTAGTATATGTCTTATAGGTTGGTAGCTTATTCCATCGATAATCTTATCCGAAATTTTTCTGAATACTTTTAATTGATACTCGGTATAGCCTTTTTCTTCTGGTATATCAGCACTTGAAAGATGGCTGAATATACTGCCGACTTTCACATTGAGCGTATTGAGTTTAGTGATGAGTTCGTCTATATCGTTTTCTTTGAAGCCCAAGCGGTGCATACCGGTTTCTATCTTGATATGGATAGGGTATTTGCCATTGTATCCACTTGCTCTAAGCTGTTCTACGAATAGATCTAATACTCTAAAGCTGTAGATATTGGGTTCTAAGTTGTAGTCAATCACGGCATTGTAGCTGTGCTGTTCGGGGTTCATCACAATGATGGGTACGGAGATGCCGTTTTTCCTCAAATCGATGCCCTCGTCTGCCACCGCTACACCGAGATAATCAATATGATGGTGCTGTAGGAACTCAGCTATTTCATAGCCTCCCAATCCGTAAGAGTAGGCTTTTACCATTGCCATTACTTTGGTTTTAGGCTCTAAGAATTCCCTGTGGACATTGATGTTGTGTAAGATTTTATTTAAATTGATTTCTAAAACGGTGTCGTGTTTTTGAAGTTCGAGGTGGTTCTTGAGTTTTTCAATTTCAAACTTACG
Source organism: Riemerella columbipharyngis (assembly GCF_900101995.1). GTDB lineage: Bacteria > Bacteroidota > Bacteroidia > Flavobacteriales > Weeksellaceae > Riemerella > Riemerella columbipharyngis. The sequence continues at coordinate 34,273 of NZ_FNAS01000013.1, read as the reverse complement.
TGCCCCTTTTAACAGAATGAGTTCATTACTGATTTTATTGAGGATTTGGTTTTTGATTAGTTCGTCAATGTCGTTGAAGGTGAAAGTTTTTGCTTTGAAAAGGGGCTTGTATTTTTTTATTTCTGTTCCTATGAGGAAAACTTTGTCGAAGTTTTGTTCATTCGTCAGTGCTGCTACTTCTTGGTAAAGTCCCGATTCATTATTTTGTTCTGCAAAGTCTGTGATAACTAAAGATTTGCAGGGTTTATTGTATTCATTTATAAACTGATAGGCTATTTTCAGAGAGTCCAAATCAAGGATATAAGAGTCGTTAATAATGAGATTATCCCGAATACCATTTACACTTTCCAGCCTCATCTCTATTGCTTTTAGCACATTGATCTTTTCCACAATTTCATCATTCCCGAAATTTAATTTTTTAAGGACTGATATGACACACAGAGCGTTGGTAAGCGTGGCTTCATTCTTTTGATGGACAGGGAAACGGAGTATATCCCCATAGCAGGAAACTTCAGCATATAAATTAAGCTCTTTGAGAGGTGTTTTTAGATGAATGTCATTGTGATGTAGGAGACCATAAGAAATCAATTGTTTATCGGGATAAGTTTTTTGGATAATGTCTAAAACCAAAGGTTGGTCGCCATTAAAAATAATGGTTTGGGAGTGAGCGAATAGTTTTATTTTTTCTCTGATAAGCTGCTCTGTGCTTTCAAAATTGATAAGGTGGGCGGTACCTATATGGGTGAGGACGCCTATTTCCGGCGAGAATGTCCGCTGCTGTATTTCCATCTCTTGGGGCTTGGAAATACCTACTTCAAAAAGGCCTATCTCGTGTTCATCATTTATTTTAAGCAAAGACAAAGGCAGTCCTAATTGGGAGTTGAAACTTTTAGGGCTTTTTACAATTTTGTATTTTTCGTTGAGACATTGGTAGAGCCATTCTTTCACTATAGTTTTCCCGTTACTGCCGGTGATGCCAATTGTTTTGATTTTTTTATTTTCAGCGTGAAACTGTGCTAAGTTTTGTAGGAATGCCAAACTATCATTTGTGATAATCCATGTGATATTGGGTGTGTCTGTGGTTTTCTTTTCTGCTACGATGATTTTGATGCCTTTTTCTATTGCCTCCGGGATATAGTTTTCGCCATTATTATTAGTTGTTTTCAGAGCGATGAATGCTGTATTTTTGGCAGAATAAATATGGCGTGTATCAAATGCAAAGTCTTTGATGATAGCCTCTTTGTTTCCGATTATTTTTGCTCCGGTGATTTTTGATATTTGGTTTGCAGTGTAGTTCATTTTTTAGTCTTTTTTTGTAATAAATTCATCTACAAAAACTTTTCTGCTTACCGCTTCGTAGATGTCGGTTTCTCCCAGCTGTACCAAATCTTTGCTGCCGGTGGTTCTCATAGAGTAATGGGCTAGGTTTCCGGTTCTTTTGCAGATGGCGTGTACTTTGGTTACATATTCCGCTGTAGCCATTAGGAAGGGCATAGGTCCGAAGGGCCTTCCCATAAAATCCATATCCAGCCCTGCGATGACTACTCTTATGCCGTTGTTAGCGAGCTTATTAGCCACTTCTACAATCCCGTTGTCAAAGAATTGTGCTTCGTCTATGCCTACTACATCGCAATTGGAACCCAGTAGTAATATTTCGTTGGAACTCTCTACGGCTGAACTTCGGATTTTATTGTCGTTGTGAGAGACAATATCCACTTCCGAATAGCGGTTATCTATCTTTGGTTTGAAGATTTCCACATGCTGTCCTGCCATTTCGGCCCTTCTCAGTCTTCTGATAAGCTCTTCCGTTTTTCCGGAAAACATTGAGCCACAGATGACTTCCATCCATCCACTTTGTTTTGCGTGATTGATTGTATTTTCTAAAAACATTTGTTAATTTAGCCGTAAATTATTTACCCCAAAATTAAGGAATTTTAATTAAGAAATTGTTATGTCAAACCTAAACGAGATTGAGAAGATTGTATTCTATGATTGTCAAGCTATTATAAAAGAGATTGCTAATGTTCAAATATCTGCGGATTTAGTAGAAAAACTTAATATTATCTCGGAGCTTTATGAAAAAACAGCTTTTCTGAAAGGCGTAACCCTTCTTGTTTCTGAAAACAAAATTCAAGAAGAAGTTTCACCGTACGAAATCACCGATAGAGCAATTGAAGAGGAACAGCTGTCCAAAGATGCAGAAGAGACGTTTTTGGAGATTGAAAAACGAAAATTGGAATTGAATATAAATGAAGATTCCATGTTTGAATTTGTGGTTTCGGAAGCGGTAGAGGAGGAAGTAAACGAAGATAATCTCGTGCATATGGAGGAATTTCAAAATCAGCCTATTGAACACGAAGAGGAAGAAAAACCAAAAGAAACTTCGGAAGGGAAAATAAAATTAGCCCATATTAAAGGATTCAGTACCCAAAGTTTGTTTGATGAAGAAACTTTGCACGAGCTGGAAATTACGGCTTCGAAGGCGGAAGAAAAGAAAGAAAAAGAAGCAGAAAGTGCTCACCGAGAATTCAAACTTGACCTTAACGACAGGGTGGCTTTTACTAAAAAACTTTTTGGCGGAAGCCAAACCGAGCTTAATAATGTCGTGAAAAAACTAAATACTTTCAAGACAATAGACGAAGCCAAAGAGTATTTGAGTGATATTTACTACGATAGAGAATGGGAGAAAGTAGATGAGTATGCCCAGAGGCTGTGGAGTTTGGTAGAGAGTAAGTTTTTATAAATCTAAGAAATGAGCGGATTATTATATTTTGTTCCCACGCCGATAGGCAATCTGGAGGATATGACTTTTAGAGCAATAAAAGTACTTCGGGAAGCGGATTATATCCTTTGCGAAGATACGCGGACCTCGGGAGTGTTGCTCAAGCATTACGAAATATCCAAGCCGCTTAAATCTTATCATTTGCATAATGAACACCAAGCGACAGATAAAATTATAAAAGATTTGCAAGAGGGTGCTACTATTGCTTTAATTACAGATGCGGGTACTCCTGGTATATCAGATCCCGGATATCTTCTTGCCAAAGCTTGTTCAGATAATGATATACAGATGGTTTGCCTGCCTGGTGCTACGGCTTTTGTTCCTGCTTTAGTGGTTTCGGGGCTTCCGAACAACGAGTTTTTATTTGCAGGTTTTTTACCCCCTAAAAAAGGAAGACAAACCAAGCTTAAACAATTGGCAGAAGAAAAAAGAACGATAGTGCTGTACGAAAGTCCGCATAAAATCAATACGACACTTGAACAGATAAAATTATTTTTTGGCGATGATACAAAAATTAGCTTGAGCCGAGAAATTTCCAAAAAGTTTGAAGAAACCAAAAGGGGAACTATTGATGAACTGATAGATTTTTCCAAAAGCAAAACTTTGAAAGGGGAAATAGTGCTTGTTATCAATAATACCAAGTAGTAGATACCATATTATTCTTATCTTTTTTTTTGCACAATAATTCTTTTTATAAATAATGAGTATTTGTGATTTTTGTCATATTTTATTATTTTAATTTAGAATTAGTATTTATATAAATAGTAAATTGTATAAATTCGCAGCATCTAAACTTTGTTTAATTTGGAATAAAATTTACTATTTTATGATTTATAATAAACACCTATTCAGGTTAGGGGGAATATCTGCGATGTTCATCTCCCAGTTCTATTTTTCTCAGAATGTAGAACAAATAAGAAAAATCCAACAACATACGGATGTTACCGAATTGAAAAAATTCAGTCGAGAACTTCTTAAATCTACGCCTTCTGTACAAGAGCTGAAGGCAAAAGCTAAGAAGATGAATGTTCCTTTTTCCGGAGAAATAAATGGGAAATACTTCCAATTTTATTCTGTCGATAAAAGAACAGGGTTGCCTATTTATCTAAAGACCTATAATGTAGGTGCAGCAGCAGGTACCCAGACTAATAAGCTGCATTCGGGGGAATATAACCTTACAGGAGAAGGGATGACTGTCCACGAATGGGACGGCGGTGGAGTGAGAACTACCCACAGAGAATTCGGCGGAAGAGTAACGCAGAAAGATGTTCCGTCTGCTCTAAGTGAGCACTCTACACACGTAGCAGGAACGATGGTAGCGGCAGGTGTCAATCAGTCAGCACGAGGGATGGCATATAAAGCAAAACTAAATGCTTATGATTGGAATAGCGATACTAATGAAATGGCAGCGGCAGCAACGGACGGGGCCTTGGTTTCTAACCACTCTTACGGTTTCTTAGGCGGCTTTGAATATGGTAACTTTGCAGGAGGAAATAAAGTAGGCTGGTATTGGTTTGGAGATGAAGACGATACCGAGTTCTACGGCTATGGGCAGTATGGAAGCACAGATAAAAATTGGGATATACTGGCCTATAGAGCACCTTATTATCTGCCTGTAAAAGCGGCAGGTAATCCAAGAGGAGATGGGCCTAGACCCGGAGAATCTTACTATGTTAATACAGGACGAGATGCTCAGGGGAATACAATTTGGACGACTAGTAACAAGCCGAAACAAAAAAATGGAGGTGATGATGGTTTTGATTGTATCGTTACCGGATCTTTGGCAAAGAATATACTTACCGTAGGTGCGGCTGAAAAGTTAAAAGGAGAATATTCTAAACCCTCAGATGTAGAGATGGCTAGTTTTAGTGCCTTTGGTCCTACTGATGACGGAAGAATAAAACCGGATATCACAGGTATAGGTGTTGATCTTTTTTCTACTACTTCTACGGGAGATGCCAGCTATACTACATTGAGTGGTACTTCTATGGCATCCCCTAATGTTACGGGAACCTTAATATTATTACAACAGCATTACAGTCAGAATAATAATGGAACGTTTATGAAATCAGCGACCCTAAAAGGTTTGGCTATTGCAACAGCCAACGAAGCAGGGAATGCTCCGGGACCGGATTATGCTTCAGGATGGGGGTTGCTGAATGCATATAAAGCGGCGAATACTATTTCTCTTAATGGTATTTACTCTCTTATCGAAGAAAATAAACTTGAAAATAATAAAACATATTCAAAAGATGTTATAGCTTCAGGGACAGAACCGTTAAAAGTTACTATCGTTTGGACCGATCCAGCACCGGTAACGCTGTCTGATGAGGAAAAACTGAATGACCGTACGAAAATGCTTGTAAATGATTTGGATATAAGAGTTACAGAAAATGGAAAAACTTACTTTCCTTGGGTTCTAAATCCAGAGCGTCCGGGTGATGCCGCTACTACAGGGGATAATATTGTGGATAATGTAGAGCAGGTGTATATCCCAAACCCTACACCGGGGGCTACATATACCATCACCGTAACTCATAAAGGAACGCTTAAAAAACCGTCGTCTCGTGCTGGATACAGTTTAGATGATGCAGAATCTCAGGATTTCTCTATGATAATTACAGGGATCAATTTAGGCGAAATAAAATATGATTTGTCTCTGAATAAAATAGAACTGGGAGTTCCTAAAAATGAATTCTCAGAGAGAACACCGGTGAACTTCAAAATCTATAATATAGGAAAAGAAAAAGCAACAGGAGCAAAACTTACTTATAAACTTATTAACGAAGACACCAATGCAGTAGTAAGCACTTCAGAGATACCATTGGAAGATCTTGAACCTGGAGCACTTATAGATAAAACAGGATATATAGATTTATCAAAATCTTTTGTAAACTATAGAATAGAAGGAGAGATAGTTTATCCAGAAGATAGGATTAAAACTAATAATTATTCGAATATCAAAACTTTTGGTGTTGTTTCAGATCTTACAGTGGCTGATGCCAGAGATGATTTCGGCTTTGAAGGTGATTTCATCCAAAATGGATGGACTTCTCAAGATGTAGATGGAGATGGTATTACTTGGAGAAGCTTTGTTAATTCCAGATATTCTCACGGAGGCAGTACTATTGCGGTAGATTATCCAGATACCAAAACGCCTATTAATAACTGGCTGTTCTCCAATCCTATTAAATTTAGTCCGGAAACATTATACAGAGTGACATTCTATGTTAGAAAAGTTACGGACAAAGAAGAGTATTTGAAATTGGCTATCGGAAACAGGGCAGATGCAGGAGCAATGACTTATATCACGCCGGAAACCATAGAAGCAAAAGACGGTCAGTATACTAAATACTCTTATGAATTCAAGATTCCAGGTAGTACAGAAGGGACATATTACATAGGTTTTCAACATAAGCAGGATGAAGGTTCTTTTGCTGTTCTTTTGGATGATGTTAGTGTACATCATTCAGAAAGAAAACCAGAAGCAGATTTTACAGCAGATAATACGTACCCATCTACTTACGATGTAGTTAGTTTAAAAGACGAAACCATTACAGCTTCTACATTGCCTATTATCAAATATCAGTGGAAGATAGAGCCGTCCTATTATGAATATGTGGATAATACGAATGCTAGCTCACAAAACCCTAAAGTAAGATTTCAAAAAGAAAGGTCTTATACTATCACACTGAAAGCAACCAATGCTAAGGGAGCAGACTCTCGGATGAAAGAAGTTTATATTAGGGTTAAAAATAAAAAGACGGTAGCAGACTTTACTACAGATGATACTCAGTATTATCAAAAAGATGAAGTATTATTTAATAATACATCTTCAGGAAATCCTAAACCTAACAGCTTCAAATGGGAGATTACACCGTCAGACGGGGTAGAATATACGCAAGGAACTAATGCTTCTTCCGAAAATCCTGTTGTTAAGTTTAACCAGCCGGGTACTTATAGCGTAAAACTTACGGCAACCTCGCCGATGAACGAAAGTACAGTCGCTAAAACAGATTATTTGACAGTAAACTCTATCTATAACCCTGTAAGAAATCTTTCTTACAAAGTAGAAGATAATCAACTTAAACTAAAATGGGACAGACCAATGCTGGCTCCTATTTATAGTGAGAAGTTTAATGGAAAAGCACTTCCTTCCGATATGAAAATAATCGATAATGACGATGATGGAATTACTTGGGTTTTAGCGGGAGAACAGCATGCGGTAGGATCTAGCAGCTGGGAAAATGCTGCTGCGGTAGAGAAAGACGATTGGCTCATAACCCCGGCGTTGAAAAAAGGAGCAGAGGTTGTGAAGTTTGATGTAAGACACCCAAGAAAAGAAAGATACGAAGTATATGTAATGCCTGCTTCTGCCGGCGAACTTACGGCAGATGACATTCTCTCTAAAGGGCACAAAGTCTTCTCGGAAGAAGCAGTAACTACAAATCCTTCATTCAAGCAGCTTTCTGCAGATGTTCACCAATATACAGGGGAGGATTTCTATGTAGCGTTCCGTCATAACTCTAAGGCGACAGACCCAGATTCCTCTTATCTAATGTTAGATAATATTTCGGTAGGTTATAGCGATAACCCTTTAGAAAAAGGAATGAACACCTCTGCTCCTTTGGCTCATTCAGATAACAAGAAGACTATGGGCATCATAGAAAAACCAGAGTTGATTGGTTATTTCGTTCGCAAAGAAGGCAGCGAGGTAGCCGATATAGACGGTAAAAATAACTTAGTCTATACAGAAAGCAACCTTAAGAGGGGAGTATACCACTATGATGTTCGTGCAAAATATTCTGATGGAACATTCGCAGAGCAAAGAGAAACCGTAGTGGATTTAAGCCATCTGGCTACTTATGAAACACAAGTGAATAACCAAGAGGTGGCGGTATATCCGAATCCATCCGAAGGAATATTCTTCGTAAACATTCCAAGCCATTTAGGCAAAGAAGTTTCTGTAAGCGTTTATAGTGCTTCCGGAGAGCAAGTTCTAAATGCTAAAATTACCAAAGAACACAATAAGATAGACCTCATCAGGTTCCCTAAAGGAGTATATTTGGTAAAAGTAAATGGAACAAAATCGTCAATAAAAATAATCGTAAAATAGTAATAACACTCAAGTAAAATAAAATTATGAAAAAACTTGTTTTGTCATTTTTAATGGCGGGTGCTGTAATGAGTGCTCAAAACAAAGAAAACAGCATCGGCGGGTACAAAAGTTTCTTATCATCGGTAAATGAATATTATCACTACAATAATGGTAATATGGAGGATCCTTATCAGATTCATAGATTTTTCTATAATGAAGATTACTCTCGAATCATCAAAGAAGAAACTAAACAAATTATCGATAACGGAAAAGACTATTATGTGAGATACATAGATACTTTCACCTATGACAGTAACAACAGAATAAGTACTGTTGAGAGAAAAGAACTCTATGAAGGTAAATTTATTCCATCTAATAAAGAAATGTATGAATATGATCAAGACGGAAAGGTTTCTGTTTTACTTGATTATGGTTGGGATGAAGATGAACGTGCTTATGTACTTGGTAGAAGATATGATTTTACCTATAACGACAGCAAGCATCCAAATAAACCAAGTTCTATAAAATGGACTGACGGCAAATGGGGCGTTTTGTTCCACGATGATTACACCTATGATGAAGCAGGGAACAAACTATCCGTAGTAAGAGAAATAGATGAAAGCAGAGGAGGCGGTTTTATTAGAAAGAAAACTTATACTTATGATTCTGAGGGAAAACTCACAAATTATCTAAGATATAGATACGATGAAAGAGCATCTGAATTTATTCCTGATTATAAGTATGATTTAACATACGATACAAATGGTAATGCCACGAGCAGAATTACTTATCTATCATATGATGGAAAAAACTGGGTAGGGAACTACAAGTGGCTAAATATGGAGTATGATATGGAAAGATTAAAAAAAGACGTTTACAGCTACGAAGATAAGGATGTTTTAATAGGCGAAAGCGAAGGGAACAATGTTATCCCATCAAAGAATGTTTGCATCGGGTATGATTTTTACCAGCACGATTCCAATTTAGAAGAAGAATGGCAGTATTTGAATCACACGGAAAACAACTATGATTATGATGTTATCGATGTAATGGCAACTTCAGAAGTGGGTGCAAAATATCAGAATATAGTTCTTTATCCTAACCCATCTAAAGATTATTTCAGCTTGAAAACCTCTTCTACAGTTAAGTCCGTTTCAGTATATGACAATTCAGGTAAACTGGTGAAAACCTTCTCAGGAAATCAAGATAAATACAATGTAGCATCTCTGCCAAAAGGTATCTATTTAGTATCTATATCCACAGGAGACAACCAATATAGTGTAAAACTACTAAAAGACTAATAAAGATTTTTTGTAGCAAGACTAATATTTACAGACTCGGCAGATTGTCCGAGCCTGTTTTTTGTAGTGGAGAAATACAATTGTTCTTGTTCTAATCATATTGTGAAGGAAAAAGTATAATTTTGCAAAAAAAATAAATTTGGTTCGGATCGTAGAAAATAAAGATTGGATTATTTATACCCTTTTGGGGATAAGTTTCTTGTATGTATTTATGTTTCGTATATTGCTTAGGGAGATTTCGGTGGTCAAATTTTACACACTAAAAGAAGAATTTGTAAGCAACCGTTTTCAGACTTGGGTCATTTCAAGTTTGGGCTTGAGTATCGTTATGAGTTTGGCTTTTTCTCAGTTTATGCCTATTATACCTAAAATTTTCGGAAGCTGTGCTCCTTTTGGATATCAGTTGAATAAATTCGGGGTATTTTGGATTTGTATGGTAGCGTTATTTTCCGTAAGGTCTGTCTTTACGCTATTGTTTTTTTTAAGCATAGGAGAGGTTAAGATTTGGGGTTCTTTCTATTATGTCGCTGCCAAGTATTATTTTGCGTTATCATTAGTGTTAATGATATTGGTGCTGGTTCAGAATTTTTTGTTGCCGGACGGCAGTGATATGCTGTATCCTTATGTCGTGGTATTCGGGTTTTCATTTGTATTAAAAAACTTAATCTATCTCTTTAATAATCTGCAAATTTTACCCTCCGAATGGTATTATAAAATTTTGTATATTTGCGCACTCCAAATTTTACCTATTTTGGTGCTTTGGAAATTTCTTTTTTTATAAACTGAAAATGATTCGGATGAAGATAAAATCTATACTTATATCACAGCCTGAGCCTGCTACGGAGTCCTCGCCATATTTAGATATGGCAAGAAATGCCGGTGTAGAGGTAGATTTTCGCCCTTTTATACAGCTTGAAGGTGCTTCTGCTAAAGAAATCAGAGCACAGAAGGTAGATCTTTCTAACTATACATGCATTATTCTTACCAGTAGAAATGCGGTAGATCATTATTTCCGTTTGGCAGAGGAAATGCGATTTGCCGTGCCGGATTCTATGCGGTATATCTGCCAGTCGGAAGCGATAGCAAACTACTTGCAAAAGCACATTATATATAGAAAAAGAAAAATCTGTTTCGGGGAAAAAACAGCAGCAGATATGCTCCCTTATTTCAAAAAATACAGCAGCGAAAAGTTTCTTTTGCCTTCTTCGGATAGTTTGAATCCGAGTTTGGAGAAAGCACTGAAGGATTCAAAAATAGACTGGACAAGAGTGATAATGTATAGAACGGTAAGTTGTGATTTATCAGACCTTAAATTATCAAACTATGATTTGCTTGCATTTTTTAGCCCGCTTGGGATAAAATCTTTGGTAGAAAATTTTCCTGACTACAAAAAAGAAAAATTCAAAGTTGCTGTATTTGGAAATACTACAGAAGCAGAGGCAAAAAAAGCAGGGCTTAGCGTTGATGTAAAAGCACCTACGAAGGAAAATCCTTCTATGACAATGGCAATAGAAAAGTTTATAAATAATTCAAAATAACCTTAACCATAAAAAAACTAAAAACCATCTTGCCTTAAAGGGTTTGATGGTTTTTGTATAATAAATACCCTATGAAAGCACCGAAAGCAAAGAAAATTCCACACAGATTATTCATTCACAATGATGAGAGAATAGACCCTTACTTTTGGCTTAACCAAAGAGAAAATCCTGAAGTGAAGGCCTATTTGGAGCAAGAAAACAATTATGCACAGAATAAAATGAAGGATACAGAGGTGTTTCAGAATAGGCTCTTTGAAGAAATGAAAGCTCGGTATAAAGAAGATGATGAGTCGCTTCCTTATTTCTACAATAGCTATTGGTATTTAGTGAAGTTTGAGAAAGGTAAAGATTATCCGCTTTTTTTTAGAAAGTTTCAATCTTTGGGGAACCCCGAGGAGTTGATTTTAGATGTTAATAAAATAGCAGAAGGCAAAGATTATCTCAGTGTGGGAAGTGTGTCATTTACGGAAGATAACAAACTGTTCGCTTATTCCACTGATGAGACAGGACGCAGAATATACACCATCTACATAAAGGATATAAATAAAGGTATTTTGCTGGACGACATTATAGAAAATACGACAGGTAATGTAGTTTGGGCGAATGATAATGAACATTTTTTTTACATTAAAAAAGATAAAAATCTACGGGCGTTTCAGGTTTTTCGTCATCGTCTGGGAACAGCTCAAGAAGAGGATGTCTTGGTGTATCACGAAGAGGATGCTACTTTTAATGTAAGCGTTTCTAAAACGAAATCTCGGGAGTATATCTTTATTTCCAGTTCCAGTACGGTGTCTGATGAGCATCGGTTTATTCCAGCGAATAATATCTTTTCGGACTGGACTGTCGTCCAGCCCAGAGAGGTAGACTTAGAGTATGCAGTAGAACATTTCCAAGATTGTTTTTATATTTTGACGAATGAAGGAGGGGCAGCCAATTTCAAACTTGTAAAAACACTTGTAAATCAATGTTCAAAGGAGAATTGGGAAGAAATACTGCCGCACAGAGAAGATGTTTTGCTGGAAGGCTTTGAAATTTTCCGAGAGTTTTTGGTAGTGGAAGAGCGTAAACAAGGGCTTCTGCAAATCAATATAAGAAAATGGGAGGGGGATAATCGTTATTACCTACCTTTCTCGGAAGAAACTTATACGGCGTATATTGGGGTTAATTTAGACTTTGATTCCAAAGGTTTAAGATATGGCTATACTTCGCTTACACAGCCTGCTGCCACCTTTGAATACGATATGGAAAACAAGACCCAAGTTCTCTTGAAAGAACAAGAAGTATTGGGTGGAAAGTTTGATAAAAATAATTACCAATCAGAGCGGATTTGGGCAAAATCTCGTGACGGGGAAACCCTTATACCGATTTCTTTAGTTTATAAAAAAGACACAGTATTATCCCCAGAGACTCCATTGCTGCTTTACGGCTATGGAAGCTATGGGCATACCGTAGATGCGTCTTTCTCTCGTGGGCGTTTGTCTTTATTAGACAGGGGGTTTATCTTTGCTGTTGCCCATATTCGCGGGGGCGAATATTTAGGACGTGCTTGGTATGAAAATGGGAAAATGCTTAAGAAAAAGAATACTTTTTATGATTTTATTGATTGTGCACAGTTTTTGATTGACCGTAAGTACACCTCTGCCGAACACCTTTATGCGATGGGAGGAAGTGCAGGAGGGCTGTTGATGGGAGTAGTAATGAATGAAGCCCCCGATTTGTTTAATGGAATAGTGGCACAGGTACCGTTTGTAGATGTGGTAACCACGATGCTGGACGAGGATATTCCATTGACTACCGGAGAGTTTGACGAGTGGGGGAATCCTAAGAATGAAGAATATTATCATTATATGAAATCTTACTCTCCATACGATAATGTTGCCACAAAATCTTATCCTAATATATTAGTAACGACAGGGTTTAATGACAGCCAGGTACAATATTGGGAACCTGCAAAATGGGTGGCAAAGCTCAGAGATTTGAAAACGGATAATAATCTGTTGATTTTCAAAACGGATTTCTCTTCCGGACATTCAGGGGCAAGCGGCAGGTTCGAGAGCTTGAAAGATGATGCCCTGGAGTATGCATTTTTATTAAAATTAGAAAATATAAAAGACTAAGATGGCTCAGAAACTAAAATTAGAGGAACTGGGGCGTATAGATGTAGAAACATTCAGAAAGACCGAAAAGAAACCATTGGTAATTGTTCTGGATAATGTGAGAAGTATGCATAATGTAGGAGCAGTCTTCCGAACAGGAGATGCTTTTTTGGTAGAGAAGATCGTATTATGCGGCATTACGCCGGTACCTCCGCATAGAGAAATCCACAAAGCGGCTCTTGGTGCTACGGAGAGTGTAGCGTGGGAATATTCTCCTTCCACAAAGGAGGCTTTATCAAGCCTTAAAGTAGAGGGCTATGAGATACTTGGAGTGGAGCAGACTACGGATAGTATTTCGCTTCAGGAATTTCCCATAGAGGATAAGAAATATGCTTTGGTTTTGGGTAATGAAGTAGAGGGGCTGAGTGAAGAAGCCCTGCCGTACTATGATAAGTTTTTAGAAGTACCTCAGCTGGGCACAAAACACTCTCTTAATGTCAGTGTGTGTGGAGGAATTGTGATGTGGACTTTCTTCAAACATTTTATCTAATTTTGTATTTTATTTTCAAAAAATGATGTTAATGAAAAATATAAATTTGAGTGATATAAATATCAGCCACTATCAAGATAAAATAGTGAACTTTGGCGTTAGTCTGGTGGTAGGGATTTTAATTATCATTATAGGATTTTGGATAGCCTCTTGGGTAGGCAGGCTCATTAAAAAACAATTTACGCGTTCGGAACTATCTGTTTCTCTCAGAAGTTTTATTGCAGATTTAGTGGCGATGCTTATCCGTATTTTGGTGATTCTTGTTGCAATGAATACGCTTGGCGTTCAGACGACTTCTTTTGTCGCTCTTTTAGGTGGTTTAGCTGTGGGGATTGGTATGGCACTACAGGGGAGTTTGGCAAATTTTGCAGGAGGGCTTTTGATCCTTTTGTTTAAGCCCTTCAAGGTAGGAGATACCGTAGAAGTAATGGGGAATACGGGAACTGTGCAAGAAATATCCATACTACAAACAATAATGCTAATGCCGAATATGAAAACCGTGATATTACCAAATGGGAGCGTATTTAATAGTGTCATTATCAACTATTCCAAATCGGGCGAAAGGCGTATTGAGCTGGAGGTAGGCATTGGTTACGAAGACGATTTTGATAAAGCTAAAGCCATTTTATTAGATATTTTAAAGAACGAACCAACTCTGATACACGATAAAGGCTATGTGGTGGAAATCAATGAGTTTGGAGAAAGCAGTGTGAATCTTGCCATATATGCTTATGTAAAATCGGCAGACTATATGGCTACTCGGTGGAAACTAAACCGAGAAGTAAAGACAGCATTTGATGCCAATGGAATAGACATACCTTGCCCTCAGAGGTATATTCATATCGTACCGGATAAAAAGGAATCTTAATAACGAAAAGCTTAGGTTTAAAATTTAAAAGGTTAGCCGCGAAGCTAACCTTTTGTTTTTTCTATGTTGTTTAATATTTTTTTTACAGACTGTGCGATATTGATAATTACTTTTACAGCTTTCTCCATACTTTCGAGAGGGACATACTCGTATGGACCGTGGAAGTTCAGCCCTCCTGCGAAAATGTTTGGACAAGGCAGTCCCATATAAGACAATTGGGCTCCGTCCGTTCCGCCTCGTATAGCTTTGATTTTCGGGGTGATGCCGGCTTCTTTCATTGCTTGTTCCGCAATATCTACAATGTGCATTTTCCCCTCAAACTGCTGTTTCATATTGCGATATTGTTCTTTTATTTCAATTTCGGCAGTTCCTTCGCCGTGTTTAGCATTGAAATCTGCCACTACCTTTTCCATAAAGGTTTTTCTTTGTTCAAATTTATCCGCGTCGTGGTCTCTGATGATGTACTGGAGTTTGGCTTCGGAAACATCGGAAGTAACATCTAATAGATGATAAAATCCCTCATAGCCTCTGGTAGTAGAAGGGGTTTCGCCCGCTGGTAACATTTGAATAAATTCTGCAGCTAAGAGAGAGGCATTTACCATTTTTCCAAAAGAGTAGCCGGGGTGAACGCTTAGCCCGTGTATTTTTACGACAGCACCCGCTGCATTGAAGTTTTCATATTCAAGTTCTCCTACCTCGCCGCCATCCATAGTATAAGCCCATTCAGCACCGAATTTTGCCACATCAAACTTGTGAGCGCCTCTTCCTATTTCTTCATCAGGATTAAAAGCTACTGCAATTCTTCCGTGTTTTATCCCCGGATGTGCCAAAAGATATTCTACTGCCGTAACAATTTCAGCAATTCCTGCCTTATCGTCTGCAGAGAGAAGTGAAGTGCCATCTGTAGTAATAAGGGTTTGCCCTACATAGTCTTTAAGTGATTCAAATTTAGAAGGGGAAAGTGTAAATCCTGTTTCTTCGTTCAGTAATAGGTCTTTACCGTTATAGTTTTCCCAAACCAAAGGATTAACCCCTTTGCCATTAAAATCCGGTGAGCTGTCATAATGAGAAATAAATCCTACGGTAGGCACATCTTCACCGTCAAGATTAGAAGGGACATAGCCAAAAACATAGCCGTTATCGTCCATAGAAACATCATCAAGCCCCAAGGATTTCAGCTCTTCGAAAAGAAGGTTTGCCATATCCCACTGCTGGGGAGTAGATGGGGTAGATTCGCATTCAGGGTCGCTGGTAGAGTAAATTTTCACATACTTCAAAAAGCGATTGAGCAACCGCTCTTTCCATTCGTTATTAAATTCTATTGTTGTCATAGATGCAAATTAAATTTCAACAAAATTAGAATATTTATAGAAAAGTACAGCAATGAAATGAATAAATTTTCTTTTGCAAGGATTAATCTATATCATATTATCATTAATATATGATGCTTGTGAGTAATTTCTTTACCATTGACATAGAGAAACTTGATAATAAATATTATTTTGAAAACAATTTTTTGCTTGCTCAAGGAATCATTTTTATTGCTGTTAAATTTATAAAAACTATTGCTTACCACTTTTTTCTTTAACTTTGCCTTATGCTAAGTTTTATTAAAAGAAAAATTGCCAAATTCTGGGCAAAAAAACATTTGAAACGCTCAGAATATTATAAGCATAATGCCCCTAAAGATCAAGAGGCACTATTGCTTTCGATGGTTCGTATGGCAGAGAAAACGCTGTTTGGGAGGGTACATCGTTTTGAGGATGTTCGTTCAATCGAAGATTTTCGGAAACAGGTTCCTGTGATAGACTATGAAGAGCTAAGACCTTATATTGAGCGGATGAAAAAAGGACAAGCTAATATCTTGTGGCCAGGACACCCAGAGTATTTTGCGAAAACTTCCGGTACAACTTCTGGAGCTAAGTATATCCCAATCTCAAAAGAAGGAATACTCTATCAAATAAAAGCGGCACAGAGTGCTATTTTTCATTATATTACAAAAAAAAATAATGCAGATTTTGTTTCCGGTAAAATGATATTTTTACAAGGTTCTCCAAAATTGGAGGAAATCTACGGGGTGAAAACAGGTCGGCTTTCCGGAATTGTAGCACACCATATTCCCTCATATCTTCAGAAAAATAGGCTCCCGAGCTATGAAACCAATTGTATAGAAGACTGGGAAACAAAAGTAGATAAGATAGTAGAGGAAACAGAAACGCAGGATATGACCTTGATTTCGGGGATTCCACCGTGGCTGATTATGTATTTTGAAAAACTAATAGAGCGTACAGGAAAAAAAATCACCTCGCTATTTCCAAATTTACAACTCATTATTACCGGAGGGGTAAATTACGAACCTTATCGGGAGAAAATGGAAGAATTGCTGGGCAGGAAGGTGGATATTGTACAAACATTTCCTGCCAGCGAAGGGTTCTTTGCATTTCAGGACGATTATCAGAAAGAGGGATTGCTGCTACAGACCAATCACGGGATTTTTTATGAATTTATCCCATTGGAAGAGTATGGAAAGAAAAATGCTCGAAGGCTTACAATAGAGGAGATAGAGCTTAATAAAGATTATGCAATGGTTCTTACCACCAACTCCGGACTATGGGCGTATGCTATCGGTGATGTGGTAAGATTTATCTCTAAAAATCCATACAGAGTATTGGTATCTGGGAGGACTAAGCATTACACCTCGGCGTTTGGAGAACATGTCATTGCCTACGAGGCAGAAGAATCTATAAAAGCTGCAGTAGAGGCCTATCCGTGCAGTATTACGGAGTTTCATCTTGCCCCGAAAGTATCGCCTCAAAACGGGCAATTACCTTATCATGAATGGTTTATAGAGTTTGAAAAAGAACCGGAAAACCTAACTGCTTTTGCAAGAAAATTAGATACGGAAATGAGAGCTAAGAATACTTATTACGACGACCTTATTTCCGGAAATATTCTACAACCTTTAGTGGTTACAAGGCTTAAGAAAAATGCATTTCAAGAGTATGCCAAGTCCCAAGGAAAACTCGGAGGACAAAATAAAATACCGAGATTGGCAAATGACAGAACAATAGCGGAATATTTGGAAAATTATAAAATTTAGAGATATTGAAAATCAGTGTCTTTTTGAAAAATCAAAATTCCTATCTTTGCACAAATTTTTCTTAAATGACAAAGAGCGGAAAAATAGAACTAATGGCACCTGCCGGAGACTTTACATCTCTTCAGGCAGCTATAGATAATGGTGCAGACTCTGTTTACTTTGGTGTGGAACAGCTTAATATGAGGGCAAGAGCTTCTATCAATTTTACTTTGGACGATCTTCCGGAAATATCCAGGAGGTGCAAGGAAAAAGGGGTTAGAACTTATCTCACACTTAATACCATTATTTATGACCACGATTTGTCCATTATCAAAACACTCTTGGATAAGGCTAAAGCAGCAGATCTTACCGCAGTAATTGCTATGGATCAGGCGGTTATTTCCTATGCAAGGCAGATAGGAATGGAGGTGCATATCTCTACGCAAATCAATATTACCAATATAGAAACGGTAAAGTTCTATGCTATGTTTGCGGATACTATGGTGATGAGTAGGGAGCTAAGTATCAGTCAGATAAAAAAGATATGTACTCAAATAGAGCGTGAGCAGGTAAAAGGCCCCTCTGGTAATCTTATAGAGGTGGAAATATTTGGGCATGGAGCTCTTTGTATGGCAGTTTCCGGTAAGTGTTATCTCAGTTTACATTCTCACAATTCTTCGGCTAATAGAGGAGCTTGCAAGCAGAATTGTCGTAAAAAATATACTGTTATAGACCAAGAAAGTGGTTTTGAAATAGAATTGGACAATGAATATATGATGTCTCCAAAAGATCTTTGCACGATAGGGTTTTTAGACCAAATTATTGATGCGGGCGTTAAAGTTCTTAAGATAGAAGGCAGGGGTAGAGCACCGGAATATGTGGCTACTGTTACCAAATGTTACCGCGAAGCGATAGATGCCATAGCAGAAGGAACTTACAGCCAAGAGCAAATAGGTAATTGGATGAAAATGTTAGAGACCGTATATAACAGAGGATTTTGGAGTGGTTACTATTTAGGTCAAGAGCTCGGCGAGTGGTCGCCTAATCCGGGATCTAATGCCACCCAGAAAAAAGTGTATATAGGAAAAGGGCGACATTTTTATCCAAAGTCCGGTATTGCTGAATTTTTAATTGAGGCTTATGATTTGAATATAGGGGATAAAGTCCTTATACAAGGACCTACCACAGGCTCTCAAGAAATGGAAATTACTACTATGATGATAGATGGAAAGGGAGATGCCGAAAGAGCTTCTAAGGCTGACGTCATTACTTTTCCTACGCCGTTTAGAGTTCGTCCGAGCGACAAACTATATAAGATTGTTAAGGCTTAATAGGATTAAAATGATCATCATCACTTTACAAAGAGAGAAATGCATAGGGTGTAATTATTGTGCAGAATTTGCTCCGGAGTTCTTTCGTATGTCTAAGAAAGATGGCAAGTCTGTACTATTGAAATCTAAGGAGAAAAAGGGATTTCATACGGTAAAGACCCCTTTTCCCGATGCGTTTGAGCCTTGTGATAAAGCGTCTAAAGCCTGCCCTGTAAACATTATTTCTGTGAAAAAAATATGAATAAAGCAGCTTTAAGAAAAAAATATTTGGAAAAGAGGAAATCTTTATCCCAAAATCAGATAGACTGTCTCTCCAAGAAAATCTTAGAAAACTTTATTTTACAATTTAATCCTATTGAAAATCAGAAAGTTCATATTTTTTTACCGATTAAAAAATTTAATGAAGTAAATACACTTTTTTTTATTGATTATTTTTTTTCAAAGAAAATACAAGTATATGTTCCTAAAATGGTAGAGGATAATCTGATTGCGATAAAACTCAATCAAAATACGATTTTGGAGAAGAACAGCTGGGGAATATTGGAGCCGTTAGGCGATGAGGACTCAAAGATTTCGGACTATGATTTTGTGATTACGCCTCTTCTTTACTGTGATCGCAGAGGGAACCGAGTAGGTTATGGCAAAGGATTTTATGATAATTTTTTTGCTCAAATTGCATCTTCTTGTAAGAGAGTAGGAGTAGGTTTTTTTTCTCCCGATGAAAATATTACAGATCTTTACTGTACCGATGTTTCTTTGAATTTTTTGGTTTTACCCGACGAGGTACTGTCTTTTGAGTTCTGATAAAAATTCAGAAAATAAAACTTAAATTCTTTTTTAAATTTTACAGGAGAGGATTTTAATATATATTGGGCAATTTTTGTGTAAGTGCCTATTGGTTTGTTGTTTGCATCAAAATATTGAACATCGAATTTAGCAAAATCCAGCGTGTCTTTATTTTTTTCTTGTTTATAAACATCTAAAGATAAGACTTTTGCATTTTTTACTTTTAGGCTGTCCAGTTCTTCAAACAAGCATTTTAGTTTAGTGGTGTCTGCCGGATTTTCAAAGTATCGGTCTAATTGCTTATAAATTGCCGAATCTATTTCCGTATCGCCTTTTCCGGAGAGGTATAGGGTGGATAGATCTAAGACATCTTGAACTTTCTGTTGTGTAATACTTTTGATGGCCTGCAAGCTATCCATAGTGGCAGAGGAATATGTTTTTTTATTATTGCTTTGTCTCAATCTTTCTAATACGCTCATAGAGTCTTTGGGCTTTTCGCAAGCCAATAAAGATAATAGTATAATAGAAATGGTGCTTAGGTATTTTGCAGTTTTCATTTTTCTGTACTGATTTTAAATTTTATAAGGATTATTTTCCCGTTTTTCATTTTAGTGTTAATGACATCCAAATGTTTGAGTGAGTTTGTAGGGGTAGTAACTAAAGCTATGTACCGCTCTTTATTTAGAGTTTCTACGCCGTAATCATTACTGTCGTAAACTTGGTATATTAGAGCTTCATCGCTGATGAGTTCATTGAGCTGCTCTATTTTCCGTTTTAAATCTTTTGGGGAGCGAGAATAATAATAGAGCATCTGTGCATATTCATTAGGCTTGAGTTCAATGGTTTCGTATTTTTCGGAAAAATCGTTGTTTGAATAATTTCGAACTATCGTATCCGTTTTGTAATAAGGAGATGAAACTTCCATTGCTAATGAAGATTCTTTTGTTTTATATGTGAAAATTTCATTGGGTTTTACCTTGAACAGCAGAGGCGTTTCTCCTTCTTTGAATACTTTGATGTCCAAGTAATCATTGATTGCGGAGTTTCTGTCTGCATCTATAAACTTGAAAGAATAGTTATTTATAAATAGGTTATCGGAATATGTAATCCCTACTCCCAAGAGGAGGACTAACAAAATACTCAAGAGTATCAAAATTCGTTTTCTTTTCTTTAATGGAGGAGTGCTTTTTTCTTTTGTTGTATTTTGGTTAAATTTCTGTTTTTCAGAATATGTTTTTTGTAAATCTTGTTTTTCGGCTTTACTTTCCGTTAATTTTTTTTCGTTGATTATACTATCGTCAGTCTCTATTTCTTGAGGGATTAAATCTTTCTCTTCTGTGATAATTTCTGTATCTTTAAGGATTTCATTGCTGAATAAATGATTTTTCTTAAATTCGTGCCAAGAAGCGTATCCACAGTATATAGACAATATATTCAGTAGGTCTATTCTTGGTATTTTAGTTACCGGAGAGGTTTTGAAATAAGTATAAAAAGACTTTTCGCTAAGACTTCCTTTAGCTAATTTTCTTAAGTCTTCCTGGAAATAGACAATATCAATGCCTTTCCACTTCGAAATATTTTCTTCAGAAGGGGTATGTCTTTCTAAAAAACGATTCTGAACCTCTTTTTTAAGCTGTTCAAAGTGTAATAATTCTAAATCAGTCAAAATCTTATTTTGTTAATTGATTGATTTTCAAATGTAAAAATTTGTAAAACTATTTTACAAAGATATTACAATAATTTTTCTAATGCAAATTTAATTCTTGATTTACATTTGCAGCGATCAAATTGATGAACAAGAGAAAACGATTAAAATAACATTAACAAATTAAATTTAATTTATTATGAAAAAATCATTATTCGTAGCAGCTATTGCTGCTTTAGCTGTGGTAGCATGTAACAAAAAAGAAGCTGCTGATGCAACTGTAACTGGGGAAGATTCAACAGCTGTAGTAGCTGATTCTACTACTGCTCCTGTAGTAGCAGACTCTACTAAAGCTGATTCTGCTGTACAAGGTGTTAAAGATGCTGCACAAGACGCTGCACAAAGTGTTAAAGATGCTGCACAAGACGCTGCACAAGGTGTTACAGAAGCTGCACAAGACGCTAAAGCTGAAGTTGAAAACGCTACAAAATAGTTTTTAACTTGCTTTTTGACTAAGAGTGCCTTTTTAAGGTACTCTTTTTTTATTAAGTTTTGATAATTGTTTGTATTTTTATTCAATTTTAGAGTTTTTTAGTGGAAATACGGATTTAAAATTTCTTAACCCCTTTTGTTATTAGAAAAAAATATTATATTTGTGTTACAAAACCAATCTATATAGTTCTATAATTACTTATTTTTTTCATCGTGTATGTGTAATCGGTAGCCGGAAAGCTGTCCAAATAAGTATTGTTATGGAAACATTATTAGATGAGGTTCTTATCAGAGAATACCAAGAGGGAAACGAGTCTGCTCTTTCAAAATTAATTTCAAAATACCATAAAGATATACAAGCCTTCATTTTTTATAAAGTGATGGATAAAACTTTGGCTGATGATTTTTTTCAAGATACATTGCTTAAAGTGATTACCAAACTAAAAAGCGGGCAATATAGAGATGAGGGGAAATTTCTTGTTTGGGTAAAAAGAATAGCCTACAACCTTATTGTAGATTACTATCGTGTTAATTCCAAAATTAGAAAAATATCGGAAATAAGCGGTGGATACAGCGATGACGAGTTTACGATATTTGATTTTCTATACGAATCTTCCGAAAATATAGAAGAATATCTGGTGTCTATGCAGATACAAGAAGACTTGAATAAGATGATTTATGAATTGCCTGAAATTCAGAAAGAAGTTATAAAACTTCGTTTCTACGATGGGTTGAGTTTTAAGGAAATCGCTGAGCATACGGGAGCGAGTATCAATACGACTCTGGGCAGAGTACGCTATGCCATTTTTAATCTTCGAAAAATAATGAACGAAAATCAAATTGTCCTCACGAGATAGTTGTGGGTTTTCAAGTTAAGAGAAATGAGTTTGGTAGATGTCTGAAAATTAGTTTATATTTGGGCTAAATAAAAACCATAAATTATGAACCAAGATTATTTACAAAAAGCCGAAACCTATTCTCAGGATATGGTTTTGGATGCTCAAGCACAAAGCTATCTATTAACAGCCGCTAAGTGGGCTAAGTTTTTAGCTATTATAGGTTTTGTTTTTATCGCAATAGGTCTGATTGTTGGATTGGCTTTTAGTACAGTAGCGTCTTCTGCATTTAGTGAAGCGATTGTATTAGGAAATATCGGGTATTTTAGGGGATATTGGCGGCTATTATATTATCAGTAATCTATTGTCGTTTATTCCTTGTTATTATTTGTTTGTATTTGCTGATAAAGCAACGGTAGCTATAAAGAATAGAAATTAATCTATTCTTAGTTTGAGTTTTGGTAATTTAAAGTCGTTTTATAAGTTTTTGGGGATATTTACGATAATTGTTATCTGTGTATATATTCTTATTTTTATTTTTGGAATAATTGCTTTAACTGCGGGACTTCATTAACAATACATATAATCTGACTATTCTTCTATGAAAGAATTTCGTGCTAAAGAGGTTTTGGCTCTTATTTATCGTTTGTTATTGGCTTATTTTTTCTATCAAATCGCTCGTTTTCTGTTTTGGTATTTTAATAAAGATGTCATTACTTTAGACGGCATTACAGACTATTTGAAATTAGCTTATTACGGAACGGCGTTCGATACGACGGCCATTCTCTATGTGAATGCCTTATTCATATTTTTGAGTTTGGTTCCGGTGGTTGTTAATACTAAGGCGGGGTATCAAAAAATGCTGTTTTGGCTGTATTTTATCACCAATGGAATTGCTTACGCTATGAACTTCGGGGATTTTATTTACTTCAAGTTTAGCCAAGCAAGGCTGACTTCGGCGGTTTTAGATGTTGTAAAGCACGAAGATAATCTTGGGAGTGTCGGCTTAGAGTCTGTATATCAACATCCTTTTGTGATTATTTGGTTTGTGGTATTGATGGCACTTTGGGTATTTTTGTACAAACGGATAAAGGTCGCACCGAAGCCCCCTAAGCGAATGGTTCCCTATTTTGTATGGTCTATTGTTACCCTCTGCGTTACAGCTGTTTTGGTGGTGGGTGGTATTCGTGGGGATTTTAAGCATAGTACGCGCCCCATTAACTTAGTAGATGCCAACCGACACATTAAAAATCCGGTACAAGCAAACATTGTCCTTAATAGTACATTTTCTTTTTTTAGAACTATAAATACCAACGGCTTTAAGCTGGTTCATTTTGTGGATGAAGACTATATCAATAAAAATATTCACCCTTACAAACACTATGAGAGAGAAGTGCCTAATCCCCGCCCCAATATTGTGATTTTCATTGTGGAAAGTTTTGGCAGAGAGTATTCCGGCACATTCAATGAAGGGAAAAATATCAATGGCTACGAGTCTTATACCCCTTTTGTGGACAGCCTTGCAAAACAAAGTCTCTATTTTACCAATGCGTATGCCAATGGCAGGCAGTCTATACACGCGATGAGTAGTATTCTTGCGGGAATTCCGAGTTTGGTAGATGCGTTTACCAGTTCGCCTTATTCTAATCAAAAGATACAATCCATCGTTTCGGTTTGTAATGATTTGGGCTACGATACTTCTTTTTATCATGGTGCGCCTAACGGCTCTATGGGATTTTTGGGTTTTGGTAATATTCTTGGGTTTAAGCATTATTTCGGTAAAACAGAATATAATAATGATAAAGACTTCGATGGAATTTGGGCGATCTGGGATGAACCGTTTTTGCAATACTTTGCTAAGAATGTAGGCAAGACACAGCCGTTTTTGGCGACCGTATTTACGGCGTCATCTCACCATCCTTTCAAAATTCCGGAGGAATATAACGGCAAGTTCAAA
The DNA here is from genome assembly GCF_900101995.1 of Riemerella columbipharyngis. Classification (GTDB taxonomy): domain Bacteria; phylum Bacteroidota; class Bacteroidia; order Flavobacteriales; family Weeksellaceae; genus Riemerella; species Riemerella columbipharyngis. The sequence continues at coordinate 9,911 of NZ_FNAS01000013.1, read as the reverse complement.
AAAGGGCATATCCCTATGCACAAGCCTATTCAATATATGGACTATTCTCTGAAAAGGTTTTTTGAGACGGCGAAGAAACAGCCTTGGTACAACAATACCATTTTTGTTATTACAGGAGATCATACCAATCAAATTTACTACAAGGAATTCGAAAAACAAATGAACCGCTTTGCACTGCCGCTTATTTTCTTTTCGCCTAATCCCAAGTATCGTCTCTCTGGAAAGCGTACAGACCTCGCACAGCAGACGGATATTTATCCGACGCTGGCAGACCTTATCGGGTATAATAAGTCGGTAAGGAGCTGGGGGAGAAGTTTGGTATCAGATAAAAGCGAGCACCCCATCATTGTAAACTCCGATGGTATCCAAGAGCAGTTTATGATAGGGGATTATATTTATCGCTTCGATGGCAAGGAGGTTACGGGGGTTTATCATATTAATGATTTAGGATTGGAAAACAATCTTATGAAAACACTCCGTTCCGAAGATGTAGAAAAAGGAAAAATGATGTGTAAAGCGTGGTATCAAGACTATATGAATAGGGTGATTAACAAAAAATTAAACTAAATAAGCAGGAGCTTCATTTTGTTAATTTGATTTTAATGATTATCTTTATCAAAAATTATTGAATATGAGAAAATTACTTTTTTTAATGTTGGTATTGTGTTTTAGTTCTCTTTCGTTTGCGCAAATAGAAGGCAAATGGAAAACCATAGACGACAATATCGGAAAAGCCAAATCCATTGTAGAAATCTACAAAAAATCTGATGGGAGGTATTATGGCAAGGTGGTCAAACTCCTGATAACTCCGGCAGATCCTAAGTGCTCTAAGTGTACAGATGATAGAAAAAATACGCCAATACTTGGTATGGAGGTTATCCGAGGCATAGAAAAAGACGGAAGTGATTTTGACGGCGGTACTATCACAGACCCTAAAACAGGGAAGGTTTACAAATGTACCATTAGCAGAGATGGCAACAAACTTAATGTAAGAGGATATATCGGATTTTCATTGCTCGGAAGGACACAAACTTGGCTTAAGGTGGATTAAACTTGGATAATGTTTACTTATGGAGAATTCTCTGCTTCTTTTCCATAAAATATTCGTATATTTGTGTATAAAATAAATAACGATATGATTAACATTATTTTACCTGTAGATTTTGGAAGTTCTACAAACACATTGGTAGATGCTGCCATCAGGTTTGCAAAAGATATGAATGGGAAAATCTGCATTATCCATGTTGCACCTACAGACATTGGCTTTGCTATTGGAGATATGGGATTTCAGTATTTTCCCGAAATGGAGCAAAATGAGATTAAACAAGAACTAAGTATTCTAAATGAAATAGAAACCAAAATTAAAGCTCAAGGTTTGGAATGCGAACATATATTAAGACAAGGAAATGCTAAAGAAACGATATTAGACTATGCAGATAGTAAAAAAGCAGAATATATCGTAATGGGTTCCCACGGCAGAAGTGGAATCTACGATGTTTTTGTGGGCAGTCTTACCAAAGATTTGACGAAGAATTCCCACATTCCTGTGCTGGTAATCCCTTGTCATTGATTGAAGATTGATTTTTTACAACGAAAAACCGCCCTATGTATTTGATAGGGCGTTTTCTTATATTAAAACGGGATATTTTAGTCTTCTTTTTTATAAATTTTAGGGTCGTAGTAAGGGAAATGCCCCTCTGTAGGAGAGAAGTATGTTTTGTCCTTATTATTACCCAAAGTAGCTACTAATACATAGCACCAATACAAGAAATAGCAACATCCTACGATGAACAATACCCAATTTAAAAAATAAGCTGTGTAGTCATAGAAACCAAAAGACCATTTAAATAAACCGCTTAAAAATAACCAGAAAGAAGTCATTGTTTTTCTTTTTTAATTTAACTTTGCACAAAGTTATAAAAAATGTTTAGATTACTGTCAAAAGAAATCAAAATTTTTTCTATCCCTCTGTATGTCATCTTTTTGTTTTTGATGGTAGTGGTATTTAATGCGCTGGATTTCCGCTTGTTTAATGTCTTTTCGGGCGTTTTTAGTTTTGCGGGGATTGCTTTGGGGTATTTTACTTTTAATTCGATTGGCTTAAACCATCGCACCCATCTACCGCTTTTTATTTATACTTTTTTAGTGTTTGCATTTTACAATGGGGATTTGGATATAGGGATTTCGGTAAACCTTTTTACCAATGCTTTTATTTTATTGATTCTTAGCACAAGAGATCAAGTGACAAAAAAAGACTATTATCTTATAGTAGGTTCTTTATTGGCAATAGGATATCTGTTTCTGCCTACTACTTGGGCAGTCATTTTTTTTGTATTGATGCATTTGTCTGCTACTTCGGATAGGATAGGGCTTAATATTTTCAGGTTGTTTTTTGGTTTTATACTTATCATTCTTTCTTATTTGGGTGTGATGTATCTCATTGGCAATGATTCTTTTAATCCTGAATATGTTCCGTTTGTTTCTATGGGATTTCAGACCGATTTCTATCCGCTTTATTTCATATCTCCGCTTGCTGTATTACTGATATTGGCTATTGCTAATCATTTTATGACTTTTCAGCAGAAAAGCCCTACCACGAGATTTAGATATACCTTTGTCCTATTATATACCATTACACAGCTTTTCATTGTCATAATGTATATGGGGAAAACTTACGAGTATCTTTTGTTTTTAGTGCTCCCCGTCAGTATTATCGTCAGTAGGGCACTTAATCTTATGCCAAAGTATTGGATGAAAGAATTGGGGCTTTGGATTATTATTGTAAGTTTAATATTGTTCAAAATCAGTCCGCTTTTGAATACGAGATATTTATTGAATATATGATACAGATAGAAGACAAACTAATTTCGGAGGATATTTTCAGCGAAGAATTTGTATGTAACCTCAGCAAATGCAAAGGTGCGTGCTGTATAGAGGGTGATGCCGGTGCACCGCTGGAGGCTTCGGAATTGGATATATTGGAGGAGATTTTTCCTAAAATTAAACCATATCTTCGTCCAGAAGGGGTGGAAGCCATAGAAAAACAAGGCACAAGTGTGGAAGATTTTGAAGGAGATTTGGTAACGCCGCTCATTGATAACAGAGATTGTGCCTATGTTATTTTTGATGAAAAAGGCATCACAAAATGCGGTATAGAAAAAGCCTACGAAGAGGGCGCGATAGATTGGCAAAAACCGATTTCCTGCCATTTGTACCCGATTAGGGTAACGGAATACACCACTTTCACGGCATTCAATTATCACGAGTGGCCCATCTGCAGCGATGCCTGTGAATTGGGGAAAGAACTGAAAGTCCCCGTTTACAAATTTCTGAAAAATCCGCTTATCCGAAAATACGGAGAAGATTTCTACGAAACGCTCTCGGCAGTTGCTACAGAGTATTTCAAAGAAATGGAAAAGTAAGAATACACTATTTTTTATAGATTAAAAAACTTATCTTTGCACCGATAAAATCTAACAATGAAAAACAAATATATTAAATTCGTATTTACGGCACTTATTTTGGCAGCAGCTGTTTATCTTATGTTCCACAGAAACATTGGCTGGGGGATTATGCTTGTGTTTGTTTCGGCTATTCCTATATTGTTGTTTTATAAAAACGAATACATCCTCATCGCCTTTTGGTTCTTGAGAAAACAAAACTCTGAAAAAGCTCGCAAGTGGCTCTCGAAAATTACGAATTCCAAATCTCAGCTTCATAAATCCCAATACGGATATTACCACTATCTGCTGGGGCTGACTTTTGCACAAGAGGAGCCTAAAAAAGTAGAGCCGCATATGAAAAAGGCCTTGGAATACGGGCTTAATATGAGACAAGACAGAGCTATGGCAACTCTAAATCTTGCTGCCGGAGCAATACAGCGAGGTAGAAAACAAGAGGCACAAAAACTTTTGGAAGAGGCAAAAAGATTAGATAAAGCAGGGCTGATGACAGAGCAAATCAAAATGATGAAAGACCAGCTGAAAATGCCTTCTATGCAAAAACATCTTCACAATCCTCAGATGAGACACAGAGGGAAGTATTTTTAATAGGAAATAGTTTTTTTCATAAGCTATAAACTCTTTAAGATATTGCATTGCTAAATGAAATCCAAGATAAATAGATTTTTATCTAGTAGTGCAAAAAATGTTTCTATATTTCTTTGGATAGAAATTATTGTCTAAAAAAGTTATTCCTACTATTTTTAAACTCTAATAAAAATGTAAAGAAAATTAGATTAACAGTCCTGCTGATGGAATAGCATTTTTAGCTACGAAATTTTTAATCAATTATCATACTGAGGAATTGGTTGGGTAGTATTAGGCTTCTTTTACTTACAGTTTTAATTATACTTTCAGTTAAAAATAAAACCATTATTCCCATTGATTGGTAGTATAACGGATTTGCCTTAACTATTTAAATACGAAATTTGATACAAATTACACTTATATACTTGTATGCAGCATTAGAATAAACCGCCTTAATGCCTGCCATTTTCATCAACCCGAGATTCCTTTTACTGTTATGCCAACGCTCTGTTCATACGGCTTATCAGCTGTTATTCTCTCTTCAAAACTTAGGTACAAGACAGCGCGCAACTAACTTATAACCAATATCATACAATCATCATTAACGATTTAAGCAACTTTTTTAATACGCAACCAGCAATTTATAAAACAACATCAACTTAGAGCCTTTCTAAAATTTGTATCTTTGTCGCTATGAGTACAGAGCAAAAAGACAAAAGACTATATCTGATAGATGCCTATGCCATGATTTTCAGAGGTTATTATGCATTTATCAAAAATCCGAGAGTAACGAGCAAAGGCTTGGACACTTCTGCCATATACGGCTTTACCAATTCACTTATAGAACTCATCAAAAAGGAGCGTCCCTCGCATATCGCAGTGGCGTTTGATGTAGGTAGAAAGAATGTAAGACACGAAGATTTTACCGACTATAAAGCCAACAGAGCCGAAACGCCGGAAGCAATCCGAGTAGCCGTACCTTACATAGAGGCTATTCTTAAAGCAATGCATATCCCTATTTTGGGAGTAGAGGGCTATGAAGCCGACGATGTGATTGGGACCATAGCCGGCAAAGCAGAGAAACAAGGATATAATGTGTTTATGGTAACACCTGATAAAGATTTTGCCCAGCTGGTAACAGAACATATAAAAATCTATAAACCCGCAATAAAAGGCGGAGAGGCAGAAATTCTTGGCGTAAAAGAGGTCTTAGAAAAATACGAAATATCCGACCCGAAACAGATTATAGATTATCTGGGAATGATGGGCGACAGCGTAGATAACATTCCCGGGCTGGAAGGCGTAGGTGAGAAAATGGCAAAAAAATTCCTGAAAGAATTTGGCTCTATGGAAAATCTACTCGCCAATACAGACCAACTGAAAGGAAAATTGAAAGAAAAAGTAGAAGCCTCTGCAGAAAGAGGCATTATGTCCAAAAAACTGGCAACCATACTATGCGACGCCCCTATAGATTTCAAAGAAGAGGAGTATAATATGGATACTCCTGATTTTGAAAAAGTCAAAGAAATTTTTGATGAAATAGAGTTCAAAAGACTTTACGAAAATCTGTACCGTACATTCTCTGTAGGGACAAACAATGAACCCATTCAGAAAGCATCGGAGAAAAATAATTCTGTCCAATTAGACTTATTTTCGGATTTCGAAGAATTGGAACGTGCCACGACCACCCGTACAAACATAGAAAACACAGACCACCTCTACCAATATGTAGACAACGAAAAAATGCAACGGGTTTTGCTGGAAAATCTGTTGCAGCAAAAAGCCGTATGTTTTGATACGGAAACTACTTCCCTCAATGAGTTGGAAGCAGAGCTTATAGGGTTTAGTTTTTCGTACAAAAAAGGATTGGCGTACTATGTACCCATACCCGAAGGACGAGAACAGGCTCAAAATGTAGTAGAAATATTCCGCCCGTTTTTTGAAAAAGAGGATATCCTTAAAATTGCCCACAATCTGAAATTTGACTATAAAATCTTGAAACAATACGGGATAGAGGTCGCCGGAAATCTGTTTGACACTATGATTGCCCACTATCTGCTAAACCCCGATGGCAGACACAATATGGATTATCTCTCTGATGTTTACCTCAACTACACCCCTATCTCCATAGAATCTCTAATCGGTAAAAAAGGGAAAAAACAACTTACCCTGAGAGACGTAGATCTAAGAGCCCAAACCGACTATGCCGCCGAAGATGCCGATGTTACCTTTCAGCTCTACGAGCTTTTTGCACCTCAACTAAAAAAAGAAGGACTGGAAAATCTATTCTACAAAATAGAAATCCCCCTGCTGAAAGTTTTAGCCAAAATGGAACTGGAGGGAATAGCTCTGGATACTAAATTCTTGAAACAAGAAAGTATTGATCTTGAACAAGATTTGACTACTTTAGAAAAAGGTATTTTTGAGCTTGCCGGAGAAGCCTTTAATATGAACTCTCCAAAACAACTCGGAGATATTCTTTTTGATAAACTAAAACTTGACGCTAAAGCTAAAAAAACCAAAACAGGACAATACTCTACCTCCGAAGAAGTCTTGCAAAAACTCGCCTCCAAGCATGAAATCATATCAAAAATACTGGAATACAGACAACTACAAAAATTAAAATCTACCTATGTAGATGCACTACCCGAGCAGATTGACAAAAAAGACCACCGTGTGCATACCAACTTTATGCAAACCGTAGCGGCTACAGGAAGGCTATCAAGCACCAATCCCAATCTGCAAAACATTCCTATCCGCACCCCTCGGGGACAGCAGGTGCGAGGTGCTTTTGTGGCAGGAGAAGGGAAGAAAATCATCGCCGCAGACTACTCCCAGATAGAGCTTAGACTGATTGCCGAGATTTCAGGTGAAGAAAATATGATAGAAGCATTCCAAAAAGGCGAAGATATCCATACTGCTACAGCATCACGGCTATTCCATGTCCCTATCAATGAAGTAACACGGCTGCAAAGAAGCCAAGCCAAAACGGTTAATTTTGGGATTATCTATGGGGTATCAGCATTTGGACTGAGCGAACAGACCAATCTCTCTCGTGCAGAAAGCAAAGCGATGATTGACGCCTACTTTGAAACCTACCCAAGGCTGAAAGAATTTATGAAAGAGCAAGTGGATAAAGCCCGAGAATTAGGCTATGTAGAAACGATTATGGGGAGAAAACGCCATCTGAAAGACATTAATTCCAGCAACTTCGTCGTAAGAGGCCATGCAGAGCGTAATGCCGTAAATGCCCCTATACAAGGGAGTGCTGCAGACATTATAAAAGTAGCAATGATAAAGATAGATGCACGGCTGGCACAGTTGCAAATGGAAACTAAAATGCTGCTGCAAGTACACGATGAATTGGTATTTGAAAGTCCGATAGCAGAAGTAGAAGATGCCTCAAAAATCATCAAAAACGAAATGGAAAACGCATTTTCGTCCAAAGTACCGTTGCTCACCGAAGTAGGTGTAGGAGATAATTGGTTGAAAGCACATTAGAATAGTTTTTGGGGTAATAATTTAGAAATAAGTCTCTCCTAAGTTTGAATATAAAAAGCGACAAATGAGATAGAAGCTTTATTTTTATTAAGGGGATTCTTTTAAGGGGAAAATGCAGAAGCACTGGCACAAACCGTGATAAGTATGCTGTTGCCTTAAAGTCTATTACCAGTGATGATGTTGAGTTTGCTCATCATCAAAAGGATATAAAAAAATTGTAGTTTGAATTTTATTTTGCACATCTGTATAGTTTATGGGAAAGAATATTGAATGAATACAGCAATAAATGAGTCAGACAACATATTTAGAAATCATCAGAATTTAGTATCATTGATAATGAATATATCAAAGAAATAATCGAAGACCAAGGGAAAACTTAACTTTTAGAAACTCCGAAAGACCTCTTTTATCAATTATCGCATTGGTTGAATGTATCCTCAAAATAGATTAATAAGAGTTTTTTATTTGATTTTGTATCCAAGTTAAAGTCTCCCAATTAAGTAAAAATTCTACACTTATATTAAATAAGTGTAAAAAAGTTCTTGGAGGGTGGTGGTCTTTCATCCCAATAGTTATAGTAGTAATAACTATAATCTACCAATTTACAAAATATGCTCTCACAATTTCTTTTGAATATAAAATTATAGAACTAAGACAGAGTTTTAGTAATGAAAAAAAGATTGGCATATAAAACAAATCAAATCAAATATGAAGAATTACCAAACCAAAGAGTAGAGATAAGGAAACTATTAACGAGGATAGATAGCTTAAATAATAAAATAATAAATGAGAAATAAATATTTTTTAAGGTATAAATATTTTAAAGCTATATAGGTGAATTATTGAAATAATATGGTGATTTCTTAATAATTGGTGTAAAAGATGAATAATAAGTTAATTTGTTTAAGAAACAATAATATATTTGCTATTGCTTCTATATCTGCAATAATAATTATTTCATTCTTAATGTTAAATTTTTTAGATAATCAAACAAAAAAAATAACAAAGTTGAATGAAAGCAGTATAAATATTAACAATATTATAATCCGCAAAACGAAATGTGCAATTTTTTAGAGGCATGGTTGTAACTTTTTTCGTTACAATAAGTCGTAAAAAAGCCCTCTTATTTGAGGGCTTTTACAACTCATCAATAAACCTCTTTAACCGCTCTTTTATCTTTGCCCTATCTCTTACCCATTCAAATGGATATTCTCCTTTATTATATGGAGGATAAGGCTTCTCGGGATTCTTGAACTTAAAATGCTTGCAAAGCGGAAAAATATACCGATAAGTATCCACCTTGAAATGCTCGAAGTCCCCCAATAGATATGCAATGTTTTCACGCACATAAATAGACCGGCATGTTGTATTGGTCAAATTCTGATGATGTGTTATTTCCTTAGTTCTCTTGTTACGCAGGAAAACTGTTTGATGCTTTCCGTAATACTTAAAATTCGATGCCTTGTATATAGTACCGCATCCTAAACGCCCGTCGGCAAAGGACTGCACTGCAACCACATTCTTGTTTAATCTCTTAATCGCTTTCAGAGAATGAGCAATGAGCAGGCTTTCTGCATTTTTCCCTAAAGAATCATCTATCCACATCCTGTTTAATTCTAACATTATCGCATCGGGGCTTGGATGTGTAAATATTTTCGCATTGAGATTCTTCATATATCCGTAAACCGCAACGCCTAAACATTGAGTCTCCAACTCTTTACCCTCTCTGAATATACCAAAGTTATATAGTCCAAAGCCTGCATTATTCCACTTGTGCGAATAATGATTTTTAATTATTAAATCCTTAGCTTTTGCTTTACTTATGGGTTTTATAACCAAGCTACCCAATGATTTCGTTTTAATTCGTATTTCCATCTTACACATTTTATTCAAATTTTACTTTTTCTCCTTGTAACTGTTGTTTTGTTCCTTTTATATTGTTTTCGTAAATATGCACATTACAGAGATTTAGCGTGATGCTCTTTAATGGCGGTTTTAGTTGTTGGTCGAGCAGATATTTGATACTGCCCTTTTTATTTTCCTGTACTTTCCCTTTCTTTAAAATTTTCTCTAAAATTTGATGATACTTATTCATATTATTTAATTTTTATTATCTTTGTCGCTCTGACTACTTAACACAAAAAAAAACACAGGTACAGAAGACATATTGTCCTCCGTAGCCTGTGGCTCGTGTTTTTAAAAGTGGTCAGAGATTTTTAAAAAGCGGAGGACTTTTTTTACTTCTCGTCCTCCTAAAAAAAGAAGTTTAAGCGGGATTTAATCTCTATTTAAAAGCCTTTTAAACACTCCAAAAATACCGCTGGAATATCCGATAAAAGCGATTCCGAACAGAATAACCACCCACAGCAAATACTTGAAATT
>NZ_FNAS01000010.1 GCF_900101995.1 Riemerella columbipharyngis | reverse complement strand
CTGATGAAAATGGAAAACCCTATAAATCCAGTGGAGGAAAAATGGTTTATAATGAAATCCTAAAACGAGAAATCCCTGCGGAGTGGGAGGTGAAGAAATTAGGGGAATATAGTTTTATTAAAAAAGGAACTTTAATTACTGAAAAAGAAGCAAATGCAAATGGGGATATCAAAGTAGTTTCTGCGGGTTTAGATTTTTCATATTATCACGATATAAGCAATTACCCAGAAAATACAATAACAATTAGTGCTTCGGGAGCAAATGCAGGATTTGTTAATTTTTGGAGAGAAAGTATTTTTGCTTGTGATTGTACGGTCGTAAGAGGAGAAAACTTGACAGAAACCTTATATATTTATGAAACTTTAAAATTATTTCAAGAATATATTTATCAACAAGCAAAAGGTTCTGCTCAACCACATATTTATCCAAAAGATATTGAAGTTTTAGATATTATTCTTCCTACTCAAAAAATTTTGGAGAATTTTGGAGAATTTGTAAATAACTCAAATCAAAAAATCTTACTAAACCAACAACAAATTCACCACTTACGAGCCCTCCGTGATACCCTTTTGCCAATGTTGATGAACGGACAAATAGAAATAGAATAAAAAAGAGACCAATGTTGGGTCTCTTTTTTTATAGCATTGTGCTAAATTATCATTTAGCTGATGGAGAAGTTGGATTTTTTTATCTATTGATGACAGAGTCATCACAATTTTCTCCTGTATTGCATAATCTCTATTGGGAACTTTAATGTTTTCAAATGCTGAATTGTATAATAAATTTTTTATCCCACTCGTTTTACTCTCAAAATTGAAAAATATATCTGATTTGTAAATATTTTGAAGTAAATAGAATACATATTTCGCTGAAAATTCCTTCTTGATTTGTAGAGCTCTACAAAAATTAGAACAAATTATATCTTTATCTACATTTTCTAAAAAAGCTACTCTCCCAGTTGATTGAGTGGGACTTCCTCCCGAAATTTCAATAATTATATTTTCTTCTTTCAGAAATTTATCTTTACTTTTTTCTTGTACAAATCTGATAGGAAACTCTTTGTAATTTCCCATATTCAGACTATTTATATCTGCTCCTCTCACACAAAAAACTTTGAGTTTATGTTTTTTATCTTCTTCTTCCTTTCCCCAATCCCCAGAAATATCTGTTTCTATAAAAGTATTTATATTTATATAATCACTCATTCCCAATTACCCTTTAAATTTTAACTTTTTAAAATTTTCTAAAATTTCTTTATCCAATTGATTGCTTTGTTCAAAGAGATTTTTTAGTGTAGTTTCAAACTCATTCATCTTCTGGGCAAATTCTTCAGCAGAAATTTCCACATATTCTATCTTAATTTCAAAATATTGCCCTGCCGAAAAGCTATAATTTTTCGCTTTTATTTCTTCGGCGGTTACCACTACCGATAGCTCTTCCACCGCTTTTTTCTCATTGAAAACATCGGTTATTTTTTGCTCTTCTTCTGTCGTTAGTACCGTGCGTTGGTTTTTTCCCTCTTTAATGGTTTCCCCTAATTTAGAAGCGTCCATTAACACAATATGCTCATTATCTGCATTTTTATCTAAAATCAATACCGAAACATTAGTTCCTGTACTGGCAAAAATATTACTCGGCATACTTACTACTCCGCGAAGCCAGCCATTATCTATCAATCTCTGGCGAATTTTCTTTTCAATACCACTTTGTGCCGTAATAAAGCCCGTAGGTACTACTATCGCTGCCTTACCTTTCTCACTGAGCGAATACATAATATGCTGAATAAAAAGCAAATAAATAGCCATTTTATCCTTGTCTTTTTTAGGAATATTCGGAATTCCTACAAAAAATCGTTCGCGGTTGCTGTCTTTGTCTAAATTATCTCTATAATCAGAAAAATCTAACTTAAACGGTGGATTAGAAACAATATAATCGAACTTTGTATTCACATATGAAGGTTCTAAAATGGTATTCCCTTTTACAATATTAGGAATGGAATGAGATAAATTGTTGAGTATCAAATTCAGCCTAAGCATATTGCTAGATTTTTGCGAAATATCTTCGGAATAAATCGTGCAATTTTTCTCTCCAATGGCGTGAGCAATATTCATCAACAAAGTCCCCGACCCTGCCGATGGGTCGTAGATTTTAACATCTTTAACATCTTCTTTTTTTCCTACCAAGATAGACGCCATAATCCGAGCCACCGCGTGGGGTGTATAGTATTCGGCATATTTTCCGCCAGAATCCGAGTTGTAGTCTTTGATTAAATATTCAAAAATGGTTGCAAAAAAATCGTATTTTTCCGAAAACATTTTTTCAAAACTGAAATTCACCAACTTATTCACCAATGCTTTACAGAAATTATCGCGTTGCGAAGGGTCGGTAATGAATTTACTCAGTTCATCAAACATTGTATCCTTTGCCCCAGAAGTAGATTTGATAGAATATAAATTGATATTTTCTTGGCTAATGTTTCTCAGCGTTCCATCAAAATAAATTTCCGAAAAATTGGGCTGATTAGAATTATTAAACAAATGCGAGAGCAGTTGTTCGGGCTTTAAATGCGGGGCTTTATTCCCCAAACGAGCCAACAGAAATTGCCTTTTTACTTCGGGCATTTCCTCGTAAGCCTTCTGAAAATTTTCCGCAGAAGCCAATTCTGGGCTCATTTGCTTTACTTCATAGGAAAATTTATCGTTCATATATTTGTACAAAAACACCTGAGAAATGATTTTGAATTCATTTCCATCGTTGCCCAGGCCATAGTTAGCACATACGCTTTTTAGGTCATCAATAAGTTTTTTAGTTTCGGTAATGTATTTTATATCTGTCATTTTTTCATTTTTTTTAAGCATTGATTTGCTTTTAATTTCAATTCATAAAAAATTATCACCAAGATTTCCAACCATTTTGGTATTCTGCGGAAATCAGATTTCCAATATTTTGTATGCCCAAAAATGCATTTTCGTCTTCTTCTTTGATGATTTTATGCCTATCCATAAAATTAACGATAATTTGATTAATAAGCTCTTGCGTAAAATATTCTGTATTGCTTAAAATATGACTACTTCTTAAAACCATTTCATCGAGCGTTTCTTTGGTTGCCAAAAGTGCCTCGTGAATTTGGCTTTCTTTTTCGTTTTTTAATTGATTGCTTTTTAATTCCTTATGGATACGCACATAGCGTTCATCATTTTTATATTTTTCTTTCAGAAGGGCATTTTTTCGGTTAATTTCCTTCACTTTATTGTAGATTTTATCCAAAATTACAATATGCCCTTGCATTCCTTCTTGGGTGGTTTCTTGTAAGTTTTTATTTCTGAAAATCCGCTCCAATTCCTCCCGAAGTGAAATGAATTCTGGGTCTTTTGGGTCAAAATTTCGTTGCATTTCCTCACGCGTTCTGCGGAGTTTTTCTTGTAATTCATCGGCTATTTTTAATTCCTCTTCCGAGACTTTTACAAACTGAAAATACACATCTTCCAACGCTACATTCAGAAGATTTTCAATGGTTTGTCCTTGCTCAATACTTTCGGCAAATTTCAAGATTTCCATTCGTGCCGAGACAATTTTTAACAAATCAAGCCAAAGAGCAAAATCTGCGTTTTTGAGTAAATCTTCTTCGCCTTGCAAACGAATGATATTCCGAAGTTCTCTGGCATTGATAAGTTGTTTTAAAAGTAATGCCAATTCTTTTTTATCTGTAATTTCACTAATTTGAGAATTGAAAATTTCTTTATTTTGTGTACTATAATGAAATAAAGTTTCCTTAACTTCGGCAATTTCTTGCTCTATTTCTTCTCTAGTTTTGAAAAGATTAGAATAATGCTCCATTTCATCGCCCAATTCGGATTTTAATTCTTCCAAATAGTTGTAATTTGCCTTTTCAAATTGCTTGGAAATATCCGCAAAATCTACCACAAAACCATATTGATAATTTTTGTATGGGCGATTTACTCGCGTAAGTGTTTGCAATAAATTATGGTCTTTCACCACCCGAGCCAAATATAATTTTTTCAATCGCTTGGCATCAAAACCTGTCAAAAGCATATTATACACGAAAAGTATATCAATTTCTCCATTTTTGAAATCCTTAATCTCACCCTCTCGTGTGATTTTATCATTCACATCGTGAAGAATAACCGATACTTTCTGTGGAGCATAGGGATTTATCGCTTCACTTTTAGAATATTTTTCTGTAAATTGATGATATAATTCTTTGGCTTGGTCAGAACTATCGCAAACCACCATCGCCCCAAGGGAACTATCAGCGTTTCGCTCCCGAAATTCGGTTAAATCCTTCACAATATAATCCAACATTGGCGAAACAAATTTCTGATGAGAGAAAATAGTGCTTTTGTCTATTTCACCCATTTTCACCGAAATCTGCTCCATTACCTCTTGCATTTTTATTTTGTATTCGGTATCAATTTCTTCACGGATAAGGCGAAGCGTATAGCCATCGGCAATGGATTTATTGTAATAATATTTGTGAATATAATCACCAAAAAGAGTTTTGGAATCGTATAATTTAGCAGTTTCTTTCAACAAAGGCGTGCCTGTTAAGGCAATTTTTATGGCTTTTTCGTCCGATTTTAAAAGATTAAGAAAATAATCTCCTTTCGGATTGAAACTTCTGTGGGCTTCATCAATGAAATAAACTCGTTGAATATTCACATCGTAATCTAATTTTTCCGAAGCCACGCTTTCTTCACTGAATTTCTGGATATTCACCACCGAAATTTCTGCTCCACCAGCACTTCCCATTACCACGCTGGTAGATTTCATATTTTCTACAAAATCACGGCGAGAGTTAATTTTTTTGACTTCCAAACCGCGTTTTGCAAATTCCGACTGAGCTTGATTGGCTAAATCCAGCCTATCCACCACAAAATAAAACTTAGGAATAATGCCTTTTTTCTGGAAATAATCGGTCAAAAACTTTATATTATAATACGCCAATGCCGTTTTCCCAGAACCTTGCGTATGCCAAATAATCCCCTTATGAATACCTTCATTTAGTTTCTTTTCAATCGCCAAGGTAGCAAACACTTGCGGATAACGCATAATGTGCTTTTGCCACTCCTGCTGGGCAGTTTCTTTGTTTTCTTCTCTCACATAGGCGATGCTGTATTTTAGCATAAAAGCCAATCGTTCCCTACTAAACAAAGAGGTAAGCAACCGATGCGTAGGGGTATTGTGGTCTTTATTTTCCTTAAATTCAGGAGAATGTTTTATTTGCGGAATGTTATTATCCTTCAAAATAAAATCTTCAAATTCTGAATTTTCAGGTTTTAAAATATGGGTTAAATTGAAAATTTCTTCTTCTCGGAAATAGTTAAAATGGATATTCCCATATGCCGAAGTTGCATAAAAGGCTCCCATAATAGGTGCTGTGGTGCCATCTTCGTATTCCATATTATTGGAAAAAACCATCAATTGGGTAATATTCGCAAAAGTTTTGAAATGTTTAGCTCCAAAACGGCGGTTCATTCGGTTTCTTTCCGCGATAATACCTTCACGATTATTAGGTTTCTTTACCTCTACAAACATCAACGGAAGTCCGTTGATAAAAATCGTAATATCAGGACGAAATTCCTCCTCACCACTTTTATAAGCCAATTCCGTAGTAATGTGAAAAGAATTGTTATTAAAATTTTCAAAATCGATGAGCTTTACGCTACTTGAAGAAGTCAAACGCTGATAAAAATCTCTCCCCAAATCATCAAATTCTAATGACACCGCAATATCTTCCAACAACCTACCCACTTCATCATCACTCATATTGGTATTGATTTTCTGGATACTTTCCTTGAAAATATCAGGGAAAATATTGTTTCTCTCATTACGAAGTGAATGCTGATTTCGAGGAATATATTCAAAACCCAATCTTGCTAAATGTAGAATAGCAGGAATTTTTACGCGTGAGTCTTCTGTGAAATTCATCAGTTATCTATAAAAATTAAAAACAAAGCAAATATAATGAATTTTACCTAGTTTCATAACCTTCTTTAAAGCGTAGAAACTTATCCGCATCGTTTGGATATTTCTTCTCAATCCATTTATTAACCAAATCTGTATTATATTGCAATTTTTTATAAGATTTTACATCATAAATCCCTTTACCTTTATTCTCAAATTCTTCTAGTAATTCCTTCCTAATTTCTTCCTTAGTTTTAATACTTTCAGCATACCATTTTTGAGTAAAATATCCGCTTAGTTCCCAGCAATATTATAGATAAAATCAAACTCCCTATTCCTCCCAAAATAGAATATTTGAAAACACTAGATTTCCCATTTACTTTTGATATAGTGTTATTCAGCAATATCAGGTCTTTTTCTAACTTTTCAGGAATATGAGCCTCAATACTTTTGGGAATAGAATGAATAAATCGATCCCGTGCTTTGAGTTCTTCTTTTGTTGCTTTAAATTCAAAGGTTTTTGGGGTGTTTTCTAGTATATGGCTCGTTCTCACAAGAACTTTTTTGGAGTTTTCCAAAGTATAAGAAGCTCCTCTTAATGTACTTTCAGCCTCCCCTAATAAATTCAATAAATCTTCAAAAGCCATTAATATTCGCGAGTTATTATCAATATTTTCTTCATTGGTTTCTATCACTTTTTTCAGCAACTCCAAGCCGTCATCTATTTCTTTATTTTCCATTTTTATTAAAATTTTCTTCTATTGGGTTTATGTAATTCTTCTTTGATTTCTAATTCTTTATTTCTCCTAATTTTCTCAGCATTGTTTTGCTTTAAAATTTCTTTTATATTCCTGATTTTCAACTTATTGGCAATCTCCGAAAGTTTGTATCCTGCTAAATATTCTCGCTTCGTTTCCGTATTGATGTCCGAATGTCTTACAATCCGCATTCCCGAAACGCCTACTTTTACATTTTCTGACAAAGTGATTTTATAACCTCTTCTATCCATTTCCTCAATCAATTCATCAAAATCAGTGGCTATTTTTAGGGAATTTTGCAAATTTTCAAGCATTTGCTCTTTCTTTTCTTTGCTGATTTCTACATCTGTTTTCAAATTCATTTCTGTGCAAATTTCTCTCACAGCTTTTCCAAAATTCTCGCCAATTTTATGGGATTTTATAGTGTTGATACCGTGCGTATTCACTCTATTTACCACAAAATGAATATGCTTATGCTTGGTAGAATTATGAATATCTAACCGAATTTGATTATCCTTTGTAACTCCTACTTTTTGTAAGGCTTTTAAGGTTAATTTTACCAAAACTTCATCAGAAACTTCATTTTCTTTGCTTCTTTCAGGCGAAATATATCCTGTTAAAGCCCAATTCTTTACATTTTTGTTTCGTTTTGCAATGGCTTTCATTTCTTTATATTGATTTTCAGCTGTATTTGATAATAAATTATTAGAATATACCATCTCAGCTGTACCTTTATCGTTTCCGTTATATTCCAAAGCGATTTTGGAAATTCTTCTTGTAGTGGCAGAATTATTCATCTCTGATTTTATTTTGATATAGATAGTTGTAAATCAAATTGGTAGTATTTATAATTTCCTGTAAAATCTCATTTTTATTTTCCAAATTTGAAAATTCACGATTTCGCAATAAATTGCTTATTCTATTAAAATGAGTTCCGTAAGAAAGAAGTACTTCATCTGTCTTATATTCATTGATTTTTAGTTCTTTTTCAGTTAAAATCAATCGCACATATTTGGAAATTTTAAGGTTTAGTTTTTCGGCTTTTTCTTTGATGATTTGAAACTCTTTTTCGGTCAATTTTGCTGAGATAGTCTTAGAAAAAACTGCTGATTTTTTCTTGGCTAAACCTCCTTTTCTCCCAATCGTTCTAAAATGATTTTTCCTCTTTTCTTCTGCATTTTTTTGCTCTTGTTCTTCTTGAATTTTCGTGATAAATTGGGTTAAAAAGTTTTGTTTCATTTTTCATATTTTTAGCGGTTAGCAAATGTTTTTGACGATAGGAAAAAACCAAAAAGTTCCATTTTTACATTAAGCCCCACGCTTTTTGTAAACAATGGGTACTTTTTGCACTAACTCCGTGGCAAAGGATTGTGTTTTATCTTTTGAAAATAAAAAAAATTAACACTAATACTTAAAGCAGAACATTTTATCAGTATTTCCGTATGATAAAATCCTTATTTTTCGTTGAATTGTTGAGTTTTTATTACAATGTTTTGATTGATAAGGATTTAATGCCTCAACACATTTTCAACAATTCAACAAAGTTGATTTTTTCCATTCAACGAATACTCAACAAAGTTTTAGGGTTTAGAATTTGTTGAGACTTTTGTTGATTTTGTATTGAATTGATTTTAAAAATATTAAAACTTTAATTCAACAAATCAACATATTTTTCAAGAATAAAATTTTTGGAAATTTTGAAGTATCTTCCCACCGCATTATTTTCGTAGAAATTCCCTGAATAATCAATGTCATAGCGAATGTAAGTCAGTCCATTTTTCTGCGGTTCTAACTTCCATTTGTCTTTCAAAATCGTTCGTACATCATTACGAGAAAAATTCAGTTGCCGAAACATTCTATTGAGCATATTGAGAACATCTTGTGGCACAACGCTAATTTCTTGAACTTCATTACTCTCAAAAAATTCATAAAGGAGTTCCACCATCTTGGCTTCTAATTTATTCCCATTTTTGAACACTAATTTTTGCAGAGCTTTGGTTTTGATTTCATCAGGCAAAAACCACATTCTACTTTTCTTTTCAGAATGGAATTTCCTGTGAATTAAAAAACTTAAAAATCGTGGGATTTCTGAAATTAAATTTTGTAGAAATTCTGTATTTTCTACTTTTATCGGATTGATTTTAAGAACCCAAAATCGGATTTCATTTTCATCAATCTGAATAAAATTGTCTTCGTTATTGGAACAGAGAATGAACTTCCCGAAAAAATCAATTTCTTCCCGGTCTTTGCCCTTGTTTTCTAATTTATCTTTATTCGTAGTAGAAAGATATTTGAGCCGTTCGGTGATTTCTTTTCGGTCAAAAAACACTTCATCAATCGCAATCAAAAGCATTGAAGCCCAATCGGAATTAAACTGACTACCAAAAGCATCGCCTTTGATATAAGTCATATTCAATCCAAAAATTTCTTTGAGCCATTTAAGAAAAGTAGTTTTTCCAGTGGCTCTTTCCTTACTTACCAAACATAAAATAGGCAGAATTTGGGTGGGATTTTCCAATAGAATTTTCAGATAATCAAGCCCTAAATCCACTTGACTACCGAAAATATGTTGCAGAAAAGAGATAGAAAACGGGATTTCATCAACTGAAACTCTGGAAACACTCGGCTGATGCGGAATTTCATTGTAAATATTGTAGAAGTTATCAACCGTTTTTGATATTTCAAATGATTGGGTATACAGCAAAAACCATCGTATTTCGGAATATCGTAAATGATTTTCTTGCCGTAGTCTTGGACAATAGTTTCCCTTGACCATTTCACTAGTGAAGTAATTTTATCACCCGAGATTTGAGGACGTTCTATGATTTTATAGTAAGTCGTACCCACACGATAAGGCAAAGGTAATTTTTCCATTTTGATATACTTTTAGATTAAAATTACTTAAACCCTTTTTCGGTTTTGAAATACTATTTCATCTATTTCCTGAATGGTTTTTCTTTTGCCTTTTGAAATCCATTCTAGCAATTCCTCTTCATAGAAATAGAGTTTTTTCCCATTTTTATAATGCGGAATTTGTCGTTTTCGTACTAATGTATAAACTGTTGGTTTTGCCTTTTTGATAATCTTACAAGCTTCATCTATGCTTATGGGAATTTTCTTGTTATTGATTTCAATAGTTTCTTTACTTTTTACAATAACTTTCAATTCTTATATCTGATGAGATAGAAAGGCAACTGCTTTTGGCAGATTTTCAAATGAAATTTCGTTTGCATTCATAATATTTTTAATTTTCAAAATTATGTCAGCAAAACTATGATGTATTTTAATTGTGATTAAAAAAACACATCATCACATCATTAAAACACATTATTTTTTATCATCAATGGTGTTTAATTTTGTGCTTACTTCCTAATTATCATTATAGTTTTAATTTTTATTGCTTTTTCATAATTTTTTATGCGAAAACATAAAACACATTGTATCACATCAAAAAGCACAACAATTTATTTTGTGAAAATTTAGTAACATCTTTCATTAAAATGATTTTTCCCTTTTTTTCATCATCGCGTAAATGTTTTATTATGGTACTTTCTGTTTGATTTCCTAATTTTTCAGTAAAAATATTATGCAAGAAATTGGCTATAATTTCCTGTTTTCCAACTTTGAAATGATTCCAAATATTCCAGCCAAAATGATACAAATCATAATTTGTTAAATCTTTTACTATTATAGATTTTGAATTTGAAAAATCTGTTTTTCCGTTAGAATAGGCAATGATTTCTTTGTAAAAATTTTCCAAATCTTGGGGATTTTCTATGTGATTTTCAAAAACTTTTTGAGTGTATTCTATGGCTTTTTCTTGTTTTTCTGTTGGCTCAGTTTGTTTTTTAATCAATTCTTTTTTAGGCTGTTGAAGGCTTGGATAACTCATATTATAAATATTTACAATAGGAATTTCCGCCTTTACAAGTTGGTATGAAATGTTTTCTTTATTTAAAAAATATTTTTTACTTTCAGCTATTTTATCTCCCAGTTCCTTAATTGATTTTTTGGATATTTCTTTCAATCTTTTAACAAATCTAAAAATTTCTAAAAGGAAAAGTTGAAAATTACAATATAAAAAGACCATTGATAATATAAACACGAAGATAGTCATATAAACACTTTCTTTATTCAGTTCCAGTTTTACCATAATGGGTATGGTAGCTGCTAATATTGAAGTGATAACTCCTAACTCTTTTGCTCCCAAAATCAAATGTTTCTCTTGTATCATATTCTATATTTTAAAAATTTAACTTAATAACTTCCGCTGCTTTTATTTTCTTTTCATCAATTACTTTTGCATAGATTTGTGTTGTATTTACATTGGTATGCCCCAGCATTTTGCTCACGGTGTAAATATCCGTTCCGTTGGCTAATTGCAAAGTAGCATAAGTATGCTAAAACAATGAAAAGTGATATTTCTATGAATACCAGTCTTTTCAATCCATTTTTTCAAAGGGCGAGAAATCCACGAAGGATTGGGCAAATTTTCAAAAACCAAATCATCTAAACCTCTTCTTTCTCCGCATAATTCTAACGCTTGTTTTGAAATAGGTTTATACTCCACGCCTTTGGTTTTCTTTTGAGTAAAATGAAGTTCTATTTTTCTCCATCAACTACAATTTCTTTCCATTTTAATTTTTGAATATCCGAATGCCTCAATCCTGTGAGTGCAGAGAAAATAGATGCTCGTTTCAGAACTTCATTATCACAAGGCGTTTTTACTAAAATATTCAGCTCTTCTTCCGTAAGATACTCCCTTCTTGATTTTCTATTAGGTATTCCTTTAATTTTTCCTGATAAATCCGAAGAAAAATAACCATCAATAAAAGCTTGTTTTAGAATCGCTTTGAAAATAGAAAAATAAGTCGCCGAAGTATTAACAGATATAACACCTTTTTTGCTCCCACTACAAGGTGCAGAAAGTAAAAACATCTTAAAATCTTCTGAAAACTTCAAATCTATTTGTGAAAATTTAGCTTCTTTTCCTACATATAATTTTAAGAGTTCTATTGTTCTTTTCCAATTTACCCGAATGGCATTAGAACTATTTCTATGGCGTTTTTTCAACAACTCTTCACAATATGATATAAAATTTTCCTGTAATAATTCTTTTTGCTTCAATTCTTGATTGTCCCCAAGCAATATCAAATCATCATATTGTTTCTGCAATTTTCTTCGTACAGCATCAGCAAATAGCATTGTTTCTTTATCCAAATCACTTTTACAGAGAATTATTCCATTTTCATCTCGCTTAGGTTTATAGGAAACATTACCATTTTCATCAGTTCGTGCTGAACGGTTTTTATCAAAAACTACCGTACTAACACTCTATTGATATATTCTCTTACTCTCTTAGGCTTTTCATTATTGACTTCAAACACAGGATAGCTCTCAATATATACATACCATTCTTTCTTAAACTCTGCTTTCCGAAGTCTTACGGTACATTTTGTAGGCTTTATTCTCATTTTCCAATAAATATTTTATCAATTTCACTTTTAGGAACATATACAAAATTTCCTATTTTTTCTTTTGGAATTTTAAACTTATCAATTACACGATTAACCGTTGAAGGATTTGCCCCGAATTTTTCACTTACCTGTGATATCGTATAGCAATCTTCTTTTTTATATTTTTTACGAAGTTCACTTTCTTGTTTTTCTTTTTCATCAATGATAATTGGCGAAAAGAGTTTTTCCAATTCCAATTTATTTATCCTTGTAAGTCGTTCCCCTAAATTTACACTACGAATTACTTTCCGTTTGATTAATCTATGAATTGTGCTTTTTGAAATACCAAATAAAATAACAGCCTCCCCCACAGAAATAAATTCTCTGAGTTGAAGAACTGCAATTTTATCTACATATTTTTCTAAAACCTTTTCTCTTTCCTTTAATTCTTTTTCTTTCTTTTTCCGATTCTTATAGTTTTTATCAGCACATAAATGCGAACAAAAACGAGTTGTCATTGTTTTTGCCTCAAATGGTTTTTCACATTGTTCGCAAATTTTAGGTATTTTCAAATTACTAAACCCCATTTTTCATATATAATAAGTAGCAATAAGATTATTTAAGACTTTTAAGACTCATATTATAGTAAATTAAGACCCGCTACAAATATGGTACAAATTTATGATTAAAAAAATAAGAAAAACAATAAAATACAATAAAGTATAAAATAAAAAACTACTATAAATCAATGTTTTATAGTAGTTTTTAATATTTACTAATCGTTGACAATCAACTCTTACTTCACTTCTTCGAAGTCTGCGTCTTGCACATCATCTCCGCTGTTTCCGGTATTACCTTGTGCTTGATCTGCATTTGCAGATTGTTGTGTATCTGCTTGAGCTTTGTAAAGTTCTTCGGAAGCGGCCATCCATGCAGCATCTAATGCTTCGGACTTTGTTTTGATGCTTGCCATATCCTTAGTTTCAAAAGCTGTTTTTAACTCTGTCAAAGAAGATTCTATTGCTGATTTTTTATCTGCAGAAATCTTGTCTCCAAACTCTTTCAATTGTTTTTCTGTGTTGAAGATTTGAGAGTCTGCCTTGTTCACAAGGTCGGCTTCTTCTTTTCTCTTAGCATCTGCTGCAGAATTTTCTTGAGCTTCTTTTTTCATTCTTTCGATTTCAGCATCGGACAGTCCTGATGATGCTTGGATTTTGATAGACTGTTCTTTGCCTGTACCTTTATCTTTAGCGGATACATTCAAGATACCATTAGCATCAATATCAAAGGTTACTTCAATCTGAGGTACGCCTCTTGGTGCCGGTGGAATATCGGTTAATTCAAATCTGCCAATTTCTTTGTTGTCATTAAACATTGGTCTTTCTCCTTGCCCTACGCGGATGGTTACTGCCGGCTGGTTATCTACTGCAGTAGAGAACACCTCCGATTTTTTAGTTGGGATAGTTGTATTGGCTTCAATCAATTTTGTGAATACAGAGCCCATAGTTTCTATACCTAAAGAAAGAGGGGTAACATCAAGAAGCAATACATCTTTTACATCACCTGTAAGTACACCTCCTTGAATAGCAGCACCTATTGCTACTACTTCGTCTGGATTTACGCCTTTTGAAGGTTTTTTGCCAAAGAATTTTTCTACTTCCTCCTGAATAATAGGGATTCTGGTAGAACCTCCTACAAGGATTACCTCGTCTATATCCGAAGTGGAAAGGCCAGCATCTTGAAGAGCTTTTTTACAAGGCTCCATAGAGCGTCTTACCAAATCCTGAGAAAGTTGCTCGAATTTAGCTCTAGTAAGAGTTTTTACTAAATGTTTAGGTCCACTTGCTGTAGCCGTAATGTATGGCAGATTGATTTCTGTTTGTGCAGATGAAGATAATTCTATTTTTGCTTTTTCTGCTGCTTCTTTCAATCTTTGAAGAGCGATAGAGTCTGCTTTCAAATCTACGCTTTCTTCTTTTTGGAACTCTTCTGCCAGCCAATTGATGATTACATCATCAAAGTCATCTCCTCCAAGATGGGTATCACCATTGGTAGAAAGCACTTCAAACACGCCGTCCCCAAGGTCAAGGATAGAGATGTCAAATGTACCTCCACCAAGGTCATAGACTGCGATTTTTTGGTCTTTGTGGCTTTTGTCCAATCCATAAGCCAAAGCTGCTGCAGTAGGTTCGTTGATAATTCTTTCTACTTTCAGCCCTGCGATTTCTCCTGCTTCTTTAGTGGCCTGTCTCTGTGCATCGTTAAAGTAAGCCGGTACTGTGATTACAGCTCTACTAACCTCTTGTCCGAGATAGTCTTCGGCTGTTTTTTTCATTTTCTGAAGAATCATCGCAGAGATTTCCTGAGGGGTATATTCTCTGTCGTCTATTTTTACTTTTACGGTATCGTTTGGTCCAGCCACTACTTCGTAAGGTACTCTTCCTATTTCGGTAGCATCATCTTTGAAATGTGTTCCTATAAATCTTTTAATAGAATACACTGTTTTTTTAGGGTTGGTTACCGCTTGTCTTTTAGCTGGATCACCTACTTTTCTTTCACCGTCTTCGGTAAAGGCTACAATAGAAGGTGTCGTTCTTTTACCTTCTGCATTTGGTATTACTACAGGGTCTTTACCCTCCATTACGGCAACACAAGAGTTGGTAGTTCCTAAGTCAATTCCAATTATTTTACTCATTTTTATGATATTTTTTTAATTACTGTTTTAATTTCACATTTCGCATTATCACCAAGAATATGCCACGATTTAATGTATGACAAAATGACACGAGTAAATATTTTTTCTTGTGTAATATGTCAGGGGTTAGGGGGATGTTTAATTCTTGTTGTTCAAAATTGACAAGAAAATCAAGCGATCATTTGCGAAGGCTTTTAGTGGAATGCTGGGCAAAATTTTATTTGTTTTGATACTGAAATACTTTTTTATATTTTTGCTCTTTGATTATGGATTTAGAGTATTACCTTAATGAAAAAGAGCTTTGGGAAAAAGTAGAATTGTTTTTCCAAACGCATTTTGATACAGAGAAACACCCAAGTCTGGAGGTGATGCTGTTTCTTATAGGGGTTCAGGAATTGGGTAGTGGTAAGCAAAACTACTCTAAAGATGATAAGCTAAATCTCCTTCATATAGCGGTTTGCAGACTTTTAGAGCCTTATGGGTTTTATAAGTTTTCGGGATACGATAATGATGGGTGGCCACAGTACAAAGAGCTGCAAGCTCTACCGGAACTAAAACCCAATGAGCAGAGTTTACTGATGAAAAAGGCTATTATTCAGTACTTTTTAGACGAAGAGCTAATGTAAAACTCTACTGAGTTTGACTTTGTAGTCTTAAAATTTTGTTAAAAGTCTGTTTTTTAACAAATTTTAATTAAAATAAATTTTCGAATTCTGCGTTTATTATAAAATTATTTTTAATTTTAACTTCTGAAACTAAACCGTACTTTATGAATAATAAATTCATTCCAATAATTTCTGTTCTAATGACGATTTCCCTTGTGGTCTTTGTTATTTTTCAATTTTATTGGCTTAAAGAATACTATACTTCTCTGGAACAAGAATTTTCGGGGAAAGTTCAGAAAGTGCTTGCCGGAACTACACAGGATATTTCCGAAATAGAAATCAATAAATACCTCGATGAATATAAAGATTTACAGTCTTCTATTATTGAAAATAAAGATAAACCGACCCTCAATATCATCAAAGAAGTAGGTGATTCTGCAGATAGAAGACTCATTAGTTTCAGTAGAAGTATCATTCAGCCGCAGAAGATACCTGTGTCACCAATGGGCGATTCTTTGGAACGTGTGAGGGTATATAATGACGAAGGAATTTTTCGTATTAAAAAAAATAATGTAGAGCCTCTTACCACGCAGATTAGCCAAGAAATAAACAATAATACCTTTACCTTCCGAGATTTTGCTAAACTCAATGTGAAAAATCTGCCTTTAGAAAAACGGGTAAACGATAAAATTATAGACTCTGTGGTAAAGAAACAGCTTAGGCTAAGCGGTATAGAAACAGCCTTTGGGTACGGGGTCTATGATAAAGATAATAGGATAACGGACATTAGAAATAAAATTTTTTTGGATAACGGTGGCGGCAAGCATTATACCTATCCGCTATTTAAGGATAAAAAGAATGAAACCCTATATTCGCTGTCTTTGGTATTTCCAAACAAGAATTATTCTTTAATACGAAATAATCTTCCGATGCTGCTGGGGACATTCCTCTCTCTGCTTACCATTCTCATCATATACATTGTATCTATAAACTATATGATGAAACAGAAAAAAATAGCGGATATAAAAACGGATTTCCTCAATAATATGTCCCACGAGTTCAAAACACCGCTGGCTACCATATCCGTGGCAACCGATTCTTTGGCAAATGACAAAATAGCTACAGACCCTGTGAAAGTGAAATATTACTCCGGACTGATAAAGCAAGAGAACATTAGAATGAAAAAACAAGTGGAAAATGTTCTGAATATGACCAAGCTGGAACGGAATGAAATGAACCTTTTCCTAAGAGAAACCAATGTAAGAGAATTGATAAAAAATATTGCTAATTCGGTAAGACTTATCATCAATGACAGAAATGGAATACTTATTGAGGACTTTCAAGCTGAAAAGTATATGTTGAAAGTAGATGAGTTTCATTTGTCCAATACCCTTATCAATCTGCTGGATAATGCCAACAAGTATTCACCGGAAGCTCCGGAAATAAAGATTGCTACACGGAATGAGGGAAATTGCTATGTCATTGCGATTTCCGATAAGGGAATAGGTATGGAACCTCAGAACAAGCATAAAATATTTGAGAAATTTTTCCGAGAAGAAACGGGAAATATCCACAATGTGAAAGGACAAGGGCTAGGCTTGTCGTATGTGAAAAAAATTATAGAGATGCACCATGGGCAGATAAGCGTGGAGTCCCAGAAAGGAAAAGGAAGCACCTTTACCATAAAGCTCCCAATGAAATGAAAACCAATATAATACCAAGTATTATGAACAATAGAATATTATTAGTAGAAGATGACCAAAGTTTTGGAGCGGTATTAAAAGATTACCTGACTATCAATAACTTTGAAGTAACCCTCGCACGAGACGGGGAAGAGGGATTGAAACAATTTACAGAACATCAGTTTGATATCTGTATTTTTGATGTGATGATGCCTAAAAAAGACGGATTTTCATTAGCCGAAGATGCTAAAAAACTTGATAAAAATGTACCTATTATTTTCCTTACAGCTAAAAATCTTCGAGAAGATATACTGAAAGGCTACCAATTAGGTGCTGATGACTATATCACAAAGCCATTTGACACAGAGCTGCTTTTGTATAAAATAAAAGCGATTTTATCGAGAAGCTCTAATCTGGAACAAGAAGAACAAGAGGAATTTGAGCTGAGCAATATCCGTTTCAATTCACTGATGAGGACACTGGAAGTGAACGGCGTAGAGCACAAACTGTCTCCTAAAGAAAACGACCTTCTAAAATTGCTCTGCCTTCACCGCCATGACTTTATGCCAAGAGAGCTTGCACTAAGGAAAATATGGAAAAAAGAAAATTACTTCACGGCAAGGAGTATGGATGTCTATATTGCCAAACTTAGAAAACTTCTTAAGCCAGACAGTGGTTTAGAAATCATCAATGTTCACGGCGAAGGGTTCAGGTTGTGGGTGAAGAATTAAAACAAATAAAATAGGGTAGATTTGGCTTGCCCTATTTTTAATTCCTTTCGTAGAGGGGTAAATATTCCACTAAGTTGTATAGTTGTTTTTAATTGATTTTTCACGATTTCTGTTGCCTCTAATTCTATAAATTGAATTCAAATTTATTATCTTTGAAATCTAAAATGAAGATATGGAAAATACTTCTCAACAGTTCGATAGTGTAATTACCGAGTGCCGTAACTTATTTTCTAATAAAATGAAAGACTATGGTGCGGCGTGGCGTGTGATGAGAACAAGCTCTGTAACAGACCAAATATACATTAAAATCAATAGAATAAGAACACTGCAAATGTCTGAAAATAAAATGGTGGACGAAGACGAAGAAACAGAGTTCGTGGCATTGGTCAATTATTCTATCATTGCTCTTATCCAGTTGTACGAGGGGTTTTCAGATGTCTTAGACTGTGATTATGACGAGGTGATGAATTGGTACGACGACTATGCCGGGAAAGCCAAAATGCTTATGGAGAAAAAAAACCACGATTATGGAGAAGCGTGGCGTAGTATGAGGGTTTCTTCCATTACCGATATGATTTATCAAAAGGTTTTAAGAACCAAGCAAATAGAAAATAATGAGGGGCAAACATTGGTATCCGAAGGTCTTGATGCCAATTATTATGACATACTGAATTATGCAGTTTTTTGCCTCATAAAGTTAAAAAATTAGATATGTTCAAAAAGATATTAAGGCTATTGGTAGGAGCGGTATTCATCGTTTCGGGGTTTGTAAAAGCCGTAGATGCTAAGGGATTTTCATTTAAGCTGGAAGAGTATTTTTCGGCACAAGTTTTTGATCTTCCTATGCTGGAGCGTTTAGCACTTCCTATATCTATTTTTGTGGTAGGTTTGGAGTTGGTTTTGGGGATAATGTTATTCCTCGGGTTGCATATCAAAAAAGTACTGTCTATGATGATTGCTCTATGCGTGTATTTTGCGTTCCTTACCTTTTATTCGGCGTATTACAACAAGGTGACAGACTGTGGCTGTTTCGGAGATGCCATTAAATTTACCCCTTGGGAAAGTTTTGCCAAGGATATCGTATTGCTCGTTTTTATCCTCATTCTTTGGGTGTTGTACAGAAAGGATTTTAGAAAAAATGAAAATAGAAGTTCGCTCAGAATTTCAGTATTGGTGGTTTCTGTCGTAATGTCCGGCTGGGTAATAGCACAAGGAATTAGGCATCAGCCTATCATTGATTTTAGAGATTTCAAGGTAGGAACAGATTTAAAAGCAGAAAAACAAAAAATAGCGAAAAATCCATCGGAATACAAAACATTCTATGTTCTCAAAAATACAAAAACAAAGGAGGAGAAGAAAGTGAGCCAAGATGATTATATCAACAAAAACTATTGGCAAGACAGTACTTGGATGATAGAGGAGGATAAAACGACTTCCGAGCTTATAAAGGACGGCTACCATTCAGAGGTTTCTAAATTCAAAATAGAAGATGCTGGCGGTAATGATTTTACGGATGGTATTCTTGATAAAAAAAATGTGGTTCTTTTATTTGTTAGTAATCCGGAAGATAATGTTGATGTGAGTTTGATCCATCAAGTTAAAACGAAAGAATTAAAGAAAAATCCGAATATAGAGTTTGAAGTGGTATCTACAGCACCGGTAAAAGGATTTGAAAATCTCTATATGGACGGCACTACACTCAAGACTATTGCAAGGAATAATATGTTTATATTAGTCCTAAATAAAGGGAAAATAGTAGATAAAGCATCTGTGGAAGACTATATCCGGCATCAGAAATAAGATGATTCTTTGGTAATGGATTTTAGTTTATTGGGAGATTGGATTTTTATAGAGGTTAATAAAAATCTGAAATATTTATATCTTAGAATTTCGAATAGTCTTTTTTATAAATAAAGTAATTTTATTTATGCTGTAAAAATATTTTCTTGTAATTGCTATTTCAGAGAGTTTTTTTTACAGGGGAGATAATTAAAAACCGTCTTTTTGAAGCCTTTGCACAATCTTTGACCTTTACCATACAAAGCCACTCCGAAAAAGAATGGCGTCTGGCGGAAGATAAGCAAAGCCGGCTGGTGCAGGAAATAGCGAAAAGGACGAACATTAGCGAGGCAGTTGTCCGCAGGTACCAAAGACATAATGCAGAGGCGTTACTGGCGTTCCAAAACAGAAAAGCCGACGGGCTTTCATTATCCGACAGGGTATGGAAGTATTCCGAGCAATTCAAAAAGGAAATAGAGCTTGGATTGGATTTAGGTTTGGGTGAGGGAAAATCTGCCGCCCAACTTTCAAGAGACTTGCGAAGCTACCTGAACGATCCCGATAAATTGTTCCGAAGAGTAAGAGACAAGCACGGAAATTTGACATTGAGCAAAAACGCAAAGGATTACCACCCGGGGCAGGGTGTGTACCGCTCGTCTTACAAAAATGCAATGAGGCTTACCCGCTCCGAGAATAACATTGCCTACCACGAAGCCAACTATCTAAAATACCAAGAGTTTGATTTTGTGATTGGCATAGAGGTAAGGCTTTCCAACAATCCCCACCATTGTCCTTTTTGTGCGGAAATGGCGGGTAAGTACCCCAAAGATTTTAAGTTCACGGGCTGGCACCCCCAATGTCGATGTACCACCGTGCCTATCTTGAAAACTTGGGCTGAAATGGATAAAGACAACGAAAGGATAGCCCAAGGCTTAGAGCCGTTGCCGAGCAAAAACGAGGTTAAGGAAGTACATAAGCCGTTAAGGGAATGGGTAGAGAAGAACCAAGACAAGATAAAAAGGGCTAAGGTAAAGCCTTTCTGGGTGCAGAATAATAGAGGATATATTTGGGGTAAGCAGGATGTCATTAAACAAAAAATAGACCTCTATAAAAGTTTAAAGCCAAAGCGAATAAACACTAATATTCTATTTTCGGATATTACTGGCGGAGTAGTTTCTACAGGGATAAAGGGTATCTCACAAGCAATTAATTATTATAACAAACTTGAAACTAACGCTGAGAAAGTTTCTCTGATTAAGTCTATTACTCAAATGAAAGAGTTTAGAGAAATCAGGCGTTTATCCAATGTTAAAAATAAGATTTATGGTTTTAATATTGAACAATACGATGAAGCTCTAAAAGCTACCGAAATGCCTAAAAACATTACGATAGCAAAGAAACTTATTCAAAACGGGTATGATGTTTATTTACTGCCGAATGTTTCTGGTGCTAAAAGTGCAGACTTCATTATTGTGAAAAGCAACAAATATTTTTATTACGAGGGTAAGACGATTAATGGAAAATCAACCATAAAACAACGACTGATAGAAGCAAGTACACAATCTGATAGAATTATCTTAGATATAGTAGGGACAGATGATGTAAGTGTTATGGCAGAAAGTATTAGGTGGTTTTTTGAAAACAATAATAGTGTGAATGAGGTAATGTTGTTTAAAGGGAGTCGTCCTATACCTGTGATTAGACAAGATGTTTTATCAAAGAAATTCAAAGAAAATTTTAGAGATATTTGGGTGGGTAAGAGTAAAAAAAATAAGAGGTTCTAAAATAGCCCCTCTTAATAAATACACTCACCGTAGTGGTAATTTTCACGAACTTAATCGGTTGCGACCGGGATTTTCAGGGCATTAATGCCTTTATGTCCACCTCCCCGTCATACAGATTCTTTTGCAAGCCATCTGCACCACAAAGTTACAAAAACTTTTTATATCTGCAAAAGTCTATGTATAATCCGCAAAACGAAATGTACACTTTTTCAAAATGAAATGTACATTTTTTTTTAGCCTATGTAGACACAGCAAAGATAGACAAAAGCCCTCACTTGTATTTAATCTCTATTTAAAAGCCGTTTAAAAGCTCCAAAAACGCCGCTTGAATAGCCGATAAAAGCAATTCCGAACAGAATTCCCAGCCATACCAAAAGCAAATACCGCAGGCTTGTTTTCGTTTTAACAATCTCCTTTTCGGTGGCTTTGATTTGCCCTTGCTGACTTTCTACCTGCGTTTTTAAGGCGTTTATTTGAGCTTAAGCCTTTTTCTGCCTTTGTCTCACCCCTGCAAAAGTTTCAAAAAATTAAACAAATCCAAAGCGATCTGTCTGTCTGTTTCTATCTCGGTATGGCGTTTTATCGTGCAGAAAGGATTTGCAGACACGCTTAGAATATTGGCACTTAGTATCTTATTGAGCTTTTCTTTTCGCCTGTTTTCCAAATAGCCCCGTACCAGCTCGGTACTCTCCCCTTTCTCTATATACAGCAGAATAATCTCATATTCGTCTATGTACATTTCGTTTTGCGGGTTATAACATAATTTAATTTTTTAGATTAAATGAATTTATACAAAATGGGGGTGAAAATGGAGGTGAAAGTAAAAAACCGCCCTATTTAAAGGCGGTTTGTAGCCCCATGAGGACTGTAAATAGTGCAATTTGGTACTTTTAGCAAAATTCCATTTTATGGGGTTTTTATCTTTGAGTGCCTTTCTATAAAGGGTTTTGGGTGTTTTTACCTCATCTTATTAAATTGTATAAGATTTCAGTATATTGCAGTTCGGTGGTTACAACGGTGGTTACAAGTTTTGGATTTGTAACCACCAA
Source organism: Riemerella columbipharyngis (assembly GCF_900101995.1). Lineage (GTDB taxonomy): Bacteria > Bacteroidota > Bacteroidia > Flavobacteriales > Weeksellaceae > Riemerella > Riemerella columbipharyngis. Next base: position 56,361 of record NZ_FNAS01000010.1, on the reverse strand, counting down.
AGTATATCTTTGCTTTGTCAAATCGTAACTGCTGAATAATGGCAAATATCATTTTCTATTTAAGGGGTAATAAAGAGCCTAAAAAAATATATTTGAGGTATAGACCCAATAGGGATTTTAATTTATCTATATCTACGCCTTTCTCTATTCTTTCTGATAATTGGAATGACAAATCAAAAGAATGGGATACCTCAAAAATCATAAAAGGGGCTAAGACTACCGAAACAAAAAAACATAATGCAGAAATTGCTAATTTCAACAAACGCCTTAATGCCTTTAAGCTGGAAATATCCAATCTGATAGATGATAATTTGAATTTGTCATCTTTGGAACTAAAAGATTTTTTGAAAAAATATATCCTGATAAATTACTTCGGGCATAAAATAGATGCGGACAAAAAATATACTATCCCTATAAAGTTTGATAGTCTTATTGATTACTATATTCAATACAGAAGTATTGAGGATAAAACACAAAATAAAAAACCTATTTCTGAAAATACAATCAAGAAATACAAAGGGCTTAAAAATACTTTACACAAATTTGATAGGCAACTGAAAGTAACGGATATAAACAACGCCTTTCGTAATAAGTTTGTGGAATGGCTCAATAAACAGAGTTACTCTGTACAAACGCAAACTAAGTATTTGAAAGATATAAAAATGTTGTGCAGGTTTTCGGAAACAGAGCATAATATCAGCAAAGAGGTACTTAATTGGAAAATAAACCGCAACCCTGACAACATAACCAAAGGCTTGTATTTTAGCTTTATACAGTTATCTATATTGGAAAATTTACCCCTTACAGGCAGTTTGGACAACGCCAGAGATTGGCTAATAATTTCGTGTTATACAGCCCTGAGGGTATCGGAACTGCTGAGCCTTGATGTTAATAATATTATTGAGGTAGATAAAAGAAAGTATATCAAAGTAATAGAACGCAAAAATATAAATACCGCAACAGGCGGGGTAAAATACACACCTTTAATTCCTAAAATACTCAAAATAATGGACAAAAGAGGCGGTAAATTCCCTGAGGCAGTAAGTGAACAATACTATAACCGACAAATAAAAAAGGTTTGTAAGATTGCGGGGTTTGATAAAATGGTAGAAAGTGCAAAAACCAAAAACACAGGTAACGGAAATAGAAGAATAGAGGGCAAATATCCGTTTTATGATTTGGTAACTTCTCATATAGGCAGGCAAACTGCAGTAACGCTATTTAGCCAATATATAGCCCCTGAAACCTTACAACTGATGACCAACCACCAAAGTATGGAAATGCTGAACCATTACAACAAAACGGATATAGACACACGACAACAGCAAAAAGCGATAAAACTATATCAGGCACTAGAAGACATAGAGTTTAACCCAAATCAATTAAATTAATACTATGAATACGAAATTACCCCATTTACCGCCTCAGGAAGAAATAGAGACCTTAGTGGTACTAAAACAGCTTACGAAGTCACACCGATATTTAGCGGAACTCAAAGGGACGGTAAAGACCATTCCAAACGAGCATATCCTCATCAATACCCTTGCACTGCAAGAGGCAAAAGATAGTAGCGAAATAGAGAATATTGTAACTACGCACGACGACCTTTATAAGGAAAATATTTTAATAGAAACCAAAAACCCTGCTACAAAGGAAGTATATAATTACGCCCAAAGTTTGAAATTAGGCTTTGAAATCGTCCGTAAAGAGCAATTATTACTAAATAAACATATCATAGCTATACAGCAGAAATTAGAGCAAAATAAGGCAGGATTTAGAACGCAGGCAGGGACAAAATTGGTTAATTCGTTTGGTGAGGTGGTTTATATACCTCCGCAAGATAAAGACGAGATTTTAAGCCTTATGGCAAACCTTGAGAAGTTTATTAATGATAATGACTTTTCAGGATTAGACCCATTGACTAAGATGGCGGTTATACACTATCAGTTTGAGAGCATACACCCTTTTTACGATGGAAACGGCAGGACGGGTAGAATTGTTAATATACTATACTTGGTATTGCAGGGGCTTTTGGATTTGCCCGTATTGTATTTAAGCCGTTATATCATCAGAAACAAACAGCAGTACTACCAAGTCTTGCAAGGGGTAAGAAGTAATAACGACTGGGAAAGTCTTATCTTGTACCTCATCAAAGGCGTAGAGGTTACGGCAAAACAGACCATTGATTTAGTCCAAAATATAAAAACCTTAATGCAGGATACTAAACATAGACTTCGTGAGGATTTGCCTAAAATATACAGCCAAGATTTGCTGAACAATCTCTTTAAAAATCCATATACTAAAATAGAGTTTTTAGAAAAGGATTTAGGCGTAAGTAGAAGAACTGCACAAAATTATTTAGATGTTATTTCAGATATAGGAATATTAGAAAAGGTAAAAATAGGAAAGTCTAATTATTACATAAACAATAACCTTATAGATGTTTTAGCGGGAACAACTAACGGCAAATAATTGTGGTTTTTTGCCATAAGTGAAATTACACGGCAAATAATTATCTTTTTTTGCCATATGAAAATAAACTTGTCAAATCATAAAAATACGGAACTATGGATTTACCTTTTTATACTACTTTCAAAGGATTTAAGGATAATTACGATAAAGATTTAGAGGAATGGCTACAAAAATATCCTGACGGCGACAAAGACGATTTTTTACGAGAAGTAAGGGATTTATATTTGTCATTTTTATACAGAAGGGGGGATAGATATGTTTTAAGAGAAGTCCAATCAATAGGCAAAGAGGTTGGATTAAGTGTAAAGAGAACTAAAAACCCATATATAGAAAATTATAAAATCTATGAAGAGGAAGAGCCGCTTTATCTACTAGAGGTGGATGCGTTCAAGAGGCTAAAATACAGCTTACCCAAAATAGTAGAGTATGTAAATAACATTATCAATCTTAGAAAATCCCGAAATGTTCATTTTGTTGGATATGTAGACCCTGAAACAGGTGAGGTAATACCAGTAGAGGGCGACCCTCCATATACATGCCCGCCCCAAGTTCAGCAAGCTTCAAAAGAAAGTAATCCAATAACACCCGAGCCGACAATAAACAACAGGCAACCCGAAAAAATAACCATAAACGGTAGTTTGCAACTCATAGGGCATATATTTACAGAATTGATAGAAAAGGGCTATATAGAGCCTAAAAGAAAGAACGGTAAAGCCAATGCAAGTGCAACGGCAGAAATGCTACTCAACCACTTTAATTTTACCTATAACACCAACGGTACACAACCAACAAAGGAATATCTAAAAAAGACCCTATTTGAGCAAAATAAATTAAGTGCAGATAAAACAGACCTCATCAAAATACCTCATCTTAAAAAACTAATAGACTGATGAGGTTCTACCCAATGTTTAACCGTCTTTAAATAGGGCGGTTATTTTATTTTTAGGATACTGCAACGGACAAACTGGATACTATTCAGGATAACCACCGCCTTGTGCAACGCTATACCTTTGCCCCGTAATCATTAAACAAAATTATTATGGAAGCAATACAATTCATAGGAACGCACCCCGATGCATTGGTGCAGGAAATCAAAGAGGCTATTATCCCTGAACTGGAACAAAGACTATCAAAACAATTTCAACCTAAAGAACCCACCCAATACCTCACACGCAAAGAGGTATGCGAACTATTGGATATAAACCTATCAACACTGCACAGGTGGATGAAAAAGGGCAAAATAACGGCTTACGGTTTAGGAAACAGGGTGTATTTCAAACGCAAAGAAATAGAGGATACAATAAACGCAAACAGGATATAAAAAAGAGAAGCCTAAAAACTTCCCTTTTATTGTCAAATCGTAAAAATACCGATAGGCATTTTCTTACGGCAAATATAGGGATTATTTTTTGATATATCCGATAGAGCGATATGTATCACCTACTTTTTCAAATAGTTCCCTGTATTGGTTTGGTTTAGATGATTCTATAAGTTCCAATACATCAACATCTAAAACTGAAGCTATTTTTAAAAGTGTTTCAAGGGTAGGATTACCATTTATAGTTTTACTAAATCCTACTGGACTAATCCCTAACTTTTGGGCTATTTCACCCATTGATATGCCTTTTTCTTTAGCAATTTCTTTAATCCTTAACATAGTTATATGTATTTATAATCAGGTGCAAATATACATATAGCTATAAAAATATAAGATAAATTATAAATAAGAATATAAAAATATTTGCTTAATTAAAAATATATCTATAAATTTGCACAATAAAATTAAACATATACATATAAAAAATATGAAGCTGTACATAGACATCCCCAGCTTTATAAACTACGGCAAAGAAACGATAACGCAAACCTTTGAATGCGTATACCTACCCAATGGTTACACTGCAGATGTAGAATTAGAGGCGGTACTATACACCAGTAGCGAAGAATGGGGCAAAGAAACCACGCTATGGGGTTGGAAGATTACAGGAGCCAGTTTGTTTAACGAAGCAGGCGAAGAGATAGAGCCACAAAAGGCACTAATAGATGAGTTAATCACAAAAATAGAGGTAGAAATATAAAACAAAAGAAAAATGGAAAATTTCAGAACCCAAGTATTTAAAAGAGCCTACGAAATAAAAAGAGAAACAGGCAAAGTGTGGGCGGTATGTTTATCCAAAGCGTGGCAATTGTATAGCCTTGCTAAAAAGATGAAGAATAACATCATTACTTTCTACTACGAAAAGAAAGACGGCACACTAAGAAAGGCAAAAGGGACACTAAAAGATGAGGTAATAACCTACACCTCAAAGGGTGGGGTAAGTAGCCCAAAAGTATTCACTTATTATGATATAGAAGTGGGCGATTTTAGAGCCTTTAAAGTAGCGAATTTTATCAAATAATACCATTATGAACACAACCAACGCAGTAAATAGGCTTATAGAGTTACTAAGCCCATACACAAATGAAAAAATAGCCAAGTACAGAAAGGCACTACAAAGGTGGACGCTAACAGAGCAATTACCACCATTGGACTTTAGAGAAAAGTTACATAAGATATTCCCAATTCAAATTACCAGTTTAATATCAGAGATATATTACCCACTTATAGAAACTATACTATACACTAATGGCGATAAATATAGAGTAAAACTAAAGCCTGCTATCCATATACAAGACGGTACAGATATGATAATGATAGAGGGTAAACCTTATATGGTGGTAGAGCGTGTAAAACTCAATCAGATGTATATTCAGCCTTATGGAAAAAGAGATAAGCTATAACGAGTTTAGAGAAAGAGTAAAAGGAATTAAGATAAAGCCCGAATAAAACAAGGGCTTACGGCTGAGGTAGATATATGAAAAGTGAATTAAATGAATACACTTAAACCCAAAAAACCCAAGCCTTTTTTGAAAAACCCACCGAAACCCAAACAAAAAAACATAACCAAAACCATTACAACTGTGAACGCACAAAAAGAAGCTTATAAAGCAATCGTAAATGAACTTCCTGAGAGGATGTTGTCAGTATTAAAACTTATCGAAAAGTTAAACGGGTGTACTTATTCCGAACTTGCAAGAGTTTACGGCATAAGTGCCAATTTGGTCACCAACCGAGTGAGCGACTTGCAAAAGGTGGGGCTGATAAAGAAGATAGGAACTAAAGAATATAACGGACGAATGCAAACTATTTTCAAAGTATGTACTGCAGATGAGGCTCGAAAGATACAACAGGACTTGTACATAGAGTACAGGACTAAAAGAGAAGAATTGGAGAGGGATTTTTTAACCCTTGCGGATAAATCGGAAACCACCAAGGATTTAATCAAATCACGGATAAATTACTATAAAACAAAAATAGATTTGCTGATGAGGTTTGTGGTTTAATCATAGATGAGGTTAAGGGCTTATATATGGTTTTTAACCTCATCATCTTAACACAAACACCTAATAACACCGAAATATGATAGACTACATTAGAGCAAGATATGAACCCCCTTATAATCTACCTACCGAGATAATAGATTTTAGCACTCAGGTAAATGTCGCAACAGGCGAAACAGACGGTAAAATGATAGGCAGGTACAGGAATATGAAGATAATACAGTACCCGTCTAAACAGGTTTATATAGAGGGCAGTCTGCATAAGTTTTTTAACAATGCGGATTTTAACGGCAACGATTTTAATCGTGATGACTTAGCCGTATCACTTTATGAGATAGAGCGAGTATTGGGACTGATACCTCAACGCCTGAAATTAACCAATTTGGAATTTGGGGTTAATATTGTACTTCCGTTTAACCCTCAAAAGGTACTGAATAATCTTTTGTTCTACAGGGACAAAGAATTTACCAAGAGCATAACGGCAGGTAACTTTAGAGAAGTAGAGCAAACGCAGTATTTTATCAAGGTTTACGACAAATGGCTACAATATAATGAATCACCACTTATAAACGCTAAAAAGGGGCAAAATAACAATGATATAGAGGTAATCATAAGTAACACTATTAAACCTAACACGCTGAGGTTTGAGGTTAAATATAAGCGTATGCAGAGGCTTAATGATATGGGCGTGGTTTACTTGTCCGACCTCATCAAAGACAACACCACCGAAATACTAAAAAGAAAGTTATTAGAATGTTTTAACGGGTTGTACTTTTATGATTTTACTATAGATACAAAGAAAATGACCGAAAGAGAAAAGGCGGTTATAAAAGATTATTGCAATCCTAATTTTTGGAGCAATATTGAACACAAACAGAAAAGGCATAAGAAGAGAAAAGATTATGATAAAATCGTCGTGAAACATAGCCAAAATATCAAGGCAAAAATATCGGATTTAATCACTAAAAAATGGGACGAACTTTCCACCAAAAAGGGTGACCAAATTACACAAATTGGAAACCCCAAAAAGGTGACCAAATTACAACTAGTATATAGGCGAAATAAGTCACCTTATTCCTCACCTCAGGAGCAGGGTAAAAAAGAGGGGGTAAAATCGTCGGCGACGGCGACGGAAAAAACGAGGCTTTGTGAGGTGACGAAATTGGATATTTCTATGCAGAAGAAAGGGAGTAAATTTTTATGTTTCACGGGGCTGAAATATTATTGGAAAAACGAGCGTTCAGTTTTCGAGGAATTGGAGCGTAAATATTTGCCGGTTAAGAAGCGAGGAGTAAATTTGGAGGACAAGATGTACTACATAGCCCACAATATTCGGAATAGTCGTTTTAATGCGAAACATAACAGGCTGAGGTTTGAGAATAGAAATTACCCACCTCATCAGATGTTTTTTGATTTTTAGGGTGCAGTACCAAGACGATATATGCCATATTTAACTCATAAACCTATCAAAAATTGATTTAAAATTGTCTATAATAGGTTTTGTTGTGTGGAAAGAAATTAATGAAATTTAGAGGGTTTAAAATCGTTTTTAATAAATCAACTGCTAAGGCTACCTTTGGCAGTTTTTTTTATTTGGCGTTAAACTGTATCAGAAACTGCATCAAAAACCGTGTTAATATTTGATACAGTTGTAAGTAAAATTTAATCCATATTTTCAATATTAATTTAAAGTAATAGCGAGGGTAAAGTGTAATAAAGTGTAATGTTAATAGTTGTGTCCATAATACGGACGCAAATGGTAACGCCAAAGGTACGCAAACGATAACGCAAATACATTAATCCTGAGTTATAGTTTTTTATCTCAATCATTGCAAAGCGATAGAGGAAATATATAGCGATAAAATAATAATACTTTATGACACTCTAAAAAAAAGAGGGTAAATATGGGGTGAAATGGGGTAAATAAAACGCTATATTTCTATTACGCTACTTCGGGGTGTATTTTTTACACCCCATTTTTTGTTTGATAAAATGATATAAAAATAAGTAAAACGGGTCTCGGTGGTTACAACGGTGGTTACAAAATAAATAAAACAACACTTAACTATCTGATTGCTAAGTGTTGTTTGTAGCCCCATGAGGAATCGAACCTCAACCTAAAGAACCGGAATCTTTAATTCTATCCATTAAACTATAGGGCCGTTTATTAAAATGTAAGTTTTATCCCTCCCAAAACTTGTGCTCCCAAAACCTTGTAACAATTGAATGTTTGGTACTTGGTGTTGAGAAGATTGTTTCCGATGGCAAAAATACTAATATTTTTCGTTATTCTATAAGATGCGGATAAATTTAGATCTGCATAGCCTCCAATTTTTTTGTTGGTATTTTCTGTGGAGATGTAGTCGTTGGGGTAGAAGTTTTCTTGAGAAACCTCAAATGCATTTGTGGTTCTATCACTCACGAAAATGCCTGTAAATCCAAGTTTTAGCTTTTTGTCCAGAAGTGTATATTGGGCATTTATCGTGGCCTGTATCAGAGGTCTGTAATAAGGTTTCTCCTTATCGTTAAGCAAATATTGTTGGAATTTCAGTTCTCCGTTTAATATCATATTTTCCAAAGGGAATACAGATATTTGCCCCTCAATCTCGCTCAGAGAAGCATCTCTGTAATAGGTGGAGAAAGCATTGTTGTAGTCATACGCCAACCTATTTTCGTCAGTATTTCTGTTGATTAAACCAATGGAACGGAAGAACAGCATATCGCTAATTTTTCCAAATCCGGCACGAACATTATACTTGATAAATTGGTCATAATCTCCTTTTATACCAAAATAAAAATGGTATTTTGTACGGGTAGGATTAAGCTCCAAATCCGGTGTCAAGTAAGGGTTTTCGGATAACAAGTCCGTGTAAGTGTTGAGTTTCAATCCTCCGTCTATACCACCGAAAAATTGCAGCTCGTCGCTTGCAGAAAATAGAATTTCTGCTTTTGGGAACCAATAAACCTTTTGTTGATTGGTCTGAGACATTAGAAGAGAAGAACGCTTATTATTGTAAAAAACAACATCAGAGCCTAAGCTAAGGTAAGAACGGCCGCTAAAAAACTGCAACTTAGGTTCTAATGAGCCGCTAAAAGTGTTGTATTTGTGATGGTCTAATGCATCAAACTCCGTAACGATAGTGTTTGCACCAAACCCCAAGTAGGCGTTTATAGAGATGCTTTGTCCTAATGACAGATTAAGTTTGGACAAATTCAGTTTTATATCGGCTTGGCTTTCGGAGCTGTTGAGTTTATCTTTCAATACGGAAGATTTTACCTTTACATTATCCAAATAATTATCGGAATAAAAATCGTAATAGCCATTGATATGGAACTTAGAATAATTCTGTTCTATATTCTTTACCAAGTCAGAGGTAAATCCCGAGATACCGTAGTAGTTGTAATTGTTCAGGGTAGCTCCGGCATCTACATTTAGTTTTCCGAAATCTCCGAAATAATTGAGAAATGCAGATACATTTCCATACCTCTGATGAGAGTCCCAAGCGTAGTCCTTTTTCAGTCCGGAGGTAGAAAGATAATGTACCACTGCACCTAATTCTACTTTGTCATTGAGTATTCCGGAGATCGCACCATCTGTTAAAATTTTGTTGTAATTCCCATAGCCGATTCGGAAGTAATTTTTTTGGTAATTTTCGGAAAAGTCCGGAGAAACATCTGTGCCTTGTATTGTCGAAGGTTTGAAATCCGGTACCGGTGGTCTATTGACGATTTGATATTTGAGGGTTTCGTTGGATTTTTCTTCGGGTGGAAAATTTTTCTCCACGACTACGGAAGTTTTTTTCTTTTCAATGCGTTTTACCTCCGGTTCTCTTTTTTTATTGAGGATAAGCCTCTCTTCTTTTATCTGAGAGAATGCTAACGAGGTACCACCTGCCAAAAATATAATGATTATTCTTAAAGGATTCATATTGGAAATATAATATCTGTTACTTAATTTCTTTTTTTACGGATTGAGCTTCTTGCACCACATCAGGGAAATCTTTATAATTCGCAATGATTTGGTCGCAGGTGTAGCTCGCTTGGTATTTGTCTTTCAGGGCAAGATAGTTTTTCGCCATTATCACTAAAGCTTTAGCCCCCCAATATTGTTCAGACGAGTAATTGTTTGCCAAGCGGAAAATAGTCTCATTACTGCTCTTAAATGCTTTGACTTTGTTTTGATAGTAGGCTTTTGCGTATAGAGCTTCTGCTGCTACACTTGGGTTGGACGATTTCTCTAATGCCGAATAAGCCGTTTTGGCATCTTTGTCTTGTCCTTTTCTCATTAGGTTGCGGGCTTTGATGATTTTTGCTTGTTCCCGTACAGACTCCGAATTTTTAGAGTTAGACAATACGATATTCGCGTATGCCTCTGCCTTGTCCAAATCTTTTTTCTTCGCATAGTACTTCATTAGCTCTTGGTTTGCGAAAGATCTTATTTTGGCATCGGTAGAATTGGCTGTGCCGAGAAGATATGGCAGTGATTTCTCTGATTCTTTTTTCTTGATTAAAATTTGGGCAAGTCTTACTTGTGCATCTTCTTGATAATCGTTTTGTGCGGCTGCTACCGATTGGAACACTAGAAGTGCTTTTGTGTCATCATCATTTTGATAACAGCTTTCGCCTAACTCATATTGAGCTTGGTACCCCCTCTCGCCATTAGGGTTTTCGCTAAGGTATTTTTCGTAATAAGGTATCGCCTTTGCGTATTCTTTTTGGGCATAGAGTTGTTGGGCATTAGTAAGATTGATTTCATCAATATCCGATTGTTCTAAATTTATACCTAAGTTTTGGGCAAATGATTGATAGCCTGCGGTATCTCCATTTTTCGCAAATATGGAACGGGCAACTTGCACAATCTTACTGGCATAAGCCGTATTCTTATACTTTAATCCTAATTTTTTGAGTTCGGAAAGTGCCTTGTCATTTTGGTTTTCATCTGCTAAATTTTGAGCTTTGTAAATTTCGGCATTAGCAATGATATTTTTATCCTTAGCCTCTTTGATTACTTTGCTCAGATAGTCGTTAGATTCTTTATATTGCCCGTTTGCAGCGTATGCAGAGGCTGTTTCGTAGAGTGCTTCGTCTTTGTATTCGGATTTAGGATATTGGGCTAAAAGTTTCTTCAGTGTGGCTATTTTAGCCTCTGTGTCGCCTTTAAAACCTAAGGCTAAAGCTTTTTGGTAAAGAGTATAGTCATCTGCCGTATCTGCTTTGTCGTAGATAGAAATGGCTTCGTTGAGTTGATTGTTGGCGTAATGGGTATCCGCCAATCTAAGCTCGGCATCTTTCTTAAACTTTTCTTTTGGGTGGGTTAAATAATCTTTGAAATAGTTTTGAGCTTTTTGGAAATCCTTGTTTTTGAAATAAGCATAGCCCAAATCGTATCCCAGCTGTTCTTTTTCTTCATAATCTCCGCTCTGTAGTTTAAGACTTTCAAATGTCGCGATGGCTTTGTCGTAGTCCCCTTGTTGATAATAAGATTGCCCCAGCCAATACTTGGCTTTTAGCTCAAATTTTTTATTAAAATTATATTTAAGGCTTTTCTGGAAATAGGCTTCTGCCTCTTGATAGTTCCCTTTGTTGTAGGCTTCTACCCCCAGCATATAGGTAACCTCTTGCTCTATTTTTTGGGTTTCTTCCGTCGGTTTATCCATTTTTTTTAGGGCTTCTAAAGTCTGTTTATAATCTCCGGAATAGAGGTAAGACTTTGCGAGTAATTTTTTCATTTCCGCATTAGAAGAACTACGAGGATAGCGGTCTATAAACCCTTGGAGTACCTTAGGTGCCGCCTCGTAAGGATTCCCAATATCGTAACTTAGTTTGGCATATTTAGCTCCGGCTAATTCTTTGATTTGAGCATCGTAATTCATTTGATAAGCCGAACGGTACGCCGATAATGCTTCTTGCTTCTGATGGTTTTCTAAATAAGCATTCCCCAGTTGATAATAAGCATTTTGGGCTAATGCTGATTTCTCGTTCAGGATTTGGCTGTAATAATAAACCGCTTCTGTATAGCGTTGCAGTTGTGCCGTTACAAATCCCATTTCGTAGAGATCATTCATCGTAGGATTTTCCTTGGCGTCCAAATATTTTTTGAGATAAGGATAGGCAGAGTCGTAATCTTTTTTCATAAAATAGCATTCCCCTACGATTTTATTGACTTCTGCTCTGTATTCCGTGGTAAGCTGGTCATCTGCCAATAAATCTTGCCCTTCCGAAATAGCTCTATCGTAATCTTTTTGACTGAAATAAAGCTGTACATAATAAGGTTTTACAAGGTTCTTGTACTTTGGCCGAGTCTTTATCATATCAAAATATTCAAATGCTTTTGCATTATCCTGCTGCTGATAGTAGAGATGCCCCAGCATATAGGCTATATCGTTCTTTTCAGACAAATCAGCAGAACGATACGCTTCGTTGAGTGTTTGCGTAGCATTTTGTAAATCTCCGAGCATAAATTGAGCATAGCCTAATTTTAGTACATACTTAGTGTTTTCTTTTGAAGAAAGCCCTGCTTGGTTTACTTTTTTCAGAGAAGCAATAGCTTTTTGAAAGTCTTTTTTTCTAAGATAATAATCTGCCAGAGGAGCATTAGCTTGCTCCATAAAGGCGCTGTTGGGGTGGGATTTCATATATGCCTCCAATTGCTTATCGGCATAAGGTTGTCCAAGAATAACACCAATGACATTGTCAAAGAAAAGTGCTGCTTCTCTTCGGGTTTCACCGAGATTTTGATTATAGAAGTATTGTCTTGAATACTCATACTGAGAGGCATTATATACCTTTGTTTGGTAAAGGTTTTCGGCTAAATGATACCGAAAGTTTTCTTTATCGTTGAAATACAGAGACTGCTGTGCCTGAATGCTATAGCCGAAAAGTATCGTGGTGAGTAAAAGTTTATTTCTGTTCATTCCTAAAAATAATAGTCGTTCAAGGAGGATGTTAAATAATCAACGAAAATAATGAAAACTTATTGTTTGAGCAAATAATTTATTATTGTGGTGCACTATTGGTGGGTTAGAATAATGGAAGCAGTGTGGAGGTAAATAATAGAATTGCCTGTTCGGTATCAGAAATCTAGATAATTCCCACAATATCATTTTTCAACAATACTCTATGAGCCTTAGATAGAGGGCGTATTTTGCTCTTAGGGAGAACCTTCATAAAGAGCTAAAATCAAAACCTAAATTTAGGTTTATAGGAACGTTTGAATTTATTATAAAATTAAATAAAATTGATACAGATACATTCAAAAGAAATGTTTGTTTGTACAGAGGCTAAATAATGTGGGAATTCTATTTTTTTTAGTCGTAATATATTTTCTTTTGGATAAGAATATGTATCTTTGTCAAAACTAAAAATATGCTCGTTATCGGTATCGCAGGTGGGACCGGATCCGGGAAAACCACTGTAGTTAATAAGATCTTGAAAAACCTCAATGCAGAAGGAGAGGGGGTAAATGTACTCTCGCAGGATAACTATTATCACGACAATCAAAATCTATCTATGGCAGAAAGGGAAGCTCTCAACTATGATCATCCTAAGTCTATTGATTTTGAACTGCTTAGAGAGCATGTGAAGGCACTCAAAGATGGGCAAAGCATAGAACAGCCGGTGTATTCTTTTGTAACCCATTCGAGGACAGGAGGTTTTGTAAAAGTAGAGCCTAAAAATGTACTGATTGTTGAGGGGATTTTAGTTCTTACGGATAAGGAATTATTGAAAGAATTTGATGTAAAACTCTATGTTCACGCAGATTCAGACGAACGCCTTATCCGCCGTATAAAAAGAGATACCCAAGAGCGAGGTAGAGATTTGGAAGAGGTGCTGTACCGCTATCAAAATACGCTGAAGCCTATGCATCAAGAGTTTATAGAGCCGTCTAAGAATGTGGCAGATATCATTATCCCAAATATGAAACAAAATCCTGTAGCCATAGACTTTTTAACTACCGTTATCAATAACTCTCTGAAAAAATCACACTAATGGAAGAGCCTCTAAAAACTCCTAAAAAAGAGATTATCCCTATAAAGAAAAAATCTCTGGCAATGCGTTTTTTTATGAAGTATATCGTCAATAAATATACGATGACTATTTTGGGATTTATTGTCTGGATGATTTTCTATGACAATAATTCTTACCTTGTGATTAACGAGCTTAATGGTGCTATCAATAAATACGAGCAAGAAAGAGCCTATTACAAATCTGAATACGAAAAAAACGATTCTCTTTACAGAAAACTAATGTTCATAAAAAGTGAGAAAGAGCGTTTTGCCCGTGAGAACTACTTTATGAAAAAACCTGATGAACAAATATTCATCTTGGTGGCAGATAGTACCAATGTCAGTAAAAACAAATAATCATTGAAAACCATAAGGGGGCTTATCACAAAATCTACGGGAAGTTGGTATCAGGTATTGGATACAGAGCATCACACTTTCTATGAGGCAAGAATAAGGGGGAAATTCAAATTAAAGAAAACAAGACTCACCAATCCCATAGCTGTGGGAGACTGGGTGTCTTTTCAGCTTGAGCCGGACGGAGTAGCGTGGATTACCGAAATAGAACCAAGAAAAAACTACCTTATCCGTAAGTCTGTGAACCTCTCCAAAGAGGCACATATTATAGCATCTAATATTGATATTGCGTGTTTTCTTTACACCCTGAAAAGCCCTGAAACTTCACTCGGTTTTTTAGATCGTTTTTTAGTCTGCTGCGAGGCTTATAATATCAAGCCTTTGATTTTATTTAACAAAATAGATATTCTGGATGAGGAGGAGCTCAGCCTCATCGCCGATATACGAAAAGACTACGAAAATATTGGCTACCAAACGCTCGATATATCCTCTCGTAATGCAATAAATATAGAACTATTAAAATCCATACTGAAAGATAAAATCTCTGTTTTTTTCGGGCATTCCGGTTGCGGGAAATCTACGTTGGCAAATACATTGCAGCCCTCACTTAATCTAAAAACTTCTGAAATATCGGATTATCACCTCAAAGGGAAGCATACCACCACTTTTGCACAAATGCATTTTTGGGATTTTGGTGGGAGTATCATAGACACACCCGGCGTGAGAGAATTTGCGATGATAGATGTTCAAAAAGAGGAAATACAGCACTACTTTCCGGAGATATTTGAGGCTAAAGAGTCTTGTAAATTCCATAACTGTATGCACCTGAATGAACCTAAATGCGAGGTGATAACCAAAGTAGAGAACGGGACCATATGCACCAGCCGCTATGCAACCTACCTCAAACTATTAGAAGAAGCCGAAGAAGTAAAGTCTAACTTTTTTTAGACTTTATTTAAAATTTAAATGGTATCTAAAACAAGTTTTGTCCAACATTACAACATCAATCTTACAAGTGAAAAACGACTCCGATGTTTGGAATAAAGTCATTGCTGGATACACTTTTATTTTTGTTGTACAGTACATTATACATTCCTCCGATTTGAAGGTAAGCAGCAATGTCTATTCGCTGTATATAACCAGCCCCAAGATACAGGGCTGCTTTATCGTTATTGTATTTTAAGCCGGTTCCTTTATGTTTGATATTGATGAAATTTCCCTGAAATAAAGCCTGTGTATAAAAATGTCGAGAAATATAATAATTTACATAAGGTCCCACACCTAAAATCAAAGAATAAGAATTACTCTTCCCCCATAAAATATTAGTCGCAAGCCCTGCTTCTAACAAGTAGGTAAATCTATACCCTACTCGTGGAGAAGCGTAAATGGAATAGTTGCTGCTTCCAAATCTACTTCCAATACCTGTATATCCCCAAAAAGCCCACTTCCGTATAGAGGCAGGGCATTCTGCTAGTATAATTTTCTCTTTTTGTTGTGCTGAAATATACTCGAATATCAACAAAAATAACACATAAAATATCTTTTCCATTTTTATAGTATTTGAAATACACTCACTAAGGTATCATTTTAAATTATTTTATACAACTAAATTCCAACTAACCAATAAGCTATATTTGTAAAAGAGGTCTTTCCGTATGTAAAATTTTTCTTAGTTTTAGGTTTGAATAATTGAAAAATCAAATTTTTCTCTCTATTAGAAACATCATCTAATGCTCCTATTCTATTGATTCCACACTTTTCCAAAACTTTTATTGAGGTTAAATTTTTAGGTCTCATCAAGCCATAAATTTCTGATTGACATAGTTCTTTAAATCTCTAATAAATAGCAAGTGTAGCCTTTATCCCAAAATGGTTGATCAAAACGAAATCCTAAATTGAGTTTAATATTATTTATATAAAAGTAATTAGACAAATCATCAACCCCAATGATAATTTTAGTTTTTTTTCTTTTCGGTAATAGCTGAAGTGTCGTAGCTATATTTTTTTCAATGCTTTATCATTTCACGGAATATCTTTTATGCTGTATCAGAATCTATTATTCCGAAAGGATTGAAAATATTATTTTGGGGTTTAGAATTTATTTCATAGAAATGCTGTAATTGATTTTCTTTTAATTTATCTAAAGCAAGACTATCTGTGGTATATACACTTTCTATATTTATTGATTATCAAAGAACTAAAATAGTATTTGTTTTTTTATAATGAATATAACCCCAAAAAATATTTTAAAATTTAAACCTTAACCAATAGTTTATCACAAACCATTTTACTGAGATTGATTTCTTTACCGGCAATATCTACAGTGATAGATTGGTCAAATTTCTCTATTTTATTGATTTTTATACTAATACCTAAGCTTATCTTTCTGTTGTTTAGGAAGTTTAAAAAATCCTCTGTATCTACTGTTACGGAAACCAGCTCGTAGGTTTTGCCTTCTTTACATTCGCTAAGTTTTTTTAGATGCTGGTGGATGACATTTCCGTCTTTATCGGGGATGGGTTCGCCATGCGGGTCTATTTTAGGGTAGTTGAGAAGTTCGTCCATTTTATCAAAGAAAGCTTCGGAGTGGATATGCTCCAGTTGCTCTGCTATTTTATGAACATTTTCCCAGCCAAAGCCCATTTTCTCTACCAGAAACATTTCGGTAAGTCTGTGTTTCCGTACAATAATGGCTGCTTCTTTCAGCCCGAGTCTCGTTAAAACAATAGGTTTATAATTTTGGACAACTACCCATTCTTTCTGTGCGAATTTTTTCATCATACTATTCACGCTGGGCATTTTGATATCCAGATATTTGCTAAGTTCGTTTACGGTGATGGTATTATCCTCTTTTTTAAGATGGAATAATGCTTTTAGATAGTTTTCTTCTGTTAAAGAATTCATAACAAGGTTATTGTCTACTACAAATATATACTAATTCTAAATCTAAGAATATTAATTTTTGTTAAAAATTTTTTTTTCGGCACGATTTTTACTTTTATACAAACCGAGAATAGTAAAATTCAACATTCATATCAAAACAAGTTTTTTCAAAGAAAGCACACCGGTGAAACCGATGTGTTTTTTTATTGTATATGAGAGATGATCTCTGCTATACTTTGCTCTTTATCCAAATGGGTATTATCTATAAGTATGGCATCTTCGGTGCAGACCAATGGTGCGATTGCCCTTTCAGAATCTTTTTTGTCTCGCTCCAATAGATTGCGTTTCACTTCTTCCACAGAAACTTTTACGCCTGTATTTTTGAGTTCTAAGTATCTTCTTTTGGCACGCTCATCTGCACTTGCCGTAAGAAAAAATTTGAAGTCTGCATTCGGCAGTACCACACTTCCGATATCTCTACCGTCCATAATGACTCCCCCGTTTTCAGCGATTTTTCTTTGGGTATCCAGTAGGAATGCTCTTACTTCCGGTGTTTTTGCTATGTCGCTCACATTTTCGCTTACTTGTATTGTCCGGATTTCAGATTCTACATTTTTCCCATTGAGAAAGACTTCGGCTTTACCATTGCTGGGTTTCAGATTTATATTGATTTTAGGTAAAAGCATTGTTAATAAATTCAAATTAAGACTTCCGTCTCGGGTTTTACAATTCTGAAGCGTATACCATGTGATGGCTCTGTACAGTGCTCCTGTATCGATGTGGATAAGTCCGAGTCTTTTAGCTATTTCCTTAGAAATAGAACTTTTTCCGGTAGAGGAATAGCCATCAATGGCAATAACGAGTTTTTGTTTCATAATATACATTTATCTCCTATTTCCACTAAGCTGTATTAAATCCATAGTAAGTCCTATTTGGTTTAGGTTTGAAGAGTTATGGTATCTCGCGTGTGTATAATCAAATTTGAAATAAGAAATTCTAATCCCAAAGCCAAACGAAAGCCCTGTAAAACTTCTTTGGTCTTCTATTGTCAGTTCACTTCCTCGTTTTATATTATAGCCCAATCGGACATTGAAAGTATTCTCTGGAAACAGTTCTGCCCCAAAGGAGAAATGATCTGCTAATGTTTTTGTCCATCGGTTTTTTTGTCCGTTTTCATTGTATTTAGAAGAGATATTCCACTTTTGCAAATCATGGGCGGTAATGGTAAGGGCTACCGGAAAGTCAGGTAAAATTCTGGTATAGCCAGCATCTACTTTTACAGGCATATTTTCTCTTGTACCATTGTAGGTACGGAATTGATAGCCTAAGTTTCTAAAAACAAAACTAAAACTTTCCTTACGGTCTTTACGGTAGTAGGTCACACCCAGATTACCAGTGAGTGCCATAGAGTTGTATGTGTCTATTTTAGAGGTTATTATATTGATGTTAGCTCCAATAGTCCAGTCGTCTGAAAATTGGTAAGCATAGCCTAGCCCTAATGTGGTATCCATAGAAGAAAAATTACCATTTACATTACCAAACTCGTCGGTTCTTGGTATTGTTCCATAGTCTAAATACCGAGCGTTAAAGGAAAGCAAATGTCCTTCTCGAAGGTCTTTGGCGTAAGCTATTGTTCCGTAAGAGACTCCAGCGAGGTATTTTGTGTAGTTTATGGATATCCTGTTGTCCATATCCAAATTTAGTAGAGCAGGATTGGTAGCCGCAAAATTTTGGTCATAATCTCTCACAGATACGGCATCTCCTAAGGCGGCTTGTCTCGGTGAAAAAGGAAGGTTCAGAAAATTGTACACCGTAGTCCCATCTTGTGCCAAAAGCCTACAAGACAACATTAGCAAGACGATAAGCGGTATATTTTTTTTCATTTTCAAATGAATGAGGCTACAAATGTAATTGTTTTTAGCACTAAATAAAAATTTAAGTTCCCTATTTACAAAACACTTTTGCCCAAAACTAATATTTTGAGCAAAAATGAATTTATAAAAATAGTATTTTACTTAAGGGCAAAAAAGTCCTCTTTAATAGCTGATAATGAGTTTCTTTTGAAAATATAACAGCTGCCAGGATATTTGTTATCTCCCATTAAATCTTTACGAAATTTTTCTATATAAGCATCTCTAAATATACTGTGGTAATACTTGTTATCAACAGCAAAGAGCGGTGCATTTACATTTTGAGAAGTGGTAGCATACAAATCGCAATATCTCACCATAATTAGGTAGACTTTCATATCGTGTTCATTCGCATAGTTTACATAGTTGTTTAGAGGAACACAGCTGGGGGCGGTACAGCCCATTGGTAAAAAGTCACCACCAGAGAGCTGTCGCTTTTCTTAAGCTTACTTTTCAGCTGGACCACATTTATTTTGTAAACTTCATTATTAACCAAATGCGCTGTACTACTAAAATCGTGAACCAATTTTTTCTGGGTTAGCTTACCATAGTCATTCTTCAATCCGCAAATCGTACAACTTATGGTTGAAAGTAACGAGAAAGAAGCCAATGCCAATTTCAAAATTTTAGAAAAATAATTGTTCTTTATATTTGTAAATTTTAATGGATTTATTCCTTACAAATATAAAAATAATATAATGTTTGTGTTTAATAAAATTTAACGGTTTTTAATGAAGTTTAATTTTACACAAAATATTAAAGATTGAAATTAATATACACCGAGTTTCTGCCGCGTATTCTCACCCTATCTTCAGAGAGTTTGGATACGATAGGCATCTGGTTCTCCACGCCAATATTAAATTTGCCAATAGACATTTCTGCCCCCATCTTCCACAGAACAAGATAGCCACCTGTGTGAGAAAGTCTTTCGCCTACCTCTACATTAGGAAAATACCGTTCCGTAGCCATTCCTAAGCGGGGCGATATTGAGAAGTTGTTAAAATGATGGATGTAATACCCTGTAAGAGAACTATTCCACTGGTCTCCAAACCGATAGTATTTGCTGTTTTGATTTTTGAAAGTATAATCTGTGGATAGTGCTACTGCCCAACTATTTTTTGCATAAGTATAATTAATAATGGCTGCATAATCCCAGCTGCCGGTTCCTAGTTGGAAACTCGGATTGTAGCTCTCGGTTAGTTTTCGGTCAAATTTAGCTATGGGGATTTTTACACCAAGCCCTACATTCAGGCGATGGTGAGACATACTGTCTAACCTTAGCTTATAGATCGCCATAGCCGATAGATCTCCTATTCCGGAAATGTTTTGTTTAGGGTTGGTTTTACGCTCGTGGGCGTGATAAGGCAGGCTGGCATACGCATCCAAATTTTTGATAACAGGAAATCTTCCCCAAATCTGAATGGTATTGTAATATTCCGGCACAGAGTAATGCTTGTCATACTCATAGGCTTTGGACTCATATTTTTGAAACAAATACTTTACCCCTATAAACTGTGGATTCAGGATACTTTCAAACCCTGAAGACGCTCCTCCGATAGAGCATCCGCAGGCATCACATTGGATACGCTCTGCTTTTTTGTAATGTTCCAATATATAAGGGCGGTATATAGATAAGCTATCTCCGGCTTTCGCCAATGGAAGTAAAACGGAGGTTAAGATGATGATTAAAATAGGTTTCATTATTAAATAAATTTATTCTGCAAATGCAGGGTTGGAAATAAACTGAGGGTCATCTAAAGTAAGTAGAAAAGCAATAATGTCTTTTTTCTCTTGTTCTGTCATCGGTATGCCTACTCGTCCCGGAATTTTTTTTAGTAACGGATCGAGGTTCGGTGCGTCTTGTATTTGGTGCCCATTGTCGTTTGAATAAAAATCCAAAACAGCTTTTAGGGTAAAAAATCTACCATCGTGCATATATGGTGCAGTGTAGCCTAAATTCCGCAAGCTCGGTACTCGGAATTTTAGATAATCTTCTTTTTTGTCTGTTACCCTCTCTCTGCCGTTGTCTTTGTAATAAGCATTATAAGGCAATCCTGTATAGCGAAAACTTTGGTCTGTAAATAGTGCTGTACTATGGCAAGAGGTACATTTCTCATTAAAAAGTTTGTAGCCTTCTTGCTCTTGAGCCGAGAATTCTGCTTCGTGTCTCATCACTTTATCGTACTTACTGTCTGCCGATATGAGTGTTGCCATAAATTGAGTCAAGGCTTTAAATATCCGCTCCGGTGTAGCGGTTTCATCGCCATAAACGATTTTGAATAATCTTTTATAGTCTTTATCGTTATTTAATGTTTTTAGAATTGTACCAATGTCTCCGTCCATTTCCTCGTGAGTAGAGATAGGTACCAATGGCTGCTCTTCCAGATTAGTAATCGAGCCGTCCCACATATATTTGTTGAGGAATATCATATTTTGTACCGGTGGTGCATTTCTGATTCCTATTCTATCGTAGACACCATGACTTACCGGGTGCCCATGATGAGTGAAAGCATTTTCTTGAATATGACAAAACCCGCACGATACGATGCCGTCTGCAGACAAGCGTCCTTCGTGGAAAAGTTTTTTCCCAAGTTCTATGCCGTATTTGGTGGGATAATTTTTTTCTATGTCGTGCTGTATTTTTGGAAAATAATCAGGGATGCCAAGTTGTATTTTTGTATCTACCGGATAGTACACTTTTTCTTCTTTTCGGCACGATAGAAGCACGAAGAAGAGCAAAACTACTCCAAGAATATTTTTTTTCATTTTTTTATTTTTATCAAAGAGTAAAAATCTTCTGCCTATTTTTATCAGGCAGAAGATTTTATTACTGATGCTTAATTGGGGTTATTATGGGTATGATGTACAAAAAAAACTTCAGAAATATTCTCTATTGCCTTTTGAACGATAGGAGCTTTTGGTGTCATTTTATTGTCGTTGTCAGTATTTAAAATGATTTTGTTTTTGCCATCTAAGTATTTGGAAAAATCCGATACAATATGGACAATAGGAGAAATATTTCCACGCACTTTAGCAGTTCCTTTTATGTCAAGAGTTACGGTCTTGTATACATTAGGATACTCATCATTAGGTTTTCCCATATTTCCGATATGAGTCAAAAATTGTTTCTGTGTATTTTCTGTTGTAGTATATTCTCCTTCTATTTTTACGAAAACATATCCGGATTTCCAGTTCCATCTCATATCTTTAGCTTTGTCCCAAAACTCTCCTTGTTGATCTTGTCCCAATAAATATGCTTCTGGGGATACTCCTATACCGAACTGTACTTTTACATAATCGCCAGCAGGAATGTCTTTTAGCACAAAATCGTGAACGGTAGATATTCCCTCTCCGTTTCTCACAATGAAAGCTCCATTATTAGGGTCGTTCCAGTGGTATTTCACTTCTGTGCCATCAGCTTTTGTGAGAATTACATTACTAATGATATAATTGATTTTAGAGAATTGATAATTCTGTCCGCTAGAAGAGGTGTAGTTGTGTCCAAACAACAAAGACTCGCCTGCAAGCCTTGTGTCATCAAACTGTAATGTTACATTGTTCTTGTCATTGGTTTTAATTTTAGGTGAGCTGTCTCGGTTGCAAGATTGTACAACTAATAGAGTAGCCAATGCTACGAAAAGAAATTTTATGTTTTTCATTTTTTTAAATTTAATTTTAATATAACGATTAGAGCATTCCACAACGCAATGGAATACGAAAAGTTTGGATGCAAAATCCTTTGAAAATTAAATTTAAAAAATAGGAGGTTTGAATAGTCTTCCGTTATAATCGGCTGCAGTTAGTTTTTCTTTATAAAAATGATGAGCCGTGTTTTCTGCCACAGGTTCTTTGTTTTCAAAGTTATAATTATAGGTGGTCGTAGGTACTAAATCGAATGTTTTGTAAATACTTATGGCTTTAGGCGATTCTTTTTGTGTGTTTTCTAATTCTTTTCTTAGGCGGCATTTACCGTGGCAATGAGTTGTCGGAGTATTCTTATTGACACAATATTTCTTTTCTATATAATCTTGGTTGAGCTTAAAGTGGACAATAATAGCGACCTGCTGAAAGGTAATCATCAGCATAAGAAGAGTCATTAAAATACCAAAGCACTTTTTCACACTACAAATATAAGCATATACGCAAAATCTAAAATATGACAAGAATCACATTATATACATATTCAAGCTTTTATTTTAATAGCAAAGGGTAGGGGTAAAATATTTGATAAAAAATTTTGTCATTTAAAAAATAAGTTCTACATTTGCACTCACAAAAGATAAGCGAACTTATACAACTGCGGATGTGGTGTAATTGGTAGCCACGCCAGACTTAGGATCTGGTGCCGAGAGGCGTGGGGGTTCGAGTCCCTTCATCCGCACAATTGCGAAAATAGCTCAGCTGGTAGAGCACAACCTTGCCAAGGTTGGGGTCGCGGGTTCGAGTCCCGTTTTTCGCTCAAATAAAAATAGGAGCTCCGGCTTCTATTTTTTTTCCTGCCCTGGTGGTGGAATTGGTAGACACGCAGGACTTAAAATCCTGTGCCTCTTTTGGCGTACGGGTTCAAGTCCCGTCTGGGGTACAAAATCACTGTTAATTTTAATTAGCGGTGATTTTTGTTTTATAAACATTTTGACTTCTTTTTTACTTGGTCTAAAATTTGCATTGCTTTTGCAGAATAGAATTATAAAAAACAACTACAATGAAAAAATTAGCGTTATTATTCGTTTTAGCGAGTGGATTGGTGTTCTCTCAAACTAAAAGCCTCAAGGTGGTTTCTTCTAAAATTA
The DNA here is from genome assembly GCF_900101995.1 of Riemerella columbipharyngis. Taxonomy (GTDB): domain Bacteria; phylum Bacteroidota; class Bacteroidia; order Flavobacteriales; family Weeksellaceae; genus Riemerella; species Riemerella columbipharyngis. The sequence continues at coordinate 32,565 of NZ_FNAS01000010.1, read as the reverse complement.
ATTGGTGGGGCTACAAAGTAGCCAAGACAGAGGCTTCTTCTCATCAAGGGACAATAGACCTCAGTAGCGGAACGGTTATCTTGAAAAACGGGCAATTAGCAGGAGGAAGTTTTGTTTTGGATATGAACTCTATCAATGCGACAGATCTGTCCGGAGAATATCAAACAAAACTGAATAATCACTTGAAAAATGGGGATTTCTTTGAGGTAGAAAAATACCCTACGGGGACTTTTAAAATGATGCTTTTAAGAAAAAACAATAAACCGGACTTCAATTATATTATTACGGGTAATCTTACACTAAAAGGCAGTACAAACGCCGTAACTTTTCCTGCAAAGATAGAGGTAAAAAATGGGGTTCTTACTCTTACTTCTGATAAATTCACTATTGACAGACAAAAATGGGGTGTTTCCTACAAATCTACGATGAAAGATATTGTGATAAAAGATGATATAGACTTACAGGTAACGCTTTCTGCTAAATAAAAAATCTTTATTTAAGATAAAAAAGGATAAAAATAAGCTGCCTCATCTTGGGGCAGCTTATTTTTTTATTAAAGTGTTTCTTTCAGCCATTTGAAAAACTCTCGCTGCCAGAGCAACCCATTCTGAGGATTCAGTACCCAGTGATTTTCATTAGGGAAATAAAGCATCTGTGTTTTAAGTCCTTTAAGTTTCGCTGCTTGAAACGCTTCTTGCCCTTGTTCATAAGGTACTCGGTAGTCTGTTCCTCCTTGAATAATCATAATTGGGCGATTCCAATTTTTCACAAAATTACTCGGGTTAAAATCTGTGTAAGATTTTGGCACAGGCGTATCATAAGGAGAGCCTCCTAAATCCCAATTGGCAAACCAAAGTTCGTCTGTCGTAAGATACCAAGATTTCATATCAAACAATCCGTCGTGGGCGATAAATGTCTTGAACCTATTTTTGTGAATTCCCGCAAGCATGAATACGCTGTATCCTCCATAGCTTGCACCTACGCACCCCATACGGCTGCCGTCTATATAAGGTAATGTTTTAGCGTAATCTGCGGCTGACAAATAGTCTTTCATAGGCTGTCCTCCCCAGTCTTTGGAGATATCTGCATTCCATTTTACTCCCCAGCCCGGCATTCCCCTGCGGTTTGGTGCTATCACTATGTAGCCTTGGGCTGCCATAAGGGCAAAGTTCCAGCGAACAGAGAAAAACGGTGTAAGAGCCGACTGCGGACCTCCCTGGCAATACAGCAGCGAAGGATACTTTTTGTGAGGGTCAAAGTTTGGTGGGTAGAAAAACCAAACACCCATTTCTTTGCCATCGGTAGTCTTTACCATTTTAAGCTCAGATTTAGAAGGAGTAATTTTAGCATAGATCTCCTTATTAACATTCGTAAGCTGAACCATTTTTCCGTTGTTCAAATTTACAGAATACAAATCCGTATTGTGATTGACATCCGTTCTGCCTACTACTAATCCGTTTTTATTCTGGGCATAGATGTTATTTACATCAAATTGCCCGTCGGTTACTTGCTTAATGGCTTTCGTTTTAGCATCTGCAGAAAAAAGGTGTTTCGTTCCGCGATAGGCGGCGGTAAAATAAATGGTTTTCCCTCCTTTGTCCCAAGAGAAATCACCATCTATACTTTCGTCCCAGTTTTTGGTAATATTTGTTACTTTTCCGGTGCTAAGCTCCATTATTTTAAGCTCATTTTTATCTGCTTCGTAACCGTCGGTTGCCATACTTAGCCAAGCCAAATGTTTTCCGTCAGGACTGAATTTTGGATTCATATCGTATCCTTTATTACTTTCAGTCAGATTTTTTACAGTACCGGAATTAAGGTTATACGAGAATATATCGGTGTTTGTAGAAATCATATACTTCACCCCGTCGTAGGGTTTTAGAACGAATAATATCTCGGAAGAATCAGGGCTGAAAGTAAAGTCTTCTTGTCCGCCACCCGGCTGTTGAGGGCAATCCCAAGGATTGCAGCCAATAATATCTTTTGCCTCATCGGTATTCTCATCTGCATTTACTACAAAAATATGATTGTATTTACCTTTGTTAAAATGATCCCAATGTCTGTGATTAAGGTCTGTAAAAACATATCCGGTAGTCTTCGGTAAATCCTTGTAGATATCTTTACCCATAATTTTGTTTATCAAAACCTCTTTACTAAATGCTATCTTCTTGCCATCAGGAGATACTATTGCGAGGTCTGCATCTTTGTCCAAAGTATAGAAAAGCGTCCAAGTTTTGCCCATATCTTTGGAGAGGTATATTTGATTTTCTTTTCTGGCGTAGATGCCGTTGCTATCCCATTGGAACGGAGTTTTGCCCTTTAAATTCAGATTGATGCTTTGGTTGTTTTTAAGATTGAGCAAAAAGTTTTCATGATTTGTTTTTTCTGTCTCTAAATTCACTTGTCCCACGCTGTATAGTAATGCATCTTGAGACGGCGATACCGTTTGTACATTTATTTTCTTTAATGTCCAGAGTATTTCCGGAGTCATTACATTTTGGGCATTCATCAGCATTGGTGCTGCTAAACCGAGTAGAGCGTATTTTAATTTCATAAGAGTAATTTTATGCTTCCAAAAATAAAAAAATCCGCTTAAATGAAGCGGACTTTTTATAAGTTTTTTATTCTTAAAACTTTATTATTTCTTGCATTTTAGCATTTTCTTCGCTTACCAAATCATCATCTACTAAGATTTTACCGGAATGTTCGTCTATAACGATCTTTTTCCTTTGAGCGATTTCTACTTGTTTCTGAGGCGGAATAGTAAAGTAAGATCCTTTCGGAGCACCTCGTTCTATACCTACTACAGCGAGTCCGTTAGAAGATCCGTTTCGGATTCTTTGATAAGAAGCCAAAAGTCTTTTGTCTATTTTCTTTGCAAACTCTTCGGATTTTTTAACCAAAAATTCTTCTTCTTTTTGAGTCTCGTTGATGAGATTATCCAGCTCGTTTTTCTTATAATTCAAATGACCGTCGAGCTCCGAAATTTTTTCTTTAAGGGCATTTAGAGATTCTTTTTTGTGCTCTATTCTTGCTTTGAATTCTTTGATTTTCTTTTCTGCTAATTGTATCTCAAGGTCTTGGTACTCTATTTCTTTTTCCAATGCACTGAATTCTTTATCATTTCTTACATTGTCCTGCTGGCTTTTATACTTTTCTATCAATGTTTTGGATTGCTTGATAAGCTCTTTTTTGCTAGTAACTTCGCCTTGCTGTTCTTTGATTTCGTTTTCAAATTTTTCCACTCTTTTGTTCAGGCCTTGTATTTCTGTTTCCAAGTCTTCTACCTCTATGGGTAGTTCTCCTCTGGTATTGCGGATTTCATCCAAACGAGAGTCTATAAACTGCAAGTCGTATAACGCTCTTAGTTTTTCTTCTACAGAGATGTCATCGGTTTTCTTTGCCATATCGTTATATAAAATAATTTACGGGGTTAGTATTTTGAGTCGTTTTTAAGACTGCAAAGGTAGTAAAATTTTCTGATAAAATTTCAAATAATTGTGTCATAACAAATTGCTCTGATTCGAAATGCCCAATATCACAAATCAACATTTTATCCTCTCCTTGATAAAACTCATGGTATTTTACATCTCCTGTAAGGTAAGCATCGCAGCCCTTTGCTAGAGCCGCCTTTATTCCGATGGTTCCACTTCCGCCTATCATTCCTACTTTTTTTATTTTTTTATTAGTCAAAGGACTATAACGAACGACTTTTAGATTAAATTTATTTTTGATCAACGACAAAAAATCCCACTCGTCCATTTCTTCCGGCAACTCGCCATATTGCCCCAGACCTAAATATTGATTTTCATTATCCAATGTGTAAATATGATAGGCTACCTCTTCATAAGGATGTGCAGATTTCATAGCCTCAATAACTGCGGGAAGCTTATAATCTTCAAAAATAACGGATAATGCAGACTCTTCCGTGGTTTCTCTTTCTCCGATAGTTCCGCAGTACGGATTTGCTCCTTTTTTAGGGCGGAATGTTCCATTGCCTCCGAGAGCGTAGCTGCACTCATCATAGAAACCTATATTCCCGGCACCTGCTTGAAATAGGGCTTCTTTTAGGACTTCTAAATGATCATTGGGTACATAGACTACCAGCTGTTTTAATGATTTGTTTTTAGGCATCAGCGTGCGTAGATTTTCAAGTCCAAGCTCTTTGCCGATTTGATGATTAACACCAAGAAAATCATTATCCAAAGCTGTATGAATAGCTATAATGGCTATTTTCTTTTCAATGGCTTTCAAGACTGCCCGCTCCACATAGTTTTTTCCTGTAATTGATTTTAGCCCCGAAAAGATAATGGGATGGAAAGCCAAAACGACATTGGCGCCTCGTGCTTCTGCTTCGTCTATAACCTCCTCCAAAGCATCATGGGCTATGAGAACTCTGGTAATCTCTCTCTCCGGAACGCCGCAGAGCAAGCCTACATTATCAAAATCTTCAGCCTGCCGGAAGGGGATCAAAGAATTGAGTTTGGAAATAAAATCATGTATTGTCATAATATGATTGTATGGTAATCTTTTTAATGATTTGAAATTTAGAAAACTAAAACGGTGAAACTTTTTGTGGTCCCACCGTTTTGATATTGTTTTTTTTATTTTACTTTCACCAATTCCACATCAAAGAGAAGCCAAGCATTTGGTGGAATAACGCCTCCCGCACCTCTTGCTCCGTAGCCTAATGCCGGCGGGATAAGCAGGGTGGCTTTTTCACCTTCTTTTAATAGCATTATACCTTCATCCCAACCTTTGATAACACGCCCTGTTCCCACAGGAAAATCTATCGGTTCGTGTCTTTTGTAAGAATTGTCAAACTCCATTCCGTTAAGTAGTTTTCCGGAATAATGAACTGCAACGACATCTCCTGCTTTTGGAGCTTTTCCTTCTGTCGTCTGTGTAATTTTGTAGAACAGTCCGCTTGGGGTTTGAGTCATTTCGCTCTTCATTCTTTCTAATTTCTTAGCTTCTTCTGCTGCTTTTTTTTCAAAATATGCTTGGTTGTTTTCTTGGATTTTAGCCTTGCCTTCATTGAAAGTTTTCGCTGCGTCATAATGTTTGTAGGCCTCTCCTTTTGTGAAAATTTCTACTTTTTCGATTTTCACATCTTGTTCCGGGCGATCTTGAGCCGCTGTTTTTACATTAGCAATAGCATCTATTACCTCTATTCCTTTTACCACTTTTCCGAAAATAGTGTGTTTCCCATCAAGCCAAGGCGTAGGTACATGTGTAATGAAAAACTGAGAGCCATTGGTATTAGGTCCGGAATTTGCCATAGACAGATAGCCTTCGGCATCATGTTTCAGGTCGTTTTTCTCATCGTCAAATTTGTATCCGGGGCTTCCCATTCCGGTACCTTGCGGGTCTCCGCCTTGTATCATAAAATTCTTGATAACTCGGTGGAAAATAAGCCCGTCATAAAATGGAACGCCTTTAGTCTTAGCTTTGTTTTCTATTTTACCTTGGGCAAGTCCCACAAAATTGGCTACCGTTACCGGTGATTCTTTATCAAAAAACTTGATAATCATATCCCCCTTAGAGGTTTCCATTTTAGCATACACGCCATCGGGCAGAGCTTCATAAAAAGATTTGTCTATATTCATTTTCTTGTATATTGGGTTACAATTAGTTAAAGTAAGTATTGCTATTGTAGCAAAACATAAAGATACGATTTTTTTCATTTTTATTTTAGTTGTCTTTCTTTAATTATTTTATAATTATTATGAGTTTGTTGTGCTTTCCAAAAGCAATAACCGCTGCTCTGTCTTTGCTCTGCGTGCGGATAAATCTTTTAAAACTGAAAACAAGCCGTAAAAAGCAAAAGAAATATAAAAAAGTCTCTGCTTTGCCGCACAAAAATAAGAAAAGATTTTTTATGACAAATTAATTCTTACGGTAAAATACGGAAATCGTATAAGATAGGGTGGTAAAGAAACTTGCGATGAATATTGTTTTGTTGTTAAAAAAAATAATGGATTGCAGATAAAAGGAAGTCGTTGATGCTTAGAATGAAATATTAGAGATACTTATTTTGTTCTGAAGAGGCAAGAGGCTAAACATTCGGATAACATTTTTTTTAATCGAGATTAATCCTTACCTTTACAGAAAAATTTTTTATGAAAAAAATACAAATGGTTGACCTTCAGAGTCAATACTTTAAGATAAAAAATGAAGTAGATAATGCAGTTCTTAATGTGATGGAATCTGCACAATTTGTGAATGGTCCGGAGGTAAAATTGTTCCAAAAGGAGCTGGAGGATTATTTGGATGTTAAACATATGATTCCTTGTGCCAATGGGACAGATGCTCTGCAAATTGCACTTATGGCTCTTGGTTTGCAAGAGGGCGATGAGGTAATTACTGCTGATTTTACTTTTGCCGCTACGGTAGAAGTTATCCATTTGCTCAAGCTGAAAGCTGTTTTGGTGGATGTGGATTATGATACCTTTACCATTGATCCTGAAAAAATCCGTCAAGCCATTACGCCGAAAACCAAAGCCATTATTCCTGTTCATCTTTTTGGGCAATGTACCAATATGGAGGAGATTCTGAAAATTGCCAAAGAACACAATCTCTATGTCGTAGAAGATAATGCTCAAGCGATAGGAGCGGAATTTACATTCTCGGATGGAACAGTGAAAAAGGCCGGAACGATGGGAACTATTGGGACGACATCTTTCTTCCCGTCTAAAAATCTCGGCTGCTATGGAGATGGCGGTGCTATTTTTACCAATGATGACGAGCTGGATTATAAGATTAGAGGAATTGTAAATCACGGAATGTATAAACGCTATTACCACGATGAAGTGGGGGTTAATTCCCGTCTTGATAGCATTCAGGCAGCGGTGCTGAGGAGAAAGTTGCCGTTCCTTAACCAATACAATGATGCGAGAAGAAAAGCAGCAGATTATTACGATAGTGCTTTTTCAGGGCATCCAAATATGTTGATACCTAAAAGATATGCGCAGAGTACCCATGTGTTCCACCAATATACATTGCGTATTCTCAATGGGAAAAGAAATGAACTGCAAGAGTTTTTGACTTCAAAGGAAATTCCTGCAATGATTTATTATCCTGTGGCTTTGAGGAAACAAAAAGCCTATTTCCAAGATAGCAAAGACGCGGATTTCATTAACACAGATAAACTTTTAGACGAAGTTATCTCTCTGCCAATGCACACGGAGTTAGATGCCGAACAACTCAAATATATCACAGAGTCGGTATTAGAATTTATGAATAAATAAGAAAAATATAAGATGGCTATTTTAGTTACGGGAGGATTGGGATACATTGGCTCTCATACGGTGGTAGAGCTTTTGAATAATGGTTTTGAGGTGGTTATTGTGGATGATATGTCCAATTCCGAAAAATTTGTTCTCGAAAATATTAAAGAAATAACGGGGAAATCACCTGTTCTTTATCCATTTGATTTGAAACGCAGAGACTTATTGGCTCAGGTTTTAGACGCCCACTATATTGAGGGATGTATCAATTTTGCAGCATTCAAAGCCGTAGGGGAAAGCCAAGTGAAACCGGTAGATTACTATGAGAATAATCTGTTTTCTTTGATTAATATTTTGCAAGAGTTCAAAGAACGGAATATTTCCAATTTTGTGTTTTCGTCTTCGTGTACCGTGTATGGGCAGGCGGACAAAATGCCTATTGATGAGGATACCCTGCTTAAAACCCCGGAGTCTTCCTACGGAAAAACCAAACAAATGGGAGAGGAGATTCTACGGGATTTCGCTAATGCTCATAAAAAAAAGGTAACACTGCTGAGGTACTTTAACCCAATAGGTGCCCACCCTTCTGCAAAAATAGGAGAGCTGCCGATAGGAATTCCTAATAATCTTGTGCCTTATGTAATGCAAACGGCGGCAGGAATTAGGGAGGAACTTCATGTTTGGGGTGCGGACTATCCTACACCGGACGGGACGGCCATAAGAGATTATATCTATGTTGTGGATTTGGCAAAAGCTCATGTCTTAGCCTTAAAAAAAATACTTAACAGCAAGGAGGAAACGCTCGTAGATGTCTATAACTTAGGAACAGGAAAGGGTTCGTCTGTATTAGAAGTTGTTCATGCTTTTGAGAAAGCTAATAATGTGAAAGTGCCGTATAAAATTTGCGGTCGTAGAGAGGGAGATATTACCATTGCTTATGCTGATGTGAGCAAAGTAGAGCGGGAGTTGGGCTGGAAATCGAAAACAACGCTGGAAGAGGCACTTAGGACGACATGGGAGTGGCAGAAATACTTAGAAACACGCAACGAAAAAGACTGTTAAATGGGGATAGACCTTATTACTAAGTATTTTCCAAACCTTACAGAAAGACAAAAAGGACAGTTTGTTCAATTAGAGACACTCTACAACGAGTGGAACGAGAAAATAAATGTCATCTCTCGCAAAGATATGGCGAGTTTGTACGAAAAGCATATACTGCATTCTTTGGGAATAGTCAAAGTAATGTCTTTTTCAGCTGGGACTAAGGTTTTAGATGTAGGTACAGGTGGCGGTTTTCCCGGTATTCCGCTGGCGATTCTATTTCCGAATGTCCATTTTACGCTGGTGGATTCTATTGGTAAAAAAATCAAAGTAGTAGAAGCGGTTGCTAATGGCGTAGGACTGGAAAATGTAACTGCTGTACATGGTAGGGCAGAGGGCGTAGAGGGGAAATTCCATTTTGTGGTAAGCCGTGCCGTTACGCAGATGCCCGTATTTCTCAGGTGGCTCAAAGGGAAGTTTGAGAAAGAGCAAATCAACTCTAAACACAATGGCGTATTGTATCTGAAAGGTGGTGATTTAGCCGAAGAATTAGCCGGGCTAAAGTGCGAGGTTTTCAGTCTCAATCATTATTTTGAGGAGTCTTTTTTTGACACTAAAAAGGTGGTGTATATTTCCAAAGGTAATTTTAAAAATTGATAGACCATTATTTTTGTTGTGCACTTTAGTAATTAATTTATTTATTATACTGAATTTAAAGATGTCATGGGATGAAAAAGCTTACACAAAATAAACTGATTTTACTTTCTCTTCTCACCTGATAGTTGCAGTTAATGTATACTACTCCCCAAATGTTAGACCGGAATTAATCAGATTTAAGTTGATTAGGATATTCAAAATTAAATAATTCTATTGATTTTTACTATTGATGCCTTAGTGTTTTCTATGATGGTATTTCTCAATGAAATTTTATTTTTTATGAATCAAAATTAAGCTTTTTCCAACTTAATTTGTGGTACGATTTTTTTGGAATAATATAAATCTAATCTCTAAGTTCAAATATAAAAGCGATATATGAGATAAAAGATTTATTTCTATTAAAAGGATTTTTTTAAGGTAAAAATGCGTAAACATTGGCACAAAGCGTGATAGAAATACTGTTGCCTCACAAAGACTCGGTAAAGTCCATTATCAGTGATAATGGTGTTGAGTTTGCCCATCATCAAAAGGTTGCAAAAAAAATGTAGTTTGAATTTTATTTTGTACATCCGTATAATTTATGGTAAAGGGAATTGAATGAATACAGCAATAAATGAGTCAGGTAATATATTTCGAAATCATCAGAATTTAGCACCATTGATGATGAATATATCAAAGAAATTCAATGTAAAATTAACTGAAGACCAAGGGAAAAACTTAAATTTTATAACTCCGAAAGACCTCTTTTATCAATGTGTCGTATTTGATGGTTGAATGTACCGAGAAGATTTAATCCGCAGAAAATTTTTCAATTAAAAAAATATTTGTACTTTTGCACTCCCGTATGGGGAAAATTATGTTTAATCGTAAACGATAAATTTGTGAATACATTAAGTTACAAAACAGTATCGGCAAACCAAGCTACCGCTAATAAAGAATGGGTTGTGGTGGACGCTGCCGGGCAGCCATTAGGACGATTAGCGTCTAAGGTTGCGAAGATTTTGAGAGGTAAGCACAAAACAAACTTTACACCTCATGTAGATTGTGGTGATAATGTAATTGTTTTGAATGCAGGGAAAGTAGAGCTTTCCGGGAACAAGTGGTCTGACAAAACATATATCTGGCATACAGGTTATCCTGGAGGTCAAAAGTCTATGACAGCTGAAGAGCTTAGAAAAAAGAACAGCTTGAGGATTTTAGAAAAATCTGTAAAAGGAATGCTTCCTAAAAACAGATTAGGTGCTAAAATTTTGAAAAACCTTTATCTATACGAAGGTACAGAGCATAAGCACGAAGCTCAGCAGCCAAAAGTAATTAACATTAACGAAATCAAATAAGATATATGTCAATAGTACACAAAATAGGAAGAAGAAAAACTTCTGTGGCAAGAGTCTATGTGAAACCAGGTACAGGAAATATTTCTGTGAATGGGAAAGATGCCAAAGAATATTTTTGCACAGATGTTTTGGTATATAAAGTGAATCAGCCTTTCTTGCTTACTGAGACTACAGGACAATATGATGTTAAAATCAATGTGTTCGGTGGTGGTATTACTGGTCAAGCAGAAGCTATCAGATTAGGGCTTTCCAGAGCATTATGCGAAATAAATGAAGAAAACCGTGCAATCTTAAAACCCCACGGGCTTCTTACAAGAGACGCAAGAATGGTGGAAAGAAAAAAACCAGGACAGAAAAAAGCGAGAAAGAAATTCCAATTCTCAAAACGTTAATATTTTTAGAAGTGAAGAAAATATTTTTATCAAATTATTTTTATTCATTATTCTGAATTTTAAAACTAAAAATTGCCCGTTATGTTTAGCATCCAAACAATTCTCCCATCTATAGAATTTGTTGATTGCTCAAGAAAGCGGAAAGTAAACTAACAAAAAAGAAAATAATGGCAAAAGCAAATGTAAAAGACCTTTTAGAGGCAGGAGTACACTTCGGTCATATGACAAGAAAGTGGAATCCGAATATGGCTCCGTATATCTTTATGGAGAAAAATGGTATTCACATTATCGATTTACACAAAACAGCTGTTAAATTAGAAGAAGCTTGTACAGCTCTTGAAAAAATAACTTCGGCTGGTAAAAAAGTTCTTTTCGTAGCAACTAAAAAACAAGCTAAAGAAATAGTAGCAAAACACGCATCTGATGTCAATATGCCTTATATTACAGAAAGATGGCCGGGAGGTATGCTTACCAACTTCGTTACTATCAGAAAAGCCGTGAAGAAAATGAACGCTATTGATAAAATGAAGAAAGATGGTACTTTCGAAACTTTATCTAAAAAAGAAAGATTACAAGTAGATAGACAAAGAGCTAATCTTGAAAAAAACTTAGGTTCTATAGCAGATATGGTGCGTCTTCCTTCTGCAGTATTTGTAGTGGATATTATGAGAGAACATATTGCTGTAACTGAAGCTAAAAAATTGGGTATTCCTGTTTTTGCAATCGTAGATACCAATTCTGATCCAAGAAAAGTGGATTATGTAATCCCTGGTAACGATGATGCTTCTAAGTCTATTGATATGATTCTTTCTGCTGTTACAGATGCTATCAAAGAAGGACAATCTCAAAGAAAAGCTGAGAAAGAAAAATCTAAAGAAGAAGCGAAAGCGACTGCTGATAAAGATGATGACTTTGATGCAGAGTAATAAATAGAATGTTTATATATTAAAATCCACTTCAAAGATGAGGTGGATTTTTTATTATGATAATCTTTATTGCTATTTATAAAATATTGAGAGTTTGTTCTTTGATTTTTTCTAAATCGTCTTTCATCATCACAACTAATTTTTGGATTTCACTGTGATTTGATTTTGAACCGAGAGTATTGATTTCCCTCCCAATTTCTTGAGCTATAAATCCCAATTTTTTACCATTGCACTGCTCATTTTCCATAACTTCTTTATAGTATTTCAGATGTTGGGCAAGGCGTGTCTTTTCTTCTGATATATCTAATTTTTCTATATAATAAACTACTTCTTGGTAGTAGCGTGTTTCATCTATTGATTCAAAGTCTTTTAATGCCTTTTCGTATTTTTCTTTAATGATACGGATTCGTTCGGATTCGTAAGGTTCTACTTTTTTTAAAAATTTACCGATATTCTCAATATTACTATCTAAATCTCTTCTTAAGCAGTCGCCTTCGGTTTTTCTGAAGTTATTAAACTGTGAAAGAGCCTCCTCGATGAGCTTTTTTAATACATTCCATTCCTCGCTGGAGAGTTCTTCGCTTTTTGTGGAAACAGCTTCCGGAAGTCTCATAGCTATTTTTAGATATTCGATATCTCTACCGTCTTTTGATATGGACTTTAGTTCAGAAACATAGCTTTTTACCATGTTGTGGTTAATGATTACAGAAGGATTTTCCTCCATATGCTCTATAGAGATGTAGCAGTCTGCTTTTCCTCTTACAATAGTCTCGCTAAGTATTTTTCTTATTTCAAATTCTTTTTCTTTGTAAAATAGTGGAATACGAATATTTAGATCTATATTTTTACCATTAAGCGAGCGAATATCGACACTTATTTTTTTTCCTTCAAAGTTTCCTTCGGCTCTGCCGAATCCCGTCATTGATATTATCATAATTAAAAAATATTTAACAAAGGTAAGGTAATTTTTTATATTATGTATTTTACAGCTTTGTTGTCTGGTGGTAGTAAAATTTAGAAATGTACTGAGATTATTTACCTTTAAAAGTAGGCGTTCTTTTATCTATAAAAGCAGCGATACCTTCTTGAAAATCTTCTGATTCTGCTGCTTCTTGTTGAAGTATTCCTTCCAGATCCAACTGCTCGTTCAGAGAATTATCATAAGATTTATTAAATGCTTTTTTAGTGAGAGCTAATGCCACGGTTGGCTTCATTGTGATTTGTTCCAAAACACTCATTGCTTTTACTTGAAATTCATCTGCCGAGAAAGTATCTGCTACAATTCCCATTTGCTTGGCTTCGTTTGCGGATAGCTTTTTCCCTGTGAAAGCCAAGTAAAATGCTTGTGCTCGGCTCATTAGTTTGGGTAAGAAATAGGTTCCTGCAGTATCCGGAATTAAGCCTAAATTAGAAAATGCTTGAGAAAAATAGGCGTTTTCTGAGGCTAATGCAAAATCACAAATTAAAGCTAACATTGCTCCTGCACCCACTGCAGGACCATTGACTAAAGAGATTACTGGTTTTTGGGCATTGATGATAACTTGGACTAAAGGATTGTAATAATCAACGACTATCCTTTGTATAAAACGCTCTTCGTGCTTTTCGTCTTTATAAGACAATGCCTCTTTAAGGTTTTGTCCGGAACAAAAAGCCTTTCCTTTTCCGGAAATAGCAACGCAGCGGACATTGAAATCTGCATTACAATCTTGTACAAATTTTTTTAATTCTCTGAGCATTGTCTTGGTAAGACTGTTGTAAGTCTCAGGCTGGTTGAGATAGGCAATTTGTAGCTGTCCCTCAAAGTGAGAATCTATTTCTATCTGTGTGTACATATATGATTTCTTGTTGTTAGAAAATATTTTTTAGATAATCTCCGTAACCACTTTTACCGTATTTTTCGGCTGCTTTTAGTACTTGTTCTTTGTTGATGAATCCTTTTTTGTAAGCGATTTCCTCGATACAAGAGATTTTGAATCCTTGGCGTTTTTCTAAGACTTTTACAAACTCTGAAGCCTCGTGCAAGGAGTCAAAGGTTCCTGTATCCAGCCACGCCGTTCCGCGAGACATTACGCCTACTTCTAATTCACCTTTTTCTAAGTAAATTCTGTTGATATCTGTGATTTCCAACTCACCGCGTGCAGAAGGTTTTAAGTTTTTTGCAAACTCCACCACTTGGTTGTCGTAGAAATAAAGCCCCGGAACCGCATAGCTGGATTTTGGATGAGTAGGTTTTTCTTCAATGGAAATTGCTTTTTGGTCTTTATCAAATTCTACAACACCGTACCGCTCTGGATCCGTAACTTTGTAGGCGAATACACAGCCTCCTTTTATATTGGTTTTACTCTCTAAAAGCTGGGACAGCCCTGCTCCATAAAAAATATTATCCCCTAATACCAAGGCTACGGAATCATTGCCGATAAACTCTTCTCCAAGTATAAAAGCTTGGGCTAATCCATCAGGACTTGGCTGTATTTTATACTCTATATGGCAGCCAATCTGAGAGCCGTCTCCGAGGAGCTTCTTGAAATTTTCTTGATCGTGCGGCGTGGTGATTATGAGTATTTCTTTAATCCCTGCTAATAGCAAGGTGGATAGTGGATAATAGATCATTGGTTTATCGTAAACAGGCATAAGTTGCTTACTCACAGCAATGGTAAGAGGATACAGACGCGTACCGGAACCTCCGGCTAATATAATGCCTTTCATTATTTATACTGTTTACTATAATATTCTTGATAAGCTCCACTAGTAACATGCTCTAACCATGCTTTGTTCTCCAAAAACCAATCAATCGTTTTGGCTAAGCCTTGTTCGAATGTTACACTTGGTTTCCAGCCTAAATCTTTGTTGAGTTTTGTGGCATCTATGGCATAGCGTTTGTCGTGTCCCGGGCGGTCTTTTACAAAAGTAATCAATCGCTCTGAATAACCTTCAGGACGACCTAATCGAGCGTCCATTTGTTTAATCAATTCCTTGATGAGGTCTATGTTTTGCCATTCATTCCATCCTCCGATATTGTAGGTTTCTCCGGTTTTGGCTTCGTGGAAAATTTTAAAAATAGCCTTAGCGTGATCTACGACAAAAAGCCAGTCCCTCGTATATTTCCCATCTCCATAAATAGGAAGAGGTTTTTCATTGATGATATTAAAAATACATAGTGGGATTAGCTTTTCAGGGAAATGATTTGGTCCATAGTTATTAGAACAATTGGAAATAATATAAGGAAGTCCATAGGTGTTTCCATAAGCTCTTACCAAATGATCACTGGCAGCCTTACTGGCGGAGTAAGGTGATTTTGGATCGTAAGGTGTTTCTTCTGTAAAAAAACCGGTTTCGCCCAATGCTCCATATACCTCATCTGTAGATACATGGTAAAATAGGTTTTGCCTCTCCTCATCGGGAAAGTTCCCGTGCGTATGTTCGGGATTCAGCGTCCAAAATTCTTTGCAAAGATTGAGAAGGTTAGCCGTTCCTATTACATTGGTGTTAATGAAGGCATTCGGATCTGTGATGCTTCTATCCACATGGCTTTCTGCGGCTAAATGTACCACAGCATCAGGGCAGTACTTTTCAAAAATGGCTCTAAGTTCTTCGGTATTTGTAATATCGGCTTTTTCAAAAATGTAATTAGGCTCGTTTTCAATATCTTTGAGGTTCTCTAAATTTCCGGCATAAGTGAGAGCATCTAAATTGATGATTTTTGTTTTTGGTAAGTATTTTACAAACTCTCGAACGACATGGGATCCTATAAATCCAGCCCCTCCAGTGATTATAATAGATTTCATAGTTTTTAATTAAAAATTTTTAGCTTTAAATTTTGGCATTGCTTTATCTTTTTCAGATAGGATGATATCATTAGGAGGTAGTTTCCAGTCTATTGCCAAATCAGGGTCGTTCCAAATAATACCTCCTTCGGATTCTTTGTTGTAATAGTTATCACACTTATATGAAAATATTGCGGTTTCACTAAGTACGGCAAAACCGTGAGCAAAACCACGAGGAATGTAGAGTTGGTATTTATTTTCTTCAGTTAGTTCTACTCCAATCCATTTGCCAAAACTTGGCGAGTCTTCTCTAAGATCTACGGCTATATCCCATACTTTTCCCTCGAGACAAGATACTAACTTAGCTTGAGCGTGTTCCCCTTTTTGCAGATGAAGACCTCTTAGTACCCCGTACGAAGATTTAGAAATATTATCTTGAACAAAATCTCCGGATAGCCCTGATAGTTCTTCAAATTTTCTCTGGTTATATTTTTCGTAGAAATAACCTCTCTCATCATTAAATATTGTAGGTTCTACGATAAAACAATCTTTAAGAATAGTTTCCTTTAGTTTCATTATTTGTTGTACTTTTGAGACTCTTGCTCGTAGATTGCTTTTTTCAGTGCCGAGCTGGAAAATCTATGGTCTCTCTTATTGTAATAGATTTCAATTCCTTTTTGTTCGCAGTAGTCTTTACCTGTAAAATTCTTATCGCGATAGTCATCACCGATAATCCGAATGTCAATAACAAAAGATTTTAAGATGTCCAATAAATCTTGTTCTGTATTATAAGGGACAATTTCATCTACTGATTTACAAGCTTTCAGCTGAATATACCGCTCAACTACAGACTGGGCCGGTTTGTTTTTTTCCGGTCTGTCAAGAGTAGGATCCATTTGTAGCCCTACGATAAGGTAATCGCATACCGCCTTGGCTTCTTCAAGCATTTTTATATGTCCTGCGTGTAACAGATCAAATGCAGAAAAAGTAATGCCTATCTTTTGTGTCTTCATATCTTTTTATATCAGTTATAGAGTACAAATATAATACTTTTCAAAGGATTTTCATATAAAATAGTATTTCTTAGTGGGCTAATTTGTCAAATCATTCGATGTTCAATATAAGGAAAAAATATTACCTTTGCTAAAACGATTTGAATTTTGAAAACACACTTCATTGCAATAGGGGGGAGTGCTATGCATAATTTGGCAATAGCACTAAAAGACAAAGGGTACGAAGTATCGGGATCAGACGATGCTATATTTGAGCCTTCTAAGTCGAGGTTGGAAAAAAAAGGTATTTTACCGTCAGAATTGGGATGGTTTCCAGAGAAGATTACTCAAGATATAGATGCGGCAATTCTTGGGATGCACGCCCATCAGGACAATCCTGAATTAGCCAAAGCTAAGGAACTGGGATTAAAAATTTATTCTTATCCCGAGTTTCTGTACGAACAAAGCAAAAATAAAACAAGAGTAGTGATAGGCGGTTCCCATGGTAAGACAACGATTACCTCTATGATACTTCACACGCTGCAATTCCATCGTAGAGAGGTAGATTATATGGTGGGTGCCCAGCTGGAAGGGTTTGATTGTATGGTGAAAATTACGGATGATAATGATTTTATGGTTTTGGAGGGCGATGAATATTTGTCGTCACCTATTGACAGCCGTTCGAAATTTCTATTGTACCACCCCAATATAGCGTTGATTTCCGGAATTGCGTGGGATCATATCAATGTATTTAAGACATTTGAGGATTATACCGTTCAGTTCAAAAAATTTGTAGAGACCATTACGCCCGGTGGTATTTTGGTTTATAATGAAGAAGATAAAGAGGTAGTTAAGGTGGTGGAAAATGCAGAGAATTATTTCAGAAAAATCCCTTATTGTACCCCTAAATATAAAATAGAAAATGAAACGGTTTTTCTTCAGACGGAAATGGGCGATATCCCTCTTTCTATATTTGGGCGTCATAATCTTCTTAATATGGAAGGTGCAAGGCTCATATGCCAGCAGATGGGTATTATGGAGGAAGAATTTTATGAAGCGATAATGAGTTTCAAAGGGGCTTCCAAAAGACTGGAAAAAGTAGAAAGGCTGGATGGCGGCATTTTATATAAAGATTTTGCCCACGCACCCAGTAAGGTAAGTGCTACGGTAAAAGCATTTGCAGAGCGTTTTAAGAAAGAGAAAACTTACGCATTTTTGGAGCTTCATACTTATTCTTCTCTTAATCCTGTTTTTTTGGAGCAGTATGCACACAGTCTGGATCTGGCAGATGAAGCAGTGGTCTTTTATTCGGAAGAAGCACTTAGAATAAAGAGAATGGAGCCTATCTCACCGGATTTGATTAAGGATAAATTTAAGAATTCTAACTTAAAAGTTTTTACGAATGCTGAGGATTTGCACTGCTATTGGCAATCTTTGGACAAAACAAACGGTGTGTTTCTAATGATGAGTAGCGGCAACTTCGGAGGATTGGATTTGGTGCATTAATCTTTTGCATTGTTTTTGCATAGGGAGTATTATGCCTAAAAAATTGTATATCATTAGTGGTCTCGGTGCGGGTTATGATGTTTTAGAAAAAATAAAATTTCCCGAAACGGTAGAACCGATATTTATACCTTGGCTGGTTCCCGAAAAAAACGAGAGTTTCCCTCATTATGTAGAAAGAATGGCTTCGGGGATTAATGGCGAAGAAGGATTTTTTTTAATGGGATATTCTTTCGGGGGATTTATTGTTCAAGAAATAGACAAGATAATACCCGCCGAAAAAGTGGTTATTTTGGCTTCTATAAAATCGGATAGTGAGAAACCTTTTTTATTGAAAATGTTCCAAAGAACAAGATTAGCACCGTTCATTCCTATTTGGATATTCAATGAGAAGTCTTATCGGTCTTATATTTGGTTTAGGAATTTAATTACGTCTAAGGGGATTAAAGTTATGCGATTTTTTAAGGTAAAAGATGCTTATTATCTGAAGTGGTCTATTGCTAAAATAGTGCATTGGCAGTTTAGTGCTAATCATAAAACAATACAAATATCAGGCGATAAGGATATCGTTTTTCCTATAAAAAACTCTAACCCGGATTATATCATCAAAGGAGGAACCCACCTTTTTCCGGCGATAAAGGCAAATGAGGTATCCCGAATTTTAAGTGAAATTTTCAGATGTTAGATAATAAAATTATCTTTGCCACCCTAAATTTGACAGAGTATGCAGTCTATAAGTGTTTTTGAAATTATAAAAATTGGGATAGGGCCATCCAGTTCTCACACTATGGGGCCGTGGAATGCAGCAGAATTGTTTCTTGCACTTATCCGCAGAACTCAGCCGTTGGAAAATGTGAAGGAGATTTTCGTAGAGTTTTTTGGCTCTTTAGCAAAGACAGGCGTGGGGCATGGTACGGATATAGCCGGAATTTTAGGACTTAGCGGTGAAGATTTCAAAACGATAGACACGACTAAGATTGATGAAAAAATAGAGAAAATAAAATTATCGAAAAGGCTGTTATTGGGCGGAGAAAAGGAAATCCCTTTCGTGTATGGTAAGCATCTTGTCCTTAATATGGAAAAAAATCTTGATTTCCATCCTAATGGAATGATTTTCAAAGTGATATTTGAAGATGGAACTGAAGTTGCCCAAGATTATTATTCCGTAGGAGGAGGTTTCGTAGCAACAAAGGAAGATAATACCCTTGAGCAGTCGTGCATTCGTACGCTTTACCCTTGCCATAAGGCAAAAGATATCCTTTATTATTGTGATAAATTAGGCTTGGATAGAATGTCTGATTTGGTTTATATCAATGAGGAATCTTGGAGAGACAGAGCAGAGACGGAAGCCGAAGCTCTTTACATCTGGAAACAGATAAAAGAATGTATTTATAAAGGGGTTAATAAAGAAGGGGTATTGCCCGGAGGGCTTAATGTAAAACGCCGTGCGGCAGGGCTTAATCAAAAACTTTTAGGCGGCAGAACCTATCAAAATATAGACCAATGGTTTGAGATGATAGCAGGCTCCGAAACGGATTTTGTTTCTACTACAAAGTGGGTATCTTGCTTTGCACTTGCTGTAAATGAAGAAAATGCCAGTTTTGGGCGGATTATTACGGCACCCACTAATGGAGCGAGTGGCGTAATCCCTGCTGTACTCATGTATGCACAGTCTTTTACGCAATTTAATACGAGTGATGATATTATTCGTTTCTTGTTAGTGGCGGGGGAGATAGGTACATTGTTCAAAAAAAATGCAACGATATCTGCAGCGGCGGGCGGTTGTCAGGCAGAAATAGGCGTATCTTCGGCTATGGCTGCGGCAGGGCTTACTGAGATATTGGGAGGAAATCCGGAGCAAGTATTGATGGCTGCAGAAATTGCAATGGAGCATCATTTGGGGCTCACTTGCGACCCTATCAAGGGATTGGTTCAGATACCGTGTATAGAGCGGAATTCTATGGGGGCGATAAAGGCTATTACAGCCGCAAACCTCGCTTTGGAAAGCGATCCTAAACACGCAAGGGTGAGCTTGGACGATGTCATAAAATCTATGTGGGATACTGCTCAAAATATGAATTCCAAATACAAAGAAACCTCAGAGGGCGGTTTAGCTATTTCTGTAAATATAGCGGAGTGCTAAACATTCCAAAGCAACTCTCTGTTAAGTATTGCGGCACATATTTCCGGGCGTTCCCAGTGTCCGTTGTGTCCGCAGTCTAAGATATAAGATTTTACAGAAGGTTTATCGGGGAGGTGGACTATCGTGCTATAAACTTTTACCGTCGTATCGTGTTTCCCTGCTAGAACCAAAACTTTGGCATCTAAATGTTTCAGTACTTTCCTTTTGTTGGTACGCTCTATCATCCCTTTTGTAGCGGCAAGGGTACCTTCGGGGGTAGTAGCAAGAGCTATATTTTTAGCTTTTTCTATTTTGTCTGCTAGTAATAATTTTTCGTTAGGGTTGAATAGATTGGCTACGCCGGCATTGACATAAGCTCTGAAGTTTTCTTTGATAATCCTAAAACTCTTTTTACGCATCTCTTTTTTGGCATCATCATCGGGATAGTAAGTGGAGAAAAACAGCGTGATACTTTTTAGTCTATCGGGGAATAATTCGGCAAGTTCAAGGGCTACATATCCGCCCATAGAGTGTCCCAAGATATGGCATTTTTCTATTTTCAGTGAGTCTAAAAGTATCTTTACTTCTGCTGCCATCATACCCATAGTGTGTGTGTCCGATATAATGGGCGATTTCCCGTGTCCCAACAAATCTACCTTTATGAGCCTGAACTTATCCGATAGAAAAGGCTCCATATCTTCCCATATACTTAGGTTTTCCATAAAGCCATGCAGAAGAACAAGGTTTTCGGTGCCGTTCCCTGATATTTCGTAATGGAGTTTGTTTTTGTCCATCTGTTTTGAGTTAATTTTATTTTTGGATTAAAGATAACATTGCCAAGCGGTAACTGTCTAATCCGAATCCGGAAATAATACCATTGGTATAGGGTGCCGTGACAGACTTTTGGCGGAATTCCTCTCTCTGATAGATATTGCTGATATGAACCTCTATTTTAGGTTTTGAGATGTTTTTTAGAGCGTCTGCTATGGCATAAGAATAATGCGTGTAAGCCCCTGGGTTTATGATAACGGCATCGTAATCGTTTTTTTGTAAGCAGTCTATGATTTTCCCTTCTATATTGGATTGAAAGTAAATGATTTCTGTGGAAGAGAACTCTTGGTTAAGTTCTTCCAAAATACTATTCATAGGTCGGGAGTCGTATATTTCGGGTTCTCGTGTTCCGAGTAAGTTGAGGTTGGGACCATTGATGATGAGTATTTTCATATTGTTGAAATTAGGTTTAATATAAAAACAAAAGTCATCCTAAATTGGATGACTTTGTAGCCCGTAGGGGAATCGAACCCCTCTTGCAAGAATGAAAATCTTGAGTCCTAACCGATAGACGAACGGGCCATAATAAGTTTTAATAATCAATAACCTAAGCTATTTACATGTTTTGTTAGCTTACTTTTCAAGTTTGAAGCCTTGTTTTTATGAATGATATTTTTCTTAGCCAATTTATCGATAAGAGAAATTACTTTTGGTAACTGCTCAGAAGCCACTTTTTTATCTTCTTCATTTCTCAATACTTTCACGGCTGTTCTTGCTGTTTTGTGATAGTATCTGTTACGAAGTCTTCTCGCTTCGTTTTGTCTGATTCTCTTGAGTGCTGATTTATGATTTGCCATAATTCTTAAAACTTGGGTGCAAAGATATGCATTTTTTTTAAACTACAAAATTTTTTCTAAAATTTTTTATTTGCTAATTTGTAGCCTATAGGGGAATCGAACCCCTGTTGCAAGAATGAAAATCTTGAGTCCTAACCACTAGACGAATAGGCCGTTGTTTTTTGGGACTGCAAAAATAAAAATATTTTTTGAATCAGCAAATTTTATTCAACTTTTTCTATCACAATATTGTTGATTCCTTTTTTGCTAAGAGTTTTCATCGTATCTATGGCATCCTCTATCTTTTTAAAATTACCATAGGTATAGTAGAATTTTCCGTGTTTTTTTGTTCTTTTTACTCCATTTAAAAGGTTTAGAATAAACGAGTCTGAACCTAATTTTTTCTCTGTTACGATCAATTCGAGAGTGTAGTAGCCGTTTGCTAAAGATTGATTAGGCATAAAACCTATTGCTACGGCATTTCTGAATCCTGCTCCTTTAGCTGTTTTTACATTGTTGTCTCTTATAGAGGCAAGGTTAGTCGTACCGTAGTAATACTTATAAAGGTCGTTTTCTTTCATTACAAAAATATAGTTAAGCCCTTTGAGCGCCACATCATTAGTGTTGAACCTCTCGGGAGTAGACATCAAAAGCACACGATAGTCATTCTTTAGAGGTTGCTCCTTAGGTTTTGTGGGAGTGTTGTTTGCAGAGTTAAAGCTACTATTTCTTGTCTCTTTTTTTTCGACAACATTTTTATATTTGATAATGGCTTCATAGATGCTTTTTGCGATTTCATTTTGTCCGTTTTCCGACGCCAGATAATGGGCTTCCGTAGGATTGCTGATGAATCCCATTTCTATAAGTACGGAAGGCATTGCATTGAGCCTTAGTACATGGAGGTTTTTTTGTTTCACCCCTCTGGAGAGGCGGTGGTCGTTATTTACGAAATTGTCTTCTACATAGCTTCCGAATAGTAAACTCGCTTCTAAATACTTACTTTGCTGAAGTTTCAGTGCAATGAGAGATTCCGGCGATTTTGGATCGTAGCTGGAGAATTTTTTTCGGTCTTCGGAGTCCAAATAGATTACATCGTTTTCGCGTTTAGCAACCTCCAAGTTTGTGTCGTTTTGATCTGGACCTTGCACAAAGGTTTCTGTACCATAAGGGGCTTTCCTTGCACCTGCACCATTGCAGTGTAGGGATATGAATAGGCTGGCTTTTACGCGGTTTGCGAGGTCTGTTCTATCACCAAGGGTAGGATAGACATCGGCTGTTCTGGTGTAGATGACTTTTATATCTTTGTTTTGTTCTAATAGTTTTCCCAGCTTCAGGGTTACTGCGAGCGTAACATCTTTTTCGTTGACCATTCCCAAATCCGAATAGTAGGTTTTTGTGCCGGTATCTTTACCACCGTGTCCGGCATCAAGGACGATGGTGAATTTTTTTTGAGCATTAAGCCCTATAAATATTATACATAGAACTAAAGTGAAAATTTTTTTTAAGTTAAATATACCTTTAAGTATGTTCATTTCTATAAAATTATTTAATTTTGACACCAAATATCCATAAAAAAATTGGCTAAAAACGGTTTCAAAAATACTTTACAAATTTTAATTATCCTAATTTTTAACAGTTTTTTTGCACAGCAAAAACTTGCAACTAAGAAAACTGCAAATGTAGGAACGGATGAGGTAAGCACCAAAGACTCTCTAAAATCCCAGAAAGAGGAGCTGGAGGGTACGGTGAAATGTAAGGCTCTAAATATGAGTAATGACATTCCAAAGAAAATGACTTTCCTCCAAAAAAATGCAGAAATCCAGTATATGGATATGACGATAGAAGCAGATTATATTTCTATCAATTGGGAGACAGGAGATATCTATGCGAGAGGAGAAATAGACAAAAATGGTAAAATCATAAAACCGGCAGCCTCTGTTCAGGCAGGACAAAAATACGAATACAATGAGGTGAAATTCAATTTCAAAACCAGAAAAGCCATCGCCTATAATGCCAGAACAGAAGAGCAGGAGGGAGTGATAGTTGCCCAAAAGACAAAAAAAGTAAATGACTCTGTCTTCTATATGAGAAATGGACTCTATACTACGGATGATTATTTCATTAAAAAGAAAGATACGGTATCCGATTATTATCTATTAGCCCAGAATATTAAATTAGTAAAAGGAAGAAAAAGTTCCAAAGTCATCACAGGTCCCATTCAGATGTATGTAGAGCGTGTGCCTACGCCTTTGGTTTTGCCGTTTGCTATTTTGCCTTTTTCGTCCAAGAGATCTGCCGGGCTTTTGATACCGAGCTTTGGAGAGCGTATAGATGTTGGTTTTTTCTTGAATAATTTAGGATACTATCAGCCTATAGGTGACCATTTTGATTTAAAGGTTTATACCGATTTTTATACGAAGGGAAGCTGGAATATTCGTCCGGAGTTATCGTACAGAAATAGATATAAATACTCTGGCAGTTTTTCTGCAGACATAGGGAATACCGTGAGGGGGATAAAAGGACTTAGCGATTACTCCAAATCGAGAACCTACCGTATCGCCTGGACGCACACGCAAGACTCTAAAGCCAATCCTTTCTTTAATTTTTCGGCATCTGTGGATATTGTCAGCAGTAAGTTTTATAATAATACCATCAATAATAATTATATATTTAATCAGAATGTCCTCAATACCCAGCAGAACTCTTCCATAAGTGTAACCAAGCGTTTTCTGAACCTGCCTATTACAGTTACGGGAAGTGCCTCTTATTCTCAAAATTTTGCAACAGGGGAGACTAATATCAGGCTACCTCAGCTCAATGTAGCGGTTAACCAGTTTTATTTATTCAATCCCAAATCGGGAGTAAGAGAAGGATTGTTGCAAAATATTAATGTCAATACAAGTTTGAATTTTAACAACTATGTGAATACCAACCAGAATGAAGTATTTACAAAGAGAATGTGGGACAAGATGCAGACCGGAGTCCAGATACCATTATCCATTAGTACAAATACCACCGTATTCAAGTATTTTACTTTTTCCCTGGGGGTCAATATGCAGAATGTCCTTACTACGAAAACTTTGCAGAAGTCTTATAATCCTATTCTTAATGTAGTGGAAAATACTTATAATAAAGGCTTGGCGGGGTATTCTACATTCTCTACTTCAGCAAGTTTGCAAACGGTATTGTACGGGCAAAAGAATTTTAGAAAAGGTGCTTCTATACAAGCCGTAAGGCATATGATTACCCCGAGTGTCGGATTTTCTTATACTCCTGATTTTGGGAATGCTGGCTGGGGGTATTACAAAAATTTCTATGATGCTTCGGGAGCACAGTCGCTGTATTCCATATTTGACGGAACCGTGTTTGGCAGTCCGTCCAGAGGGCTTTCCGAATCCATAAGTTTTAATATTAACAATAACTTAGAAATGAAAGTACGCTCTCGTAAGGATTCCTTAGGCGTGAAAAAAATTAAAATATTTGAAAACTTAAACATATCGGGGAGCTATAACTTTGCCGCACCCAAATTTAAGTGGTCTGTATTCAGTATCAGTACACAGTCTTCGTTCTTCAAAAACAAGCTTAATATCAATACGAGCTTGTCGTTAGACCCATATAAGATAGTCTATCATCCGGGGAGTGATGTCGGTGAGCGTTTGGAGCAGTTTGGCCATTTTAGCATTCAGAATTTTAATGTGCAAATGTCTTTTCCGCTTAATAATGAATTGTTTACAGGAGACGAGAAAAAAGACTATGCCAAGCTTTACAAGAAGAAAGGTGCGGTAATGGGCGAGGCTTATTATTTTGATGACGACGGCTACGCCCACTTCAGCCAGCCTTGGTCGCTCAATGTCAATTCTACCTACAGCTATACGCGTTCTCTCAGTCGATTTGGTTCTAAGGTGGCTACTGTAGGCATAGACGGCAGTATAGCCCTTACACCTTATTGGAATATTACAGGAAGCACTAATTATGATTTTATACATAAGGAATTGGCATATACGCGATTGGGATTTTCAAGAAACCAGAGAAGTTTCACGATTAATTTTAATTGGGTTCCTTTTGGGCGATACAAGGTTTATGACTTTTATATAGGTATTAAGGCAAATATACTGAAAGATGCAGTGAAGTACCAAGATAGAAGTTTTCCACAAACGAGTAATGATTTTTAGCTGAAATTCCAATAAAAAAATTATCTTTGTGTTATTATAATTTGATGGATATGAAAAAAATTATCTCAACACCAAAAGCTCCTGCTGCCATAGGGCCTTATGCCCAAGCAAATTATATCAATGGAATTTTGTACATATCGGGGCAGATACCGTTGAATCCGGAAACGGGGCAGTTAGAGGATGGGATAGAGGATGAAACCCATCAGGTAATGAAAAATCTGAAAGTAATATTGGAAGAAGCGGGACTCACTTTTTCCAATGTGGTCAAAACAACAATTTTCCTTAAAAATATGGATGATTTTGCTGTAATGAATGATATTTATACATCTTATATGGATATGGAGAATCTTCCGGCTCGGGAGACGATAGAAGTAAGCTGTCTACCAAAGAATGTAAGTGTAGAAATATCAATGATAGCACATAGGTTTTAGATGGAGTTTATAAGGAATACATTAGGAGTAATAGTAGGATTAGCAATGTCTTTTGTTATCATTACCGTGGGGGTCAGGCTAAATCCTTCATGGGTAAATTACGACTCTTTTTCGCCTTTTGAACATTGGGGGAGTGTCCTTTTTGCAGCGAAAGACCACCACGAAAATTATTTTTTCGTGGCATTGCTTATTTCTTCCGGTGTCGCCGCTACTATCGGCGGAGTGGTTACAGCTGTTATTGTTCCTCGTGCTAAAGTAGCTTATGCAATACTTATTGGTTTTATTTTGCTTTTTTTAGCAATGATAGATGTCGTTGTCTTTCCGTATCATCCTACTTTTTATAAGATTACGATTTTCCTTGTATTTTTTCCGTTCTCGTGGGTGGGAGGTAAAATCGTGGAGGTGATATTTGAAAAAAAGAAAATAAAAAAATAGGCTCCAAAAAATTCGGAACCTATTCTTACTAAATAATTATGAGAAATTAAAAAGAAACTTCGCTTACTTCGTCTCCTTTGGTAAAGGTCATATTTTTTTGATTGCCTTTGTAGGATATATTTACTACATTTAGTTGTTTAGGATATATGTCCAAAAGCAACGCGTTTTTAATCTTAATCGTACTGATGGAAGTTACATTTCTTACTTCATAGTTTATCCACACGCTTCCGCCTTGAGTCTGGCTTCCTGTAAAAACGAGGTTTTGGGAATTTCCGTTAATAGACACGCTCATTTTGCTGTTCACATATTTCTTTACTTCTGCCTCGAAAGAAGCGGTTTTAGGGTCTATATTTATTGCTTTAGAAACATGGTCTGTGTTGAGTTTTGTTGTGAATTTTAGGGTATTGGCACTTTCGTCATAATCTACCTTTGTCATAGAAGAGAAGAAATCCTTCACGGTAAAACTCATCGTTAATAATAGAGTTAAAATACCTATAATGCTTAAAAACTTTTTCATTTTCGTTTATTTTTTATAATCAATATCTCAAGTATTATGCCAAAATTAAAAATTTACACTGATAGAGTACTTGTCGTAGAAGGCTTTAATGTGTGCTACAGCATCTTCGGCGGTATCTACTACACGGAATAGGCTTAGATTTTCTTCTGCGATAAGTCCTTTTTTGAGCAGAGTGTTTTTGAACCAATCCAAAAGTCCGCTCCAGAATTCGGAACCTACCAGCACGATAGGGAAGTGGCCGATTTTTTTAGTTTGGATAAGAGTAAGTGCTTCCATCAGTTCGTCTAAAGTACCGAAGCCTCCCGGCATTACTATGAAACCTTGGGAATACTTTACAAACATAACTTTTCTTACGAAGAAATAATCAAAACTAAGCCCGAGATTTTTTGTGATAAAGGGATTAAAATGTTGTTCAAAAGGTAATTCTATATTCAGCCCAATTGATTTTCCATTGTTTTCAAAAGCTCCTTTGTTTCCAGCTTCCATAATGCCCGGTCCACCACCTGTGATGATGCCGAAGCCTAAGTCTGTTATCCTTTTTGCAATATCTGTTGCCATTTGGTAATATTCGTCTTCGGGTTTTAGTCTGGCAGAACCAAAAATAGACACGCAAGGTCCTACTTTTACCATTGTTTCGTAGCCGTTTACCAGCTCAGCCATTACTTTGAATACCATCCAGCTGTCTCGTGTGATGCTCTCGTCCCAAGTTTTAGGGCGGAATACATCGTTTATTTTTTCGTCGATTCGGTTGTTGTTCATTTTTTTTAATAATGGTTAAATATTTTTTCTGCTAAAGAAATGGCTTCGGGTTTTCCCACATCTATCAGCTTTGCACGGTGTTCAAACCCTATAATCAATCTGCCTGCCATCATATCAAGGTATTCTTCCATAATGGAAAATTTTCCTTTTCTTTTGATATGGTCAAAGATTTTGGAGGACACACAGTGAATGCCGCTAAACGCCAATTCTCTAAGGTTAGTATTTTTTTTTGTGAGTTTTTCTTCGCCTGTTTTTAAGTTTTTCCAGCCTCTCAGTATTAGCCCGTCATCAAATAATAGTTTTCTGGAGCTTTCTCTATCGGACACGGCAAGTGTCGCTACTTTATCATTTTTTTTGTGGTAAGAGATAAGTTCTGTAATATTTAAGTCTGTGAGAATGTCGGCATTCATTATCAAAAAATCTTGTTCCGACTCTAAGAATTTTTTTGCAAATATTAGTCCGCCGCCTGTTTCCAATAGTTCTTTTCTCTCGTCTGATATTTCAATATTGACGCCAAAGTTGTTGTTTGCCCTGAGGAAATTCTCTATCTGTTCGCCAAAGTGGTGTATATTAATGACAAAATTCTTGATACCAAACTTTTTCAAGAATAAGATATTTAGTTCCAATAATGGTTTGCCGTTGACCGGGGCCAATGCTTTTGGGTGATGGTCCGTGAAAGGGCGTAGGCGTGTGCCTTTTCCGGCAGCGAATATTAGAGCTTTCATTAGTGTTTTATATTTTTTTCAATGAAGTTTAGGATATCGTCAGCCACTTCGTTTTTGGGTTTTACAGGAAATTCGATTATATCACCTTTAGTAATGATTTTTATTTTGTTGGTATCACTTTGGAAGCCTGCACCTTTGTCTTTTAGGGAGTTTAGTACAATCATATCCAAGTTTTTTTTGTCTAATTTTGTTTTGGCATTAAGTTCCTCATTTTCCGTTTCCAAAGCGAATCCTACTAAATATTGATGGTTTTTTTTTTCGCCCATCGTTTTTAGGATATCCGGATTTTTTACTAATTCTATGGACAGCGTGTCATCGCTTTTTTTGATTTTTTCTTTGGAGGTTATTTTAGGTGCATAGTCCGCTACGGCTGCACTTGCGATGGCAATATCTACATTCTCATAAAACTTGAATACCGCTTTGTACATTTCCTTTGCGGAAGTTACTTTATGGATTTCTATGTTTTTATGAGATGCTTTTTCATTCGTAGGCCCCGAAACGAGGATGACTTTTGCCCCTCTTTCAGCACAGGTTTTAGCTATGGAATAGCCCATTTTTCCCGAAGAATGATTGCCAATGAACCTTACAGGATCTATGGCTTCGTAGGTAGGACCTGCGGTAATGAGTATCGTTTTTTGGTCTAAAGATTTTTGTTGATTGAAATGGGCATCCAGTATCTGAAATATGGTTTCCGGTTCTGCGAGTCTTCCTTCGCCGCTTAGTCCGCTGGCTAATTCCCCGTTTTCGACGGGAATGATGGTGTTTCCAAAGCTCTCGAGAGCCTCTATATTAGACAGGGTAGAAGGGTGTTTGTACATATCCAAATCCATAGCCGGAGCAATGAATACGGGGCACTTGGCAGAGAGGTAGGTAGCTAATAAAATATTGTCGCATAATCCTGTTCTCATTTTTGCCAATGTATTAGCGGTACAAGGGGCAACCACCATGGCGTCTGCCCAAAGCCCTAATTCTACATGGCTGTTCCATTCCGAATTAGAATTGTAAAAATCCGAGTACACAGGATTTTTAGACAATGTAGAAAGGACCAATTTTGAGGTAAATTTTTCGGCATAAGGTGTCATAATTACCTTTACTTCTGCATTAGCTTTCACCAAAGCTCTTACCAGATAATTGATTTTGTAGGCGGCAATTCCCCCCGTTATTCCGATTAGTATTTTTTTTCCGTCTAACCCCATAAGTATTAAATAAGCCACGAAATTAAGAAAAATTTCTTATTTCAAATTTTGCAGAGTCTGGCTTGGCTTAATAGACTGTTTTAATTTCTTGAAAACTTTACAGTTATAAAAAGTTTTTATAATTTTATAGTGCAGATGACTTGTGAAAGAATCCGTATGACGGGGAGATAGATATAAAGCCTGCAATGCCCTGAAAATCTCGGGCGAGTCCAATTAAGTTCGTGAAAATTACCACTACGGTGGGTGTCTCTATTAAGAGGACTGTTTTTCAGCTAAATACTTATCTTATTATTCTCTCAAAAAACCATACGCATATACTTTTGGTGTGATTTTTTCAGCTAAATTTTTTAAGTTTTCTTTTAGATTGTTCATCAGTCCGGTATATGCAGCGTCATCGCTTTTGGCATTCATTTTCCCTTTGTCGTTACGCCCTTGGAAATGAGCCCTAATGTCGTATAGACTTGCATTCGGATTGGCATCTGTTTGTGTATGGTAGTATTTCCAAAGTTCTTTTCCGGCATCAAAAACAGCTTGTGCTTCCGCCGAAAAGGAGATAGGAGCTTCGGGAATCAGGCAGGTGGGTTGTTCGTCTGATGATGAGGTAAACAGTTGGTTTTCTTCTTTTTTATTGCCTAATTTACCTTTTAAGAAATCCGTCATAAAATGGCTTTCAAAACGCTCTTTGGCATCTACTTCTTGTTCGGTAAAGGGTATCCAGTGGTTTATACCTTCTTGGGAAGAAATTCTGTTTTGAGAATGAAAAATCGTAAACGCCAAGCAATCACTTTGAAATTCTTTATCCGTTTTCCATCCGTCATTAGGGTAGAGGAATTGGTCACGATCGTTGAGCCAATCGGCTGCAATGCAATGACGAGCGGAAAAATAGATTATTACTTTGATTAAATTTTGCTTATCAATATTTAATGTTGACCTATATCTCCTATTACTTCTGTCGGATAATTTTACAATATATCTATTTATATTGACAGAACTCTGTCCTTGAAAATCATTAGATCCGCGACTACTGAGATGTCCAATTCTATTTTCATCATCCAATATTTCACTAAAAATCCATTTATTTATTCTTTCTACATCATCATAAGTATAATCCGCAAAACGAAATATCCAGTTTTGTAAAACGAAATATCCAAAAAAAAAGCCCCGTAAAAACACGAGGCTTTCATTATTATTCTCCAAGATACTTAAAGCTGCAAGTCGCTCTAAAATGACCGCCGTATCCGATATTTT
Organism: Riemerella columbipharyngis; assembly: GCF_900101995.1. Taxonomy (GTDB): domain Bacteria; phylum Bacteroidota; class Bacteroidia; order Flavobacteriales; family Weeksellaceae; genus Riemerella; species Riemerella columbipharyngis. The sequence continues at coordinate 1,512 of NZ_FNAS01000010.1, read as the reverse complement.
TTCTCGCTATATCACTCTTGCTTGATTTACGGATACTATTCATATTTCTAAGCTTGTTGCTTCCGTAAAGAGATTGGTTGCTAAAACGCCATTTCTTGCTGTTAGACAAGGCTTTTATAAGTCTGGGGTGAGATGTCTTGAAATAAGTAGGATAACATTTTTCCGCCCTATTTTTGCCCTCTAAATACATCTGACAACATTCTTCTAAGAATCTTAAACCTATCCCTACCCCCTGCCATTCTGGTAATACTACCAAGCGGACTGCTCTGTATGCTTTTACTTGAAAGAAGGGTGTGAATGCTAAGTGACAAACGGGCTTTCCATCAATAATACCTATATAATATTCCCCAGCAATAGATAGAGAGCTTTTCAGATAATGATGCTCTTCAAATAGCAGCTTCCACCAAGTTCCGTTTGTTTTCCAAATTTCCAGCTTGATAGGTGGTCGTTTTGGGACTTTTTTTTACTTCCGACAATCTCGTATCATAAACCCAATCTGGTTGCAACCACTCTATAATATCGTAATGACAAGAAAGAAGCACTATTTGCCTTTTCTCTTTTCTTCTCCACGCTTTAGCAAACGCGGAGGCTCCTATCTTAGCTATTTGCCTATCCACCACAGATGTGAACTCATCTACTACTATTTTGTCTTTATCTTCACAAATAAGTCGCGCTAAGCCTGCTCTAAATTGCTCTCCGTTACTTAATACCTTGAATGGACGCAGCCACGCGGGTACATCTCCAAGTCCTACTGCAGAAAGAGCAGAGGTTACTTCATCCATTGATTTATCGGGAGCTATATCTTCAATAATAGGCAAATCATCATTCCATCCCTCTCTGAGATTTATAATGCCGTTTTCCCATATTTTTGAACCGATAGAAGTCTTACCGCTTCCGGAAGCTCCGACAATAAGCCCTATTTGCCAATCGCTATCCTCTATTGGTAGTTCTGCAATGTGTTCCCACTCGTGCCCGCTTTCCGCATTGAACAATGATTTTACTTTCTCTGCTCGAAAACTTTTGAAATTTTCGCAAGTGTGTTTTACTTCAATTCTCATACTGATACTATCTTTAAATCGTTAAACCCTAAATTCTTAAGTTGTTCAAAAACTTTCTTTTGCTCCTCCTCGCTACTACACTTCACGATGACAGCATGCTGTTCTTTGTAGTTGAATTTTGTCATTTCTATATTTAATTTTAATTAATTATCTTTGTCGCTCTCACATCTAAATACAAAAAGCACAAGGTAACAGAAGACCTTTGTCCTCCGTAGCCTTGTGCTTGTATTTTTTAAAGATGTGAGAGTTTTTAAAAAAGCGGAGGACTTTTTTTAAGCCTATCCTCCTTTTTGGCTTTAAAGGGCTTTTTAATCTCTTTTAAAAGCTATTCGCTCTCTTCGCGACTTTCCTCTTGTTTCGGATTAATGATTTCTAATATCGTCGCAAATGCCTCATTTACTATTTGCAAATCATTCACGTTATTCACTCCTTGTCCGTTGAGGTTAAAGCCCCC
>NZ_FNAS01000016.1 GCF_900101995.1 Riemerella columbipharyngis | reverse complement strand
ATTGTTCTACAAGGTTACCGAAGTAGTTTTTCAGTTCCAGATAAGAATTATTTTTGTGCATTTTGTTTTATTTTATGGATTTTTTTTGATTCTACAAAAGCATTAAGAAAATCGTACACCAGCGTATTTTGGCATTCTCTTAGGTTCCCCAGAAGCCTCAGTTCATCGGCTGCCATCATCACATCTATCCGAACTTGAATGAAGAATACCATCCGACACTTGGATAAACCTAAGTTCAAATATAAAAAGCAGCAAATGAGACAGAAGCTTTATTTCAATTAAGAAGATTCCTAAAAAAAGAGAGAAAAACAAAAAAATCTTTCTCTTGTAAAGTAAAATATTCAATCTTTATTTTCCAAACAAAAATAACAATGGGTCATTAACTTTAGCACAAAGATACGCATTAAATGCTTATTTGGAAGCTGAGTTTGTCCTCATCAAAAGATTGCAAAACAGTTGCAGACTACATTTTTTTTGCTCATTCATATTGTTCTTGAGAAAGGGACCTTAGTGAATACATTAATAAATGAGTCAGACGATACATTCCGAAATTATTAGAATTTAGTACCATTGATGATGAATATATCAAAAAAGTTCAATATAAAATTAACCGAAGACCAAGGGCAAACATAAACTTTAAAACTCCGAAAGACCTTTTTTATCAATTGTCACATTGGTTGGTTGAATGTGCCATTATGAAATTGGAACATAAAATTGAAACAAACTCTTAAAAATTAGTTATATTTGCATGGCGAACGAGAAACAAAATAACAATGGCACTTATAAAATCTATTTCGGGGATTAGAGGAACCATAGGCGGCAGAGTAGACGATAACCTTACACCGCTGGATGTAGTGAAATTTACTTCAGCATTCGGAACTTGGCTCCAAAATACCAAGAATAAAAAAAATCTGAAAATCGTAATTGGAAGAGATGCTCGTATATCAGGACAGATGATGTCCTCTTTGGTTTCTGCTACGCTTCAGGGACAGGGGATAAATGTCGTGGATTTAGGACTTTCTACGACGCCTACAGTGGAGGTTATGGTACCAGAGCTGGATGCCGATGGGGGAATTATCCTCACAGCATCTCACAATCCTAAACAATGGAATGCTCTGAAACTTCTGAATGATAAAGGAGAATTCATTAGTGCTGAAGATGGTGTGGAAGTTTTGGCATTAGCTCAAAATGAAGATTTTAATTATGCAGAAGTAGATGACTTAGGAGGCTACGAGACCCGTACGGATGCTTTTGATATCCATATCAAGCAAATTTTGGCATTGCCAATGGTAGATTCAGAGACTATTAGAGCTAAGAAATTCAAAGTGGTTTTAGATGCCGTTAATTCTACGGGGGGGATAGTGTTGCCTATTCTTTTGGAACAACTTGGCTGCGCGGTGGTAAAACTCTACTGCGAGCCAAACGGACATTTCCCCCATAATCCGGAACCTCTGAAAGAGCATCTTATGGATATTTGTGCATTGGTGAAAGAGGAAAACGCAGACTTAGGCATCGTGGTAGATCCTGATGTGGATAGGCTGGCACTGATAGACGAAAACGGAGAAATGTTCGGCGAGGAATATACCTTAGTCGCTGTGGCAGATTATCTGCTAAGACATAAGAAGGGAATGGCTGTATCCAATCTCTCTTCAAGCCGTGCATTGAGGGATGTAGCCAAATCATTAGGCTCCGAGTATAAAGCTAGTGCCGTAGGCGAAGTAAATGTGGTTACGCTGATGAAAGCAGAAAACGCAGTAATAGGAGGTGAAGGGAATGGTGGTATTATCTATCCGGACTTGCACTACGGAAGAGATTCTTTAGTGGGAATAGCTTTGTTTTTGAGCCATTTAGCGAAAGAAAATAAAACCGTTTCTGAGCTTAGAGCGACTTACCCTGCATACTTTATGGGCAAAAAGAAAATAGAGCTTACCCCGGATATAGATGTGGACAGCCTTTTGGAGAAAATGAAAGAGGAATATAAAGATGAGGAAATATCAACGATAGACGGTGTGAAAATAGACTTCTCGGTAAACTGGGTACACCTAAGAAAATCCAATACAGAGCCTATTATCCGTATCTATACAGAGGCGAAGTCTCAAGAGGAGGCGGATCGTTTGGCAGATAGAATAATCGCTAAAATAAAATCTTATATCCAGCGATGAGTTTGGTATTGATTTGGTAGTTGGCATTTTATAAAAAGAATATTTATTTGGAAAACTTTTTTAATAACGAGCTTGTAGATAAGTTTGAGCAGATGGTGGAAGACCACGAAAAACTCTATTTTGATTCGGACGAAATGGAGCAGATTGTCATTCATTATCTCGAGATGGGAGATATTTCCTATGCAGAACTTGCTGTAGAGTATGCTATGGAGCTGCATCCCGGTTCTTATGATATCAAAGTAAAATATTTGGAAGTTCTTCTTGAAATGAATAGAAATCTTGAAGCTAAGAAACTCATAGAAGAGCTGAAAGATTATGCTTCGGAATCTTCTGATTTTTTGGTGTGTTGTGCCAAGTTTTATTCCAATCTCGGTAACTCCCAAAAGGCTATAGAATATTGTAAAAAGGCTTTGGAAAATTCCGATGAGGAGAATTTTTTGTATGATTTTATCGCAGATGAATATATCAATATGGATGACCCGCTTAGTGCTCTGAAATATTACAAAAAAGCCTTGCTGGAAGATGATGAAGATGAGTATGCATTAGGGAATATAATGAATTGTTTCAACCGTTTAGGAAAGGCGGAGGACTCTATAGCTTTTCTTAAGAATTATCTTAAAAACCATCCTTTCTCGGAGATAGCCTGGCTGGAATATGGAAAATTCTATATGAGCCGTAAGAATTATGAAGAAGCACTCAACGGCTTTGATTATATTCTTGCCATAAATCCAGATTCTATAAGTGTTAATTCCTATAAAGCGGCTTGCTACGAGGGGCTGAAAGAGTGGGATAATGCAATAGCTGTTTACAAAGCTATGATTCAGAAAGATAGCTTTAATGCTAGTACGCATTATAAAATAGGGATTTGTTATCGGGAAAAGAAAGAGTTTGAAAAAGCACTTAGAGCTTTTCAGAAAGCATTGGTGGAAGATCCTCAGTTTTACTTGGCAATGATAGAAAAGTCTTGTGTATATGAGGAGATGGGGATGATGAAAGAAGCTCTCTACTTTACAGAACAAGCTGTTTCTATGGATCCGGATAATCTTTATTTCAAAAAAAGGCTGGCTCTACTATATGCATTAAACTTTGATTACGAGGAATCTATTCCTTTATTAGAAGATATTGTTTCTCGTGAGCCCAATCAATTCTACAATTGGTATGCTTATGCTGAGATATTGGTGATTCTATCCCAATATCAAAAAGCAAAAGAGGTTCTTACGAAAGCGATAGAGATGTTTAATAGGTCGGAGCTTTATTATCTTTTGGGAGATGTTCACATTTTAACGGATGAAAATCCGAAAGCACAGCAGCTCTTTAGAAAAGCAGCTCTTTTGGATGAAAAAAACGAGAAAGATAAGCTATCGGGGTTTTCGTCTATTGCTCCGAAAGATTTTGATAAGGAGGGCAACTAAGATAAGATGAAATCAGAGAAAATTATCTTAGGGATAGACCCCGGAACTACGATAATGGGGTTTGGGGTTATTTCTGTTATAGGAAATGAGATGAGACTGGTTGCCATTACGGAGCTTATCCTTAAAAAATATTCTGACCACGCTGAAAAATTAAAGTATATTTTTGAGAAAACCTTAGTGTTAATCGACGAATACTATCCAGATGAAGTTGCACTGGAAGCTCCGTTTTATGGTAAAAATGTGCAAAGTATGCTCAAACTTGGCAGAGCCCAAGGTGTCGCTATGGCGGCAAGTCTCTATAGAGATATCCCAATTACGGAATATTCTCCCAAAAAGATAAAAATGGCTATTACGGGAAATGGAAATGCCAGTAAAGAGCAAGTGGCAGGTATGCTGAAAAATCTTTTCAAAATGACGGAATTTCCCACCCGTTATTTAGATGCCTCTGACGGCCTTGCTGTAGCGGTTTGCCATCATTTTAATTCGGGAAAGAGCACCAATGAAAAATCTTACTCTAACTGGGCAAGTTTCATCAAGCAGAACCCCAATAGGATAAAGTAGCCTTTTGGGTTACTCAAAAAGTTCCACAGTGTTTAGTACGGTTACCATTCCATTATTACAGCGTATAGCTTCTCCTGGGAAGTTTTGTATCATATGATAATCGTGGGTAGCCATCACTACGGCAGAGTGATTTTCTTGGGCTACACGCTTTAGCAGGGTCATAATATCATTGGAGGTTTCTGGATCTAAATTTCCGGTAGGCTCGTCTGCCAGTATAAGTTTCGGTTTATTAAGCAAAGCTCTGGCAATGGCGATACGCTGTTGTTCACCTCCGGACAGCTGGTGAGGGTTTTTGTGTTTTTTAGTTTTCATTCCTACGCTTTCCAGCACTTCGTCTATTCTTTGTTCTATCTTGTGTTTGTCTTTCCAGCCGGTAGCTCTCAATACGAAGTGTAAGTTTTTTTCAACAGATCTATCTGTAAGCAACTGAAAATCCTGAAATACGATGCCTAAGTTTCTTCTAAGGTTTGGAATATCCGAAGTCCTAAGTTTAGAAAGATCGTATCCTGCGACCATTCCAGAACCACTTTTTAGAGGAAGATGTCCATACAATGTTTTTAGCAGGGAACTTTTACCAGACCCTGTTTTACCAATTAAGTAGCAAAATCTTCCTTTTTTAATATTGAGATTTACATGATCTAAAACAGTAAAATTTTTCTGAACTATCTTGGCATTCTTTAGGATAATGATATCGCTTCCGCTTTCGTTTGTATGTAGCATACTAAAAAAGAGTTTAATTTTATACCCTCCAAAATTAAGGAATTCTTTCGGAAAGTAGGTGAAATTTATTAAAATTTAACAGCTGGTTATAAAAAATGCTTGGACGATATATCCAAGCATTTTTATTACTATAAAAGATTTTGGTTTAAATCTTATCTTTTAGCACGAGAAACACTCACAGTTAGTCTTTTTCTGCCTTTTGCTCTTCTGGCTGCCAAAACTCTTCTACCATTAGGAGTAGACATTCTTTCGCGGAAGCCGTGCTTATTTCTTTTCTTTCTTTCTGATGGTTGGAATGTTCTTTTCATTGCGTTTATATTATATAATCCGTAATTGTTACTTTTTCAGATCGCAAAGATATACAAATTTATCTCATCTGCAAAAATATAATCAAAAAGTTTTTGAAATATTTTTTACCTCCTATAATTTCTTTTATAAGAACAGTGTTATAGATGAAGTTTTTTAGTTAATTCTTTTTGATAGCTACAGAGGAATTACGAAATATTACCCATAGGGAGCTGGATAAGAAAAGTAGTGCCTATACCTTCTTCGGAGGTTACGCTTATTTCCCCTTTGTATTCCTCTATAAGTTTTTTTACCATTGTAAGCCCGAGCCCCATACCACTGTTTTTAGAAGTAAAATTTGGCTCGAAGATTCTATTGATGCGGTTTTCGGGTATCCCTATACCATTGTCTTCTACTCGTATGTTTACTTTGTGATGGATTTGTTCCAGAGAAACCTTTATAGAGAGTTTCCTATTGTCATCTTTTGCTTGGATGGCGTTTTTTAGCAGATTGTTCATTATTCTTGTAAAATAAGATTTATCCATATTTATTATGATGTTTCCCTTATTGCTGTGGAGGGATATCTCTTTTTGGTCATTCCAAAGTCTTATGATGTCCTTGGTCTCTTGGTGGATATTTAATTTTTGGTCTTTTTTTTCTGGTAATTTGGTGTATTCGGAAAATGCCGTAGCTACGCTTGATATTGCATCTATTTGATCAACGAGGGAAGTGGTAAGTTGTTTTACTTTTGTCTCTATATTGGGATCTTTTACATCAAATTTTCTTTCAAAATTTTGTACAAGCAAACGCATCGGAGTGAGAGGATTTTTTACTTCGTGGGCAACTTGCTTTGCCATCTCTTTCCACGCTTCATTTTTCTCTCGGTAGGAGATTTGTTCCTTTTGGTCCTCTATTTGGGTAATCATACTATTGTAGGCGTTAATGAGTGTCCCCAGTTCATTGTCTTTATAATACTTAATGTGCTTAAAGTCTTTGTTAGTGATATCAGTCTCTTTAATGGTTTTAGCTATATCATTAAGTCTTCTGGTTAAGCCATTGGCGATAATACGGCTGGAAATGAAACATATGATAATAATGCATAATATGCCTACCAAAATTTCACGCTCATATTGATAGAATGTTTCCCAATAAATATTTTTTCCGATAGAGCTGTCGTAGTGTACAATGGCAATAGGCTCAAAAACATTGTTCCTGAGCAGAATGAAAGAACAGATATATTTTCTTTTAGATACTGGATCGGTAGATTTTATGTTGATGTCTGTTTTCTCTAGATTCTTCAAATTATAAGGAGGGATTCTTTTTTTTTCGTTCCCTTTTTTTTCTTGATTAGAAAAAAGATACTGCCCTTGCAGGCTATAGACTTCGATGTTTTGATTATTGATATCTGCAATCTCCTTTATTTTGTTTTCAAGTTTGGCTTTGATGTTGTCTTGGGTAAGGTTTTCTTTGCTTACGGCGTAATTTAGGGCTGTGGTAATGGCCTTGGTTTTATTCCGGATTTTTTGCTGGTTTTCTATGCCATTGCTTCTTGTGAAAACCACATAAGAAATAGCCATAGAAGCAACGATGCAGACTATGGAGACCGAAAAGATACAAAAAAAAAGTTTATCCCTAATGTTCATCTTAATGTCTTTTTTTCTATTTTTTCATAAGCCGTGCTATATACTTTCCGATAATATCAAACTCTAAATTTACCTTCTGGTTTACTTTCAGATATTTCATATTGGTGTGTTCCCAAGTGTAAGGAATAATAGCGATGGAGAAGCAGTTGTCTTGGCTCTCTGCTACCGTAAGGCTTATGCCGTTTACGGTAATGGATCCTTGTGGTACGGTAACGAAATTTGAGTCATAGGAGATGGTGATTTTGTGGCTACCTCCGAGATTCTCTATTTTTTTCACAATCCCTGTGCCGTCAATATGCCCTTGTACGATATGTCCGTCTAATCTTTCATTAAGTACCATACAACGCTCCAAATTCACACGGTCTCCCGTTTTCCAATTTCCGAGTGCTGTTTTCTCTAAGGTTTCTCGGATAGCCGTTACGCGGTATTCATCGTTTTTTATGTCCACTACGGTAAGGCAGCATCCGTCGTGGGCAAGACTTTGGTCTATCTTTAATTTTCTTGTAAAAGGGCAGCTTAGCGTGAAATGGATATTTCCTTCTACCGCTTCAATATTCCTAATGATTCCTGTACTTTCTACTATTCCTGTAAACATAACTAATAAATTCCTAAATTTGTATTTTAATTATTTAACAAAGATAAGCAAAAATGAGTACTAAACATCATTATAAAGTAAGGGTGGGAATTTCTGTAGGTGATTTTAACGGCATCGGTCCCGAGATTATTTTGAAATCCCTTAAAGATAAGTCCATTACAGATTTTTTTACGCCGATTATTTTTGGCTCGGGTAAATTGCTCTCTTACCAAAAAAATATCTTCAAACTGCAGATGAACTTTAATTATATAAGTAAAGCAACGGAAGCTACAGCGGGGAAAATCAATGTTGTCAATCTTTGGAAAGATAATGTAGCCGTAGAGCTGGGAACCCCTACGGAGGAATCTACCCGTATGGCAAAAGACTCTCTGGAGGCAGCGGTGGAGGCACTTAAAAACGGAGAAGTAGATATTCTGGTAACAGCCCCTATCAACAAAGATGAGATGATGAAATATGGCTTTAAACATACAGGGCATACAGGGTATTTGGAGGAGAAATTTGGTAAAAGAGGATTGATGTTTTTGGTTACGGATAGTCTTAAAGTAGCGGTTTCTACCCATCATATCCCTTTGGCAGAGGTGGCTTCCTCGATAAGTAAGGATAAAATAAAGTCACAGCTGAAACTTCTTAATGCTTGTCTGAAAGAAGATTTTTGTATTGAAAAACCTAAAATAGCAGTACTGGGACTCAATCCTCACGCGGGAGACGGCGGTACGATTGGCAAGGAGGAAATAGAGATTATATCGCCGGCAATTAAAGAGTCTTTTGATGAAGGAATTATGGCTTTTGGTCCTTATCCTGCGGACAGCTTTTTTCAGCCCGATAAATACAAAGCCTTTGATGCGGTGTTGGCTATGTACCACGACCAAGGTTTAGCACCATTCAAAACGATTGCTTACGAAGATGGCGTGAACTATACAGCGGGACTTCCTTTCGTAAGGACTTCGCCGGATCATGGAACCGCCTATGATATTGCAGGGAAAAATATGGCAGATGAGCAGTCTTTTGAAGAAGCTATTTTTACGGGAATTAAAATATTTCAAAACAGAAAAGAATACCAAGAACTTGTTAAAAACAAACTTGTAATAAAGGATAAAAGGTATAATGCAGACGGTATAGATGAGGATTTGCCTGATGAATAAAGAGTTTTCTTTTTTTCTACTTGTAGAAACTGCTTCCATCAAGGTACTCAAACACTTCTGGAGGAAGCATAGGACGTACATTTTTATTGAGCTTTATCATTCTGCGGATTTCTGTTGCAGAGATTTCAATGATGGGAGCATTTATTCTGCAGATATTAGGATGTTGCTCAAATTTGCTTTCAGGAAGAGGTTCGTCAGATAACCTTGGATAAACAATGATTTGATGTTCATCAACTAAGAGATAGGCATTTTTCCATTTGTGCAAAGAAGCTAGATTGTCTTCCCCCATAATAAGGCTGAAAGCGTAATTAGGGTATTTTTCTTTAAGGTAAGCCAGTGTGTCTATCGTATAATTGGGCTGGGGCAATGAAAATTCCACATTAGAGGCTTTCATTCTCGGATAGTTTTTTATAGCAAGTTGTACCATATCGAGGCGGTTGTGGTCTCTTAGTAGAGATTTTTTCTCCTTAAAAGGGTTCTGAGGGCTTACCACAAACCACAATTCATTCATATCAGAATTTTCTAAAATATAATTGGCTAAAATCAAATGCCCTATGTGGATAGGATTGAAAGAGCCAAAAAATAATCCAGCTTTTTTCATTATTAAATCAATTAGACAAAAATAATAAAAAATACGGCATCTAAGTTCGCAGAGAACAAAAATGCCGACATTAAAATAAATCTAATAAAAAGTAAAAATGAAAGGGGGCAAAGATATGTATAAAAAATTAAATGTGCAAATTTTATTATTTATGAAATAAAAAGCAATGTGTTCATTAGAGTTTTTCGACAGCTACAGGATAATTAATCGTTTAAATTTGAATGAAATTTCTAATATTAAGGTAGTCAGGCTATTAAGTTTTTAAACATAAAAATCCCCTAAAAGGGGATGGAATAAAGTTGGAATTTGATTATTTCGTAAATTCCATGACAAGCAAAACTATTATCAATGCAAATATTACTATTGATTTAATATCACAAAGAGTAAGACTTGGCTTTCGTTTCTTTTGTGTGCAATTACCAGTTAAATATTTCATTATTGATTTAATTACAATATTTGTTTGTACGACAAGAATTTCCCATTATCATAGCTACGACAATACCAAAAACAATATGCCCCACCAGACTTCCCATCATTGTTGCTACTGTCATAATATCAAAATTATTCATTGGTTGAGTAATAAGCATTAGTATTTGTGCAATCAAAAAAATCATAACACCGAATATTCCTCCTTTGAGCCACTTGTATTTAATTTTACAATGATCCGCCCATAGGATTACATATAAGAAAGTGAAAATAATTCCCATCATAAAATGCATTACCCAACCTATAAAAAGAGGCAATTTCAGCATTGCTGAAATTTTTTTCGCAGGCGACATTTCCGGCATCCCCATCATTGGGGCAATAGTTGCGAAAACAGTCATTGCGGCTGTTCCTATAATTCCGGATAAAATTATTCTTTGAATTCTTGAGTTCATGGTAAAATTATATATTAGGGTTAAAAGAAATACTATTTTTTAATTTCACCATCGTATCAAAGACATTGAGCTTTTTGTCTTTTCTTGCGGAGAGTTTTGTCTTCTCGTTTAGATAGTTCTGTTCTAAACATTTTGCTTTTTCGGCTGTATGCACAGAGGGTAATGTCCATCCTCTAAACAAGCCCGAATCTTTTTTTGGGGTTAATTTTAAAATCATTAGTTAAAAATTTATAAGTTACAATCGTCAATATTAACGACTCATAGATTGATACCATTAGATTCAAAATATCACCCGATTTTTTTACTTTTCTAATTTTATTTTAGCTCTTCGAATTTGTTCTATGCATTTATACTTTTGGTTATTAACATTATGTCTGCTGGAATAGCCGTACTCTTGTTGTATTTGCTGTGTGCTTTTTTCTTTGAAAAATATTTCATAAATAAGTTTTCTGCAATGGGCGGTAATCTTGCCCATATAACTGCGAAGTTTCTCCCGATAACTTTTTTCTTGTTCTATAGATTCTGTGATTTCTTCAAAAAAGGCATCAGTGTAATTTTCTGTAAATTCTACTTCTCTATATGTTTTTCTTAACTTTTTCAACCACAAATTTTTGGCAATGGCCATAATATAGGTTTTGATAGAAGCCGTTAATTGGAAATCATCACGGTTTAATTTCGATATAAGGACGACCATTGTGTCTTGAAATATATCTTCTGCATCACTCGTGCGGCCGCTATTTTTGGTTACAAAACGATTTACCATATCAAAATAATTTTCATACAATAATCCGAAAGAATGATTGTCTTGATTTTTTAATCTCCAAATGATGTTTTGACCTTCCATAAGATATTCTTTTGTTGTTTAAAATAATAAAATGAATTTACTTTAGATAGGCATCTATTCAATGGAATAGAGAGTTTTGACTATGTAGTAAATTGATACAAAACAACCTGCTTAAATTATTATCAAACCATATTGAACTTAACTAAAATATTTTCACACATTCATATTGACACCGTTCTTTATAAGAGTTTCTTTTACTTGTCTTATGATGCCGCCCCTCACCTCATTGGCTTTTACCTTATAATCTTTGGTATCTATCCAAAATAAGACCTTTAGTTTTACCGCATTATTCGTTAATTCATCTTCCATTACGAAGTTCCTATGCTCGGAATCCTCTATAATATCCGGATGGTCGTTTAATATTTTTTGAATAATCCCCTTGGCTTGTTCTATATTATTTTCGTAGCCGATATGCACAAAAAAATCCATTCTATAAAAGCCGTCTCGGGTATAGTTTTCTACAGGCTTGGTAAGGACATCACTGTTGGGGATATAGATATCTCTTCCATCTACAGTTTTCACTTGCGTGTATCGGAAGTTCATTGCCTTTACCTTCCCGAAATGTTCGCCTACTTTTATAAAATCATCAACATTAAATGGTCTGTTGAATGCTAAAATAATTCCTGCTAAAAAGTTTTTTCCAATATCTTGAAATGCAAATCCAGCAACAATGGCAACCCCTCCTGCCGCGGCTAAAATCCCTCCTGCTATCTGACTAAGCCCTGCTACCTCCAAAGCAAGCATTGACACTATTACCACGAATATCAACTGTATAAGCCGTGACAGAAACTTAGCCATAAGAGGGTCTGTGGCTTTTCTCTTGATTTTGTTCTCGTAGATATTCGTAATAACTTTAGAAATAAGAACTCCTACAATAATAACAGCCAAGCCTAAAATAATACGCGGCAGCATATCTATAAAATTCTCATAGTGCCTGTCTAAAGACTGCTGAAAAGTATTGATCGCTTGGTAGGTATCGTTATTCATTATAAATACTGCTTTTTTAGATATCAAATAATTTTTTCAATTCTACAGAATCTTCAAGTGCCATTCTTCCCGAGAAAATAAGGGACAGCTCTTTTCTTCTGAGTGCTTCATCGTAGCGTCTTTTTTCTTCTTCTGTTTCAGGCTCCAGCCCGGGTATTGGTAATGGCTTATTGAACTCATCTACTGCGACAAAAGTATAAATACCGGTATTGGTGTGAATTCTCTTTTTCTCTATAGGATCGTCCAGCCAAACATCCACATAGACCTCCATAGAGGTAGAGAATGCACGAGATACTTTAGATTCCAATACCACGACTCCTCCCTCTGGAATAGGAAAGTCAAACGAGACATGGTTTACGGAAGCCGTTACTACCCGTCTGTGGCAATGTCTTGCCGCAGAAATAGAAGCACATCTATCCATCTTTGCTAAAAGCTCGCCTCCGAATAAATTCCCCAGAGAATTGGTTTCATTAGGTAAAACAATATTAGTCATAATAGTGAGCGAATCACTTGGCTTTTTTATTTTATTCATAATTATTTATTTTGGGTTAGATAAAGATTCCTGTATTTCTATATTTGCAGGATCCTTTGCTAAAGAGTCTTTCACGAGGGCAGAATCTTGTTTCGGAACCTCTTTGGTAATTTTTTCATCAGAAGTAATGCGGTGCATAGAAGTTTTGGTGCTAAAGGTATCTATAGACTTTTCCCCCACAAGCACATTCCATTTGGTAGCCGCCACATAGGCAATCCCGGTCAGCGGGAAAATGATTAAAAACAACCACAATATCCATTGTGTACTGCCTTCTTTAACTTTTGGATTATTTCTTTGGAAATGGTTTTTGGATTTAATCTCGGAAAGGTTGATTTCTTCTAATCCAAAAAAATCAGGGTTATCTGTTTTTATCCTTTTTCCTAAAAAACGGACAATGCTATCGCTTATCACAAATTCTCCCAAAGGTTCTAATAAAAAGCTTTCTCCGGCATCCAGCTTTTTATTCCAGTATTCTACCTGTGTATTAAGCTCAAAAAGAGCCTGCTCACGAGGAATATGCTTATTCCTCATATAAAAGTCTAAGATACTGTCTTTCTCCAATGTTTTATCAAATGAGAATGTAATCTGGTAGGCTGGGGGCAAAATACTATTATCCTCCTGATTAACCACCGCTGCCGAACGCACTAAAGAAAATACACCGAAACGAGGGACAAAAACCTCTCCTTTCTCTTTCAATACTTCTATAATGTAATCTGAAATTTTCATTTGATGCAAAATTATGTTTTTTTAGTGAATTATCATCAATCAAAAAAAATGTTTATCTTCGTATCTATGAAAAGATTACATTTGCTATCACTACTCATCGGTTGTTTTTTATTTGGACAAAACATCCACAGCATACAATTATTCAACCCTAAAACAAATGACGAAACCCCTATAATAGGCTTTAATGACAATTTAATTTTAAGTTTCGACGACTTTGACAATGGCAACACTTCTTACCGGTACACGATAAAACACTTTGATAGAAACTGGCAGGATGATGAACTTTTTTTTACGGAATATGCCAGCGGCAACCTTAATGCACTTATAAATAATTACCAATACTCTTTCAACACATTACAGAAGTACACCCACTACACCCTGTCTTTTCCAAACAAAGATATGATGCCAAAAATTTCCGGTAATTACGAAATTATTGTCTATAAAGATTCTCCTTCCAGACCAATATTTACAAGACGGTTTTGCATTACAGAAAACAATGCTCAGGTCGCTCTGAATATAAGCCGATACAGCTCTTCCAAACAGCCGAATCTAAACCAAAGAATACAAGTTCAAGCGATTGGTAATATTGACAATAATCTCAATTCTATCACCCTCAGTGTTATCCAAAATAATAATTGGAACCTGGGTATTTTTGGGCAAAAGCCAAGCGGCAATATGGGGAATAAAATTGTTTTTCAACAGTTTTCTTTAGCCTTCCCTGGAAATAACGAGTTTTATTATTTTGACAATAAAAATATAACCCAGCCGTTTGATATGGTGGCAAAAGCCGAAACGATTGACAATGTAAATTACACCTACCTCTACCCTGTTTCGGCATATCCTCTAAATTATCAATATCAGCCGGATACAGACGGAGCGTTCTACTTCCGGCGGAATGATTTGGGACAGGAGCGGAATGCCGATACCGAGGGAGATTACTCGTGGGTTTATTTTTCTTTGGACTCTGAAAAAATGGATAAAGACATTTATGTTTTAGGCGGATTTAACAACTATACTGCTGATAAACGCAACCAAATGCATTACGATGAAGACCGCCATCAATACATTGCCAAAATCTATCTAAAACAAGGGTTTTACAGCTATCTATTGGTGACAAAAGAAGGAAACTCTCCTCTCAACTATAATGAAATCAATGGGAATTTCTGGGAAACCGAAAATCTTTACCAAGCATTTATCTACTATCATCCTTTCGGACAAAACTATGATGCACTAATCGGATATGGCGAACTCCGAAATCCAGTCAGATAAGTTTTTAATCAAAGAATTTGTTTAATCTCTTTAAGTTCTTTGATGGTTAAAACACCCTCTGCATAAGGGTTTTGGTTAAATAAATCCAAGAATACGGATTTCATCCCAAAATCCCGTGCTCCTAACGCATCGGCAATCCAATCATCTCCGATAAAAATAGATTCTTCCACCTTTGCATCTGCTATATCTACGGCATATTGGAAAATTTCAGGATTCGGCTTTCTTACCCCTACTTCATCGGCACTGGTAACAGTTGTAAAATATGCCCCGAGTGCCCCTCCCTCTATCTTACGATAGGTAACCTCCTGAAAACCATTTGATACAATATGAATAACATAATCCTTTTCGCTAAGGTATTGAAGTATTTCCCGAGCATCCGGAATGAGTTCATTAAATTCAATGATGGTTTCCAAGAATTGTTCTTCAAAAGTTTGGCTAAGCTCAAAATCATTAAATCCAAAATCTATGAAGACATCGTAGAATCTATGTTTTCTCAGATATGTTTTGTCTATTTTACCGTCTCTCAGTTTATCCCAAAGGCTTTCGTTACTATTATAGTAACATTTGTAAAAACCTTGAAAATCCACATTCAGCTTATCTGCCAAAGAATGGTTATCAAAAAGCTTTTTTAGTGCAAGCCTCGCGTTCTTACGGTGATCCCAAAGGGTATTATCTAAATCAAAAAATATATGATTTATTTTCTCTTTTAGCATAAATAAAATAATAAATCGAAATTACGAGGAGTATAAAATCTTAAATTTTATTAAAAACTTTACGAATCTTATTCCTCAACCGTATGATTACTGGTTCCTGATAATTAACATCTTCCTCAAAATAACCATAACCATAACCATAACCATAACCATAACCGTAGCCATAACCTTGTTTATTAAAGAACCCGTTATACACCAATCCTAAATGTTTCACCTCCTTATTGTGGTATTTCTCAATAATCATTTTCAGCATATATTTTTCGGTATAGTCATGTCTTACTACATAAATATTGGCATCACTATACTTCATAAGTTCAAAAGAGTCTGCTACCAAACCGATTGGAGGCGTATCTATAATCACAAAATCGTAACTCTTTTTAAGCTCCTCTATAAGATGAAGATTCCTATCACTCATCAGTAATTCCGAAGGATTTGGCGGAATAGGTCCAGAGGTAACCACATCTAAAGTTGAAATTTTAGTTTTATTGATAATATCCTTCATAGAAATTTCGCCAGTAAGGTAATTTGACATCCCATACTTATTATTGATATTGAAATCTCCAAATATTTTAGGTTTTCTAAGGTCCATTCCCAAGAGAATAACTTTTTTACCGCTGAGAGCCAGTACAGAAGCTATGTTAATGGATACATATGTTTTTCCTTCTCCACTTATTGAAGACGTCATTAGTATCACTTTACCTCCAGGTTTAGTTTCGTCGTATAAAAACTTAAGATTAGCCCTAACTCCTCTAAAAGACTCTGCTACAGAAGATTTTGGTTTATCCAACACTGTAAGGTTTCCTTCTTCTGAGCTCTCGCCAATAATTCCCAAAAGTGGTATTTTTGTGGCTCTTACCACTTCGCTTACTTTTCTTATTTTATTATTTAATATTTCTGAAATAAATATTAACAATAATGGTATAACAAGCAGCACAGAAATAACTCCTACTCCTAATAACGAAGTATTAGGCCCTATTGGCCCTTGTCCATAATTCTTTGCCGGATCTATTATCTCTATATTTGAGCTAGCAACCGCCAATCTCATTTCTGTTTTTATTTGAGCTTCTAGCAGGTTATTATATGTAAAATTATTTATACTATTTCTCCTTTTTGCATCTATGAATCGTCTTTCTTTACTTGGTAATATTTCTAAATCTTGCTCTTTAGTAAAGATTGTTTCATTGATTTTATTAAGTTTTTGCTGATATTTTTCATAATAATTTTGTAAAGGTATAATAGATTTTTTTCTTGCCTGTTCTATCAATCTATTAATTTCAAGCATAGGTTCAGAGTTAGGAGTATAAATTTTACTCATTAGCTCTCTTTTGTTATACAATTCTTTTAAGTCATTTACAGATGTAGAAAACCCCTCTTCAGAGATATCGTAAGGCAAGGAAAGCATTTCATCTATATTTTTATTTAATGCATTTTTTGCTTTATTCAGTGTTTCTATCTTTGTAAGTAATAATTGTTTTTCTTCATCAAGAGATTTAAGTGCCGATAGTGTAGAATCTATACTAGTATTTTTAGTTACTTTCTCATTTATTTTAATTTTATTGAGAGCCTGAGTACTAGAATCTAATCTTTTTTTAATATCAGAAAGATTTTTTTTAATAAAAGCCAATGTATTTTTGTCTATCTTTTGACGTTCCTCCATCCTTTTCTTAATAAGAACTTTTACCGTATTGTTTAAGAAATCTACTGTTGAATTTACATTATAACCTTTTTTAGTAATATACATTATACTTGGTAATTCCTTATCAAACTGCACATTTATAGATCCTAAAATACTCTGTATAGTTTGTTCTATCGTTCTCAAATTTATAATAATATTATCTAGTTTTTTGGCAGGAGTAATCGGGTTTTTTACAATTTTAAACTTAAGGTACGGCATCTCATACCATTCATTAAATTTTATAAATTGTGGTTTAGGATGAACTGCTTTAACTTGAACGAAAGATTCTGTATTATAAATATATGCAGTACTCGGTAATTTTTCTGGTAAATTAACCTCATATCCTCCATTTTTTCGAATAAAAGTAATCGGAATATTCACTATTTGGGGATGAGACTTATCTACTTCTAAAAAAAAAGGAGAATCGCTCTTACTTAAATAAGTAGTCTTTATATTTCCCTTTGTTGTATAATTAATAAAAAGATCTAAACTCTTAATAAGCTCTTCATTATGAGTTCTCGATTTTAAAAGACGCTCTAAGAGAAGTCCTTCAGAATTTGAACTTTGTCCCCAAATGAAATTAATAGAGTTAGCTCCAGTATAGCTAGATGTATTTTTTGATACATTAAGAGATATTTTAGAAGCATAGAAATATTGTACAAAATATCTTTTATAAATAAATGCTCCTAAATATCCAATAAAAGCAAGAATAAGAAACCAATACCAATTTTTGAGAACTCTCCTCAAAAAATGCTCTATATCAAAAAATTCAAAAGTTCCTATTTTTTCTTTTTCTTCTGTATGTATATGCTTTTCAGAGATATTTTTTTCCGGAATCATAGTTTAAAATCTTGAAATTAGTAAATATATGGACAAGGCCGTTGTAACAAGAGAAACCCCCGTTGTAAGCGTTTGAAGCGGCTCTTTTCCGAATCCATACAAACTTTTCTCACGAGTATTCAGCAAAATAACATCACCATTTTGTACCCAATAATATGGGGAATTCATTATATCTTCTCTTGTTAAATCTAACTTTACCCTCTTTATGCCTTCAGGATAATGTCTTTCTAAAATTATATTTCTTTTATCTACCGTTCTATTAAGTCCTCCATTAGCCGCCAAAGCCTCTATGATACTGAGATGCTGTTTATAATATTTTTTTTCTCCCGCCATTCCTACGGTTTCTAAATCGCCTAAGATATAGTATGTAATTCCATCTAAATTTAGTCTCACTTCTGATTTTCCTTCAAGAAAATTCTCATCCACTTTTTCTTGTATATCTTTCTGAATATCCGATACTTTACGCCCCTCTGCAGCTATATTTCCTATTCCAAAAACATAAATATTTCCATCTTCATTCACTTTTATTCCATCAAAATAAAAACTGGCATTCCCTCCATTGACAGTACCACTTTGTCCTCCTCTGTTTGAGACAACATTTCCGACACCGGCCACACCAGAAGTATTATAAGCAGAATAGAACTGTGCGGCATCCCCTTCCGGCGTGGTAATAACATTGAGCCTGAATATATCATTTTTAGTAACTTTATATTCTTCATAAGAATAAGGTATTAAACCTTTTTCGTTTAAAGTTAAATGTTCGTTAGGCTGAAGATATCTTACTTCTTTTGTTGTAATACAAGATTTAGAAATAAGAGAAATCAAGAATAACAAGGCTAATATTTTAGTATTTTTCATACGTCTTCTTTTTTTATGCCAATAGATAATGTCGGGTATATAAGCCCCCAAAAAACCTAATGATAAAATTAAAATAAATAATAAATTTATGTCTATGTGTCTAAACTTATAGGCGACAAAAATAATAAATAAGTAATAGAAAACCATACAAAATGTTGTATTTATATGACTCATACCTAATTTCAACCACTTATGATGAATATGATTTTTATCTGCTTCAAAGGGAGATCGCTTTTTTAGAATACGAATAATAATCACATTAAGGGTATCTATCATTGGTAAAATCAATAGAGAAAACGCAATTACCGGAGCCGTAGATAAATGATATGTCAGAATATCTCCCGTTCCTTTACCTACGACAAATATATTAATAAAATATATAGAAGTAAAAGCCAGTAAAAAACCAATAATTAGAGAGCCAGTATCTCCCATAAATATTTTCTTTCTCCCTTTAGACAAATTAAACCTCAGAAAACCTACCAAAGCACCTATTATAATAATACAGAATATCACCATTGGATAGTTGTGACTTCCCAATCGATAATAGCTAATTGCATACACTATATAACATACTATTGCAAAAGAAGCCGACAAGCCATCTATCCCATCTATTAAATTAAAAGAATTGATAATAATAATAAATGTAACTATACTGAATAATACGCTGAATACATAGTTTAATTCGTGAATTCCAAAAAGCCCAAAAAGACTTTTTATTCTAACATCAGAGCCTACCACGATTAATGTTGCGACTATAAGCTGAACAATCAATTTTTTCAGAGCCCTGGTAACGACAATATCATCCATCACGCCTATATACAGTAAAATTACTAATGCAGGAAAAAGAAACTTATAAGTTTCGAAAAGCTGATAAGCAAATAAAGGGACACATATACTTATTCCATAAAATATGGCTATCCCCCCCAAATTGGGAATCTTTCTATTATGAGAACTCCTTATTCCCGGTTCATCCATAAGATTTTTTCTTTTAGAAATTTTAAGTATAGTCGGAATACAAATATTGCAAAGAATAATAGGTACAATAAAGCCTAAAATTACCTTTAAGGTAAAAAAAGGAACTCCTATATCTCTAAAAAAAAACTCTATTGTATTTTGATACTCCATTACCATAAATAATTTCTATAAACTCCCATTATATATCCTGCTCTTGCTTGAAAAGAAGTATATACAAAATAATAAAATATTATGTATAAAATCAATATAATATGCAAATACTTTTGCAAGTTTTTATTTCCAACAGATGCTAATATATTAGGAATTGTTATAATCATAAAAATAAAATAAATAGCCGTAAGCCTAGTAGAAAAGATAGGACTCCCCCTAAAAATATAAAATAAACAGACTCCTACCACACTTATATTTCTCATATACTCATAATACGGAATCTTTCTACACGCAGCTTTGTCAAATGTTACTATAAAATAAAGGTAAAACATACTAATAGTATCCATAAACCCTATCCTATTTGTATCTGCTGTTATATCACTATAATCTGAAAATCCTTGATATATCTCCGATGGTGCTATGGCATTAAATACTGAAAAATAATCATATATGTGCAATGGTGATAATAGCATACTGAAAAGAACTACCGCTACTATTTTTTTTGAATTCATAGGTATAATAGCAAGCCAATATGCGGGAAGAAAAATAACCGTTGATTTATGGAAACCTACCGCTATGTACAATATAAACAAAAACATTAATAGATTCCTTCTCTGAATAAAAAGAAAAGAAATCATGACCAAGCCCATTGCTATTGCCTGCCTCATATGCCCTCCATCAGCCGAAAAATAAGACGGATACATATACAGCAAGATACTCAACGCCGGATAGACAGATACTTTCTCAAAAAAATAAAATTTGGGAACCAATGAAATAACACTTACAAACAATGTAAATATAAAAAAAGGTAGTCCAAATAAAAAAAATATTTTGCCAAATAAAACATAAAGCCACTCTACCCCAAGTCCCGTATCTTTGAAAGCCCAGCCTTTAAATATATCAGAAAATAGATAATTCAAACCAAAATAATTATACATTTTCACATACTCTCCATAATCTGCTCCTATCCAAGATCTAAGCCCTATTAACAAAATCATCACTCCACATACAATCCACAAAGATTTATAATTCTTATAGTTGTAAACTTCTAAAAAGTTGTACCCTATAAGAATCAATGTAACTACCGTAAATACAGGATGTAGAAATACAATATGCATCTGCGTTTATTTTAATATCTTTCTCAAAATCCAATACTGATGAAAAAAATATAATAAATAATAAATCTTTTTTTTGTAATACAAAGATACGAGATAATTTTTACCAAATCTCTTATAAAACAATATTTTTTTCAAATTTAAATTTCTATCATCCCTAAAACGGCGTAGCTGAGAAGACATTTCTCGATAAATTTTATCATCTCTCACAAAAGCTAAATAGGCTAAGAATGTATATACTCCTTCTAAAATACAAAAGTTTTCCAAAGCTTTCTTATCATATTTATATTGTGATTTTGCAAAAGCTTTTTCCACATCTTCCACAGCCTTAAGAATATCTAGCCCTCTTTCCGTATGGGTTTTGGTAATGGAGTCTTGTCTTTCAAGATATTGATAATGAAACTTCTGTGTTTGTGCTACCACTGTACTCTTCAGTAAAAGCTGAGGAATAAGCTGTATATCTTCAAAATGTGCCCCTTTTTTAAACCTGTTGCCTTCAAACAATTCTTTTCTAAAAATTTTGTTACAGGCAAAATAGCTTAAATCCGAAAACACCGAAAAATGTTCTCTCAAAATTATTTTTTCAGGCATATTAGGTATTTGTGTAAGCTTCTGTGTTACCGTCCCATTTTCATCTACTTTCTGAATATTGCAAATTGTGATATCTGCATTATGTTTTTCGCCCAAATTGTACAAGTCTTCCATCATCGTTTCAGACACATAATCATCGCTATCCACAAAAGCAATATACCGCCCCGAAGCCCTATCAATACCAAAATTCCTCGCATCACTCAGCCCCCCGTTCTCTTTGGTATAAGGTTTTATTTTAGCCGGATATTGATGATAAAATTCATCTATAATACTCTGCGAAGTATCGGTGCTACCGTCGTTCACAACAATAATCTCAATCTCTTCCAGTGTCTGATTCACAAGCGAAGAAAGACATTTATCCAAATATCTCTCCACATTATATACCGGTACTATTACAGAAACTTTTATCATTGTAACCGAATATTTAAGATTCCTTTTTTAGCCAAGTGATAATCATTTTCGGTGCAAGGAATGCATTGCTCAATATTTTCCGAATTTCCAAAATACCAAAGCCCACTGAAGCTGTCTCTTTTGAAACAATATTCCGTATCATTTATCATAACGAAAAATGTTTCATAATTTCTTTCCTTAGGGTGTAGTCTCTGTATATTTATCCCCTCCACAAGATACCAAAGCATCTGTGCTAAAAGCTGGATATTGAGCTTATTGCATGAATAATAATTAAAATTAAAAATTCCCACACCGGACAATCTTTCCCCCATTCCTACCTCTTTCATTATAGCACAGATTTCTCTATTGTTTAAGCCATTTACATTAGGATTAAAAGAAAACGGAATTCCAAAACTCTCCACTGCATCGCAGCTGACTGTCGTAAGATCCGAACGCCTGAAAAAAGGCTCTACGCTAGTAACATCTCCCATTATTTCTCCCAACCTCATAGCATTAAAATCTACCTCTTTCAATAATTTTATGGCAGCTCTGGACACTAAATGTGTTTGATAACCAATATGGTTGTACTTAGAAATAGATATCTTATCCTCACTTAGCAATCGGTAAAGATAATTCTTTTCCGAAAGCCTGCCTCCTTCATTTTCTAAATCAATAAATGGATTTATCTGGGTATATTGAATACTTTTCTTGTGGAGAGAAATTCCCTCTGCCAATGCATAGGACAAATCTAAACTCCCTCCAATAATGATAGGCAGAATATTATCTTGAAGACATTTGTGTACCAATTCTTTAATGACATAGTGAGTATCCTCATTGTTTTTCCCAGAGATGAGATCGCCTAAATCGGAGACAGGTATTTCAAAATCAGATTTTGAAAGCTTGTAAAACACCTCTCTGAATAGTGAGAAATCTTTAGCCTCTGGCTTACCGTTAGCCCCCCTATCATCAGAGCAAAAAATCAGTGCAATACTGTCTTTTAACATCTCAGGACTTACCAAATTCCCCATCTGCCAGTCCTTTACTTTCGGTTTTTCAAAAGGTGCAAAGAGATCCTCAATATTCATATCCTGTAATTATTTTTTCTTGGCTGTAGTTTTCTTTTTAGCTGTCGGCTTGCTCTCTGCAAAGGCATTTTTATCTTGTATCGTAATCCATTTTTTCACTTGTTCCAAAGACACTTCTTTTAATTCCTCTACGGTATATTTTTCACTTCCTTTCTTAGGCGGAATCTTAAAGTTGGATTTTTTATACTTAATAAATGGTCCCCATCTTCCGTTTTCTATTGATATTTTTTCGTCTTTCCATTCTTGTATATATCGGTTTGCTTCTTTCTCTAGCTTCGCGTCTATCAACTCATTAACTTCCTTCTGAGACAGATGGTCAAAATCATACTTTTTAGGCACATTCACATATAAATTTTTGTACTTCAAAAATGGACCGAATCTTCCCACTCCTTTAGTTACTGCTTCACCTTTATATGATGCAATAGGAGCATCTGTTTCTTTTTTCTCTTCGATAATCTCTATTGCTCTTTGGTTATCTATTGATAGTGGGTCTTCTTTCCTTGGAATACTGATGAATGTATCTCCCCATTTCACATATGGCCCATATCTGCCCACACCTACGGAAACAGGTTTCCCCTCGTAATCATTAAGCTCGAAAGGAATTTTAAACAACTCCAAAGCTTCCTCCAAAGAGATAGTAGCAATATTTTGACTGTTCATTAGTGATGCAAAAATTGGCTTTTCTTCATCATCAGAATCTCCTATTTGTATCATTGGACCAAATCTCCCTATTCTGGCATATACATTTTTGCCGGATTTTGGGTCTTTTCCTAATAATCTTTCTCCTGTCGCACGGTCTGCATTCTCTGCTACATCTTCTATTTTAGGATGAAAATCATTATAGAAGTTTTTCAGCATACTTTTCCATTTCTCATCACCGTTAGCAATATCATCAAAATCCTGCTCCACTTTCGCCGTAAAACCATAATCAAGTATTTCCTCGAAATTTTGGATTAAGAAGTCATTAACCACTACACCGATATCCGTAGGCGTAAATTTGTTTCGGTCTCCTCCGAAGTTTTCTACCAGTACCTTTCTGTTTAATTCTTCTTTTTCCAAAGTAATTTCTATCACCTCTCTTTTTTGCGGCAGAATCTCTTTTTTCTCTACATACTCTCTATTCTGTATCGTCTGTATCGTCGGGGCATAAGTAGATGGACGCCCTATCCCAAGCTCCTCCAATTTTTTCACCAATCCTGCTTCGGTATATCTGGATGCCGGTCTGGAGAACTTTTCTTTTGCGGTAACAGATTTACGCTCCAAAACTTCCCCTGTTTTTACTTTCGGCAAAAGAGTATTCTCGTCATCATCTTCTACATCTTCTGATTTCAAGATACCATATACACGCAAGAAACCATCAAATGCAATCACCTCGCCTTGTGCTTCAAAAGGATAATCAGATTCCTTAGCACCTATTTCTATTACGGTTTTTTCTATCTCCGCATTAGCCATCTGGCTTGCTAGAGTCCTTTTATAAATAAGCTGATAGAGCTTGTTAAGCTGTTCGTCTGCTATTCTCTTTAGTTTAAAATCCGTGGGACGGATGGCTTCGTGGGCCTCCTGTGCAGAAGAAGATTTGGTCGTATATTTCTTAGGTTTGGAATAGCGTTCTCCAAACTCTCTTACAATCTGTTGCTTCGCTCCTTCTATCGCCTCCTGAGAAAGGTTTACAGAGTCTGTTCTCATATAGGTAATATACCCCTCTTCGTAGAGCCTTTGTGCCACACGCATTGTTGTCGTTACATTATACCCCAGCCTACTACTCGCCTCCTGCTGAAGTGTAGAAGTGGTAAAAGGTGCCGATGGCGAACGGTAGCCGGGTTTCATCTCTACATTGAGAACCTTAAACTCGGCTGGTTTAATTTTTTCTAAAAAGAACTCTGCCTCTTTTTCATTATTAAAAGTTGCTTTAAGTTTTGCAGAAAGTACCTGCTTTTCTTTGTTGAGAAAAGTTCCATTTACCTTAAATACAGATTTTGATTTAAAATTTTGGATTTCTTTTTCTCTTTCCACAATAAGCCTTACCGCTACAGACTGTACACGCCCCGCAGATAACCCTGTGCGTACTTTCCTCCAAAGAACGGGCGACATTTCGAACCCCACAATTCTATCTAAGATACGCCTTGCCTGCTGTGCGTTGACCAAATTTTGATCTATTTTTCTTGGATTTTCGATGGCTTTTAGAATAGCATTTTTGGTAATCTCATGGAAAACAATACGCTTCGTATTATCATCTTTAAGTTTAAGCTCTTGGGCAAGATGCCATGCAATCGCTTCTCCCTCTCGGTCCTCATCCGATGCCAGCCATACTACATCTGCTTTTTTGGCAGCAGACTTAAGCTCAGAAACCAATTTTTTTTTATCCTCGGGAACTTCATAATCAGGCGTAAAATCGTCTAAATTTATACCCATTCCCTTTTTGGGTAAATCTCGGATATGGCCAAAACTCGATTTCACTTCAAAATCTTTACCTAAGTATTTTTGGATTGTTTTAGCCTTTGCCGGCGACTCTACTATGACTAAACTCTTAGACATATTTATTTTTTTTTGCAAAAGTAGAAATTATTTTTTGAAAGTGATTTGTTATTTCCGAATTGTAATTCTAATCCAAGTTATACTAATAGAAAAACTTTCTCATTTCAAATAGACTATAAACAAATCCGCCTATTTTTCGAGCACAATGATTTTAAGCTCTCCAAAACTATTAAATATAATTAATTTTAAGCTTATTTTTCATATTGGGATTATCAAAAAAGGCGTAATTATTCAGCATAGTAAACCTATTTGAGCTTTTTGATAATTAAATAACTTTATTTTCATGTTTCACAAATTTTATTTTGCCTCCCTCAATAATACTAATTACCTTATATTTAGGAATAACAACAATGAAACTGCATCCCATTTTAAGTTCTTTATCAAAAAAATCAAGATTTTGTATATATTTCCTTTCTCATCGCCTCGCATATATATGGAATATATAGTTACCGGAATTTTATCTCTATTTTCATTTACTAAAGTATATTTTTCCTCTATTTTAAGCATTTTAGCTTCTCTTAAAAAAAAGCAACCAAGAGCCATCATCAAAATTAAGAAGTATAAAGAGTAACTTTTTCATATAGACTTAGAATAATTGTTGAATAGGCGTAATTAAAATTCTATCCATTCATTTTAAGCAAAGGGTCTATATAGCTTCTATCGTTGCTCAGGCGGGGCACTTTGTTCTGTCCGCCGAGTTTCCCCCGATGTGCCATCCAATCGTAGAAAAGATTGGGTTTGGCACAATGAATAATAGGTGGATTTAGCGTCATATTATTGTACCGCTTTGCTTCGTAGTCCGAGTTTAGCTGTTTCAGTGTGTCGTCAAAAACTTGAGCAAACAAGGACATCTCATTAGGTTTTTGGCTGAATTCTATAATCCATTCGTGGGCACCGCCTTGGCTCTCAGACATAAATACCGGTGCTCCGGTGTAGTCCGTTATTTCGGCTCCCGTTTTTTCGCAAGCCTTGCTAAGAGCAGTCTCAACATTATTTATCATTAGTTCTTCTCCAAAAACATTGATATAATGTTTCGTACGCCCCGAAATTTTTATTCGGTAAGGCTCTTTATTCGTAAAGACGACCGTATCGCCGATGAGATAACGCCAAAGACCTCCATTGGTGGTAATTACCATCGCATAGTTTTTTCCTACTTCTACCTCCTCCAAAGGTATGGCTTGATGATTTTCGGAACAGAACTTATCCATCGGTATAAATTCATAGAAGATACCATAGTCGAGCATCAAGAGCATTTCATCACTTTCAGACTGGTCTTGTATGCCAAAGAAACCCTCTGAAGCGTTGTATATCTCGTAATAGTTAATAGATTTCCCTATAATCTGTTTGTATTGCTCTCTGTACGGCACAAAGCTGATTCCGCCGTGGAAGAACACCTCCAAATTTGGCCAAAGCTCCGAAATGGTCGTCATCTTGGTTTCTTCTAAAACTTTTTTCAGTAAAACCATCATCCAGCTTGGCACTCCCGTAAGGCTGCTTACATCGGCTTTTGAAACCTCTTCTACTATAGCTTTCAGCTTGGTTTCCCATTCTGACATTAGAGAAGTTTTCTTGCTCGGCGTCGTCGTGATTTCTACCCAAAAAGGAAGATTTTCAATTAAGATTGCAGAAAGGTCTCCGAATTTCGTGTTAAAATCCTCATAAAGCTCTGAACTGCCTCCTAATCTTAAATTTTTATATTGAAATAAAGTATTATCAGGATGATTATTAGCATAAATAGCTACAAGATCTTTACCTGCTTTGAAATGGCAATTTTCCAAAGAATCTTGAGAAATTGGAATAAACTTACTCTTGGCATTAGTAGTTCCCGAAGATTTTGCAAACATACGGATACTGCCGTCCCATATCACATCTTTCTCTCCCCGTCTTGCTCGTTCTATATAAGGTTCAAAATCTTCGTAAGAAACAATCGGTACCTGGCGGCTGAAATCTTGGTAATTATTGATATCTCGGAAACCATATTTTTTTCCATAGATCGTATTCTCTGCTTTATACAATTGCGAAAACAAGACGCCTTTCTGTGTCTCAATAGGATGTTTTATAAAGTTCTGTATCTGGTCTATTCTCTGGCGAATAAACCAATTGACCACCGTATTGAAAAGCATCTTTGTTGCCATACCTACAAAGGTAATGAATTTCTGATAAAATCACTATCCCAAATACTAAGAAATATCCTGATTTGGCTCTGCTGCTGTCGTATCAGGGTTGTCAATCTTTTCGGCAACATCGGTATTTTTGTCGTCTGTATTTCTTTTAATAAGGCTTTGTATGGTGGATAGTAAGTTTTCTACTTTTGCTTTGCTAAATATAATGGCATTAACAGAGAAAACCTCTCCCGACAGGGTGTGCATTTTTAGTTTAATCTGAAAAGAGCTTAGCATCGTCAATAGAGCATAGACCCAAAAAACCAGCTCCCATTTCCACAGTGTACAATCGGCATCGTAATTTTTTATGTACAAATAAACTCCCGCCCCAATTGCAAGCCCCCAAAGCAAAGCCAGAAAATCTAAGCCAAAACTTGTATTGACAGACGAGATTTTATTGACAGATATCGTACTCTTATTTCTTCCCAAAGGAATGGTTTTTAGAAAAGTTTTAGGATTATATATCTTGAAAAACTCTCCTTCTATAAGAATCTTAGATCTTAAATAAAAAGTTAAATACGAAGTAATAAAACTAACTGAAAACATTTTTATTTTTTTATTCCTACTCTGTCGAAGGCTTTTCGGACATCCGCCTATTTTCGTTAAATCAAAACTTTATATAAATTTAATAAAGCCTACAACGCTCTATAATATTCTACTGAACTGTCTTTTTCTTTGCTCCAAAAATATTACTGATTAAAATCAACCTCGTCGGAGGTATTTATATTTTCGTTAATATTTTCTCTTTTAGGAGCTTCTTGCCGTACGCTGTCGGAGCTTCTTATTTCATCTATAGTACGAAGTCCTCCGCCGTAGCCATAGTTTCCTCCGCCGTGTAAGTTGTCACAACTGTTTGTCCAACCCGTTGGCTTCGCAAATTTTTCATTGGGGGATATGTTCAGTTCTTTATCTGCCCATACTTTTTTCATAAAGATAGCCCATATAGGCAAGGCCATTTTGGCACCTTGTCCTTCTCCCGTACTTAGGAAGTGAGTAGCTCTACTTTCCCATCCTACCCATACGCCGGTGGACAGCTGCGGTACTATTCCGATGAACCAACC
This sequence comes from Riemerella columbipharyngis, assembly GCF_900101995.1. Taxonomy (GTDB): domain Bacteria; phylum Bacteroidota; class Bacteroidia; order Flavobacteriales; family Weeksellaceae; genus Riemerella; species Riemerella columbipharyngis. Next base: position 29,196 of record NZ_FNAS01000016.1, on the reverse strand, counting down.
GTCGGAATTATTATTGGTAGTTCCCGTTTTACCTGCTATATCGACTCCGCTTATTCCTCTCCTTCTAAGCTCTCCAGAGGCAGTTCCATAGCTTGCCACGCCTTCCATCAGGGTAATCATTGTATAGGCATATTTCTCATCCATTACCTCTACCAAATCATCTTTCACTTCTTTTATGACTCTGCCATTAGCATCTTCTATCCTCCAAATCATATGAGGTTTGATGTAATTACCAAAGTTTGCAAATGTGCTATATGCCCCCACCATTTCGTAAATGGAAATATCTGAAGAACCTAAAGCTATCGTATTATTCCGTGGGATATCGCTGGTTACCCCCATATCCCGTGCCAGAGCAATCACTCTGTCTACGCCCACATTTTGGATAAGCCTTGCCGCTACAGCATTTTGAGAGTATGCTAAAGCGTCTTTTAGAGGCAGCATACCGCCTCTCCCTTTTACATGCCAGTTACCTAAACTATAGCTGGCATTGGATATTGTAGTACACGGCGTATAATTTAAGTCAATAATAGAAGCGGCATATACAAAGGGCTTAAATGTAGAACCCACCTGTCTTTTACCCTGTTTTACATGGTCGTATTTGAAGTGAGACCAATCGATTCCTCCTACCCAAGCTTTTATATCTCCGGTCAATGGTTCCATAGACATCAGTCCAGACTGCGCAATTTGCTTATGATAGCGTATAGAATCCCATGGAGACATCATAACTTCTTTTTCTCCGTTCCAAGAAAATATAGACATTTTGATTGGTCTTTTGAGTTCTGCCACTATGGAATCTTCGGATATGCCTGCATCTTTCAGCTGTTGATACCTTCCACTCCGTTTAAGTGCCATTAGAATAATTTTATCTGCTTGAGACTTGGATATTCTGTAAAAAGGATAGTTAGGATTTCTTTTCTGCTCTGCATCAAAAGATCTTTGTAAGTGCGTGAGATGCTCTTTCATAGCTTCTTCTGCATACTTTTGCATATGTGAATTCAGTGTTACATATATTTTAAGACCATCTCGGAACAAGTCCAAAGTACGCCCTGTTTCCTTTTCATATTCCTTCAAGTACTCATCTACTTGTTTTCTCAAGAAGTATTTATAATATTCCGAATTTCCTTGTACTATTTTTTTTATAGGATGGTAATCTGTAATTATGGGGGTATCTATTGCATTCTGATAGACAGATTTGTCTATATAGCCGTCATCATACATTTTTTTCAGGACTACATCTCTTCTTCTCTTGGCTCGTTCTTTATTTCTGAGAGGATTGTTTGCTACCGGTGCTTCCAGCATTGCCACAAACATTGCCGCCTCCGGCAGAGTAAGTTCGTTGGTATGTTTATTAAAATAAACCTTAGAGGCCATTTCAACCCCATGTGCATTATGAGTAAAATCAAACTTATTGAAATACATCGTAATGAGTTCCTCTTTGGTATAGCGTTTCTCAAGGCTCACTGCTACTACCCATTCTTTTAGTTTTTGTATCACCCTTTTTATTTTATTTTGAGAGGGTGTCTTAGTAAATAATAGCTTAGCCAATTGCTGGGAAATCGTAGAACCACCGCCTCTATCTCCTCCGAACCTTACTGCCCTTAGAATAGACCTTAAATCTATTCCCGAATGCTCTCTAAATCGTTCATCTTCCTTAGCCTGAAGAGCGTAAACTAAATAAGGTGGCAATTGACTGAAGGTAACGGGGTCTGTTTTCTCCAATTCAAATTTCCCTAAGACAACACCGTCTGAGGATATAATCTCCGAAGCAGAGTAAATATCCGGATTCTCAAGCTGCTTCACATCAGGCATCTCACCGAGTAACCCCTGAGAAGTAGCAAAAAAAAGTGCTGCAATACCCAGAATTGTAGCGGTGAATCCAATCCAAACTATAGCGATCCACTTCCCGATCCCCGAGCTTTTTTTCTTTTTAGGGAGTGGGAAAGATGATGATTTATGTTGTTGCTTTTTTGATTTCATATTATTTTGCTGATTGTATTTTAATACCAAAATCCTCAATACCCTTCAGGGTATCCGCTCTCATTGCTTGTTTTACGCTTATCGTATAATGCCCATTTTTCGGGAATTTATAATTAGTTTTATACTGGAATAATATTTCTTTAGTATCTCCAAAACCACTGCCCAGCCATTGCCCGTTAGGTTCTGCCAATATATAATTTAGCGTATCTGCTTTTCCGACAAATTTATCGTTAAACATTATCTGGCTGATTAAAAAAATATTATTGTAAGGATAATTGTTATTATTCCTCACTACAAATATAATATTTTTGGGTATTTGAGCATTTTTTATTTCTATGTCAAATTTTTCTACTTTATTTTTATTCCATTTCCCATTTACAGCATTCACTTGCACAAAGTCGTTTTCATCTTGTTTACAAGAAAATAAAACAATCAAAAATATACAGAAATATAAACTGCGGATTAACATATCACATTGCTATTTTTTTGAACCAAAATTCCTTTGATTTCCTTGATTATTCCTACTGAAATCACTTCTCCTCTTTTTGGCATTTTTGGGGGAAAGATTAGATTCTGACAGAAGAAGTTTCGTATTTTCTCTTTTTTCTTGAGGTTTTCCGTTTTTATCAGGTCTCTTATTATTTTTTCTTTTATTTTTTTGAGGTTTTTCGAAACGATCTACACTATTCTCTTGTATCAAATCTACAGACTTGAATTCATTTGAAGACGGAGCTCTAAGTTCTTCCAAAGGCGGCAGTTTTTCCCCTTTTTTATTCAACCCAACCAATCTTTTTACCTCATCTATATCCAAATCGTACCACAGCATAGAGTTTCCCACATAGGTAAACCACATTTTTTGCTTAAATACATCTATTTTTATACAAAACGCTTCTCCTTTTTCGGTCTGTAAAGTGGTATTGGTAGAAGGGAAATGATCTAATGCATCGAGGTAGCTTTCCAATTCAAAATTAAGACAACACTTCAGCTTACCACACTGCCCTGCCAATTTCTGAGGATTTATACTCAATTGCTGGTAACGGGCAGCATTGGTATTGACCGAACGAAAATCTGTGAGCCAAGTAGAACAGCAAAGCTCCCTACCACAAGAGCCTATACCTCCTATCTTAGCGGCCTCTTGACGGAAACCAATCTGTTTCATATCAATCCGCGTACGAAAAGCGGCAGCATACTCCTTTATCAGCTGCCTAAAATCCACCCTCCCTTTTGCTGTATAGTAGAAAGTTACCTTGGTTCCATCTCCTTGGAACTCTACATCTGAAATTTTCATTTCAAGCCTAAGACTTTGGGCTATTTTTCTCGCCAAAACTTTGACATCCTCTTCTTTGGAGCGGCTTTGCTTCCATGTATCGATATCTTTTTGGTTCGCTATTCTATATATTTTCAGGCAATCCTCCTCCTTTGCATTTTTCTTTTTCATTTGGATTTTTACCAGTTCTCCCGTAAGGCTTACCACGCCTATATCGTGTCCCGGATTTCCCTCAACTGTAACTACGCTACCTACAGAAACAGGTAGATGATAAACATTTCTAAAAAAACATTTCCTTTCATTTTTAAACCTTACCTCTACAAACTCTGATGACGCAGATGGTGCAGACGATATGTTTGAAAGCCAATCAAATACACTTAATTTATAGCTATTACCACAAGTGTCCACGCTTGCACATCCTGTGACACTTTTAGTACCGCAATTATGTTGAGAGCTTCCGGATGATTTACATCCACAACTCATATTCTTATTATTTTATATAAGTGCAAATTTACTATATTTTATTTTATTAAAAGCCAGTTTCTTTTATTGCTCCAAAAATTTAAACCAATTCTAAAACCAAAATTTTCTATAAAAGAGAGTTTAGACATAATAAAATTAAGTTCAAGATAACTTAAGAAGATTTATAGTTTTGTAAATCATTCTTAATCAATGAAAAATAAATATATTGCCCATTCAAGAATTTCCGAGGCAAAATTTAGAGAAATTTTAGATCTATTTTGTATTAATATTAAAGCCCAAAATAAGTGGTATTTTTGTGATGTTCACAACTGATAATCAATAAAATATTTGAAAAATAAGAGAGCGAATTGCAGAAGAATGCGAGAAAGATAAAGGGGAAATAGAACTTGACGAGAGTTATTTCGGAGCCAAACGGAGTTCACGAGAAAAGAGGAGAAGCAAAAGGAAACCACATATCCGATTAATATTATTTATATGGTTGTGTACTTGCTGTAGTTTGGTGGAGTCTTAAGATTTGAGATAAGAGACTCATTACAAAAAAAAGTAGAAAACTTAAAATTAAGCTATACCATTCGAGGAAAAGGACCTGTAATGATAGTCGGACATTTGTCTTCCGGAAAAATAGGCTATGAATTGACACTTAAAGAGCTGGAAAAATACTTTACAATGGTTTATTACGATCCGAGAGGAACGGGTAAATCGGAAGTTCCCAGAACGATTGAAGATTATAATCAAGATTGTATTGTCAATGAAATCGAAGGTCTTAGGAAAAAGCTAAAAGTAGAGCAAATTTATCTCTTTGGGCATTCTGAGCAAAGTTCTATCGCATTAGAATACGCATTGAGGTTTCCCAAGCACACTCTTGGATTGATTTTGACGGGGACAAGTTTTGCGGGTACTCAGCAAGAGGATATTGAAAAGCGTAAAGCATCTGAAAACAAAAGAATGAAGGAGTCCCGATGGTTCTGGTTCCGGCAGGTTATTAAAGATTGGGATTATATGGACGCTCATAAAACCGATACGGATAGCACGGGAAGAAATCTTTTGTATGCAAAAATTAAATGGTGGTGCTACAACGAGGCAACCTCTTAGAAAGTGATACCGATAGTAAAAGAAATTACTAAAGCGGGCAGGAAAAAACTTGTTAATAATCAATATCCGATAGAAACCACAAAAGAAAGGCAGAAATATTTGAATTATCAAAAAAGATTTAGAGAGATTAAGGTTCCCGTTCTTATCATTAACGGAAAATACGATACCAATAATCCTCCGAAATATGCAGAAAAATTACACAAAATATTACCCCATTCAAAGTTTGCGATAATAGATAGAGCCGGTCACTTTCCGTGGGTGGAAAATCCGGCAGAAACTTTTCGGCCGATTAAACTCTGAATTAAGCTTCTTTAATGATTTCTTTTCCGTCTAAAAAATAAAGCCCTTTCAGGGTGTGCAGACGGTCCGCAACATGTATTTTATCCGTTAGAGGTTTATACACATGAGACACACCACCCGTAGCAATTACAAAACACTCCGTCTCCAGCTCGCGATTGATACGCTCTATAAAGCCCTCTACCATACCGAGATAGCCATAGACCATACCGCTTTGCATACAAGTGACTGTATCTAAGCCGAGTATGCTTTTGGGCTTTTTCAGTTCTATTTCCGGAAGCTGAGCCGTATCGTGAATAAGGCTGTTGAGCGCAGTGATGATTCCCGGTGCTATGATAACGCCTATGGTCTCGCCGCTTTCGGAAATGCAACTTGCTGTAAGAGCGGTTCCAAAATCAAAAATCAATTTTGTTCCTTTAGGGTAAAGATAGTGAGCGGCTACTAAATTTGCATAGATATCTGTTCCCATTTGCTTTGATTTTGGCAAAACCCCCGACGGAGTATTTCTATCCACCAAAATAGGTGTCCTGTGATGGATTTTGGAAATGGCACTTAGTACATCTTGGGTAATCTGTGGGACTACGGAGCCTATAATAATTTTATCAATATTCTCTGTGTCTATTTCGTAGGATTTGTAGAGCATTAGAAACTGTACGAACATTTCGTCTCTCGTGCGGTAAGGCTTGGTATTGATAACCCAAGATACCTGGCATTCATCCTTATGGAAAAACCCGAAACGAATATTGGTATTTCCAATATTTATAACGATTGTTTTCATTATTTTTGGCATAGTTAGGGAGGGGTTACTCAAAATTCTGCAATTCTACAAGTTTTTTATAGATACCATTTCTTGCAATAAGTTCAGGATGGGTTCCCTGCTCTACTATTTTACCACGCTCCATTACGATGATGAGGTCGGCTTTTTGTATTGTAGAAAGCCTATGGGCAATGATGAGGGAGGTTCTATTTTCCATCATTCGATCAAGAGCATCTTGCACAAAGCGTTCACTTTCTGTATCCAAAGCCGAAGTGGCTTCGTCTAAAATCATAATAGGCGGATTTTTAAGAACAGCTCTTGCAATAGATATTCTCTGTTTCTGCCCTCCCGATAGCTTATTGCCATCGTCACCTATATTCGTATCATAGCCTTCAGGAAGCCCTTCTATAAATCGGTGTGCATTGGCTATTTTCGCAGCTTGATAGACTTCTTCTCTCGTCGCCTCTGGTTTTCCCATTAGGATATTGTTGAAAACAGTGTCATTGAACAGTACTGATTCCTGGGTAACCATACCCTGAAGCTCCCTAAAATCTTTAAGATTGAGATTACGGATATCCTCTCCGTCTACTTTTATAGCACCTTCATTTACATCGTAAAATCTTGCCAAAAGGTTTGCTACTGTGGTTTTTCCACTTCCGGATTGACCTACCAGAGCCACCGTTTTTCCTTTTGGAATGTTCATCGTGAAGTTCTTGAGAATAACATTATCTTTATCATAGAAAAAACTCACATTCTCAAAGGAAATATGATCTTTGAGGGTTTTGATAGGAATAGGATTGCTAACTTCTTCTACTTTCAAATCGTAGTCTAAAACTTCTGATATACGCTCCAGACTTGCTGTCCCGCCTTGTATGGAAGAAACAGCGGAAGATAGTTTTTTGGCAGGGTCTAAAATCTGGAAAAACATACCAATGAAAACCAAAAAAGTCTCGGGGTTCATCGTATGATTTTCTATAATCTGCACCCCCGCAAACCAGGTAATCAGCAAGATGGTTACCGAGCCCAAAAACTCACTTATAGGAGAAGCCAACTCTCGTCTTCGGCTCATTGCGATGGTGTGTTTTTGCCAATTGTTATTAGTGTTTTGAAATCTTTTTTCTAAAATTTTATCAGCATTAAAAATTTTGATGATTTTAGATGATTTCAAAGTTTCATCGATTAAAGAAAACAAATTTCCTAATTCTACTTGGGCATAATGGGCTTGTTTTTTCAGGCTTTTTCCGACTATAGAAATCAACCATCCCATTATAGGAAAAACAATCAACGAAAACAATGTGAGCTTAGCATCCATTAAAAACAAGGTAAACAACGATGCCAAAATCATAAAAGGAGCATTGATGATATCCACCAAAGAACCCATTATAGAGCCTTCTACCACACCTATATCATTAGAAATCCGAGACATCATATCTCCCTTTCTTTGTTCCGTAAAGAAAGACACCGGTAGTTTTAGAAATTTATGATACATAGCCGTTCTCAAGTCTCTGGTAATATCCACGCGATAATTCACCAAAAAAAAGGCTCCTAAATAACGAAAAAAATTACGAACCAAAAAAGCAAATGCCGTAGTAATGCATAGTACCGCCAAAACATTGATAACCCCATAATGGTCTATATTGAGCTGTATTTTGTAATATGCCCATTCTTTTCCGTACGAGAACAGTTTCCCGATGCCGCCACTATAAACAGGAGGGCTGGAAGTATCCACTTTATCTATTGTGCCGAACATCAACCCTAAAATAGGGAGCATAGTCGCTACGGAAAATATATTCAATAATGAATACAAGATATTGAAAAAAATACTCAGAAATAAAAACCTTTGGTGGGGTTTTGCAAAATATAAAATTCTATTTAATGGTTTCATTCAAAGAGAAATTGAACCACAAAAGTACGGAAAAATAATCATTGACTTACAAATAAAAAAACCAGCTCCACAAGGAAGCCGGTTTCACTCAAAATAAATCGTTGTGAGTTTACCGAAGTCTGTCCACAGATTTTACAAGCCTTTCGTCCCTTTTTATGAATACATTTGCGATAAGCAAACATACAGTACTCAAAAACGGAAACAGCGGCTCAATACCTTTCTCCGGAAATTGCATTCCTCCAGGTAAGTTTAGCAGCCAGTACGCCAATACACCTATCAACAAAGCGTTTATAAAGATACTGATACTATTCAGCATCATTTGATTTTTTCGGTTTTTATAAGAAAAAATAGTCCAAGTCTCCAAAACAATCAAAACACAACAGGCAATAGGCAAAAGCATCGTACTGCCAAAAGCCTCTACATCTTGACTGCTAAGATACAGAAAAAAAGTTCCTAACACGGCTAAAAACATCCAGATGGTTTGTATTCTCTGTAGCATAAAGTTACATTTTAGACTTAATTTGGTTTGCAAAAATAACAATATTTTTTTGTATTTGTCAAAAATATTGTAAATTTGCACTTTCAACTACGAATTTCAATAGGCAATCATTTCTTCGATAAGCCTTTTAATCAGGATAAAAAACAAAATCAAAATCATAATCAACAACACAAAAACGTTTATGTTTGACATTGAAAGTCTAAAGTTAAAATCCACAGCGGAATTAACTAAAATTACGAAAGATTTGGGTATAAAAACCAAAAGAGGAAGTACTGACGATGAAAAGATATATAACATCTTGGATTTCCAAGCCTCGAACCCTAAAATAATGAAAGAATATTTTGGGACAAATAATAAAAATAAAGATGGAAAAACAGCTGAAGAGCCTATCGTAAAGACAAACGAAAAGCCGGCTCCTAAAAAAAGAGGCAGAAAACCTAAAAAAAATACAGACGAAGCTCCTGCGGAAGCAAAACAAAGCACCGATGAGGCTGCTGTAGATGCAGCAACCTCCAAGGAACCTCAAAAAGACAAAGAGGTAGAGGCAGCTGCAACGGCAGACAAAGAACATACACCACAGAAAAAAACACGCAGAAGAGGCATAAAAAAAGAGATAGAAACAGAATCTTCTAAACCTGTTCAAAACAAAACGGATAAACCAGCAGGAAGCGAGCATCGCAGCGAACATAAAAACAACAACCATAATAGGAATAACAAAAATCACCACGAAGAAAAGGTTCAAGAAAGAGAATTTAACTTTGATAACATCGTCATCGTAGAAGGGGTGCTGGAAATTCTACCGGATAACTACGGATTTTTGCGTTCGCCAGACTTCAATTATATTTCTTCTCCGGATGATGTCTATGTTTCTACAAACCAAATTAGAAACTATGGGCTAAAAACAGGAGATACGGTAAAAGGCTATGTGAGATTGCCAAAAGAAGGTGAAAAGTATTTCTCTTTGCAAAAACCTATAGAAGTGAACGGTAGAGACCTAAGCTTCATCAAAGATCGTGTAGCGTTTGAATACCTTACGCCATTATTCCCTCAAGAGAAATTTAACCTAACCGGTAAAAATGCGACCATCTCTACAAGAATAGTAGACTTGTTTGCCCCTATTGGTAAGGGACAAAGAGCAATGATTGTAGCTCAGCCTAAAACGGGTAAAACCATGTTGCTTAAAGACATAGCGAACTCTATTTCGGCTAATCACCCTGAAGCGTATATGATGATTCTTCTCATAGATGAAAGACCGGAAGAAGTAACAGATATGCAGCGGAGCGTAAATGCGGAAGTGATAGCTTCCACCTTTGATGAGGCGGCAGAGAAGCATGTGAAAGTAGCCAATTTGGTTCTTTCTAAAGCGCAAAGAATGGTAGAATGCGGGCACGATGTGGTAATTCTTTTGGATTCTATCACAAGACTGGCGAGAGCTTATAATACTGTAACGCCGGCTTCAGGTAAAATACTATCCGGAGGGGTAGATGCCAATGCACTACACAAACCAAAAAGATTCTTTGGTGCCGCAAGAAAAATCGAAGGAGGAGGTTCTTTAACGATTATTGCCACCGCACTTATAGATACGGGCTCCAAAATGGATGAGGTGATATTTGAAGAGTTTAAAGGAACAGGAAATATGGAGCTGCAATTAGATAGGAAAATTGCCAATAGAAGAATTTTCCCGGCAATAGACCTTATTGCTTCCAGCACGAGAAGAGACGACTTGCTCCACGATGAAAACACCCAACAGCGTATGTGGATTCTTAGAAAATACCTTTCTGATATGAATCCTGTAGAAGCTATGGAATTTATACAAAAAAACATAAAAGGAACTATAGATAATAATGAGTTTCTATTGTCTATGAATAAGTAAAGAGGATATTATTTTATCTTTTTTGTAATTTGCTTTATTTATGATAACATCTATTGACAAAACCGTTGCATTCCACACTTTGGGCTGCAAACTGAACTTTGCTGAAACTTCTACTATCGCAAGGCAGCTTACTGATGCCGGATACCGAAAAGTAGATTTCTCCGACAAAGCCAATGTCTATGTCATCAACACTTGCTCCGTTACAGAAAATGCAGACAGAGAGTGTAAGCAAATCGTAAAAAAAGCAATGAAAGCTAATCCTGATGGATTAGTTGTCGTAATCGGTTGCTACGCCCAGCTAAAACCAGACGAAATTGCACAGATAGAAGGTGTAGATTTGGTATTGGGGGCAAGTGAAAAGTTTAGTGTGTTGAGTTATTTAGAAGACTTACACAAATCCGAACAAGAAGGATTAGTGCACTCTTGCGATATAGAAAAGGTAGATTTCTTTATAGGTTCTTATTCCATTGGAGATAGGACAAGGGCATTCCTTAAAGTTCAAGACGGCTGCGATTACAAATGTACCTATTGCACGATTCCTTTGGCAAGAGGGATTTCGCGTTCAGACACCATAGAGAACATTACTAAAAATGCCAAAGAAATAGCCCTCAAAGGAATTAAAGAAATAGTCCTCACCGGAGTAAATATTGGGGACTATGGTAAAGGGGAATTTGGAAACAAGAGACATCAGCATACTTTCTTGGATTTAGTATCAGAATTAGATAAAGTAGAAGGGATAGAGCGAATCAGGATATCTTCCATTGAACCTAATCTTCTCAAAGATGCAAGTATAGACTTGGTGGCGGATAGCTCGCGTTTTGTGCCTCATTTCCACATTCCGTTGCAGTCGGGTAGTGATGAAATATTAAAAAAAATGAAGCGGAGATATCTTACTTCGCTATACACAAATCGTATTGAAAAGATAAGACAAACCCTCCCAGATGCAGCAATAGGCGTAGATGTAATCGTAGGTTTTCCAGGCGAAACAGAAGAGCTCTTTATGGAAACTTATCATTATATACAAAATCTGCCTATTACCTATTTGCATGTATTTACCTATTCCGAAAGAGAAAACACAGAGGCAGAGGCAATGCCTGATGCCGTTCCGCATTCCGTAAGAAAAAAACGCAATAAGATGTTGAGAATCTTATCTGAAAAGAAAAAAATGAGTTTCTATCGTTCGCAGCTGGGCAAAATAAAACCCGTGCTTTGGGAACACGAAAATAAAGACGGAATGATGTACGGGTTCACCGATAATTATGTGAGAGTATGCAAGCCTTTTAATGAAAGTTCTGTAAATCAAATAGAATATTTGAAACTTAACCAAATAAATCCAGATGGTAGTGTTTCTGTTTTTCCCGCTTTCGAAACTTTTCTTGAGAGCGTTTGATGTTTTTTTGAAATGATTTTTGTTATCTAAAAAAAATAGTTTATCTTTGCAGACCATTTTATGAATCGGATAAGAAAATATGATATTGCTTTCTCAGGTTTAAAAAATGGGAAGCATAGTTTTGAATTTGAAATAGATAAGAAGTTCTTTGATTTATTCGAGGCCGATGTGGAGTTTGAAACCCCTAAGATTTTAGCTAAGATTCTTTTGGATAAGCATTCTACATTTTTGGATTTTACAATTGATGTGGAAGGAAGCGTAGATTTATATTGTGATATCAGTGGTGGTATTTTTACTTATCCTATTGATAATGAAATAAAGGTCTTGGTGAAGTTCGGAGAAAGCTATGACGATAGCAATGATGAAGTAATTACCATTCCTATGTCAGATTATGAATTCAATGTCTCACAGCTTATTTATGAAGCGACATTGCTTTCTATCCCAATGAAAAAGATTTCTCCGGAAGTGGAAAACCACCCCGAGTATAAAGAGCTTTTGGAAAAATACAGTCCCGTTTTTGAAGAAGATTTGGATTTAGACCAATTTTCTGAAGAGGAGGACGAAGAAATAGACCCAAGATGGGCGGCTTTGAAAAAATTAAAAGATAAAAAGATTAAAAAATAATTAGTAATTAAAATATAGAGAATAATGGCACATCCTAAGAGAAGACAATCGTCTACCAGAAGAGATAAAAGAAGAACTCACTACAAAGCTGTTCTTCCTCAGTTGGCAAAAGATGCAACTACAGGAGAAATGCACCTTTACCACAGAGCTCATTGGCACGAAGGAAAACTCTACTACAGAGGAAAAGTAGTATTAGAAAAAGAAGTAGAATCTACAGAAGAAAACTAATCTCTGTTGCCTCTTTTTTTATTCAAAAACACAAAAAACCGCTCTTATTTATTTAAATTTGAGTGGTTTTTTTATTGTTTTGAAATGAAAGTTTAGTATATTTGGACATTAAAATTATTACGATAATGGATTTAAAAGACTTACAAAACCTCATTAAGTTCGTTTCTAAATCGGAAGTGGCAGAGGTAAAATACAAGACTAAAGATTTTGAAATTAACATCAAAAATCCAAATGCTCAAGAGACAGTAACATTCGTGCCACAGGCTTATCCGATGCCCGCTCAGGCACCAGTAGCTCATTCTGCATCTGCGCCAGCACTGGTACCTGCAAGTACACCAGCACCAAGTGCAGAGGAATCATCAGTAGATGAAAGCAAGTTTGTTGCTATAAAATCCCCTATGATAGGGACTTTCTACAGAAAACCATCTCCGGACAAAGACCCTTTTGTAAGTGTAGGAGATTCTGTATCCGAGGGTAAAGTGGTTTGTGTGATAGAAGCAATGAAGCTTTTCAACCAAATAGAAAGTGAAGTAAGCGGCAAAATAGTGAAAATTTTGGTTGATGATGCTACACCGGTAGAATATGACCAACCATTATTTTTAGTAGATCCATCTTAGGATCTGTTTTTTATACGGTCTAATGATTAAATTGTAAAAAATGTTTAAGAAAATATTAATCGCAAACCGCGGAGAGATTGCGATGCGTATTCTTCGTACTTGCAAAGAAATGGGTATCAAGACAGTAGCTGTCTATTCCACAGCGGATAAGGATAGTCTACATGTCCGTTTCGCAGATGAAGCCGTTTGTATAGGCCCTGCTCCCAGCAAAGATTCTTATCTTAGAATACCTAACATTCTTTCGGCTGCAGAGATAACCAATGCAGATGCTATACACCCCGGGTATGGTTTTCTTTCTGAAAATGCAAATTTTTCTAGGATCTGTGCTAAGAATAATATTAAATTCATTGGTGCAACCCCTGAGCAAATCGAGAGAATGGGAGATAAAGCTACAGCTAAAGCCACGATGAAAGAAGCAGGAATACCATGTGTCCCCGGTTCAGACGGGCTTATAGACTCTTATGAAGATGCAGCCCGCATTGCAGAAGAAATAGGTTATCCCGTGATGATAAAAGCTACCGCCGGCGGAGGAGGCAAGGGAATGCGTGCCGTGTGGAAAGCAGAAGATTTGAAAGATCATTGGGATTCTGCAATACAGGAAGCTGTGGCAGCATTTGGCAATGGTGGGATGTATATGGAAAAACTGATAGAAGAGCCCCGCCACATCGAAATCCAAATAGCCGGAGATCAATTTGGAAAAGCTTGTCATCTTTCGGAAAGAGATTGCTCTGTTCAGAGACGAAATCAGAAGCTTACAGAAGAGACACCATCTCCGTTTATGACAAAAGAATTAAGAGAAAAGATGGGAGCTGCCGCAGTAAAAGCAGCTGAATATATAGGCTACGAAGGTGTAGGAACAATAGAATTTCTGGTAGACAAACATAGAAATTTTTATTTTATGGAAATGAATACCCGTATCCAAGTAGAACATCCGATAACCGAGCAAGTAGTGGATTATGATTTAATTAGAGAACAAATTCTCTTAGCAGCAGGAGAACCTATATCAGGTAAAAACTATTATCCAAAATTACATTCTATAGAGTGCAGGATAAATGCAGAAGATCCTTTTTCGGATTTCAGACCGTCTCCGGGGGTTATCAAAGGGCTTAATATTCCGGGTGGGCACGGTGTAAGAGTAGATACACATGTCTATAGCGGATATGTGATTCCGCCTAACTACGATTCTATGATTGCAAAATTGATAACAACGGCTCAAACTCGTGAAGAAGCCATTGCAAAAATGAAAAGAGCATTAGAAGAGTTCTACATAGATGGGGTTAAAACCACTGTTCCTTTCCATAGACAGCTGATGGACGATCCTGATTATATTGCGGGGAATTATACCACTAAATTTATGGAAGGTTTTAAAATGAATAAAGACTACGAAAGCATATAAAAATCGTAGTTTTATATAATAGCAAAAAAGCATCGAATATTCGATGCTTTTTTGTCTTTACAAATATAAAAATGGAGTAAGATCATTTTTTAGTCCTAAAATAACTCTTATTAAGTTCTATTTCATCTTTTTTCAAGTAGTGAATATTTCTTATTTTTCTTTGTAATAAGTTCTATGATTTTATCAAATATTTTATTGCTCATCGAACGGAATATACCGGTAATATCACTAATTGAGTATCACACGATAATACGCCGGCAAATCGGTTTCTTCAGAATGATTGAATATTCCTAACATCATTCCGGGTTCTACATATTTTCCGGTGTCATTCAACTCTATGGATACTACCTCCTGTACATCACTCGTTAGCTGTTTCTTCAAATAGTCTATTTGACAGCGCTGGTGAATATCTTTAGTATAAATATTGTCGTTTTTCATCTTTACCCAATGAAAAAGCTGAGACGGATGTATGACAAAGTTTCTATTTTGCGTCATCTTTATTATATATGATTGTTAAGCCACAAGACAATTAAATTATACGGTAGAGATGGAATAGAAGACATAATTCCATCCCCACTGTAAATAACTTCAAATTGATTTAAACTTTTTATTGGGTTAATATGCCGATAATGCTGCTATAGCTTCCTCCAACGTGGCAAGTCTGTGTCCGAGAATGTTCTCAAAGGCTGTTGGGTCGGATAATCCCTCTCCATTATTACTGGCTTGGGTATAGGCTTGGAAAGACAGAACTGAGGCCTTCCAACCTTGAGGGAAATCTTTGAGACGTTGAAGTTGTTTATGCAACTCTTCCACGCTCACTGCTTCAATCTTAATATCCTTATTAAGTGCTTTTGAGATGGCTTCCGCTCATTCGCCATAGGTGAACAGGCAACTGGTCAGCTCAATGATGCTATGAGGTACACCTTCTAGAATTACTTTGGCTCCAGTCTTAGCATACTCGGTTTTGAGAGTACCTGCCACAACCTCATTGCCAAATACATAATATATATGTTTTAATTCCCGAGACATAACAAGCAGAGACAGGTGTAACTCCATATACCACCCATTGCGTAAAATAGTATAGAGGATACCTGATTTTTTGATGAGAGCTTCTGTGGCAAGGTGGTTGATCTCTAATTCCAACTTACCCTGTTCGGGGGCGTGAATACTGGTATATACGATATAACCAATGTCACTGCACTTGGCAGCTTTTAACTACATTTCGTTGAAAATTAGGAGTAGGGATAGAAACGAAGAGCAGACGGTCAATCCCCTCAAAGGCTTTGGTCAGTGCATCTACATCTGCATAATCGGCAACTCGTATTCCGACACCTTTCTCTTGCAAGCCTTTCCCCTTGTCTGCATCTCGTACAAGAGCAAATAGGTTAACATCGGGATTGAGTCACAAAATGTGTTGAATTGCTAAGCTACCGTATCCTCCGGTTGCGCCGGTTACTAAGATATTTTCTTTCATATTACTAACTTTAAAAATCACGGTGCAAAGGTAATATGGGATATAAAATGTAGGAAGTCAGAATCGAAACAAAACATGTTCAAATCGAAACAGATGTTTTTTATATCTTTGCATTCAGATATGTACACACTAAGAGAAATCATAAGAGATGCTGGTGAACAATATGCCGGAGATATTTGGGAGGGGCATATTGCCTGCCAGTTTGTAGAAGAGAAATTCATCCCCTCTGGTATTGATTATGATGGTTTCTCTGTGTTCTCTTTTTTGTTGGTGTTAAAAGGTTGCATATCTGTTGAATACAAAAAGAAGAAGATAGAAGTAGTAGCAGGTGAGGTACATACTTATGCCCCCGGAATTCCCACAAAAGTAATATCTGTGAGTGATGATTATGAAGCGTGTTTATTACATTGTGATAAACAGTTTATTTATGATACACCAACATTAAATCATGTGGTAAGAGTTGCTTTTTTTCCCGGTTGCCGAATTGAGCTATCCTAAACTAACATTGAGTTCAAAATAAACTTTTGAACTCTCAGAGCTCATGGATATGTTGCGAAAACGTATTCACCGTCCGTCTAAAACACAAAATGAAGCAATTATTGCTATTATGCAACTTATAAGTTTGAATCTGATAGAAATACAAGAACAGCACATTGATATGGTTCCTTATTGTAGTGGTATATTTGCAGCATTTCTACAACTGGTTCATCAACATTATAAGGCACATCATGATTTATTATTTTATGCAGATAAACTTCACATGAGTACTACTTATCTCTCCCGTATAGTGAAAAAGATGAATGGACATACAGTTGTCGATTTTACTCATCAAACTCTTGCCTCTGAGACAGCCATAAAATTAAAGACTATAAATCTAACAATAACCCAATTAGCGGATGAGTTTCATTTCTCGGATCAATCAGCTTTCACAAAGTTTTTTACTCGTATGAAAGGAGTATTTCCAAAAGATTACAGAAAAAATAAATTGAATGATAATATTGACTATCAGTTTGGATTATTGGGAACAATTAGATAAAAGAAAAAATCACTAAGAAACTGATAATTCAATACTTATAGATTTTATTGATACCCAGACCCGCAATTGGAAGATGAAGTTTAATTTTTTTCCATTAAACCACTTGAATATTCAGGTGTTTTTTAGTTTGTTATCTTTGCGTTATGCAAACCAAATCAATGCAAATAGGACGAAAACGAAACTTACTCCGCAGATACCAAGATGTAATGGACGAGTTTAACAAACACGATTGCCGTTATATTCCCATTTCGGTGATTCACAGAGAGTTTATTTACCCTAAATTTCATATCAGCCGCCACACGCTGTATCGCATTTTAAATACACCCATTGAGGAAGAATTGCAAGAAATCAACCGTACACAACCCACACTCTTTGACTTGTAAAAGCAAGTGGCAATAGCCTCCGTTGCCTTTTGTTTATTTACCAGAAAAATATTGCCTACGGATGCTGTCTGCTAAACATTGTGCATCTCTAAATGATAGATGATTTTATACTCCTGCACGCCGTCGTCTCTTTGCACTCTCCCAAAGGAAAAACGGAGCATTTTGGAGGCGTTTTCCAAAGGCGAAAAGCCGTGCAGTTTTTCGTGAATTTTCTCCGCCCATTCAAAGATTGCCCACGCGTTGTCTTTTTGGTTTTGTGGGGCTTTGAGGCTGGTATTGGTTAGCTTTACATTAGCAAGGGTAAACTCCACCGAAAGGCTGACATTCTGTCTGTCTTTGGGCTTTTTACTAAAATCTTTCCCCATATTGGAATAATCCGCCTGTGCTATATCTATAAGGCAGCACGGCCATTGTACAGGCATATTGGGCGAATAGTAGTCTAACTGCCCCCAGTTTTCATCAATATATTTTAGTTCGGTAACTTCTGAAAGGCGGGCTTGTAAGTTTTCTAAAAGTGTTTTCATTTTTTAAAAGGTTTTATTTCTAATTCTTTGAGGTTTTTATTTACAATTTCCCTAATGGTGTTATCAATTTGCGGGTGATGCCCAATGAATTGGCGTGGTTCTATTTTCATTTTAGAGCCTACTTTTTTAAGCGCAAGGGCTTTCCATTGTTCGGCTTCAAGTCTTAATTTTTTATTTCGTTGGGAGTAGGAAACCTTACCTGTTTTTGTGGTTTTGATAGCCCCAGAACTCTCGTAATATTTTGCCCAAAAAAAGCGTTTCATTTTCTCGGTAACGATGATTTCTCCGCCGTTGTTAAGCATCTCTGCGTAAGGCATTGCACTGGTGAAAACAATGCCTTTGGGGGTGAGCTTTGAACTGATAGAGCGGCGGAGTTTCCCTGTTCGTATCATTACAGAGCCACGGCGGTTGATGAGCTTAGGCTGTTTCCATTTCTTATCAAAAAAGGCTTTGCGCTCAAAGTTTCTATCAAACTCCTCGCTGATCTTTACCTTTATATCCGTGAGTGTGGTTTTTAAAAAGTCTTCGGGTTTCATAGTTTATATTTATTTTTTTGTAACTTTGTGCTCTAAAAACATTTAGTATTATGACACTGCAAGAGTATCGTAAAGCGGTAGAAGAACTAAAAGCTCCTCAAGAATTAGATGCGTTTGATAGAGCCAAGTGGTATACTGCAGAAATTGAAAAGCTACAATCTGAACTATCTTCTGAAGACTTAAAGCAAGTTTTGGAAGAAGAACGCCGTTGGGCTGATAAAATGCAATCTACCGTAAGTTAAATTTGTGTCATTTTTATCAAATATTCATCATTTCCTTTATCTATTACATCTGTAACCTTAAACTCTTGACCTGCTTTAAATAATGCTTCTTTTTCCGAACCAAATCGCGAAAGTTTTTCAATAATGGCGATATTTTTAGCTTCTATTTCAAAAATAACATTTCCATTAAATTTTGATTTTTCATCATAGGAAGTAGATAAATGTGCTTTCTCTATGATAGTCTCCCCTGTTTCAAAGGCTTTTTTATAGCTCTCCAAAACATCTAAATTATTCTTTCTTTTACTAAATTCCACGCCTCGATACACCTTACCTGTAAATCGGTCGGGGATTTCGTCTAAGGCTTTATTTATGGTGCGGGTAATGGCGTGGTAAAAGTCTTTCCTCTCGGGGCTTCCTTGCCCTATCTTTCTGTTAAACTTATTCAGTTCATCATAAAAAGAGGTAGTATACATCCTTACCGAAGCCCGCTTTTCAATATCTATTTTAGGAAAAACCTCCATATAACGCTTTTTAATATCGGAGAGGATTATTTTAAAACCAGTGTCTTCGTGCAGTAGTATTTCATAATCCTTTTTCAATAAGTCCTCCACTGCCTTTTTAGCTTCTTTGGCTCCAACTACCTTGGTATAGCTATTTTCAGGCGGAAAAATCTTTTTATTTTTTCCTGCATTGAAACGGAACATTGCCAGTTTATTTTTGCCATTTTTGCCTATTTGGGTAGTGGCTTTTTCTCCCATTTCTTGTGCCTTTTGGCTATCGGTAAGCGTTTTTTCTCTTGCTAAAACTTCTACGGCTACACAACGGCATCGCCAGCCATTGGGTGGGTAGAAACTATCCCAAAAAGGGTCGGTTTTAGGCAAGCATACCCCACGCAAGGCATCGTGTGAGGCTCTTACGCGTTCATCGCCGGCGGTGCGGTATTCTAACCAATAACGCTCGGTGTCGTTTTCTAAATTTGCCCATTGGCTGGCACTTATAGCACTATGCGCGGCAAATTCATACTCTGCCTCCAAATAATGGTGGTTGTATTTTTCATTGAGTTTTAAAACTTTTTGTTCAAAATCGTGGTAAGCCCTTAAATTGCCCTGTTCATCTTTGAGGTAAGAGCGTGCCTCTGTTAGCTGGGCGTGGGTTTTTAATCCAGAGAAAACAAACACATCCTGCTCCAGATATTGGCGCATTTCGGCAGGAGTTTCATAGGGGATTTGTTCGCTTAAAATCTCCGCCGTTTTATTAATTAAGCCTTTATATTCGGTAATCTGTGCCAAATCCTCTGGGTGGTAACCTTGCTTTTCGTAAAGCGTTTTAAAAGCCTTTTCAGCATAGTTTAAAACCTGTTTAAACTTGCCCATAGCATGGGCGGGCTTTTTATTTAAATTAAGGTGTTCCCTTTGCGCTTGGCAAGAGGGGCAATCGCAGGGCTGGTATTGCTCCTCTAAACTTTGGTGCAGGGCTGAAAAATAGCGTTGAGTATTTTCAGCCCTTAGTCGAAAAAATCTAAGGCTAAATTTTGTCCTGTGTTCGGTGCTACCCGCTCACCGGAGACTTCCACACCAAATTTTTCTTTTATCCAATCATCTGGAATATTTTTATAGGGCAAAAGTTTAATGGTTCTGTCGAAAAGCTCCGCCAAATCATCTACTTGGTCAAAGGCAAAGGTTAGCCCCTCTTCCAAGTAGCCAATGCGTGCAAGTGCGGGCAAAACACTATCGTTCATATAAAACTCTACCATCGTTTGGTCGGCATTGATAAGCTCCTGCAACATTTCCTGCGAGCTCTGCTCCTTGCCCTTGCTTCCAAATTTTGTATCTTGCCCAATGATAGCCCCAGAAATCAAAAGTGAAATATTATCACGGCAGAGCTTAATGAGTCCGTTATAGACTTCGCCACTGGCGGGTGTGCCGGTATTGGCGAACTCAAATTTTTCGGTGTCGTCAATGATAAACCACGCGGCGGCACCCATATCCATCATCATTTTTTCGGCACGTTTCAAGGCATACGGGTCCTGCGTATTGGTGTGCATCACGCGCGGTGGAATGCCGTAAATCTCGCACAGTTCCGACCAGCAGGATTGGGCGAAACGAGAGAATAAAATATGTGGCACAGCCTTGTTTAAAAGCCCCAGCGGTTCACTGCCAGAAAACTCCAACAGCCAAGTGCCAAACTCGGGCGTCTCGCGGTATTTTATCGCTCTATCGTCGGTGTAGTCTTTGACAAGCTCGCCCTTTTGGGGAATTACATTTTGGCGTGGAATAAGTGCCATTTCCAGCGGAGCTTCAAGGTTGAGGCTTTCGGTATTATAGGCAAATTCAATGAGAGAATGCCCGTAAAACTCCGCATCCAAAATTGCCGAAATAATATCGCTGGAGAGTTTAGATTTCTGGAATTTATCCGTAAGCTCCTCGTGGGTGTCGCCGTTTTGTTTTTTGAGTGAAAAGTTAGCCGAAAGGGTTTTGCGCTTGCGGTTTTGCAGTTGCGAATAAGCGTGCGCATCAAGCATCATTTCTTGCATTAAATTGTAGAATGGAAACATTTTAGGGCGTTCTACATTAGAGGCTTGTGCTTGTGCTTGTTTCCATATTTGTACATCAATGCGCGTTTGTGCCATAGCCTTTGGCTCAATGGTTTTAAAATAGCGTGCAGGGTTATTTTTGCTTCGTTTTGTAGCTTTGTTATTTGTTTTTTTCATTGTATTTGCCTTTGATTTGTATTCCTTTTTCGGTGATGGCCAATTGCTCCAAATGAAAGCCGTCAGCTTCCATTTGTACGCGTATATGGCGGTCAAGCATTCGGTCTATTTTGCCGTGCTTTGCCTTTTGAATATCCGAGCCAGTGAGGGGCGATTCTTTGTACTCTCCTTGTGCGGCGATAAGCAAGTGCTCTATGTGTCGCTCGGAGCTTTCAGAAACGGCTAAATCCCCCTTTTTAAACACCAAATCGTACTCATCAGTGAGTTGTATATCATTCATTTTTCATTTTATTTATAGGGTCAAAACTATGGTTGAATTTAGGTCGAGAGCCATATACAAAAACGATTTTTTCTGTGCCGTCTGGGTTTTGGTTTTCATCATCAGAAAGCACGGGCAAGTCTGGTAAATTTACCTCTCCTTTGGCGAGTTGTTTAAGCCATTGGGTGGCGCGGTCATAGCGTTCTTTGGCTCGCTCGTGAAGAATATCCGCATTACATAAATCAATAATATTCCACTTGGCAATATTGATAGCGCAGTTTAAAAGCATCGCGTTACGCTCATCGCCTTGTGCGGAAAAGATTTTATCTATATCATAACGCAAGCGCCCGTCCAGATACTCGCGTTTGTTGTTGCCTTGCAAGTAACTTTTTAGCTCTTGCTCTGCGGCTGCCATAGCCTGTAAAACAATGCTATCGTCTCCCTCTGTGATTTGCTCTACTTGATAGCCGTAAATGTTGTTTTTTAAATCTTCTTTTTGTAGAAACATAGTTTTCAATATTTATTATTTACTCTTGCGCCAAATCGGTAGGTGCTTTTATTTCTTCGTGTACGCGTGCTTAGGTAGTTAAAGGCACCATGCACAGCATCGGGCCCGTCATCGTGAGCCCCACTTCCTTTCTCAAAAGCAAGGAACTGGTCAATGAGTGTTTGCATATCGGGGTCTTCTTTTAAGTTGGCGTTAAAAAACACATTCTTACGCTCAAAATACCCCGACAAACTTTCTATCCTATCAAACTTATCCGTTTTGGGGCGCTTATCGGCTACCACTGGAATATAATAACCACGCTTTTCGCCCTCTCGGTCAAAGTCCGAAACAAAATCGTCCATTGCAAAAAGCCCCTCAATGAGATAGCGGATATTAAATTTTTCTAAATGGTTCTCCTCGTAGGTATTATAAAGCCATTCGGCGCAATGGGCACGGCTTTTTTGCTGCATATAGGCGGTGATGATATGATATTCCTTGCCGGTGATACCTACCAAAACCAGCGCTTTGTAATCAGCGTTGGCCTTATAGGAAAGGGCGCCATAAAAGCACAGCGCATCGTATTTTTTAAGCGGTAGGGCGGGTTTATACAAAATATTTTCGTGCTTGAATATCGCACCGTCTTCAATGTGGGTGTGCATATATTCACGCATAAAAGAACGGCGCGGTGTTTTTTCGTACTTTTTGCGCCAATAATCAGCACTGGTTTTCTCCGGCCATTCGGGTTCAAAGTTGATTAAATCCTTGACGGCACAAACGCTTAAAACTTCAAAATGCAGGGCGCTTTTTTCCTTTTTATCTTCCCCTGCAATTACTTGTTTGAAATAGCTTTTTAAGCGGTTGGTAATGGAGTTTTTATGAAAGTTGTTATTGGCAAAAACAAAACGCTCGGTAGCGTCTTCGTCGGTGTCAAAACAGCCCCAAATATCCTCTGTAATATAGTCCACTGCTTCGCGCATAATGCGGTCGTTGTGGATGGATTTTTTACTATCCACATCATCAACGACAATGTAATCGGGGCGTTCGGCTTGCTCTCTGGCACCTCGTGGGTTTTGCCCAAAGCCAAGCGACATAAATCGCACGCCGTCGGAAGTCGCAAAGTCGCCATCCGCCCAATTCCCAGCAGAATAACGCTGCCCGTAATCGTTTTTAATACGATTATTAAACTGCAATTGCGCCTGTATAGAAGAAAGCAGCCTTTTTGCCTTAGGCTCGGTCTCGCCCACTAAAAGCATAAACTTTAAATCATTTTTAGCCAAATACAAATACAAGGGAATACCCATATCAATATGCACGGATTTACCGGCAGAGCGATACATTTCTGCCAGTAATCTTAAACGCTTGTGTTTCACAATTTGCCTCGCCAGCTTGGCGTGGAACCACGCGGAGGGTTTTTTGGCATAGTTGGGAAAATAATAAGCAAACCAGCGGAGATAATCCGCCTCTAAATGCCTTATACGCTCGGTTTTTTCTTTGGAGGTTTCACCTACTTTAACCGAAGTTGCTTGTGCAATACGCTGGCAATGCTTGTCGTAATCCTGTAAAAGTTTTAAATATTTGTTATTGCCCATTACTTATCTATGTTGTTGATTTTTAATTGTAAAAAAAGTTTATGATACTTGGTGCACTCTTTGGCAAACTGCGGGTCTTGCTCCGCAATGAAATAATCCAGTTCCTTTAAAATTTTATGAATGACAATGGGGTCGGCTTGTTTGTTGAGTCTATCAATGGCCGCCATGAGTTTATTCACAGCATCAGCGTTAAAGGTTGCGGGTTCGCCATTGGCCACACGAAGTGCCTCTTGCTGGAGCTTTTGTTTTATAGCAGTTGGCGATGCGTGGAAATTGAGGCGTTTTTGTTCCCAGTTGTCCGCCTTTGCCCAGTTGCCGATGGTTTTTTCGGTTACCTTAAAATGTCCGGCCACTTCTTTTAAAGTGATTTCTAAATTCTCAATATAAAATTCCTCTGCCTTGAGGCGTGTTTGAGTCTTTGCCATTGTCTTTTTATGGGCAAAATTCTAATAGAAATATCTTGAAAAAAAAGAATTGTATCGTCATGCGACAACATTGTAGAATGTTGATACAAACCTGTCAAATAGTCAAACAACTATTTTTATATCAGTCTTTTACATTCCAAATTTGCACCGTAAAACAGAGCGGACAACCTCCGTGTTCAATCAAAATTAAAACAACGAAAATGCCACGATTTATATTAAACGATGAAACAAAGGCCAACTCGTACGGCTTTAAAATAAAAACTGATGGTATCAATTTGGAGCGTTTTGCTCAAAATCCTGTAATGCTCGACGGGCATAATCCGTCCAATCTTTCCGTAATAGGTAAATGGAAAGATATTCAGACAGAAGAGGGCAAACTCTCTGCCGATACCGATTTTGATACAGAGGACCAAAACGCCGCCTTAATTGCAGGCAAAGTAGAGCGTGGAGTTATCAAAGGGGCAAGTATGGGTATTGCCTTTAAGCGTCAGGATTTACATTATGAAAATGGCGAGCTAATCCTCTCCGCTTGCGAGCTTTTAGAGGCAAGTATCGTTTCCATTCCCAGCAATGCCAATGCTTTGCGCTTATATGTAGACAACAAACTTTTAACAGGCGATGAAGTGCAGAACCTGTGCCTATCTATTGAAAATAACGAAAATTTTAAACCAGAACATATGAAAAAAGTACAATTAAGCACAGCTGCATTGCTCATCTTAGGATTTGCAACAGCGCAGGAATTAGATGCCGAACAAATCAATGAGGCATTGCTGAGCTTGGATAAGCAAAAGAAAGATTTAGAACAAAAACTCCAGCTTTCAGAGGAAAAAGTACAAGCCTATGAAAAAAAGGCAAAAGAAGAAAAAGACAAAGCCATTACCGAGATGGTATCGCTTGCTGTGAAACAAGGCAAAATCACCGCCGACAAACAGCAATCGTTCATTGACTTAGCTCATCAGAATTTTGATTTAGCCAAATCAGCGCTTGAGGCTATTCCAGCGAAACAAAACTTTTCGCCCGATGTGAAAACTCCAAGCGGAGTGGTCCAAACCATGGAAGAGTTTCAAAAATTGAGTTTGACGGAGCAATTGGCGTTTAAACAATCGAATCCAGAGGGTTATAAAGCCATTTTAAAATCACTTTAAACAATAATTAAAAACCAATAAAAAAAATAGAATTATGCCAAAGAATTTTCCAGAGATATGGGAGGGACGAGTAAGACAAACCCTCGAAAAAGGAGCCAACGCCGATTTCCTTGACGGTGTAGCAGAACTTGACGGCGATGTTACCCAAATGGGTGAAAAAAACATTATCCATGTACCCACCACACAATTTGCACCGGAGGTGTTGATTAACAACAACACTTATCCGCTTCCCGTGCAAGAGTACGATGATGACGAAGTAGTTATCAACTTGGATAAATACCAAACCAAACCCGCCAAACTCACCGACGACCAAATTCAAGGGGCGAGCTACGAGCGTATTGATGCCATTACCAAAGCACAAACCAACTCCATTGGAGCAAGGAAAATGAAAAAAGCCCTACACTCCATCGCACCACAACAAGACGAGCCTACCAAAGGGAATATCGTGTTAGATATTGCCGATGCTTCTGTGGGGTGTACTTATGAGGATTTGGTAAACCTCAAAGACAAATGCGATGCTGCCGAGTGGCCAGAAGAGGGACGCCGTTTAGTGCTTTGCAACAAGCACTGGAACGCCCTTTTAAAGGACCGCAAAAACTTCGGTGACCAGCTTATCAATTACAAAACAGGAGAAGTTTCTCCGGTCATTGCAGGCTTTGAGATTAAAAAATACATTGCCTCACCACACTATAAAGCCGATAAGACTAAAAAAGCCTTTGGCGAAGTAGCTGGCAGTGGCGACAAACCTGCATCGGTAGCCTTTGTATTGGAGAATACTGCCAAGAAAACCGGTATCACTAAACAATATTTTAGTGAGGCAGGGAAAGATCCGGAGAACCAAGCCAATTTACTCAGTTATCGTCATTATTTTATCGCTACTCCTGTGGAAGATAAATGGCGTGCGGCTTTAATCTAAAAAGGATGTAAGGGCTAAGCCTATTTAGCCCTTTTTCTTTAATTATCAATTATTTAAAAACAATCAAATGGAACCTATATTTAAAGAAAACCCACAGCTTGATGTAGTGTATAAGACTTCCGACGGAAAATATTTTTATACAGAAAACGACGCTAAAAACTACGCCTCAAATTTAGAGGATAAAAAGGTTAAAAAATTAGTGCGTGGCGAGGATAAATCCGAAAAAGTAGAGGAGACAGCAACCGAAGATGTTGCAGAACCTAATAAAAAACAAACCAAAACGAAAAAATAAATGAACGGCGTTAAATTTATCAGAGAAAACGGCGGGCTGGGCAGAACCCTTGCCAGTGAGGACGCTACCTCCGGACTTATCGTGTACGGCGAAACAGCCGTGGAAAAAGCCCTTATTTTATCGGTGGAAGAATTGGAAGCACTGGGGGTTTCCGCCACTTCGCACCCTGTTTTGCACTATCAAGTGAGCGAGTTTTTTCGCATCAATTTAGGGGCAAAACTTTATGTGCAAGCGGTAGCAACTTCCGACCAGAACTACACCGAAGTAAAAGTATTACAGAATTTCGCACAAGGGAAAATTAGGCAATTGGCCGTTTGTGATTTTAAAACGGCAAGCTCCAATCTGCAAACTTGCGTCAAGAAATTACAAGCCATAGCCCAAGAACTTAGCCAGCGTATTACGCCACTTTCTATTCT
This sequence comes from Riemerella columbipharyngis, assembly GCF_900101995.1. Lineage (GTDB taxonomy): Bacteria > Bacteroidota > Bacteroidia > Flavobacteriales > Weeksellaceae > Riemerella > Riemerella columbipharyngis. The sequence continues at coordinate 2,398 of NZ_FNAS01000016.1, read as the reverse complement.
TTTTTCCTTGAAAATTCAAACTTCGGAGATGACCTCTCTTCCAGATTTGCACGCAATGGAAAGCGACAAGGTAAGCGTTATCATTGGGCAAGACGGTGCAGGGCGTGGAAACTTTTTGCACCAAACCAACCCCTCCCTCTCGTGCATTGGGACAATTTTGGGCGCGTTATCCAAAGCCCAAGTCCACGAAAGCGTGGCCTATGTAGAGCGTCAGAATTTAGTAACTACCACTTACGACAAAGCCTTAACGGGTGATGAGTGGAAAGCTTTGGAATTGGATGTGCCCGCCTTTTGTGATGGCTCCAAGCTCGGCGATTACACACCCCAGCAATTGGAAGCACTAACGAAAATTAGCAAGACCAACGAAATGAAAGCCGTGCAGTCTGCCTATGCCAATTACATTGTAAAAGCCGACGAGGAAATAGAGCTACGAGATATGCTCAAAGCCAAAGCGGTGGAAGCGCTCATGGCGCGAATGCAGAAAACCACTGCCGAAGCAAAAAACTTGTAAGCGAGCTCTGTGGCTCGCAATATACGGAAAGAGAGAAGTGGAAAGCCGATGCGTTGATTAGGGCTAATTTTGGGATAAACCCAGAGAGCCTGCAAGTAAGTGAGTGGAATAAATTATATGCCCAAGCTCAATGGTTGGAACATTGGCGCTTGCAGAACCAAGCCGAAATGTTTTTAAAACTCTTCGGGAGTTAGTCTTTTTTCTTGAAATGCAAGTAAGCCGAAGCTAAATCATACCAATTCTCATCGTTATTTGTATCGTCAGAAAAACAATGTTTGGTAACGAAACGAGTGAAAACATTAGCTATCAAAATGACCATTGCGACAAAGGTAATTCCTCCTATTATAGCTGGAAAGACAAATAAGAGAATTAAATAAACAGCTATAAGAAAAATATATTTTTTCATACCTAAAATGCTTTCCGCAAAGATAAGAAAAATTAAATATAAACAATGAAAAGAATAGAATTTAAAACAGCACCCTTACCATTTTAAGGACAAAAGAGAAATTTTGTGAAACATTTTAGAGAGGCTTTGAAAGATTTTCCAAGCGATGCCACTTATGCCAGCGATAAATATTGGAAGCTCACGGATTATTTGGAAGTGTTGGAAATGCTACAAGGTTCAAGTTTTATTATTTTACAAGCAATAAGTCACATATCGTGGAGCTTTGTGAGTGGCTGGAGACACGCATAGCAAGCAATGTTAATCCTTTCCATAGGGCAAATTGTACAAATGACAGGCAATCCTACCGAATGTGAAAATAAGCAAAAGTACACAGATATTATGTATTGTAAAAAAATAGCAGAAAGTTTGAACTAAATGTGTAAAAAAATTACAACCATACCTCTAAAAAACTGCACATTTCGTTTTGCGAATTATACACGAAAACAGAAATACAAATTTTCATCTCTATTTATTATACGTAAATTTGCATAACTTCTGTACTCAAAGTATAGTGACAACAAGGTTTTCTAATAATTAATGGGCTATTTTGTTACATCGTCATACCTCAGAATGAAACATTTTTATTTTGGTTATGTTTAATAAATATACAAAAATTATTTTCTACGATCAAGTAAAATTTTTAATACATACCAATACAATAGCATCACCGAAGAAAATAACTGTAAAGACGCCCCTACATACTGACCACTAGTGAATGTATATTTCAATTTTTGTGTTTGATAAAGAATAGAACCTCCGGCTAAAAGTATCATAAATACAGAAAACCACAAGCCTAAATTAAACCCAAATAAAGCCCCTGCTACAATAACTCCCAAAGCAACAAAACCACCAATAACAAGAATATTCCTTAAAAAGGAAAAATCTGCTTTAGAAGTAAATGCCACACCTGTAAGGCCTACAAAAAGAGCTAAAGTAATTATTGCCGCTTGATAAATAACAGAAGTATCTGAGTATGTCATGGCAATATACATCATTGGCAAAAAGATGATAGCCTCTAAAAAGACATAAAATAAGAGACCTAAATACTGTACTGAACGATTCACCGAAAAAGTACATCGATCTGCTAATAAAGAGCCTAACCAAAAAGCCCCTATCAAAAACAACCAAATAAACTTACCCTGAAACATTGCTAATATCATTTGATCAGGGACAATATTCAATAAGAAAGATTCTACCCCTATGAAAGCAAGAATAGCCAAAGCTAAATGAAAATAAACTTTTCTATAGAAAATACCTTTTTCAATATCATTACAAGCTACTACTAAATTATTTGAATAATCCATAACAATAAAATTTTAGTGGTGTAAATATACATCTTTCCTGAGAAATACAAAAAATAAAAAACAAAAAAAGGCTGCAAAATATATGCAACCTTTTTCAAAAATAAAAACTGGCGGCGACCTACTCTCCCACTTTCGTAG
>NZ_FNAS01000019.1 GCF_900101995.1 Riemerella columbipharyngis | reverse complement strand
AGAAAGTAAATATGTTGTATTTCCGCAGTGTTGAGTTTCAATGAAAATCAGTGAAATCAAAAGAAATGAGTTGAGTTACTAATTTGTTACCTGAAATTTTAAAAATACCTTTAATGTTCTAAAAATTAAACAATTAGTTGATTGTGTAGATTTTTAAAATAAAAATCTTTATCTACAAAGATAACAGTACCAACCAACCCGTATGATTTCAAATACAATACAATACAACAATTATAAGGTATTTAACAAACACAAAATCTGTATTTTTCCTCTTCTACACAATAAGTGATAATGTAAAATTTTACCATTAACAATCGAACAGTAGGTATGCTTCCGATACGACAATTGAGATGGCCGTATAGTTCATAAGAATTTTATTAAAATCTATAAAAAATATAAGTCAGAAATATTTTTAGAAGGCTTATTTTCCCATTATAAATGTAATAAAATGTGGAACCCTATACAATAACAAACAAGATATTCTCATCTTATGATTAATAAAAACACTCATACAGTGTCATCTCATAAATTTTAACATAAAGAATTTAAGTATAGAGTTTTAGCCAAAATAAAAAACTTATCCACAATAAGTAAAAAAGTGGGACAAAGTGGGATTTTTTAGAAAATTATTATATAACTTTGTCCCTGATGAGTTATTTCTTTGAGACATACGAGTGTAAAATAGATGAAAAAGGGAGGCTGAAGCTGCCTAACGCATTGTCTAAAAAACTTCAAGAGCACGAGGACACTACCCTTGTGCTGAAGCGGTCTGTGTTTCAGAAATGCTTAGAAGTTTACCCTTCTGGACCTTGGAACAAGCAAATGCATAAACTTAACAGGCTCAACAGGTTCGTTAAGAAAAATACCGATTTTATAAGAATGTTTACTGCTGGAGTAAAGTCTGTGGAGCCCGATAAAGCGGAAAGGATACTAATCCCAAAAGATCTCAAACAATTCTCTGGTTTGCAGAAAGATGTAGTAATTTCTGGAGTAGGTGAGTTTTTTGAAATCTGGAATAAAGAAGCCTATGAGGAAAATATTAACATCAACGAGATAGAATTTGCACAGCTTACCGAGGAGGTAATGGGCTCGATAGAAGCCGACGAACAAAACTAACCTTTAAAACAAAAAAAATGTACCACCACCCTGTTCTTTTAGAAGACAGCATAAACGCCCTTGTGGAAAACGAAGGAGGCATCTATGTGGACTGCACTTTCGGTGGCGGCGGGCACTCCCGCAAAATTCTTTCCAAGTTGTCGGATAGCGGAAAACTCTATAGTTTCGACCAAGATTTAGATGCTCTAAAAAATGAAATAAAAGACGAACGATTCACCCTTATCAATCAGAATTTTAGATTTTTAGAAAACTCCATAATGCTTTACGGCATTACGAAAGTAGATGGTATTTTGGCAGACTTGGGTGTTTCTTCCCATCAATTCGATGAAGCACAAAGAGGTTTTTCCACAAGAATGAACGGTCCTCTTGATATGAGAATGAATGTAATGCAGAGCCTCAACGCCCAGAAAGTTATCAATGAATACGAAGAAGAAAATCTGGCAGATATCTTTTATAACTACGGAGAATTGAGAGAAGCAAGAAAATTAGCAAGAGAAATCGTTCATCAGCGGAAAAACAAAAAAATAGAAAATACAGAGGATTTGAAAAAAATCTTCCACTTTATCCCACCTCACAAGGCAAATAAATTTTTTGCTCAAGTTTTTCAAGCAATAAGAATAGAGGTTAATCAAGAATTAGATGCTCTGAAAGATATGCTCGTCCAAGCGCATAGAATACTAAAACCCGGAGGGAGATTGGTGGTAATATCCTACCACTCTCTGGAAGACCGCCTAGTAAAACGATTTTTGAAAAATGGAATGTTTGAGGGAGAACCGAAGCGGGATATTTACGGGAACTATAAAAAATATTTCTCATTACTAAAGAGCAAAGCTATAGTACCAACGGAAGAAGAAATCGAACAAAATCCAAGAGCAAGAAGTGCTAAAATGAGAGTAGGCATAAAAGAATCTTAATCTAAATAAAGTATGGCTAAGAAAAATTATAAAAAGAAAAAACTAACTTTCAGAGATATCCTGAAAGGAAATTTCCTAAACCGCGAAGAAGTAAGAGCTTACGGCCCTTATTTTATGATGGTTATAATGATGTTTCTTATTATAATATACGCCAACCACTTAGTCAATCGTAAAATAAAAATAATACATACGCTGCAAGAACAAGCAGAGGAATACAAATCACGAAATGCCTATGCACAAAGCAAATTGATAAAAATAAAATTAGAAAGCGAGCTTACAACAGAAGTAGTAAAAGACTCCTTAATCCCATTAGAAAACCATCCTCATAAATTGTTAATAAAAGTAGATAATGCCGACAACAAATAAAAATAACATCTATGACAAACTACGTAGCAACGCACTGCAAAAAGGATATATATTCGGTCTCTTAATCGTGGCTTTATTTATAGTATTCATAGTGCGTATTTTTATTTTGCAGAATACTAATGTAAAAGAAATAACAGAAAACTACATTGACAAAAATTACCGAGAAGCCATACTGAAACCTGCAAGAGGAAATCTATATGCTACAGATGGTGCTATCCTAGCCACTACTGTCATGAAGTACGATATCTATCTGGATTTCAAATCCATGAAAGAAAACCTATACAAAGAATATGCCTCTGCCCTCACAGATTCTTTGAGTAAAATGTTTAACAAACCCAAAAGCTACTTCCGTGCAAAATTTGAACACCAAAGAAAAATCCAAAATCAATATTACTTATTGGTAAAAGGATTAGACTTTGACAATTACAACAGGATACGCCACTTTCCTATTTTTGATAAAGGGCAAAACAAAGGTGGTTTCATCGTCAATAGAGTTTACGAAAGAGAGCTGGCTACCTCTAAGATTGGTACAGGAACAATAGGTGTGTACAATGATGCTTATAAATCCGGATTTGAATGGTCGTTTAACAAATACCTTAAAGGAACTGATGGCTCTCAGTACGAACAACGCGTCAATTCCACACAATGGAAACCCATCGACTACTGGAAAGTGAAAGAGCCCATAGATGGAGATGATATATATACGACTTTGGATTTAAGGATTCAAGACATTGCCCACTCGGCATTAGAAAAACAATTGATAAAATTTAATGCCGACCACGGCTCTGTTCTGGTAATGGAAACCAAAACAGGAAAAATTCGGGCAATGGTTAATCTCAGAAGAAACGCACCCGGTGTCTATTCAGATGCTTATAATTATAGTATAAAAGATATAACAGAGCCGGGATCTACTTTTAAAGTAGTTTCTCTTCTTACGGCAATGGATGACGGGCTAATTACCGATGAAACAACAGTAAATACAGGTAATGGACGCTGGACCTACGCAGGGCAAAATATCTCTGACGGACACGGAGGCGGCACTTTTGATATTAGTGAAGTACTCTCCCATTCAAGTAATGTAGGGTCGGCTAAACTCATTACTAAATGCTATGCCAGTGATCCATGGGTATTTATAAACCACTTGAAAGATTGGAAAATGCTCGATAAAATGAATATCGAACTACAAGGCATCGCAGCTCCTTTTATTGTAACACCCAAAAACAAACGCTGGAATAAAGCTACTCTGGCATCTTTGGCTTATGGATATTCTGTTCGTCTAAACTTACTGCAGCTCCTCACATTCTACAATGGAATTGCCAATCGCGGAAAAATGATTAAGCCTCTATTCATTGACAAAAGAGTACAATCCGGAAAAATTATCTATGAAGCAAAACCTGAGGTAATGGTAAAGCAAATGGCTTCTCCTAAAGCCATAGAAATGATGACAAAGGCCTTAGAAAAAGCCGTAGAAAAAGGAACTGCGAGAAGCATCTATACTCCGAATCTTAAAATAGCCGGAAAAACAGGTACAGCAAGGTTTGAATATTGGACTTCCGGTCCCGCTAAATACCAAGCGTCTTTTGCTGGTTTTTATCCTGTCGATGACCCTCAATACACTTGTATCGTTATGGTCAATCAGCCCGATACGAAGCTCGGATACTATGGTGCTTCAGTTGCCGCACCCGTATTCAAGGAAATTGCAGGACGGATATTTTTCAAAAAACCACAAAATGTAGAAAAAGATTTACTCGTGGATAAAAAGGTGAATTTGAAAAAACTATTGCCATCATCTACTAAAATCAAGATAGTTAATAACCAAATGCCTTCTCTGATAGGTTTGGCAGGGAAAGATGTGTTGCCTCAGATAGAAAATTTTGGATACAGCGTAGAATTCAAAGGAGTGGGAAGAGTTACAGAGCAATTCCCTGCCGCTGGGACGGCATTAAAACCCCATCAAAAGATTTATTTAACCTTGCAACAATAAGGCATTAAACTAAAAATATAAAAATGAAACTTAGAGATATTTTACATAGAATTCCAATCATAGAAATAATCGGTTCTTCAGATACCGAAGTTTCGGAAATTATATTCGACAGCCGCAAAGCGTCTGATGATAGTCTTTATGTAGCGGTACGCGGCACTGTGGCAGACGGACATACTTTTATAAAATCGGCTATGGAAAAAGGCGCAAATGTAATCGTTTGTGAAACCCTTCCCGATGAAACTTTAGAGAATATTACTTATGTCAAAGTAAAAGATTCTACCAAAGCCTTGGGACACTTAGCGGCTAATTTCTATGGCAATCCATCGAAAAAACTGAATTTAGTGGGCGTTACGGGAACTAACGGAAAGACCTCCACTGCCACGCTATTATTTGATGTCTTCAAAAATATGGGCTTTGGTGCAGCACTTATCTCTACGGTAGAGTACCGCATAGGAGACGAAGTTTTCCCTTCTACACATACGACACCTGATGTTTTGAAAATCAACCAAATACTATCCGAAGCGGTAGAGAAAGGCTGTGAGTATGCCTTTATGGAAGTGAGCTCCCATGGGATCCACCAGCATAGGACGGAAGGGTTGCATTTCAAGGTGGCAGGATTTACCAATATCACACACGATCATCTCGACTATCACAAAACATTTTTAGAATACCTCAATACCAAGAAAAGATTTTTTGATGAACTGAACGAAGATGCCGTTGCTATTACCAATATTGATGATAAAAACGGTTTGGTAATGCTGCAAAATACAAAAGCGACAAAAAAGACTTATGCACTGAAAACAATGGCAGACTACCAAGGCAGGCTGTTAGAGGCAGATTTCAATGGGATGCTGCTCAATTTTAACGGAAAAGAATTTTGGACAACGCTTACCGGTAAGTTTAATGTTTACAATCTTCTTTTAGTGTTTGCTATTGCTTTGGAATTGGGATTTGAGGATAATGAGATCCTTCAGTCCATATCCAAACTAAAAAGAGTAAATGGGCGTTTCGAAACGATGAAATCAGACGGCGGAATTTTCTTCGTGGTGGATTATGCCCACACTCCCGATGCTTTAGAAAATATATTGGACTCTATCAATGAGATTAGAACCAAGAACGAACGCCTCATCACCGTATTTGGGTGCGGTGGCAACCGTGACCACGAGAAACGCCCCGAAATGGGAAAAATCGCGACGAGGAAATCCACTTTGGCTATCATCACTTCGGATAATCCGAGAACGGAAGATCCTGCGGCAATTATCAAAGAAATAGAAGCCGGCGTAGAGCCTCAAAACTTTAGCAAATACATCTCTATCCCCGATAGAAAAGAAGCCATAAAAATGGCAATAAAATTTGCCGAGCCCAAAGACATCATCCTCGTAGCAGGGAAAGGGCACGAAACCTACCAAGATATCAATGGCGTGAAACACCATTTTGATGACAAAGAAGTAATAACAGAACTCTGGAAAGCGATGAGTAAATAAACTTGCTATGGAAAAAGAAATCAGAATACCTATTAATAAAAATAAATATATCCTCTTTTTAATACTTGGAGGCATATTTGTTTTGATTTCATTTTTAGCCATCTTAAACAGAAACGCATCAATGGGAGTTTTCGGTATTATGATTTTGTCCGTAAGTATAATGTTTTGGTCAATCGTATTATTTTTTTTACTAAAATTATTAAGGAACAAAAACGGATTGATTATTTCGGAGAAAGGTATTGCAAATCACTTCTCGCTATTCAAGGAAACAATAGCGTGGGAGGATTTGGAAAGCGTGTATATCAAGAAAAGTTTAGGCACTCAGTTTTTAGTACTTATCGTAAAAAATCCCGAAGATTATATCAATAGAGTGAAAGGAACTTGGACTAAGAAAATATTAAGGAGAAACTACCGAAAATTAGGCTCCCCTATCTACACAAACGATAGCTTCAAAATAAGCCTGTCAGATTTAGAAAAACTTATCATTAGCGAATATCAAAAATATATAAAACAATAAGAACCTATGTTATATTATTTGTACGAATATCTTACCTCACACGGCATCAGTATTCCTGGCCTCAACCTTCTGCGATACATTTCTTTCAGAGCAGGATTGGCTGTGCTTTTATCATTATTCATAGCCTTAGTTTTTGGTAAAAAAATCATCAATTTCCTAAGAAGAAAACAAATGGGAGAGCTGGTAAGAGATTTAGGTCTGGAAGGACAAAAACAAAAAGAAGGAACTCCTACTATGGGGGGAATTATCATCATTGCTTCCACACTGATACCGGTACTTCTATTTACAAAGATTACCAATGTTTATATCATTCTCTTGGTTGTTTCTGTGATATGGATGGGGGCCATAGGTTTCTTAGACGACTATTTGAAAAAAATTAAAAAGAACAAAGACGGTCTTAGCGGGAAATTCAAAATAATAGGGCAAGTAGGGCTTGGGCTAATTGTAGGGATTACGATGTGTTTCCACTCCGATGTAACTATCAAAAGAAAATATGCAGACCCCCAGACTTTCAATAGAAATAATGTAGAAAAAAACTTTGAACCGGAAAAAAAAGAATTGATTTCCACAGTACCTTTTATGAAAAACAATGAATTCGATTATAGCAAAATCTTGTTTTGGAAGGACGATACCGATGCAGAAAACTGGTCTTGGCTAGTTTTTATTCCCATTGTAATCTTCATCGTTACTGCGGTTTCCAATGGAGCTAATATCACCGACGGGATAGACGGTTTGGCGGCAGGGACAAGTGTCGTCATCTTAATGACCTTAGCATTGTTTGCGTATTTATCGGGGAATATCATTTTCGCCAACTATCTGAATATCATGTTCCTACCGAATATGGGGGAGGCAACTATTTTCGCACTCGCTTTAGTAGGTGCTGTAATCGGATTTTTCTGGTACAATACCTATCCCGCACAAGTATTTATGGGAGATACGGGAAGCCTGATGCTGGGAGGTGTAATTGCCGTTTTAGCCATTATTCTTAGAAAAGAACTTCTCATCCCTGTTTTGTGTGGTATATTTTTGATAGAAAATATTTCGGTGATACTGCAAGTAGCCGTATTCAAATATAGAAAGAAAAAATATGGGCTAGAGTATGCACAGAACAACAGACTGTTCAAAATGTCGCCACTCCACCACCACTACCAGAAATCCGGTTACCACGAAAGCAAAATCGTCAATAGAATGATTATCATCGGAGTAATTTTAGCCATTATTTGCCTCATAACCTTGAAAATAAGATAGAGAAATTATGATAATTAAAGTTTCAGCATTATTTTTTGCAACAATTATCGCATTTTGGATAAGTGCGATTTGCGGAGGCGGAGCGAGCTTGGTTCTCATTCCAATTCTCAATCTATTGTTGCCATCTCCGGTAGTGCCGATTTCTCTTACATTAGGAACTTTTACAAGCTCTGCATCGCAGATTGCGGTGTTCAGAAAGCATATCAATTGGAAGATTTTTATGTGGTTTGTTCCTTGCTCCATCCCTGCGGTGATGCTGGGGGCTTTCCTACTCAAATATATTAACCCTACTTATTTACAACTATTCGTGGCGTTGTTTTTAATTGCCAATCTGCCTCAGCTTTTCAAATCTAAGAAAGCCCAAGAAAAAGAAGAAAAACCTTATCCTAAATACATTTTGGGAATTATCGGTTTTTTAGCCGGTTTTGTTTCCGGAGTTACGGGTACCATAGGGCTTTTATTCAATAGGTTTTATCTAAAATACGGACTGAGCAAAGAGGGCATTGTAGCGACGCGTGCCGCTAATGAAATCTGTCTTCATTTAATTAAGATTGTTATTTATATCAGCTTAGGATTATTCTCTAAAACAGCCTTATGGCTGGGGCTTACTATTGCGACAGCTTCCATTATTTCTTCTTACACCATTAAGTTTATCTTACCGTATCTGAGTAAATTTGTTTTTAGAAAGATAGGCTACGGTGCTATGGTAGTATCCGGATTTATATTGTTATTTAATACTTCCGGAAAAATCATCAAACAAGATAAAGTATCAATATCTCAAATCAATAAAAATAACAAAACCGAGACTCAACTGAAATGGAGAAATAGTGATTTTTCTTTAGAATATTCTTGGAATGGGACATTGGAAATAGAGCGTTCTATATCCGCAGAAGAGCTTTCCGAAAATATTCTGAAAAGATATGAGAATATGAAGAGTAACTACGATACTATTCTAATAGAAAAAGTTTTTACATTTAATTCAGAACCCTACTACGAATTCTATGCGTACAAGAGAAAGGAAATCTGAAAAAATTTGAAATAAAATAAACGATTATGAAAATAGTAGTTTTAGGAGCAGGAGAAAGCGGATTCGGAGCGGCATACTTGGCGAAGAAGAAAGGTATGCGAGTTTTTGTTTCCGATAAAGGCTACATTAAAGAACAGTACAAACAGCTGCTAATAGACCACGACATAGAATTTGAAGAAGGACAACACACAGAAGAAAAAATACTCTCTGCAGACTGGGTGGTAAAAAGTCCCGGCATTCCCAAGAAAGCGAATATCGTAGCCCAAATACATCAGAAAGGCATCCGCCTGTCATCGGAGATAGAATTTGCTTCTGAATTTACCAATGCCAAAATCATCGCAATCACAGGGAGCAATGGAAAAACAACCACGACCTCTCTCATCTACCACATTCTGAAAAATAATAATATGAATGTAGGCTTGGGTGGAAACATTGGAAAAAGCTTCGCCAAACAAGTAGCAGACGAAAACTACGACTATTATGTTTTGGAAGTAAGTTCGTTTCAGTTAGATGATATACAGAATTTTAGACCTTATATTTCATTGTTGTTAAATCTAAGTCAAGACCACTTAGACCAATATAATTACAACTACGAGGAATATGCTTTAGCGAAATTCCGCATTGCCGAAAACCAAGAGAACGACGATTTTTTCATCTACAACAAAGATGACCAAATGAGCCAAAAAATTCTAAAAGAATTAGATTTAAGGGCTAATAAAATTCCGTTTTCTATTAAGGAAAAAATTAATTTTGGAGGGTATGTAGAGCAAGAAGAAATTGTAGTAAAAGGTACCGAAGACTTCAAAATGAAAATAAAGGATTTAGCCCTTATGGGCAGCCACAATGTTGCCAATAGTTTAGCCGCCTCTATTGCCGGTAAATTATTGAATATAAGCAATGAAAGCATCAGGCAATCTCTTATGACTTTCCAAGCTGTAGAACACCGGCTGGAAGAAGTGGCTGTAATCAACGGAGTAAAATTCATCAATGACAGCAAAGCTACCAATGTAAATGCCACTTATTACGCTTTGGAAAGTATGAAAACCCCTACCATATGGATTGTAGGAGGTGTAGATAAAGGGAACGACTATTCCGAAATAGAGGATTTGGTAAGGAAAAAAGTAAAAGCGGTGGTATGCTTGGGCATAGACAACAGCAAGATTATAGCGTTTTTCAAAGACAAAGTAGAACAGCTGTACGATACCTCCAGTATGGAAGAAGCCATAGAAGTTTCAAAATCCGTTGCAAAAGAAGAAGATACGGTACTTCTTTCGCCATGTTGTGCAAGTTTTGATTTGTTCAAAAACTATGAAGACCGAGGAAAAATATTCAAAAAAACAGTATTAAAAAAATAAAATTATAAAAGTGAGTAACGCAGTTATAAAGAAGTTTGAGAATTTCAAAGGAGACAAAGTCCTTTGGGGAGCTATCATATTGTTATCCATTCTATCCATAGCACCCGTATACTCTGCAAGCTCAAACTTGGTGTACATTGTAAATAATGGAACCACGATAGGACATATCTTCAAGCACATTGTATTCATTGTTTTAGGGCTTTTTTTGATGCGTTTCGTCAGTATGTCTAAAACTCAATATTTGGGTAAAGTATTTACTTTGACATTAATACTTTCTTTTATCTTACTGGTGATTACGATGGTCTCCGGACAAACGATAGAGGGTGCGTCTGCATCGCGTTGGCTTAAAATTCCGGGTATCGGGATATCTTTTCAGCCTTCATCTATAGCATATTTGTCTTTAATTATTTACCTTTGTAGATTATGTACCAAATATGCAGGAAAACCGGATCTTTCGTTTTTAGAATTATGTTTTTTGTATGTCCCGATTCTTGTGGTTTTTGGTTTAGTAGCAAAAGATAATGGCTCTACGGCAGTGATGATTTTTTTAGTTTCATTGATTGTGTTGATACTCGGTTCCATAAAGTGGAAGTATGTTTTCGGCTTTGTTGGCCTTGGAGGAGGCTTGGCTGTATTGTTCATTTTAGTCGCCCTCAACACTAATTTAATCAAAGGAAATCGTATACATACTTGGATGAGCAGGATAGAAAACTTTACATCCAAAAGCTCTAACGAAAACGATGAAATCCAAAAATCTAAAAATTATCAAGTGATGCAAGCCAAAGCGGCTATTGTACATGGGGGAATCGTAGGAATAGGACCTGGGAAAAGTGCTCTAAAACAAAGACTTCCACAGTCGGCATCAGATTTTATTTTTGCTATTATTGTAGAAGAATACGGATTGGTAGGAGTTTGCGTCTTACTATTCTTATACACTATTATTTTATTTAGGATTATTACCATCGCTACTCGTACGCAGGGCTTTTTTAGTACCATTACCGTGCTGAGTCTTGGAGTGATGATTTTTGTACAATTGACAGTCAATATTGCTGTAGCAGTAAACATCATTCCGGTTACAGGTCAGCCACTCCCTCTTATCAGCTACGGAGGGACATCTATGCTGGTAACCTATGTAGAACTTGGGATTATTCTCGGGATAAGTGCCGACATAGGTATCTATGATGAAGAAGGCATCAGCAGAAAACAAACCATAGAGGAAATAAACGACATTGCATAAAAATGATAAACAACGAGAAACAACATAGCAGCACATCTAAAAACCCCTTGCGAGTCCTCGTAAGCGGAGGAGGTACAGGGGGACATATCTTTCCTGCCATCGCTATTGCCCAAGAGATAAGGAAAAGAATTCCGGATGCTGAATTTTTGTTCATCGGTGCTGAAGGGAAAATGGAGATGGAGAAAGTACCCCAAGCCGGATTTGAGATCAAAGGTTTGAAAATAGTCGGATTCAATAGAAGTAATCTTTTGGCTAATCTTAAATTTCCGTTTTTACTTCTAAAAAGCTTGTTCGAAGCCAAGAAAATCATTAAACAATTTAATCCCGATATCGCCATAGGAACAGGAGGGTTTGCGAGCGGACCAGCACTCTATATCGCCGAAAAAATGAAAATTCCGGTTTTTGTTCAGGAACAAAACTCTTTCCCTGGTAAGACGAATATTATCCTTAGCAGAAAAGTAAACGCCATTTTTACGGCTTATCCCAATATGGAGCATTTTTTCAAAAAAACTAAAACTTTCTTTTTGGGAAATCCTGTGAGGGAGAGTATTGTCAAAGGGCTAAAAGACTCTTCCAAAGCCAAGAGAGCATTAGGATTAGCCCCGGAAAAAACCACTATACTTTCCGTAGGAGGTTCGCAAGGTTCAAGGGCAATAAACAACGCTTGGCTAAGGACGCTTCCGCATATTGCGGAAAATAATTATCAGCTCATTTGGCAGACTGGAAAACTGGATTACAAGAGCATTACAGAACAAACTAAAAATACGGTGGAGCAATCCGAAGGTAAGATACAAATAAGAGAATTTATCTCTGATATGGCGTTGGCTTACTCTGCTGCAGATATCATTGTTTCAAGGGCGGGTGCTATTGCCATTTCAGAATTGGCAGCAGCTCAGAAACCTGTTCTATTGGTTCCGTTCCCCAATGCGGCAGAAGACCATCAGACCAAAAATGCCCTTTCTTTGGTTCAAGAAAATGCAGCTAAGATGATAAAGGATTCTGAATTGGAAACCGGATTTTGGAAGGCTCTGGACGAAATCTGCAAAGATGAAGCCCTAAGAAATGATATGGCAGAAAACATAAAACTATTTGCTAAGCCTACCGCTACACAAGACATAGTAGATGAAATATTAACACAAATGAATTTATCTTAAAAATTTTGATTATGAGCGAGTTGATTAAATATCAAAATTTTTACTTCGTGGGAATAGGAGGCATCGGGATGAGTGCCTTGGCGCGTTATTTCAATGCTTCGGGCAAAAATGTAATGGGCTATGACAGAACCAAAACGAAACTCACAGAACAGCTGGTAAAAGAGGGAATTCAAATCATCTATGAGGATAATGATACGGCGTTGAACCAACTAAATCCTACCGATACATTAGTCATCTATACTCCTGCAATTAAAAATCTGAACATCCTTGATTTCTTTCAGAATAATGGTTTTCAGGTTTTGAAGAGAGCCAAAGTACTGGGAATGATAACCAAAAATACGGAATGCATAGCGGTGGCAGGCACACACGGAAAAACCACGACTTCCAGTCTCTTGGCACACCTTTGCAAGGAGGCGGATATGCCTTTCTCTGCCTTTTTGGGAGGAATATCCGAAAATTTTAATTCTAATTTTTTATATAATGGGAATCAATATTCCGTAGTGGAAGCCGATGAATACGACCGAAGTTTCCTTAACCTATACCCGGACTGGGCTATCATCACTTCCATAGATGCAGACCATCTGGATATCTATGGCGACAAAGATACGATAGAACAAGGATTTAGAGATTTCGCAGGGCTTGTACCAAAAGCCAATCATCTCTTTGTGAGAAAAGGAATAGAGATTGAGCAGGAAGCCAAAACCTATGCAGTGAATGATACGGCAGATTACTATTCAGACAATATCATGATGAGCGACGACAAAATTTCCTTTGATTTTCATTCAGAGGAGAGCGGATGTGAGTCTTTTGAATGGGAAATACCGGGTATTCACAATGTGGAAAATGCTACAGCAGCCCTCGCGGTAATGAAAAACTTGGGAGCAGACTACGAAACAATGAAGAAAGCATTAGCTATATTCAAAGGGATAAAAAGGAGATACACCAAACATTCTTTTGAGAACGGCACAGTCTATATCGATGATTATGCCCACCACCCTACGGAGCTGAATGCGGTCATCAACTCTATAAGAACATTTTATCCCAACAAAAAATTATTAGCCGTTTTCCAGCCACATCTATTTAGTAGAACAAGAGATTTTGCTGATGATTTTGCAAAGAGCTTATCCAATGTTGATGAATTGATGCTCTTGGATATTTATCCGGCAAGAGAGCTGCAGGAAAATTTTGAGGGGGTTACTTCTCAATGGCTTTTGGATAAAGTACAGCTGAACAAAAAAGAAAATGTTTCTCTAAACGAAGCATTGGAACGAATAAAAACGAAAAAATTTGATATATTGCTCACCGTAGGAGCCGGTAATATAGACACTCTGTACGATGGTATTTTGAACTGGATGATGCTAAAGAAAAAAAGTGATAATGAAAAATAAATACAGAATATTGGTAATCTTTATTATGCTGATTCTTCTCGGAGTTTTGTTGTTTTTCTCTATTAAAAGATTCAACAATTCTCCGCTGAAGGTAATTTCTGTTGATCTACTAAAGACTACTCCTTCCGTGTATTTTATTGATGAAAAAGACATTATAGACTCCGTACATAAACATAATCCTAAGAGCAAATTAGGCGACATAGATATTCCGGATCTGGAACGAAAAATAAAATCTCTTCCGTCAATAGATAGTGCCAATATTTATCTAAATCTAAATGGTGATTTGCATCTTGACATCAAACAGCGGGTTCCGGCATTTAGGCTTCAGTACGGGAAAAAAGATTTCTATGTAGATACCAAAGGTATTGCCTTCCCTACAAGCAAAAACTACTCGTTGAATTGTATGCTGGTTACCGGAGATATCAATCCAAAAGAGTATCAGAAGCTGATAGAACTGGTAAAAAAAATCAACACCGATAATTTCTGTAAAAAATTCTTTATCGGTATAGAAAAAAGGAACAACAACTATTATCTTCTAACCAGCAGCGTAAACTATAAAGTAGAGTTTGGAGATTTAGATAATATCGATTTTAAAATAAACGGATTTAAAACTTTTGTAGAAAAATATTTGATCAATCAGCCAGCAGATAAGTATACTCAGATATCAATAAAGTACAATAACCAAATCGTAGCAACACTTAACCATAAACTCCCTGCCAATGACAGCATATTGAATGCAGGAAGACAAGAACTACAAAAAATAATAAATAACGGAAACATTAAAACAAATTAAATAACACAAAATAAGCATAATATAATAAAATGGACTATTCGGTTGGATTAGATATCGGTACTACTAAAATAGTGGTAATCGTAGGTAGAAAAAACAAAAACGGCAAAATAGAAATTTTAGGTGTAGGCAGAGAACACAGCTTAGGCGTTCATAACGGTGTGGTAAATAATGTAGCCAAAACAATAGATTCAATAAAAAAAGCCGTTGCAAAAGCAGAACAATCTACAGGTCTAAAAATAGAAAAAGTAACAGTAGGTATTGCTGGAAAACATATCCGCTCGTTGCAGCACTCGGATTATATAATGAGAAAAAATCCAGACGCCTATATAGACGAAGATGATATCTCCGCACTAAAAAAACAAGTAGAAAAACTGGTAATGCTGCCTGGCGAACAAATCATCCATGTACTGCCGCAAGAGTTCAAAGTAGATTCCGACGGAGACATCAAAACCCCTATGGGAATGCATGGTACAAGACTGGAAGCCAATTTCCATGTAGTCGTAGGACAGATAGGGAATATTAAAAATATCATCCGCTGCGTGGAAGAAGCCGGTCTGAAAATGGAATCCCTCACCTTAGAACCCTTAGCCTCTGCCGAAGCCGTACTCACTCCGGATGAAAAAGAAGCAGGGGTAGCAATTATAGACATAGGTGGAGGAACTACAGATATAGCTATTTTTAAGGACAATGTTATTAAACATACCTGCGTAATTCCTTACGGAGGAGGAATCATCACAGAAGATATCAAAACAGGATGCTCTATAATAGAGCGGTATGCAGAAAAAATTAAAGTAAAATTCGGTTCTGCTATTCCTGCTGAAGAAAAAGATAGTACCTTTGTAACAATTCCGGGACTGCACGGCAGATCGGATAAAGAAATATCTCTGAAATCATTGGCACAAATCATCAATGCCAGAGTAGAAGAGATTTTGGATATGGTCAATACGGAGTTCAAAGCCTATGGCACACACGAACAAAAGAAAAAGTTAATCGGTGGAATCGTACTTACAGGCGGTGGTTCTAACCTTAAAAACCTGAGACAACTCACCAACTTTTATTTGGGTTTCGACAGCCGTATAGGCTATGCCAATGAACATATCTCTAATGATAAAAACAATGCCTTGAAAAGCCCTGAATATGCTACGGCAATAGGTCTTTTGATGGAGAGTATAAAAATTAACGAACATCATAAAAGAGAAGAATTACGACATGAGGAAACACACAATAATGTAGAAAACACTATAGAAAAAGAGAAAACGGAAGCGGCAGAAAATAATACTTCGGACAGCACTGAATCCGTAGAGGATAACAACAAAGAGGATAAAAAGAAAAGCAAGAAAAAACTACTTAGATTTTATCCTTCCATCGGATCAGAAATTTGGGAAAATTTAAAAAAATTTTTCTACGAAGATGAAACTCCATAAAATTAGAAGAAATATAAAATAAAGAAATAAAAAATATTAAAAATGGAAAATACTACTAATTCAGGATTTGAATTTACCTTACCAAAAGGAAATTCTTCTATCATTAAAGTAATCGGCGTAGGCGGAGGCGGCAACAACGCCCTAAAACACATGTACGAAAAAGGAATACACGGTGTGGATTTTGTCATTTGCAATACAGATGCACAAGCATTAGACAGTAGTCCCGTTCCTAATAAATTACAATTAGGGCTTAGTGTTACCGAAGGATTAGGGGCCGGTGCAGATCCTGAAGTGGGAGAAAGAGCAGCACTAGAAAGCATAGACGACATCAAAGCTATTTTAGGACAAAACACCAAAATGATTTTCATAACAGCGGGTATGGGAGGCGGAACTGGAACCGGAGCTGCACCCATCATTGCAAAAACAGCAAAAGATATGGGTATCCTTACTGTGGGTATTGTGACTATGCCGTTTAGCTTTGAAGGGAAACGCCGTCTCGAGCAAGCTGAAATAGGGTTGGAAAAACTACGCAACAATGTGGATTCTCTCATCGTCATCAATAACGATAAACTTAGAAAACAATTCGGCAACCTTAGCTTTACACAAGGCTTTGCAAAAGCTGATGAGGTATTGACCAACGCTGCCAAAGGTATGGCGGAGGTGATTACCGGCTCTTTCGTTATTAATATTGACTTTAGAGATGCTAAATCTGTACTGGAAAATTCCGGCACGGCTCTTATGTCCACAGGAGTAGCTTCAGGCGAAAACAGAGCACAAGAAGCGGTAAGAAAAGCACTAGACTCTCCATTGCTTAACGACAACCAAATTACAGGTGCACAAGATGTCTTACTACTTATCCAGAGTGGTTCAGAAGAAGAATCGGAAGTTACTGTGGACGAGTTTAGTTTAATCAATGACTACATACAGAAAGAAGCAGGAAATACTGCCAATATTATTTTCGGTATTGGAACCGATGAAGAATTGGGAGACTCTATCCGCGTATTGGTGATTGCAACAGGATTTAGCAACGAGCAACCTAAACTTAGCGGCTCTGAACAAATTATCAAAATTCCTATTGATGATAAAAAAGGAAGAAGAGAATCTCCGTTTAAATCAAGTATAGAAGTAAAAAAATCAGTATCAAATAACGAAACTACTCCACAAGAGAAAAACAGTATTTCATTAGACTTAAACGATGCTGATGAAGATTATGAAATGCCAAAATTCAGCATTGAAGGTAATGGGCAGTTTAGTCCATCAAATAGCGTAGAGCAAGAGGTAAAACTTTTGGAAGAGGAGGAAGATGATGATATGGTTTTTGATTTTTCAGATAAGGAAAATGAAGAATTTAATCTATTCTCCTACAAAGACTTTGAGGCTGATGATATATATACCGAAGAGCATACAGACACTCCTGTGAAAATAGTGGATAGTTTGCCGTCTGAGGAATCTGTGGCTTATGAAAAGGAAGAAGAAAAGCCGCTGGAATTCAAATTCACCATCAAAAATGAGATGCCCTCTGTAGAAAAACCTCAGCAGGAAGTTTATTTCCAACATATTGCAGAAGAATTTGTGGCAGAAACTCCAGAAGAAACAAATGAAGCACTTGATACAATAGCGGAAATCGAAGATATAAAATTCATTGAAAAACCTGTAAATAACAAGACGATAGAGAGGAGAAATAAGTTACAGCAATTTAATTCCCGCTATCAACAATCCGATGAAATCACGCAGTTTGATACCGTACCGGCTTTCAAAAGAAGAAATATCAAATTGGATAATTACGATACGCCTTCTCAAAGCACAATAGAATCTTATGTTTCTGTAAACCAAGATGGTAAAATAGAAATAAAAGAAAATCGTTTTTTAAACAAAGATGTAGATTAAAGTTATCAAACTTATAAAACCCAATCGGCAGATTTAGAATTGCTAAATCTGCCGATTTTTTTTGTTAAAATCCCTATGTTTTAACTTTTATTAACAAAAAAAACAGCTAATTTTGTTTAGTACAGATATATATTGAAGCTCCCTTTCAAAAGGGAGCTTTTTTTATTTATGATAAAGTATAATACTTTTGAGGTGAATAGTTGAGACTATTTAACTATATTTGCGATAATAAAACAAAGATATATCAACTATGGCATTAAGTAGATTTTGGGGAATATTATTTCTATCATCAATATTATTTTTATTTGTAGATTTTTTTGTACTTAGATCTACCTACTCTCTGGCAAACCTCATTAGTGGAGAGAAAGGTGACAAGCTATTAGTACAAGAATCCTATCTAAAAGACCTCCCTCCTACCATCACTTATCCATTAAAACAAAACAAGAACTCAAAAGACAGCGTAGAAATAGACGGTAAAACCTATGTATTGCAGGGAGACATTGTACATATCTACCAAGGCGAAATGAAATCCGACGGACTTCTGCCTACTGCCAAAAGCAGCTTAGTGGACCTCATTATCCCTATGATGGCTTATCTTGCGTTTTTCTGTGGGCTTATGCAGCTGCTTATCGACAGCGGTACATCCGAGCGGTTGGCAAAATTTATTAGCCCTCTATTCTCCCAGATATTCCCTTCTATTCCTAAAAACCACGAGTCTATATCGTATATGACCCTTAATTTTACCGCCAACTTTTTAGGATTAGACTCTGCCGCTACTCCCTTTGGACTGAAAGCAATGGAAAGCCTGCAAACCCTCAACAAGACTCCCGACAAAGCCAGTGATGCCCAAATTATGTTTATGTGCCTCCACGCAGCGGGGCTTACTCTGCTACCGACTTCCATTATAGGATATAGAGCAGCTGAGCACGCCTCCAATCCGGCAGATGTGATGATTCCGTGTATTATTACTTCGTTTATAGGTACCCTTGCCGCTCTAATTATCGTTGGAATTAGACAGAGGATCAATTTTTTCCGAGCAATTCTTATTGCTTCCATATTCACCATAGTATCCGCAATTATCGGACTGATGCTCTATATCAACAGTCTCGACCTCCTTTCTAAATACTATTTCACCAACAACCTCTCAAGCGTGATGCTGTTGGCTATCATTGGGATTATACTCTTTCTGGCGTTTATACACGAAAAGAAATTCATAGAGAAAGATACTACTATTTTTGATTCTTTCGTAAAGGGAGCTGTTCACGGTTTTGAGACCGGCGTTAAGATTTTCCCTTATGTTTTGGGAATTCTAATGGCGATCTCGTTATTCCGCAACAGCGGGCTTTTTGAAATTATCAGCAATGGATTGGCTAGTTTTTTCAAACTTTTCGGGCTAAGCAAATCCATTACCGATGCTCTTCCGGTAGCATTACTAAGGCCATTCAGCTCCGGAGGCTCCAGAGGTTTTATGATTGATTCTATGAGAATGTATGGTGCAGACTCCTTCACTGGCAGACTCGTGAGCATATTTCAATGCAGCTCCGAGACCACTTTCTATGTCATAGCCGTTTACTTTGGTGCCGTCAATATAAAGAATGTGAGATACACCCTCAGTACAATGCTATTGGTAGATTTAATCTGTGTGATTACAGGTATTTTGGTGGCACAGTGGTTTTTCTAAACATCATCATTTCCCCATCTCTTTCTTATAATAGAATATTGGAATGATCATTAACAGCAGCAATGGCTGGATTACAAACCGCCTAATGTAGAAAGAAATCAGAACGCCCCACTGGAATTCGGTATAAAGGCAATACAAGTACATAGGAAATGTAATGGCAAAAACCACCGATATAAGAACGACCGCTTGAAGTGTCCAGAGTTTATTCCTAAACATAAACTGAATAATGACCGTCGAAAAAAATGCATTAAGAAAAAAACGAAACAAGTGCCCCACAATAAGTTTCCCCCAATGCAGATGAGGAAAATCAGGATGAGAAAATCCATCTGCAGAAAAGTACTTAATCATAGGATCATAAAAAATCTTACCCTCTAAAAATTTAACCGATATAAGACCTAAAATCCCTAATAATACAAGTATCCAGCTAATTATTTTACGCCTCATTTTTTTTCTTAATTACAAAAAACTTAAGCCATATCAGCCAGAATAACACAATACTGCCATAGATGATGGCTGGAAACATATAATCGTGTGCTATTTCCCCATATTCATTAGAAATACTATAAATAATATTGAGCATTAATATTCTAAACACATTGATTATATGTAAAAAGAGAAGGGTTACCAATGCAAAAATAAAAGTTTTGTACCCTCTGTAAAATGCAAAAACAAAAGCAACATACAATATCATTATCGATACGGCATTGCATCTCTCTATCATCCTTAAATGTGAAATTCCATTGACCAAAAACCAAACAGTATCCGGATATTTAGGATTAGAATAAAGCTCCGAAGGATATCCAAAAACATTCTGAAGAGCGGTACATTGCTCTGCTATCAAACGCGAAAATCCATCAAGCCCCACTTGCGAATCCAAATAAAGCTGATAAAGTCCTAAAAGAGATAAATACATCACAATGAATCTCAGTAGAATCTTAATGGTAGGTTTTAATTCTTCAAACATAGAGCAAAGATATAAAATAACACACTAAAATCATTATATTTGCACATTATGTCTGTACAATCTGCAAAACTTTTTTTTCGGAATAGTATTAATGAGGAAATCACAGCGTTCTCCACTCTGCCGGCAAGTGGCTCGTCTCGGGTCAATTATTTCGTAGAAACTACCGAAAACAAATACATCGTTACCGAAAATGAAAATCTGCGGGAAAACCATGCGTTTTTTTATTTTTCGGAAATATTTTCCAATCTTGGCCTCAATACCCCGAGAATATCTGCCGTATCCGAAGATGAAACTATCTATATCCAAAGCTATCTTGGTAGCAGGACTTTATCCGACATCATCTCTAAAAATCCTCCTTATGAAACTATTGAGGCTCTCACAAAAAGTGTTTTGGACAATCTTTATACTTTGCAAATAAAAACACAAGGAAAAATAAATTACCGAAATACCTTTGAGTACGAAAGCTATACAGAGCTGCCCGTTACACACGATTTATATTACTTCAAAAACTTTTTCATTGATGTTTTGGAGATTCCTTACCATAAGTCTACGCTTCTAAAAGAGTTCAAGAATATTGTTTCGTTAATAGAACATCTATCTCCAAAAGGGCTTATGCTTAGAGATTTCCAATCGAGAAACATTATGATTGATGACTCTAACAATAATTTTTTCATAGATTATCAATCTGCAATGTACGGACCTCTAATGTATGATATCATTTCTTTTTTATATCAAGCTAAAGCCAATTTTCAAGAAGATTTTAGGCTGAAAATGATAGATTATTACATAGAAAAATTCCCAAAAGAAGAGCAAATTTCTTTATCCGAAAGCATAAATCCCATTAAGCTCATTCGGTTTATGCAAGTACTGGGCGCATATGGATTCAGGGGCATTATACAGAGAAAACCGCATTTTCTCAACAGTATAAAATTAGGCGTAGAAAACATCCAAAACTTTTCGGCGTCTTGGGACGGCATAAAAAAATTCCCCGAATTAGTACGGCTCATCAGCCGTCTGAAATTCGAGGAAATTTCTAAAAAATTAAATCTATAAAACTTTTTCTTACTTTTTAGTAAGCTTATAATCCGGCTTCATATCTGTATCCCCCACTTCTGCTACTTGGTACAATACGCCGTCGTGCACCATAAAGATTTGAATATCGTTCTTATCTTCAGAGTTTATAAGGGAAATATAGCTTTTAGAAGCATCCCATTCTATAGTTCCTTTATCCTCAAATTTATCGTCTTTGCCTTTATACTCTATTTTCATATCGTAGGTATTATCGGCATTCAATGTCAAATCTACATCCATACCCGGAGCATCTGCTGCCGGTAAAGTCCCTGTGTACTCCCCTACCCAAGCGTCAGTATTCATTTCCATAGCAGGCATATCTGTATGGTTTACTGCTGTAGAGTCTGTACTTTTTGCCGTATCTTCATGCTTTTTGGAGCAACTTACAATAACTAATCCTAAAACAGCTAATGATAAAAAAATTTTTTTCATAATAAAAAAGTTTAAAATTAAAATTAAAAAAACATACGCAAATATCGTGCTACAAAATACTAATTTTTATTTTTTCATTTTATTTCTTCCGATAAAGTCTTTAGAGATAAATATCAAAAAACAGCCAATAAATCCATCAGCGGTTTCCAAATTTTATCAAAAGAGCATTTTTTACCATTGCTAAAACTTCATCTTTGCAAAGGTATAAATCAATAGTCCCCAGCTGATAATCATCATAAGCCCGCCAATAGGTGTGATAGGTCCTAAAAACTTAAGATTGACCTGCCACACATTCTGGAACGACAAGAAATAAATGCTTACCGAAAAGAAAAATGCTCCCAGCATCATCAATACCGCCACCCATTTTTCTATACCACTATCAAATTTTAGAAAAGATCCTATAATAAGCAACACCAGTGCCGAATACATTTGGTATCTGACCCCTACTTCATAGATTTGCAAATCGGTAACACTAAGTATTTTTTTGAATGCGTGAGCACCAAATGCACCCAAAACAACAGACGACATACCATACAAAGCTCCGATAATTAAGGTTATATTTTTCATATTTTATATATTTAAAAGATTATTTTTGTCTTAGTTTATTTAGTTCTGTGATGACTTCGTGATGGCTCACAGTCTTATCCTTAAAGTAATTAACGAAATATTGCTTCTCCTCCTCCGTAGCACCAAATTGATTAAGGATATTGAACAAGTGCATTTTCATATGCCCCTTTTGTATCCCTGTGGTAACCAATGAACGCACCGCAGCAAAATTCTGTGCCAGTCCCGAAACGGCAAGAATACTCATAAGCTCCTGTGCATTTGGTTTTCCTAAAAGTGCTAATGAAAATTTCACGAGCGGATGCAGGTTGGTAAGCCCACCTACCACACCTACCGATATGGGAAGGTCTATCCAAAATCTAAAAACGCCATTATCCGTACTACAATGCGATAGAGAGCTATATCTGCCATCTTTGGAAGCATAAGCGTGAGCACAGGCTTCCGTTGCACGAAAATCATTTCCGGTAGCTATCACTACGGCATCTACCCCGTTCATTATCCCTTTATTATGAGTAGTGGCTCTATATGGCTCTACCTCTGCTATGGTAACGGCTTGTTTAAATTTCCACGCAAACTCCTCCGGCGAGATACCGCTGTCGTCCTTTAAATCCTCTATATTACAAGAGACCTCTGCCCTCACAATACAATCGGGTGTGTAGTTGGACAGAATATTCATTACCACTTGCAGAGAATCTTTTTCTTTTTGAGAAAACTCATTACTGCTGTTAATCTCTTCTTTCAGAGTCTTACCAAACTGCTCCAGGCAAGAGTTGATAAAATTAGCCCCCATAGAATCTACCGTTTCAAAGCTTACTTTCAGCTGATAATAATGAGGCAAATCTGTGGTTTTATCTATCAGCTCTATATCCAAAATCCCTCCTCCTCTTTTCCGCATATTCCGGGTAATTACTGCCGTGGCTTCTATCAATTTGTTTTTCAGGGTAAAGTTAAAGAAATGTTTGAGTTTATAAGCTTCTGTATCTAATATAAAGTGGGTGTGTCCTATTTTTTGTGTGTTAATGATTGTCGTTTTGAATCCGCCCTTGTCCAGCCAAAACTTCGCAGCCTTGGAAGCCGCAGCCACTACCGAGCTTTCTTCTACCGCCATAGGCAGAGCAAACAGCTTTCCATCGATTAAGAAATTCGGAGCCACGCCATATGGCATATAAAAATTAGAGATGGTATTCTCCGAAAACTCTTCGTGAAGTTTCTGGAGTGCTGTATTTTCGTTCCAATATTGTTTCAAAATATCCTCGTAGTCGCTATTATCGTGAAGATATTCGCTGACAATCCATTTTATTTTTTCCTCTTTATTCAGTTTAGAAAAACCTTGTATCGGTTTGTAATTCATAGCTTCTATATTTTATTTTTCAAAGATACGATAAGCCTTATAGATATACAATATTTAAGATTCAATCCTTGATAAATAATTCTTTTACAAATAAAAAAAAGCACTAAATTTGGGGTTCATTAGTCATTAAAAATGAAATACATTCTTTTAGCACTTATTTCGGCATTATTATTCAGTGTTTCTTGGCCCACTTACGGCATACCTTTCTTTATTTTCATTGCCTTTGTTCCTCTACTAATACTGGAACACGATATCACAAAATTTAGTTCTATCAAGTACAAAAGCTGGGCTGTCTTTGGCTGTGCATACTTGGCTTTTGCGGTTTGGAATATTGTGAGTACGGGCTGGCTCTACGAGGCGCGTACCCCCGATGGCTCTCATTCTATAATGGCTGTAGCATTCCCCGTCATAGCGAACAGCCTCCTTATGAGTGTGGTATTTTGGCTTTATCATAAATACAAAAATGCAATGGGGACTTATTGGGGCTTGACTTTCTTTGTGGTCATCTGGATGAGCTTTGAAAAATTTCATCTTACTTGGCAGTTTTCATGGCCTTGGCTCAATCTTGGAAATGCTTTTGCAGACTATCCGAAACTAATACAATGGTATGACACCTTTGGAGCTACAGGAGGTAGCTTTTGGATACTTTGTGCAAATGTAATGGCATTCTATACCTTAAGAATATGGGAAGCTGGAAGAGTGCAGAAAACATTGATTAAAAACACCTCTATCCTACTGATGATTATCATGTTTCCTATGCTGATATCCTTTTTCAAATATAAAAATTTCAGCGATAAACCCGTAGGAGAAGTAAAAGTAATGATGATCCAGCCCGACTTAAATCCTTATTCTGAAAAATACCGGAAGGACAGCTTAGAAATTGTCAATGAATTTTTGAGCTTGGCAGAAAACAGCCGCTCAAAAAATATAGATTTCTATCTCACACCGGAAACTTCTTTCCCCGGATATGGAGGAATATCGGAGGAAGGGTTCGGAGACAGCAGAATGATAAATACGATAAAAGAATTTTTGGCAAAAAATCCTAAATCTGTATTCGTAGGAGGTGCATCTACTTATCGTATTTATAGAAACGAACTATTAAAAACGGAAACCAGCAGGTTTTACCCATCACAAAATATTTGGGTAGATGATTATAATGCCGCATTAGCAATTATTCCCAACCAAAAAGTGCAAACCTACCACAAGGGGAAATTGGTGCCCGGGGTGGAGATTTTCCCTTACATAAGTATTCTAAAACCCCTGCTGGGAGATGCAATGCTCAATTTTGGCGGAACGATTTCATCATTAGGTTCAGATAAAGAACGAAAAGTATTCCATAGTCCGTTCAGCAAGGGAATTATCGCACCAATCATCTGCTACGAAAGCATCTACGGAGAATATGTAACAGAATATGTAAAAAAAGGAGCTAATTTTCTGGGGATCATGACCAATGATTCTTGGTGGGGTACCACACAAGGACATAAACAACTTATGGCATACGCCAGACTAAGGGCTATTGAAAATCGTAGAGAAATAGCAAGAGCTGCAAATAGTGGTATTTCTGTTCATATTGATGCCAGAGGAAATATTTTAGAAGACACCTTTTACGGAGATAAAACCACTCTCACTGCTTATATAAAATTATACAATAAATCAACATTTTATACTAGAGCAGGAGACCTTATCTCACGAATTTGCATTTTTGCATTAGGCTTTATGATATGTTATTTACTCGGAGAAAGATGGAAAAAAGAAAGAAAGCAAAACTTCCCAATCCAAAAAAAATAAATATATAGAATTGTGAAATAATTTAAACCACTATTTTCCTAACAAAGTACAACAACATAAAACTTTAAAAACCATATATATACAACATTAATTTTTTTAAAAAAACCTAACAAAAATCAGTATTTCAACTTTGTAATATTCTAATTAAACAACAAAGTAAAGTATGTTTTTTAAAAATTTATTGTTTTTTTTTGCATATGTCAAAAATATTTATAACTTTGCTCTGTAACATTAACTAACTTTAAAACAATAATATTATGAACAAGTCTGAACTAATCGATGCAATGGCAAAAGATGCCGAAATTACAAAAGTAGATGCTAAAAAAGCATTAGAAGCTTTCATGAAATGTGTTACTGAAACACTTAAAAAGAAAGACGGTAAAATTTCTTTAGTAGGATTCGGTACTTTTTCTGTAACTGAAAGAGCAGCAAGACAAGGTATCAACCCTGCTACTAAAAAAGCAATCAAAATTCCTGCTAAAAAAGTAGCTAAATTCAAAGCTGGTGCTGAATTGGCAAAAGCTGTTGCAGGTGCTAAGAAAAAATAGTATTAACTAAACTTACAAAAAAAGGCCGTCCTATATTGGGCAGCCTTTTTCTATTAACGAAGTTTTTTCTACTTGTTATATTTTTCTTCTACCTTATCCCAATTGATAACACTGAAAAATGCTTCTACATAGTCAGGTCTTCTATTCTGGTAATTTAAATAATAGGCATGTTCCCATACATCTAAGCCTAAGATAGGTGTTCCCTCGCATCCTACTCCCGACATTAAAGGATTATCTTGGTTTGCAGAAGAGCAAACTTCCAAAGAGCCATCTTCTTTTTTGCAAAGCCAAGCCCAGCCTGAACCAAATCTGGTTTTCGCAGCTTGAGAAAAATCTTCTTTGAATTTTTCGTAACCTCCCATTTTTTCGATTGCCGCTTTCACATTCCCCACAGGCTCTTTGCTTCCTCCTGGTGTAAGGATTTCCCAGAACAAAGTATGGTTGTAATGCCCACCTCCGTTATTTCTCAACGCAGGCTTATCGCTTTGTGTTCTACAAATTTCTTCGATAGATTTATTTTCTAAATCCGTTCCTGCAATTGCCGCATTAAGGTTACTTACATAGCCCTGATGGTGCTTTGTGTAATGGATTTCCATAGTTTTGGCATCAATACTAGGCTCTAATGCATCGTATGCATATCCTAATTTTGGTAATTCAAATGACATAATAAGTTATTTTTTTCAGTTGATTTCAAAGGTAAGTAAATAATATGTAATATCCTAAAATCTGTCATATAATTTTTTTTTATCATACCCATTGATAAAAACAATAACAGAACTTTCTATTAAACTCCAAAAGCTTTTTTAATATCCTCCACACGATCCAATTTCTCCCAAGTGAAAAATTCTAAATCTTTAATAATCTTCTCATTGGGCTTTCCTGGATTGAAAATTTTATCTGCGACATAGTGTGTCCTTCCCATATGTCCGTAAGCGGCTGTTTCCAAGTAGATAGGATTTCTCAATTTTAGACTTTGCTCTATGGCGTAAGGTCTCAAATCAAATAATTTTTTAATGATTTCAGCAATCTCGCCATCAGTGTATTGAACCTTAGAAGTACCATAAGTATTGACATATAATCCACAAGGCTCGGCTATACCGATGGCATAAGATACTTGTACCAAAACTTCGTCTACTATACCGGCTGCCACTAAATTTTTAGCAATATGTCTCATAGCATACGCTGCACTCCTATCCACTTTTGATGGGTCTTTGCCTGAGAATGCTCCACCTCCGTGAGCTCCTTTACCGCCATAGGTATCTACAATAATTTTTCTACCCGTAAGCCCCGTATCCCCATGTGGCCCTCCTATTACGAAATTTCCGGTAGGATTAATATGATATTTTGTAGATTCATCAAATAGTTTTTGAATATCTGTATGTAGTTTTGCTTTCACTCTTGGGATTAAAATATTTTTAATATCCTCATTGATTTTTTTCAGCATTACCTCATTACTGCTATCAAAGGGGTCATGCTGGGTAGAGATGACAATACTATCAATCCTAATTGGTTTGTGCTCATCAGAATATTCTATGGTAACTTGGCTTTTGGCATCAGGACGCAGATACTCTATTTCCGTACCTTCTCTCCTTACAGCAGAAAGTTCTTTAAGTAAAGCGTGTGCCAAATCCAGTGCCAAAGGCATATAGTTCTCCGTTTCATTTGTAGCATAACCAAACATTATTCCTTGGTCTCCTGCTCCTTGAGCGTTAGCCTTCGTCTCAAAATCACTATCATCGGTTATTCTATCCACTCCCATATTGATATCCGGAGATTGCTCGTGGATGGCTGATAAAATTCCGCAAGAATTTCCGTCAAACATATATTCTCCTTTGGTATAGCCTATTTCATTGATAACTCCTCGTGCTATCCCCTGTACATCTAAATAAATTTTAGATTTTACTTCTCCTGCTAAAATGACTTGTCCTGTGGTAACAAGAGTTTCACAAGCTACTTTAGAATCTTTATCATAGGCCAAGAAATGGTCTATTAATGCATCTGAAATTTGATCTGCAATTTTATCAGGATGTCCTTCGGATACGGATTCTGATGTGAATAAATAAGACATACTTTTAAGTTTATTTGAGGTTAATATTAAATAGAAAAACTTAATGATTGCCTTTACTGAGAAACTAAAATAGAAAAATCTGTTTTAGCATTTTTTTTAGAGGTTGCAATCAGTCAAATTTTTCCTCTTTTCTGGCTACAAATATACACACCCCTTGCTCAATTATCAAAATATTTTTTGATTAAAAATGCCTCAATAAAATTTAACACTAATAATCAGATACTTAATCTGGTTTTATGCTAATATAATCTTGAGGTGATTTTTCATAATTGAGCAGAGGACGAAGGTGCGTTCTAATATATTTTACCAATTCATCTAATATTTTTTGTTTATAAGTAGGCTTATAATAAATCAAACTAATTTCCCTATAAGGAAACGGCTTTTGGAATCTTGATATTTTAGACTGCCGACTTTCGTGCAGCTGTTTGGCGGCAAGTTCTGGTAAAAGTGTAAGTCCCCCTACGGTATCCACCATTTGTAACAAAGTACTGATACTGGAAGCTTTGAACGATAGATTCTTCGGTGTCAGATGATTTTCTTTTAATTTACAAATATTCTGAAACTGTGTACTAAGGCAGTTCCCTTCTTCCAAAAGCCAAACCTTATCCACATCTATTTTATCCGGTAAAACAAATTCATCCGTCTTCTTACGCTCCGAAAAAACAGAAGAATAGAGCATCAATTCTTCATTAAACAATGCATCACTAAAAAATTCATCTGCATGGTGGTAAGGTGTAGCAATAATTCCTGCATCTATTTCACTACTTTTAAGTGCTTTAATCACATTATCCGTATTCATTTCTTTCACATCCATTTCTATTTTCTTATTTTGAGATAAAAAGCCAAATATCTCAGTAGGCAAAATAAATGGAGAAATAGTAGGAATAATTCCTAAGGATAATTTCCCTGCCAAAGAATTATTCATAGATAATGCCTTATCCTTCATATTATTTACTTCATCTATAATTTTTTGTGCATGGTCTATCAGCTGTACTCCTGCATCCGTAGTCCGTATAGGATGAGTAGAGCGATCAAAAATCTTGACATCCAATTCCTCTTCCAGCTTTTGTATCATCGCACTGAGAGTAGGCTGGGTAATAAAACACGCCTGTGCAGCCTTACCAAAATGTTTGTACTTATCTACGGCAATGAGGTATTCTAATTGTTGGATATTCATAATTTATAGGAAGTAAATAATTGTTATCGAAAATATTTATCACAAAGATAATTGGTTTAAGTGGTTTATTTATAATTTTGCTGTTGAAAAATAACAGAATTATACAATTATGAACGAAAAGAAAATCACAACAGCAGCAGGAAGCCCCTACTATGAACACGAAGATTCCCAAACTGTAGGCCCGAGAGGCCCTGTACTTCTTCAGGATTTTGTACTGCAAGAGAAATTAGCACACTTCGTAAGAGAGCGTATTCCAGAGAGAATCGTTCACGCAAAAGGCACAGGTGCATACGGAAAATTTACCGTAACCCACGATATTACAAAATATACAAGAGCAAAAATATTTTCTAAAATAGGAAATACTTGTAAAATATTTACCCGATTTTCTACCGTAGGTGGTGAAATGGGAAGTGCCGATACAGAAAGAGACCCCAGAGGATTTGCCATAAAATTCTATACCGAAGACGGAAATTGGGATTTGGTAGGTAATAACACTCCTGTGTTCTTCATCAAAGATGCTAAAAAATTTCCTGATTTTATCCATACACAGAAAAGACACCCAAGAACACATTTGAAAAGCCACACGATGATGTGGGACTTTTGGTCTCTAAACCCGGAATCTCTTCATCAAGTCCTTATTTTAATGTCTGATAGAGGAACCCCTTATGGTTATAGGCATATGAATGGCTATGGCTCTCATACTTTTTCAATGATTAATGATCAAAATGAAAGAGTTTGGGTAAAATTTCATTTCAAAACCCAACAAGGCATCAAAAATTTCAACGAAGCAGAAGCCGAGGAAATGAAAGGGAAAAATCCAGATTTTGCACAAGAAGATTTGGTAAATGCAATAGAAAACGGAAATTTTCCAAAATGGACAATGTACATTCAAATAATGACAGAAGAACAAACCAATGAATTTAAATGGAATCCTTTTGACATTACTAAAGTATGGCCTCACGAGGAATATCCGCTTATTGAGGTTGGCGAAATAGAGCTTAATGAAATACCGGTAAATTACTTTGCACATGTAGAACTCTCTACATTTTCTCCAAGTAATCTTATAGATGGTATAAGTTTTTCTCCTGATAAAATGCTTCAAGGAAGACTATTCTCTTATCCGGATGCACAAAGATATAGAGTGGGTGTGAATGCTCACCAACTGGAGGTTAACCGTTGTCCGTTTGCTGTTAATAATTATCATAGAGATGGTGCAATGGCAGACTCATCAAGGTATCAAGACTCCCCGAACTATTATCCTAATAGTTTCGATAACATTAAACCCGATGTAGCCTACAAAGCATTAGAATATGATATTGACAACAATAGAGTTGCTCATTACGATAGAAATTATGATGATAACGACCACTTTACACAACCAGGATTATTATATTCAAAAGTAATGACTGAGGAAGAGAAAACAAATTTAGTTAATAATATAGCTAATCATATGAAAAAAATTGATGGTCCTAAAAGAGAACAAATCATCAATAAACAGTTATGCCATTTCTTCCGTGCCCATATAGAGCTGGGAATAAGAATAGCCACTACTCTAGGAGTACACATTGATATGAATTCTATGCATCACGACAGATAGTAATATTTCCATAATGGACACAAAGCCGCTCATTTGCGGCTTTTTTTATTTATGCTTTTCCCAAGGAATACAAAAAATAAAAAACAAAAAAAGGCTGCAAAATATATGCAACCTTTTTCAAAAATAAAAACTGGCGGCGACCTACTCTCCCACTTTCGTAG
>NZ_FNAS01000024.1 GCF_900101995.1 Riemerella columbipharyngis | reverse complement strand
TTAGCCTGTGCCAGTTCAAACACACCGGCAATGCTCCCCGTGTGTTGCAGACAGAAGTCTAATAAGGACTGGTTATGTAGTACTATCTTTTTCATTGTTTTAGCTTATTGTTCCTGTTCCCGTGCTTGTGGTCGCTCCTGTTTGGGATATAGCGTTTCCCGCTGTGCTTACCGGTATGCCCGCCTGCACGGTTACTACACCGCTTTTTACGAAGGTATCTATGGCATTGGCTATACGCGTGCATATACGCTCAAGCGATGCATTGTAATCCCTTTCTTCTGTTTGCTCCGCCAAGAAAGCGGCTTTTATCTCGTTTTTCAGTTGTTCTTTATTTAGCATTATTCTTTGTTTTTTTTCGGCTTAATTATCTTTTAAAAAGGTTTTAAATCGGTTTTCAATGGCGGTAAATTCCGCCTCATTGATGAGTTTTATCGTTGGTCCCATATTCGTCGTGAACTTCATTCGTTTTATCGCTTCTAATAAATCCACCATCAGGGTTTTGAGGGTTTCGTTTTCTTTTTTGAGCAAAAAGCCGTCGGGGTTAATGCCAAGCTCTACGCCCTCTATTTTTAATTCTATGCTTTCTACTTCCGACACGGCTTCCACGTAAAGATTGTGCAAATCCTCTTGTATAGGCGACACCAATACCCAACTGCCTACCTTTGGAAAGATAAAATACCTTTTAGCTCCGGCTTCGATGCCGGCACTAAGCCTTACATCGGTATAATCCAGCACGCCGTCGTTCACGGTGCAAGTGCCTGCGTTTTTATCCACGCTTACCACTTGTGCCGGAAAGGTATCCACTCCTCTTTTGCCTAATGCCCTAAGGGCGTCTTGTAATGCTTTGCTCATAGTTTATTGCTTATATGTATCGTTCGCCTGGCACCGCTGTCGCCAAAGCTGGTTACTACTTTTTTAATAAAATATTTTCCCTCTCGGTTAAGATGCTCTTTGTCTTTTATCACTGCCGTCATTCCGCGTGTAGCATAGGGTACAAGAAAAGATTTTACCGAACCCTCAAAACCGTCGTATTTTAGTTTTTTCAATTCCGCCTTTGCCATTTCTCTTAGCTTGTTTTCATCGCTTACTATCGAAGTTGTAAAAGTTCTTTGCTCTCCGCCATCGTCGCCCACTTCCACCGTGGTGCGTTTGTTGTCTTTGGCGATATAGGTATATTTTACCTTAATCTTTTTTTGCTCCGCTGTTTTGTACTCCAGGTTATTCTCCACGATGTTGTAATTCAAGTCGTACACCACGCTTTGCCCTATATTCGTTACCAGTTGCAGCCCTACATACAGCTTGCCCTCATCGTTAATAAATGCCGTCAGACAATGGTTCTTTTTCAAATCCTCTAATACTTTTGCTCCGTTGGCGTCTTTGATGATAAGCTTGTCAAAAGTGTAGTTCGGAATATTATCTGCCAGCTCTACCCCCGTACCGCTTACTAATTCGGATAAAACACTTTTTAGCGTTACCTTTCCAAAGGCTTTGGTAATGTTTTTCCTCCTCAATTTCCAGATAGCATCTTCGCATTTGATTTCAAGAGGTATTTTGCTGCCTATGCTTGCGACGAAGCCGTTAAATTCCACACTTTCATACACATCCTCATAGCCCAGCGTAATGCTTACTTTGTCGCCTACTTTTATTGCCTCTTCGGTGTATTTTTCTTCTCCGGTCTGCCTTACCTTGAATTTAGCCGGCATCTTAATAGTTGCCGTATCCGAAAGATCGTCCACCGAATGGGTGATTTCCACTTCTGAAATGGCTTTAAAATCGTAGCCGCCTATCGTGATATGTCCTTTCAAAATAAACATTAGCTTAACACTCTTTTTTTCTCGTTTTGGTCGGCGTAAAAGTCGTTATCACTTACCGCCGTGATGCTGTATTTTTGCAAGCCTTGCTCGCCTGCCATTTCCTCCCATTGAATGTCTTTCAGGACAATGCTTTTAATGCCGAAAAGGGCTAAAAACGGATTGGAAAGTACCTCCAGCCTGTTGTTGATTTCAAAGAGGCGTTGTAAGGTTTGCACTTGCTTTGTAGGGTATTCTTCCCTCCGCTCGGGGTCTTCGTTCATACAAAGCCCTTTAATTGTCAGTTGATAGTCTTCCGTGCAGATGTATTCCTTAACGGTTCCTCGTCTTTCTTTACCCACCGTAGCGGTTTCTACTATGGTTTTGGTAAGGCTTAAAGTGATAAGCGGCTCGTTCGGAAAATCAAAAATTTCCCCGCTTTTCAAGTCCTGCACTTTCAGCATTTGAAAATAAGGCTGTCCGTTCAAAAGTGCCGCACCAATGCGGTTGAGGCTTGGCAAAACAAATTTTGTTTTGTTGCGTTCCCACCATAGCGGAAATGCCGGTCCTACATAGCTGAAAAACGCTTTTGCCGTAAGTTCTTTGATGTCTATTTCCATTACGCTGTTTGCATTTGGTTTACACTATTTACCGCTCTTAATAAAATCTCTTGCACCCTGTCGCCGAGGCTGCTCAATCCTTTTTCCGTGCTGTCCACCTTGATTATCGTTTGGTCTTGCAGCTTTCCGATATTCACGACGATATGGGTTTGCTTCGAGCCGCCGGAGATGATACCCTTACTTTTGTCTCCTAAACCGCCTCTGTGTTTTCCACCTTTTCCTTTTTCCCCTTTTCCTGTACCTCCATTAGTCTTAGTAAGGCTTGCGAATATACTGCTCTTAGGCTGTTGTGTTACGCCAGTGCTTGCACCCGATGTTCCTTTTTTATTATCGGTTTTAACAGCTTTAGCGTGTCCGTCTGCCCACCCTTTATTAAAGCTATTGAAAGCGTTTTTTCCATCCTCTATTAATTTTTGTTTTGAGTCAAACCCTAAAAGATTTTTACCCGCTTTTTCTCCGATACT
The DNA here is from genome assembly GCF_900101995.1 of Riemerella columbipharyngis. Lineage (GTDB taxonomy): Bacteria > Bacteroidota > Bacteroidia > Flavobacteriales > Weeksellaceae > Riemerella > Riemerella columbipharyngis. Next base: position 14,536 of record NZ_FNAS01000024.1, on the reverse strand, counting down.
CCACGCTTTTTTGAAATCCCCACTAAAAAAAGCTATCAACGCCTGTCCTATTCCGGTAATACCGCTAAGAAGCTCTTTAAGTCGATTTATTATATAGTTTTTTATCATTGCTCCAAAGCCTTTTAAGACTTCCCATACCCCAAGAATAGCACCGCGAAACCCCGCGAGCTTATTCCAAAGAAGAACCACTACTCCGGCAAAGGCAATAATGCCTGCTATCACAAGCCCTATCGGATTTAAGCTCATAGCTATATTCCAAGCCCATTGTGCTGCCTCTACCAGCCAAATTACCCCCTCTAAAATACCCAATGTAATAGACCATCCAATAGTAGCCGCATTGGTGAATAGCATATAGCCGCCCACCGCAAGTGCAACTATTCCAAGTCCCTGCATTATGATTTTAAAAGTGCTAAGGCTGGGTAAAAAGCCGATTACCCATTTACCGAAAGGAATAATTTTTTCAACAAATGCAGTTCCTATATCAAAAATAGGTTTTATCCATTCGGCAAACTTTAAACCTATACGCATAACTACATTTTTGAGTGTTCCTAAAAAGGTACTCCATTTTCCGCCTGCTGTCTGTGCCATTTTATCTGCCATACCGTAGTATAAGCCTCCCTCGCTCGTTGCCAGGCGAAAAGCTTCAGAAACCATATCTGCTGAAATAGCCCCCTCTTCCATTTTCTTTTTGAGGTCGCCCATAGAGATGCCGGTATTCTTGCTGATTACCTGTAATGGATTGAAGCCTTGGTTAATCATTTGTAACAAATCCTGCCCCATTAGTTTTCCTGTACTCATGACTTGTGAATAAGCCAAAGACAACCCTCCGAGTTTTTCTTCGTTACCCATCGCTATATCGCCCAGCATTTTCATATTAGGCATAATCTTATCCTGTGCAATTCCGAAAGAAAGCATTAGCTCGGAATTTTTAATAATAGCATCGTTAGAATAGGGTGTTAGATTAGCATAGTTATTCAGATCGGAAAGCATCTTTTTAGCATTATCTGCAGAACCTAAAAGCACCTCAAATTTTGTATTGGTTTGTTCTAACTCCACACCTTTTTCAAACAAAGATCTTACTGCACCAATACCTGCCATAGCAATACTGAAGCCTCCGGCAAGCCCAATAAGCCCACCCATTTGTCCGCCAATACTTCTTAGCCGTTCTCCTAAACCTTTAGGCGGAAGATTCTCCAGCTTTTTTAGCTCGTGTTCGGTTTTGTTAATTTCTGTTTTCAAACGACGAATATCATTAATAGAAGTACTCGCCGTTCTTTGACGATTCAAAACATTAAGCCGCTCATTTAACTCATTGATAGACTTAGTAGACTTATCAAATTTATTTTGTAAATTTGTTTGGCTTCTCCGAAGATTGGAATCAAAATTGCTGACACTGTTACTAATCTTCATTAATGCAGAAGACGCGTAATCTTTAAGAAATAACGAAAAAGAGTAACTCATGGTTTTATCATTTTTATATGGACTTTTCTTAGTATTTGGTGCCTTATTAGGGCTTTTCTTATTAGTGGTTTGCGTTCTTTTTTTATTAAAAGCGAGTTATATGATTACTATCGTGGGCTTAGGCTTTATGTTGCAAGGTGGCAAAGTAGCTGCCACGCATTGGTGGGCAGCACTTATACAGCTTCCTTGCCTGTTCCTTGAGTTTGGATTACTCTACTTCGAGGGTTGGGAGGGCTTTTGGTGGGCTTTGTTTATCCAAATTTTAGTTTCTGCACTTATCTTTAATATTTACAGAATTATCAAATCTCGAAAAACTAAAGCCCACTCGCCTTTGCCTCCTGCTCTCTAATATTGTTGAGTATCGCTATTTTCTCCGCCCATTCTTCGTCGGTAAGGCTGTCCGGATTAATTCCTAAATAATACTCCAAAAGCGTATTGTTGTAGGCTATCGGATTATTTTCTTCCTTACCGTCATAGGCGTCTAAAGCTTTTTTAGCTCTGCCACTTTCATCTCCATCATCTGCTCCAGTTGTGTACTTGCAGAAAAGAAATAGCTATCATCATTAATAACCTCTGTATCTCCACCGATAGTACAATTTTTCAATATCGTTTCAGAGTATCCCAATGGGTCGGTTTGTAGTTTTGTCATAGCATAGCTCATTGTTTTTCTGTCTGGCTTTCTGAGGTAAAGCTCCTTGCCGTCCTCAAACGAGAGTTTAAAAATCCCTTGCGGGTATTTCGCTTTCCACGCGTCTATTTGTGCTTGTGTTACTTTTTCTTTCATTTTATTGTTGTCTTAAAATTTTAGTTATCATAATGGGTAGTTCTACAATCATATTTTTGTCGCCTTGCTTCATCGATTTTTTCACTTCGCTAAACTCGCAGCCTTTCAGAATATCGGTTACCACTTGCCCCTCTGCATCATCGGGAACATAGGCAATGATGATGTCAAAGTTGAGCTTCATCACATCCTTATCCGGAGCATCGCGGGTCATTGCCTCCAGTTCGCTTTGCCATAAGGATAGTTTTCCCTCGTAGGTTCTGTGCCCTCTTAGCACGCCGTGTGGTGAGCAACCACGCCCAAAGAGGTAGTCTTTTTCTTGTTTCTCGGTGTATTCCACTTCCGTAATGCCGTCGATGATTCTGCCGCCGAAGGCTACGGTAAGTTTACACCAGCCATATTGTTTACTGTCAAATGTTGCCATAATTATGCGTCTGTTTTAGTTGTGAAACCTATGTTTACAGTGATGAATTTCGCGTATCCCACCGGCTGCAGCTTTATTTGTACCACCAGCTCGCCCGTACGTATCACATCCTGTCTCTCATCAATATACACCTGGCATCTGCTTAGCTCTCCTTTCGCCGTCATATTACCGTTGATATTGCTTTCCACTTCATTCTGCCAGCTTTTGATAATGGCAGGATGAATGCTACCGTCTTGCGATACCGGAATTTCGTCGCCCAATTTCTCTACAAGGGTATTGTAGGCGATAATCACGGCTTTGTCCATTACGAAGCCGTTTGCCAAGCTCTTAAAGTCGTCGGTTGGCACGGTAAGCGTAGGATCGTCGGTAAAGAAAAATCCCGCTTTTCCGGCAAAGCTTCTCAAGAAGATATAGTTTTTGTCCGCTATATTATCCCAGGCATCTGCAAGGCTTTCTACTTTTGCTCCGTTGGTAAAATAGGCGTTTACCTGCTCTACCGCACCGTCTTTCACGCGTCCGATATTTCGTTGCACGGGTATGCTTGCCAGTCTTCCCAATGCCAAACCAATGCAGGCGTCTTTTGCGCCGTCGGTATTGGCGATTAGAATAGAAACTTTGTTGAGTTCGGTGGTTCGGTAGTCTTTTAACTCGCTTACCGTACCGCTGAAATTGTTCCCGGAAATAAGCCCTCTGAATGGGAAATATTTCTTTTCAAATTCTTGGGCTAAGGCTTGCAGTTTTACCGCTGAGGCATCCACATCCTCGTCCAATCCGTTGGCAATGGTTTCGGTGCCTTTACTTTCTTTGGCAATACCCAGTACGCGTATTTTGCCGCCGGCATCGTTCAATAATTTTTTAGCAAAGTTTTGCTCTTTGTCTGCCATTTGCACCATTGTGGTCGCATCGGAAACGAGCATCACCCAAAGCTCTGCCCCTTTGCCTGCATAGTCGTAAAAGGCTTTAATATGCTTGTAGGCAAACGCGTTACCGTCTGCAGTAATACCGGCATCTTTGGCGTCCTCCAAAGAGAAGAACTGGCGGCTTTCGCCCAGCGTGATTTTTCCGCTTACGGTTTTACCGGTAAGCACCATACCGGGCGTTTTTTGAATATCCGCCGTGAGTAGCCCTAAACCATTTTTAGCAATGTTAAATGTAATTCTTGGTAGTCCCATAGTCTATTGTTTTTTGACAGCTCCTTTTGGTTTTTCAGAAAGCGTCTGTGGTGTTTCAGGAGCTGCATTATTTCCTTTGTTTTCCGCTTTTTTTTCGGTGTATTCCGCCAGCTCTTTTGAGCTTAGTGTTTTAGCGTGTGCTTCGGCATCGGCTTTCTTTTCAAACAAAAATCCGTCTTCTGTGCCGTAGAGCTTTTTCACATTGCGGTGCGAGCTTATGTACTGCTCCGCCCTCTCGTTCATCGTATCTATATATCTCTTTTCCATTTATTTATTTTTTAGGTTAAAGGATAGCACACGCATATTTCGGATTGTTCGCTCTGATAACACCCACTAACGCTCTTTGTGCAAAAGAAATCGTATCGGCCTGCGTTCCGGAATCTCTTAAATTAGCATACATTTCCACATCGCCATAGCATCTGAACACTTCATCGGATACCCAAATGAATGACGCTCTTTTATCCGTTGCTTCTTTGGTCGCACCGAAAGGCTTTTTTACGCCGGCAGACGTATATACAGGGTTTTGGCTGTATTGAAATACCTTAATACCGTAAAGCTGTTTTTCGTTCAAAACCTCTTTATATAGGCGTTTGTCTTCTTTTCTCATTCGTGCCAAATGTTCCGCGTTGAGGCAGATATTCACGCCGTCCAATATATCCACACCCTCAAAAAAGGCTTTCGCGTCAATGATAGCATCTATCACGCTGTCGGTTGCCCCTAAGTTGAAAATCTTGTTAAGCTCGTTATCTTGTTGAGGTGCCCAAGCCCAAGCGGCGCGTTTACCAAGATCTACAGCCAAAGCTTTACGATGGCGGTTGATAATGCTATTTCTTCTGTTATATTGCAGCTCTACCTCTTGCAGTTCTTTGTGCCTTGTTTGGTCGGTGCTGTATGTTTTGAGTACTACCTCGTTAGGAATATCCTTAATATCCTTGATGGGTAGCGGGTCGTCGGAGGTCGCGAAATAATCCTCGTGAACATCCGGACTGATACCGGCTTCTGCAAGGTGCAGTTTATTATTGCTAACATATTGCGACATATCTACCGATGCCGCTAAGAATGAATTAGACGGTACCGGATTTTCTTTAATGCCTTGTACCCAAATTTCTTTTTGTAATGCCATGTTTAGTGTTTTTTTTAGTGTTTATTTGTTAGATTGATACCTCACGCCGGCAGCGTAATCTTTTGCCAATTGCGCGTATTTTTCGGGTTCTGTTTCTTTGATTTTACGGAGCTTCGCTACATCGTACCTTTGCATATAGTCAAAAGTCTCTTTGCTGTCTCCGCTCGGTTTTCCACTGTTTTTTGCAAGGTTGATGGCTTCATTAAGCGCCTTTCCGACATCTTGCTTTATTTTCGTTTCTTTAGCTAATTTGATAGCCTCTTCAAACTTCGGTGCTGTTTCCTCATAATTGGATTGAAGCAACCCCAACTGTACCGATTTCAAATTCTCCGGGATAATCCCCAAGGTTACGGCTTCATTTACGATGCTTTCCGCTTTTGCATTTTGGACGGTCATATATTTCGCTTTCCATTCTTTCGCAGACTTCTCCGCCTGGTCTTTCGATAATTTCAAATCTCTAATGGCATTCAGTATGCCGTCCTCTTTTGTGTCGGCGGCTAATCCCAAAGCCAATGCAACACTTAATAAAATAGTTTGATTCATAGATTTATTATTATTTGATAAAAGTTTCAATTTTGCAGGAATACCATCTCGGCAAAGGCGTATAGCATCATCATTTCCGCCAATATCCACGATAGATATTTCCGTGAGCTTTGCCGCCGTTACGGTTTCCATCGTCTGTCCGGGCATTATCATTTCGGGCTCGGAGCTTGTGGCTAAAATATCTGCCCCTATGCTCGCCATCTTGATAAAGCCACGCTCTACTTTGCCCTCTATACTCTTGGCAAAAGAGCTTCCACTGTCAAATTCTATATCCACTAATAGTTTGCCCGCTTCTTTTTTCAAGGCTACTGCGCGACCTATAACCTCCTCGCCCGTAGGCACAGGGTTGCCAAAGCGATTGTGCATATAGAGAATAACCGGATTCTTTTCAAATTGAGTGGTATCTATGCCCTCGGTCAAAATCCTATATCCGTATGAATTTACAGCATCTGTGCTTGCGATGAATGTGTAAGTCTTTTGGCTCATTTCTCGTTTTTTCTTGCCGCAAAGTTGGGGGCTGTGCGCGGCTCTGAAAAATCGGCAGTTAACCATTAAGGAAATTTCCTCAATGTTTAAGGTTTTTTCCTCAATCCTTAAACGGAGATTTCGCAGGGACAGCCACATCGGTGAACTTTGCGGCATAATTTAACAACAGATGATAGACTTCATTCACAGCGATGATTTGGACATAAAAAACGGCGACTGGCACACCGGTACTGCCGACAACCAACACGCCAAATACATCGTCCAAGCCCAGAAAGGGGAATATAAAGAACATCCCGAGCTGGGCGTGGGCATTGAAAATATACTGAACACCGAACAAGCGATTGACTTTCTCATCGAAGCCAAAAAAAACCTGGAATACGACGGAATGAAAGTCAAAGACATAGCCTTTACCGAAACCGGTAAATTAAGCATTGACGCACAATACAACGAGCGTCTTTAATGACTTTTAAACCTTATTTAAAACCGAATTAAATGGCACGACTAAAAGCAGCAGAAGCAGATTATAAAAAAAGCCAAGGACGAGAGCTATATTCCAAAGGCTTTAGTATTACCAATATATCCGAGATTATCGGAATAGGCGTCAAAACCCTCAGCAAATGGAGGGAGGAGGAAGACTGGGACGAAGAAAAAGAACTGCAAACGCTTAAACCTACCTCTATACGGCGGCTTACGCTTAAATGTGCCTTAGCCATTGAAAAAGGCGAGCCTATGCCTTACAAAGCAGACGATATTGCCAAGATAGTGGCGGCTTTTGATAGGATAACCGACAGCAAAAAGATAGCCGTATATACCATGGAAAGCATCGACAACTTCTGTGCTTTTATGCTGGAAAAAGCAGGAAAGGCAACTGGTAAAAAACGCGATGAACTGCTGAACCAAATCAAAGCCGTAAGACCTTACTTCGACGAATACATCACTCAACTATTAAGCGATGACTAAAACAGAACTCAAAGAGGCTAAAGAGCGGTATTTCCTTAATTCCAAAATGATTAAGGAGCTAACCTCTCGAACGCTGACCAAAGAAACCGACGACGAACAACAGACGCGGATTAAACGCCTGCTGAAACCCGAAAACTATAATGCTTTTTTCGATTATTATTTCGGGGCAGAAAGCGGTTTGCCTTTGGCAGACGCCCCCTGTGCACCGTTCCACCAAGAAAGCTATAGTAAGGTGTTTAAGGATAGGTTTATCAGGCAGCTGCGTATGTGGTACAGAGGTGCGGCAAAATCCATTCATACCAATGTCGGTAACATCTTGCACCTTAAAGAAAACAACGAGCTTTTTTTCGCCCTTTTAATCGGTGCAAACGAGGGCTTAGCCAAGCTTTTACTATCGGATTTGCAGGTACAGTTGGAAAGTAACGAAAGGCTGATAAAAGATTTCGGCGTGCAGGTGTCTTACGGCGATTGGGCAGACGGCGAGTTTCAAACCAAAGACGGCAAGTTTTTTAAGGCATTGGGACTCAACCAACCTTTTAGAGGCTTACGATTCGGGGCTTTTCGTCCGGACTTTGCCAGCATAGATGATTGCGAGGATAGAGACAGAGCTAAACGCCCCGAAATGGTGCGGAAATACGGGGAAAAGATTACAGGCGACCTCAAAAAAGCATTTCATAAGCAACGCGGACGCTTCATTGTTCCCAACAACTACATCGTAAAAGGCGGATTAATTGATTTTATTAAGGATAAATTCAAGGATAGCAAACACTTGGATATTTCCCGTGTGGATTTGGCAACGAAAAACATCACCCGCGACAACTGCCAGGAGGTAAAAGACTGGGAGCCTTCGTGGAAAGAACGCTATACCAAGCAGGAGGTCATCAACATTATTATGGATGACGACTATTACACCAGCCAGAGGGAAGATTTCAACAACCCCATAGAGGAGGGTAAGCTTTTCAAAACCGCTCAAATCATTAAGCGGAAAGTCCACTACAGCGAGGCTTGGGACGGCTTTATTGTACATTGGGATTTATCCTACACTTCCAACGGCGACTACAAGGCAGGGGTACTCATAGGCGTACAGGGCGTGCGCCTCACGGTATTAGAAATCTTTTGCCAAAGGTGCAGCACCAACGCGGCAATGGACGCTCATTTTGCTTGGATAATGAAATACAAAGCCAAAGGCTACACACCGCTATCCTTTTACGATGCTACGGCGGCACAGCAAGTGGTCTATGAACCCGTTATCCTGCAAACCGCAGAGGACAACAATTGCACGGATATTCCTATTCCTATGCACCAGCAGGGCGATAAGCACAACCGCATAGAGGCCACTTTACTCAATGTTTTTAACCGAAAAATCCTTTTTTGGGACGAAACGCTTTCGGGGAAAGATTACGAGGCTTTTATGAACCAAGTACTATCCTTTGAGAAAGGCACTACCGCCAACGATGATGCGCCGGATACTTTGGAAAGGGCAGTTTTTTACTGCCAAAGATACTACGGCTTTACGGCACCGGAAAAAGGCAGCGGAAAACCATTAATAGGTAAAAGGCGGAGAGCTTCCGCAGGTAGATTATAAAAACAACAAAAATGACACCCAGAAAAGAACTATTTATTAAAGTAAAAAAAGCCTTAATGCCCATTTCGGAATTAGAGCTGGTGGATCTACAACGCAACCAAATGAGCAGCGACCGCTTTGCGTATCTTTTTGTATCCGCATTGATTAGCGTAAATGCTATTCAGTGGCAGAGTATGACGGAGCAAAACCAAGAGGGTACGGCGACGGTCCTTATCGACCTCTATTGTCGCGACGGCTGGCGAAACCAACACCAGCACACGGAAGACGGCGAGGAGGGCTTAATGGAAATAGATCTCATCGACCGAATTGCCGAGGCGGTGCAATTCCTAAGAGGCGAGCAATTTCGGACGCTTACCCTCGAAAGCGACGAAGTGATTAGCAACACGATGGACGGCATGTTTCAATACCGCCTTACATTTTCTTGTAATCTCTACCGAAAACTGAAACCATTGTATAACAACCAAAAAATCACATTATAATGTTTTTAACCAAAGAAGATTTAACCACTAATGCCCCTAAGTCTTTTATCGATATTTTAGTGGCTACCGAAGACGAAGCCCTCAACGGCATTATCGCCGAGCAAATAGACATCATAAAAACCAATATCGGTGCTTATTACGATGCGGATAAGGTATTCAGTGCCGAGGGAGAGGCACGAAGCAAAACCGTGCTATACTACCTCAAAGCATTGGTATTTTACCACTTGATGAAAAGACGAAAACCGGGAGTGCTTGACCCTGCCGATTACAACGAAGCAATGAAATGGCTGGAGGACATCTCAAGCGGTAACCGCAAGGCAGACCTACCCAAAAAAGACGAAGACGAAGACGGTATTCCGGATGACAATCCATTTCTAAAACTCGGCAGACGAAAATCCTACCAAAACGGTTGGTAGTGCGGAGATTTTACCCAAACCAAACACACTATGGCAAACAACTTAAAAGATTTAGAAGCAAAGCTCAAACATATAGCGGAAGTACTGCCCGACAAATGCCTCTCTGTAATAGAAGTGGAGGGGAAGAATTTTATTGCAAAAAATTTCAGAGAACAAGGCTTTGCGGATAACGGTCTGGAAAAATGGAAAACCCGAAAAACCACCGACCGCAAAGGCAGAGACCTCACACGATACAGAACCAACCGCAGGGGGAAACAAGGAGAGCTTACCAAATTCGGAAGAGAAAATCTTAACCGTGCCATTTTGGTAGGGCATAATACCGGAGGCGACAAACTTAAAAACTCATTCCGCGTCCGTCGTGAAAATCAAGCGGTGATATTCTCCACTTATAAGGAATATGCACGCTATCACAACGAAGGCACCGAGCATCTTCCTAAAAGACAATTTATGGGCGAATCCAAACACCTAACCGAGCGTATAACGAACAAGATAGACGAAACGATAAAAAAACTATTCCAACAATGACAACGATAACAGGAAACCTTTTGAAACGAAAAATAACTCTCAGCGGCAACACTAAAAAAGATGCCGCCAAGGTAAGTCAATTTATGCTGGATATTCTCAAGCGGCACCGTAATATTTGGCGTAAGGAACTCGACCAATGGCAGTCCGCAAGACTGACGCGTTATGCTTTGGAAAACCCAAGCAACTGGCTTTTACAGGAAGTGTATGATGATATTATGCTCGACGGATTGCTCACGGGTATTACCGAAAACCGAACCTATCGAAGCACCAACAAGGACTACATCATTGTCGACGAAAATGGTATCAAACAAGATAAGGAAACAGCTTTTATAACCAAGAAATCTTGGTTTGAAGATTTTATCCGCTACGCCCACGAAACCGCTTATTACGGCACAGGCGTTATCTTTCTGAACAATGTGCAAAACGGCGAAATCAAATCTGTGCAGTTGGTACCGCGTGGCAATGTTATTCCGGAAACCAAAACCATTGTTACCGGTACTGACGGCACTTCGGGATTTAGTTATTCGGATTTTCCGAACTACCTCATAGAGGTGCAGATGTACAACGCTTTGGGCTTATTGGAAAAGGCGGCGCCTTATACCATTCTCAAACGCCACTCGTGGGCTTCTTGGGACGAGTTCGAGGAGCTTTTCGGTATTCCTATCCGTATTGCCAAAATCGCCAGCCAAAGCGATGATGTAAAGAAAGAAGTCGCCTCGTGGCTTGAAGAAATGGGTTCCTCTACCTATGGCGTGTTTCCATTGGGTACAGAGGTAGAAATCAAAGAAAATTCAAAGTCCGATGCCTTTCAGGTCTTTTTCCAAAAACTACAAGCTCTTAATGATGAGCTTTCCATCTTGGTACTGCACCAAACGATGACGACGCAAAACGGCAGTAGCAAATCCCAGGGCGAAGTCCACGAAAATACTTTGAAAGAACTGGTATATTCAGACGAAAAAAAGATACTGGCAATCCTTAACGATAAACTTTTGCCCGCTATGCGGTTCTTTGGCTACGCCATACCCGAAAATTACAAAATCGCAGTATCGCAGACCAAAGACCCCGAAAAACAAATGCTCATAGACGATATGCTGCTTCGGAATGGGTATATCTTGAAACAGTCTTATTTAGAAGATACCTACGGCTCGGAGATAGAGCATACACCTACGCCGGGTACACCGCAAAAGCAGGGAAAGCCTTAGGGCTGCTCAAGCTACACTACCGCACTAAGTGTTGTCCGGAACATCACCGGCATACGGAACTGGTAGCAGATTTTAGTTTGAGCAGCCTCGTGGAGAAGTACTGCCGTGCTTTGTTCGATGAACACGAAGTGCCGGAGGAAATACGCCAAAAACTTTGGAACAAATATTTTGACAAGCTTTCTACCGGTATAGATAAGGGGTATAATGCCAAAGATTTTGAGGTGTACGACAAAGAGCTGGTAAAGGCTTTCAAAACCAATATCGCCGAGTTTTCAGCCTTTAAAGAAACTAGCTTCAGAAATTCCCTGCACGAACTTTTAACCACAGAAGATGGTAGGCTCAGAAGCTGGAACGATTTCAAAACCGAGGCTCTGAAAGTCAGTGGAGACTATAATGTACGCTGGCTCGAAACAGAGTATCATCAGACGGTAGCCAACGCCAACATGGCAGGAAAATGGAAAGACTTCGAGAGAGACACCGATCTATACTCCAATGTAAAATTTGTAACGGTAGCGGATGGTCGTGTGCGCCCGGAACATAAGGTTTTAGACGGCGTAGTACGACCTTACAACGATCCGTTTTGGAAAACACACCTGCCTCCTCTGGACTGGGGATGCAGATGTAATGTGATACAAACCGACGAAGAACCAACAGAAGTACCCGGAGGCGTGCAGCTGAAATTGGAATTCGAAAACAACCCCGCACAAAGCGGAAAAATATTCAATGGCTCGGTGTACGAGAAAGGACTAAATGGCAAAGAGAAGAAAGAAATAGCGGACAATGCAATACGCTGGCTTGAAAGTACTCAAAAGAAAGACGGGAAAGTAACCTTTGCACCAAATTATGACACTAATGATTTTAATCGAAATAAATACATAGCTGAAGTTTGTGCCAAACAAACAGGATTTAATTTTCATATTAGGGAACATGTAGAGGTTAAACATGTTACAAATCCGGAATACTTGATAGGAGATTTGTTATTAGGCGATAGGAAATCTATAAAAAGCAGCAATGGCATAATAACTCAAATAGACCACGCAAAAAAACAAATGCTAAACAAATTTGTCAATCCACATAAAATGCCTTACTATATTGTATGGGACTTAGACGCTATCGAAAACATTGAATGGTCAGAAATAACAAATAATTTATCAAGAAAAGTAACTAAAACCAGAGGTACAAAAATCAGAGGTATGTTTTTCCATTATCAAGGAAAAGCTGTATATCTTCCCAGAGAGAATATTGTAAAAAGAGATTATTCAGTATTAGAAAAATTAAAATGACAAAAGCCTCTAATTTTAGAGGCTTTTGCTTAGGGCTGACTTGGGTATTTCACCGCGTCTGCATCTTTATACTAAATAAAAGTATTTCTTGTATTGTTCTGCAAATATACATTTTTTTTTCATCAATCCGCATAAATGCCGTATTGTTTTACAATAGCAGCTACCGTATTAGCGGAAATAGGCGGCACACGCCGTGCTGTTTCTTCCAATAATGCCGAAATCTTCCACTGGGGGTGCTTATTTTCAAGCTCGTAAAACACCTGCCGAACTTTCTGATTTCTAAGCCGTATGCGTTCTTTTCTACTCATAACGCAAAGATAACAAACTAAAAAACACCACGCAAAGTGGTGTTTAGATGCAAAAAAAACCGCCTTGAATATCAAAGCGGTTTAGTGAAAAGAATTAAACTTCCATAAATTCCTTTAAAACTTCTTTAATTTCTCTTTCAAAGACTTTTAAAAATTCGTTATTGGGGCTTTGTCCTTCGCCCTCTTTGGTTGCCGTAAAGGTGTATATCTCCGTTCTTGGTTCGTCTATCAGAAAGCCCTCTTCCGGCGGTAAAACAAGGCAGTAGCCTTTCACTTCGTAGCCTCTGCATTGTAGGAAGTGGATAATGTCCACTTGCGGTATGTGCGTTTTAATTTCCATTTTTATAAGGTCTGGGGTTTTAGGGGTTAGGAGTATCATTTTCTAATGCTTTTGAAATTTGGTCGCGGTGTTTTTGTTCGGTGAGGTAGTCGGTTATTTTAGGGGTTAAAAACTTTTGTACATTCGGGTTTCTAAACCTTTCAAATTTCTTTTGTAACTCGGGTGAAAGTTCGTGAAAATATTTGCCCTTAGATTCTTCTTTGGGTTGGGGTCTTGCACTTCGGAGTAGTTTTTCCCGTTCCTCGCTTTTTCGCTCTAAATAAGAATTTGCCCAGTCCATTACTATAAATGTATCAAACTTATAGACCTTACCGAAATCGCCCATCCTTGCCATTTTGAACATCAAAATAATATCTTCTAAAGTGTCGTTCTTAAACTTCTCATAGAGGTCGCCTGACATTATAATAATTTGAAAGGTTTCCATTTCTTTTCCTGTAACTGTTAGGAAAAACTCTATTACTCGGATAATTTCCTTAATTACATCTTTCTTTTCGCCCTGTTTGGCTATAAGTGGTGCATTCTCAATACTTTGCCGAATAGTAAGCGTTTGTTCGGCTTTAGCAAGGATATTGTTGAAAGTTTTGCTATCCGTACAAGTCGCTAATTGTAGCATCATTGCCTGCTGCGCTTGTTGCAATTCTGTTAATTTGTTGGAAATGTTTGGCATATTGCTGTGGGTTTTCTTTAATCGTTAGAACTTGGTTAATGTATTTATCAAAATTGCTCGGGCGGAATATCGTTACCGGATTGAGGTGCACGCTCATGGTGGAGTTGTTTTTCCATTCTAATGTTTTCACTTGGATTACCTCGATGATTTCCTGCTCCGTGTAGCCGTCTTTGAGGCGTGCAGAGATGCCTTTGAGGTTGCTTTTTGTCTCTCTAAACCTCCGCCCTGTAATGGCGTTAAATTGCTTCAGTATCTCTATTTCCGGTGTTGTAAATTCTGCTTTCATCAGTTTAAATTTTTAATTTCTCCAGCTTTCCTCCACCACGCTTTATTTAGCGGTTTTTCGGCGGATTTCTGATTATTCCTTTCTACACCTCTAAGCTGTTTATAAAGTTCTTTCAATTCCTCTATATTGTGTGCTGTTAGTGGCTTTTTATAGATGCTATAAAGTATCATCCAGTCATTGAATTTATGCCAGCTCTTAGGCTCTTTTATGCCCTCTCGTTCTGCAAGAGCGAGGATTTTAGAGCGCCATTCTTTGAGGACAAGCTCATATTTAAGCGCGTTAAATTCTTCGTCCATTGTAGGCGCTGGCTTTGGAGCGTGTATGTTATAGAGCTTATCTATTTCCTCTTGAGTCAGCTCCTCTAACAAGGTCGTCCGGAAGCCCGTAAATCCGGACACCTCTATCGCTATATCTACGGCACTTTGCTCCGCCAATAGCTCTTTGAGTTCTTTTAGTGTTGCCATTATTTTATATTTAATAAGTTCATCCAGTTGT
>NZ_FNAS01000007.1 GCF_900101995.1 Riemerella columbipharyngis | reverse complement strand
CTGATGAAAATGGAAAACCCTATAAATCCAGTGGAGGAAAAATGGTTTATAATGAAATCCTAAAACGAGAAATCCCTGCGGAGTGGGAGGTGAAGTCTGTGGGAGAAATATTGAAAAAGAACAAACCTACTATAAAAATTAATGCTAAAGATTATTTATTATTTGGAAAGATACCGATTATAGACCAAAGTATAGATTTTATTTGTGGGTATACAAATAAAATAGAAAGTCTTATTGAATCTTCTGATATTCCAGCTATCATTTTTGGAGACCATACGAGAATTCTAAAATTAGTAGATTTTGATTTCGCAAGAGGTGCTGATGGTACCCAAATCTTATTTAGTAATAATAAGAAAATGCCTCAATACTTATTATATCATTCTTTATTAAAAATAGACTTATCAAATTATGGTTATGCTCGTCATTTTAAATTTTTGAAAGAACAAAAAATCTTACTTCCAAATGATAGAATTGCTGAAAAATTTGTTGGAAGTGTCAAAATACTTTATAAAAAAATGAAAATAAATAGAAATGAAATCTATCACTTACAAGCCCTCCGCGATACCCTATTACCAATGCTTATGAACGGGCAAATAGAAGTAGAATAAAAAAGAGACCAATGTTTGGTCTCTTTTTTATAGCATTGTGCTAAATTATCATTTATTACAAAATTTAAAATTATCTCATTTTTGTATCACTATACATTTAAATTATTGATAATCAAGTGACATTATTTTTGAATAAGTGAAGTAATAATTGATAAATATATTTTAATTAGCCACTGCAAATTGTAGTGGCTAATTACTTTATGGATATACTCTTGTCAATCAATCTTCTAACACAGCTTGCAGCTCCAGCCAGCGTATTTCCATCATTTCTATTTCGGAAGTAAGAGCTTCTAATTTTTCGGACAACAAAGTGATTTTCTCATAATCGGTTTCATTGTTAAGCTGTTCCATCACTATTTGCCGCTGTGCTTCCTTCTCTGGAAGCCTCTTGTCTATTTGCTCCAATTCCCTTTGCTCCTTATACGAAAGTCTTTTTTTGGACTTCTGAGTTTGTGGTTTTTCCTCCGCTATTTTTTCCGTTTCCGAAATCCCAGCTTTTTCCTGTTGGCTTTTATATTGCCTATACTCAGAGAAATTTCCTGTAAAATCTTTTACCTTGCCATTACCCTCAAAAGCTAAAACATGAGAAACAATTCTGTCCATAAAATAACGATCGTGGGAAACAATAGCCACCGTCCCCTGAAACTGAGCCAAAAAGTTTTCTAATATGGTAAGCGTAGGTAAATCCAAATCATTGGTAGGTTCATCAAAAATGAGAAAATTAGGATTTTGATAAAGGACATACATTAGGTGTAGCCTACGCTTTTCCCCACCAGAAAGCTTAGATATGAGCGAATATTGGGTTTGGTCATCAAATAAAAACAGCCTCAGAAACTGCGATGCAGAAATAGTTTTACCATTAGCCAAAGGAAAATTATCCGATATTTCTCTGATGAAATCTATCACCCGCTCATCTTCTTTATACTGAAGTCCCTTTTGTGAAAAATAACCGAAACGAATCGTCTCCCCTGTCTCTATCTCGCCTTTGTCGTAATTTTCCAAACCTTGGATAATATTGAGTAATGTAGATTTCCCTACCCCATTCTTCCCTATTATCCCTACCTTTTCCCCTCTCTGAAACTGATAAGAAAAATCATCAAGAATAATGGTATTTCCATATTTTTTAGAGATATCTCTAAGCTCTAAAATTTTCTTACCAAGCCTTTTCATTTCAAAATTCAGCTCCAAAGACTCTTTGGAAGTATTGGTTTTTGCCACCTTTTCTGTTTCATAAAAAGCCTCTATTCTGCTTTTTGATTTTGTAGTTCTTGCCTTTGGCTGCCTTCTCATCCATTCCAATTCCTTACGGTAGAGGTTATTCGCTTTATCTATTGTCGCACTTAGATTCTCCTCTCGAATCATTTTGTTCTCAAGATAAGTTGCATAGCTGCCATTATGGACATAGAGTTTTTGGTCTTCCAGCTCCCAGATTATATCACACACGCTGTCCAAGAAGTAACGGTCGTGGGTAACAAGTAAAAGCGTTATTTTTTCTTTGGACAAATAATTTTCCAACCATTCTACCATTTCCACATCCAGATGGTTCGTAGGTTCGTCCATTATCAGAAGTGTATGGCGGTGTTCCGCCCGAGTTTCCGTAAGCAGTTTTGCCAGAGCTACACGCTTGATTTGCCCTCCGGACAGCATTCCCATTTTCACCGACAAGTCATTGATTTTAAGTTGAGAAAGAATCTGCTTCATTTCGTTTTCCAAATCCCAAGCCTTATAAATTTCCATTTCAGCCAAAGCTTCTTCTATAAATTTCGTATCTGTAGAATACAAAGATTGATGGTAATTTCTTAATGCATTGATGGGGGCAGAATCCAGCTTCATCATAAATTCCTCTATGCTATCCTCTCCGTCAAAGCTAATTTCTTGGTCGAACAACACCACTTGAATATCCTTATTTACAATTACCTCTCCACCATCCGCAATTTCTCTACCGAGAATAATTTTCAGCAAAGTAGACTTCCCACTGCCATTTTTAGCTACGAGAGCGATTTTGTCCCCCTCATTGATATTAAACGAAATATCCTTGAATAAAAATTTAACACCATAAGATTTTGTCAATTGCTCTGCACTAATATAATTCATAATCTAAATAATCTTGACCAAAGGGTTAATAAATGAAAAAACTCCTACAACGAATGATGCAGGAGTTTATAATTTCTAAGAAATAAATTAAGCTTGCGGCGTATTATTGCCTCCACCTAAAACGAATGGTTCTACTTCCTTGATTTCACCAAATTGCTGCTCGTAGCTTGCTACATTTTGCTGAAGTGCATTAAGAATTCTTTTAGCGTGAAGAGGTGCCAAAATAACTCTTGATCTCACTTTCGCTTGTTGCACCCCTGGCATTAGCTGGATAAAATCTAATACGAACTCAGACGGAGAGTGGTTTACCAATGCTAAGTTAGCATAAACGCCTGCCGCTACTACTTCGTTCAATTCAATGTTGATGTTGTTTGGATCTTGGTTTTGATTGTTGTCCATAATCTTTTTATTTTTTGTGTTAAAGTTTGAAAGGTTAAAGATAAGAAACAATCTCGAACCTTTCAAACATTTTTTAATATTTATTCTAATTATTTCATATCTTCAAACTCCTTATTTGAACCTACGATATAATGTTGATAGTCTTTAAGTCCTGTACCGGCAGGAATTCTGTGTCCTACGATTACATTTTCTTTAAGACCATTCAGCTCATCTACTTTACCGGATACAGCCGCTTCGTTAAGCACCTTAGTTGTTTCTTGGAAAGACGCTGCAGACATAAATGATTTCGTCTGAAGTGCCGCTCTGGTAATACCCTGAAGAACAGGATGAGCCGTAGCCGTAAGAGCTTCTCTCACTTCTACAAGTTTCAAGTCTTCACGTCTCAACTTAAGATTCTCGTCTCTAAGCTGTCTTGCTGTAATCATTTGTCCGGCTTTAAGCTCTTTGGAATCTCCCGGATCAGTTACCACTTTCATACCGAAAACTCTTTCGTTTTCTGCTATAAAGTCTTGTTTGTGTTCCAAGCTTCCTTCAAGGAAATGCGTATCACCACCGTCCACGATTTCTACTTTGGTCATCATCTGGCGTACAATGATTTCAAAGTGCTTATCATCTATCTTCACACCTTGTAAACGATAAACCTCTTGTATCTCATTTACCAAATATTCCTGAACCGCAGTAGGACCTTTAATTGCCAAGATATCGTTAGGCGTTACAGAACCATCTGAGAGTGGCGAACCGGCTTTCACGAAATCGTTTTCCTGAACAAGAATCTGATTGGATAATTTCACCAAATACTTTTTGATTTCTCCTGTTTTAGACTCCACGATAAGCTCTCTGTTTCCTCTCTTGATTTTTCCGTAAGATACCACCCCGTCTATTTCCGTTACCACAGCCGGGTTAGATGGGTTTCTTGCTTCGAAAAGCTCGGTTACCCTTGGAAGACCTCCCGTGATATCCCCTGCTTTTGCAGACTTTCTTGGGATTTTTATCAAGACTTTACCGGCTTTGATTTTCTCTCCGTCATTAACCATCAAATGGGCTCCTACCGGTAGGTTATAAGATTTTTGTTCATTACCCTTATTATCCACTACTCTAAGTGTAGGAACGGCTTTTTTATTTCTGGACTCAGAGATTACTTTTTCTTCGAAACCGGTTTGCTCGTCTATTTCCAATTGGAAAGAAACCCCTTGAATAATATCCTCGTACTCTACTTTACCTGAAGTCTCTGCGATGATTACCGCGTTATAAGGATCCCATTTCGCAATGAGGTCTCCTTTTTTCACTTTGTCTCCCGGCTTCACAAAAATACTGGAACCATAAGGCACCTGTGCCGCCATAATAACCGTTCTGGCTGCATTGTCTGCTACCAAACGGAATTCTGTAGAACGGGATACCACAATCTCAGCTTTGTTTCCTTCTTCGTCTTCAGAGAGAACGGTTCTAATTTCGTCCATCTCTACGATACCATCTCTCCTTGCTTTGATAGACGGATCTTCGGATACATTTCCTGCCGTACCCCCTTGGTGGAAGGTTCTCAGTGTAAGCTGTGTTCCCGGCTCACCAATAGACTGTGCAGCAATTACCCCTACGGCTTCTCCCATATGAATCATCTTACCTGTCGCAAGGTTTCTTCCGTAGCATTTCGCACAAATACCTCTCTTAGCTTCACAGCTTAGTGGTGAACGCACTTCTACGGCTTCTATTCCTGCATCCTCTATTTTCTTAGCCAATTCTTCGTTGATTAACTGATCTGCTTCTACCATTAGCTCATCAGTTTCAGGATGATAAATATCGTTCAAGGCTACCCTACCAAGTATTCTTTCGGATATCCTCTCCACGATTTCATCATTTTTCTTAAGCGGTGTTACCTCTACCCCTCTCAATGTACCGCAATCGTCTTCTGTAATGATGACATCTTGTGCCACATCCACAAGTCTCCTTGTAAGGTATCCGGCATCGGCGGTTTTAAGAGCTGTATCCGCAAGACCTTTACGCGCACCGTGCGTAGAGATAAAGTACTCCAAGATAGACAGACCTTCCTTAAAGTTTGCCACAATAGGGTTTTCGATAATCTCCGCACCTACGGAACCTGCTTTTTGAGGTTTCGCCATCAGACCACGCATACCGGATAACTGACGAATCTGCTCTTTAGAACCCCTCGCACCGGAATCCAACATCATATAAACAGAGTTGAATCCGCCTTGGTCGGTTTTCATTCTTTGCATAATCATCTCGGTGAGGTTTGCATTAGTATTTGTCCAAACATCAATCACCTGGTTATAACGCTCCGTATCCGTGATAAGCCCCATATTATAGTTAGCCTTAATATCATCTACACTTTCCACGGCAGAAGAAATCATTTTTTTCTTTTCTTCCGGCACCACAATATCGGCTAAGCTAAAGGATAATCCACCTTTGAAGGCGTTTCTATATCCTAAGTCTTTCATTTTATCTAAGAAATCTACTGTCGTAGGGAAATCTGTTTCGCTAAGAATCTTACCTATGACATTTCTTAGGGACTTCTTAGTCAAAAGCTCATTAATATAGCCCACGGATTTAGGTACAATCTGATTGAACAAAATTCTACCCACAGTAGTTTCTATAAGTTTTATTTCGAGTTCTCCCTGTTCGTTTTTCACAGGAAGTTTACATTTTACTTTAGCATTAAGAGAAGCTTTTCCCTCGCTGTAAGCTATTTCTGCCTCTTCCGGCGAGTAGAATACCAATCCTTCACCTTTTACTTTGTGCTCCGGTGTAGAATGAGCCTCTTTAGTCATAAAATAAAGCCCAAGTACCATATCCTGAGATGGCACCGTGATAGGGGAACCATTGGCAGGGTTAAGGACATTCTGAGAACCTAACATCAACAATTGAGCTTCAAGAATCGCCTCTGGTCCTAATGGTAAGTGTACCGCCATCTGGTCCCCGTCAAAGTCGGCATTGAAGGCTGTAGTTACCAATGGGTGCAGCTGAATCGCCTTACCCTCAATCATTTTTGGCTGGAATGCTTGGATACCCAAACGGTGAAGCGTAGGTGCCCTATTGAGAAGAACCGGGTGTCCTTTCATTACATTTTCCAAAATATCGTAAACCACAGGTTCTTTTCTATCGATAATTCTCTTCGCAGATTTCACTGTTTTCACAATACCTCTCTCTATCAATTTTCTGATGATAAAAGGTTTGTAAAGCTCTGCAGCCATATCCTTAGGAATACCGCATTCGTGAAGTTTAAGCGTAGGACCTACCACGATTACAGAACGCGCAGAGTAGTCTACCCTTTTACCTAAGAGGTTCTGACGGAAACGCCCTTGCTTACCTTTTAATGAATCTGAAAGCGATTTAAGCGGACGGTTGGACTCTGATTTTACGGCAGATGATTTTCTGGTATTATCAAATAATGAATCCACAGACTCCTGAAGCATACGCTTTTCATTTCTAAGGATAACTTCCGGTGCTTTGATTTCCATTAATCTTTTCAGACGGTTGTTTCTAATGATTACCCTACGGTAAAGGTCATTAAGATCCGAAGTCGCAAAACGCCCTCCATCCAATGGCACCAAAGGTCTCAGCTCCGGTGGTATCACAGGAAGTACACGCATCACCATCCATTCAGGGCGGTTAATCATTCTGGTATTGGCATCTCTCAATGCTTCTACCACAGATAATCTTTTTAGCGCTTCTGTTCTTCTTTGTTTAGAAGTTTCGTTGTGTGCTTTGTGTCTTAGCTCATAAGATAAATCATCAAGGTTAATTCTTTTCAAAAGTTCTTCTACCGCCTCGGCACCCATTTTAGCGATAAACTTATTAGGGTCGCTATCGTCCAAATATTGGTTTTCCTGAGGCAGTCTATCCAATACATCTAAGTATTCTTCCTCTGTCAAGAACTCCATTTCTTCGAACTCCGAGCCATCTTCTTTTCTTGCTATCCCTTGTTGGATTACGACATATCTTTCGTAGTAGATAATCATATCCAATTTTTTGGAAGGCAATCCTAAAAGGTACCCGATTTTATTCGGTAAAGAACGGAAGTACCAAATGTGCGCCACAGGAACTACCAAATTGATATGTCCTATACGCTCACGACGAACTTTTTTCTCCGTAACTTCTACCCCACAGCGGTCGCAAACAATTCCTTTGTAACGAATTCTTTTATACTTACCGCAAGCACATTCATAATCCTTTACAGGACCAAAAATTTTCTCACAAAATAGACCATCTCTTTCAGGCTTGTGAGTTCTATAGTTAATGGTTTCAGGTTTTAGAACCTCCCCTCTTGATTCTTGAAGAATAGATTCCGGGGATGCTAATCCTATAGAGATTTTACTAAATCTACTTGTTTTATTTTTATTTGACATTAATTTAGATTTTAGATTTTTAGACTTTAGATTTTAGATTATTTTTTGGTGTAATACATCCAAAAGACATAATTAAAATTTAAAATTATTCTTCAAGTTTTACATCAAGTCCTAAACCTTGCAACTCGTGAAGCAATACATTGAAGGATTCCGGAATTCCCGGTTCAGGCATTGCCTCTCCTTTAGCAATCGCTTCGTAAGTTTTCGCTCTACCAATCACATCATCAGACTTCACGGTAAGGATTTCTCTAAGGATATTCGATGCACCGAAAGCCTCAAGTGCCCAAACCTCCATCTCTCCGAAACGCTGTCCTCCAAACTGTGCCTTACCACCAAGCGGCTGCTGAGTAATAAGTGAGTATGGTCCAATAGAACGCGCGTGCATCTTATCATCTACCATGTGTCCGAGTTTCAACATATAGATTACCCCTACTGTAGCTGGCTGCGTAAATCTCTCTCCGGTACCACCGTCATAGAGGTAAGTATTTCCATAGATTGGAAGTCCTGCCTTGTCGGTATATTCGGTAATCTGATCCAATTTTGCACCATCAAAGATTGGCGTTGCAAATTTAAGCCCAAGTTTCTTACCTGCCCATCCAAGTACAGTTTCATAGATCTGTCCAATGTTCATACGAGACGGTACCCCGAGCGGGTTAAGCACGATATCTACAGGTGTTCCATCTTCTAAGAATGGCATATCTTCTTCGCGGACAATTCTGGAAACGATACCTTTGTTACCGTGTCGTCCTGCCATTTTATCCCCTACATTAAGTTTACGCTTTTTAGCGATGTAAACTTTAGCCAATTTCACAATTCCGGAAGGCAATTCGTCTCCGATAGAAGTAGCGTACTTCTCACGGTTTTTCATTCCTTGGATATCGTTGTACTTGATTTTGTAGTTATGGATAAGCTGTTTGATCAATTCGTTTTTATCTGTATCTACAGTCCAATCAGAGCCGCTTACATTTACATAATCCTCTACACTCTGAAGAAGCTTCATTGTAAATTTGGCTCCTTTAGGGATAATCTCCTCTTGAAGGTCATTGTTTACCCCTTGAGAAGTTTTACCATTTACAATGGTATTAAGTTTCTCCAACAATACATTCCTCAAATCGTTTAGTTTGATTCTGTATTCGTTTTCGATTTCTTCTAATTTTATTTTCTCTTCGGCTCTTTTCTTTTTATCTTTAATGTTTCTGCTGAACAGTTTTTTACCGATTACTACACCTCTTAGGGAAGAGTCTGCTTTTAGCGATGCATCTTTCACATCACCGGCTTTATCCCCGAAGATTGCTCTAAGAAGTTTCTCTTCCGGCGTAGGGTCTGATTCTCCTTTCGGTGTAATTTTACCAATAAGGATATCGCCAGGCTTCACTTCCGCACCGATTCTAATCATACCGTTTTCGTCCAAGTCTTTGGTAGCCTCTTCGGAAACATTCGGAATATCAGAAGTAAGCTCTTCCATACCCAATTTGGTATCTCTTACTTCCAAAGAATACTCATCTACATGGATAGAGGTAAACCAGTCGTTACGAACCACTTTTTCATTGATCACAATCGCATCCTCGAAGTTGTATCCTTTCCAAGGCATAAATGCTACCACAAGGTTTCTACCAAGAGCGAGTTCTCCATTTTCCGTTGCATACCCTTCGCAAAGCACTTGTCCTTTTTCTACTCTATCGCCTATTCTTACAATTGGTTTTAGCGTAATGGTCGTAGATTGGTTGGTTTTCCTGAATTTTGTCAATTTATATGTTTTAGTAGCAGATTCAAAGCTTACAAGGTCTTCATCTTCACTTCTATCATATTTTATAACAATTTCATTAGCATCTACATACTCTACTACCCCACCTCTTTCAGCATTGATTAAGATTCTAGAGTCTTTTGCCACTTGCTTTTCAAGCCCTGTACCTACGATAGGTGCCTGAGGTTTAAGCAATGGCACTGCCTGACGCATCATGTTTGATCCCATCAGTGCACGGTTCGCATCATCGTGTTCAAGGAACGGAATAAGAGATGCCGAGATACCGGAAATCTGGTTTGGCGCCACATCTATTAAATCGACTTGCTCTGGTTCTACTACCGGATAATCACCATCTAAACGGGCTATAATTCTATCGGTCAAGAATTTACCATCGTCATCCAGCTCCACATTCGCTTGGGCAATGATTTTAGATTCTTCATCTTCTGCATTAAGGAATATCGGTGTAGATTTCAGACTTACTTTTCCATTTTCAACTTTTCGGTATGGCGTTTCAATAAATCCTAAATTATTTATTTTAGCATATATTCCCAAAGACGAAATCAACCCAATGTTCGGCCCTTCCGGTGTTTCTATCGGACAAATTCTTCCGTAGTGGGTATGGTGAACATCTCGAACCTCAAACCCTGCACGCTCTCTGGAAAGCCCACCCGGACCTAACGCTGATAATCTGCGCTTGTGCGTAATCTCAGAAAGTGGATTCGTCTGGTCCATAAACTGAGAAAGCTGGTTGGTTCCGAAGAATGAATTAATCACAGAAGTCAAGGTCTTAGCATTTACCAAATCCATCGGCGTGAAGATCTCGTTATCACGAACATTCATTCTCTCTCTGATAGTTCTGGCTATTCTGGAAAGCCCTACACCAAACTGACCTGCAAGCTGCTCTCCTACTGTTCTAATTCTTCTGTTAGAGAGGTGGTCTATATCATCTACCTCCGCTTTAGAATTTGCAAGCTCTATAAGGTGCTTCACGATGCTGATAATATCCTCTTTGGTAAGTACCTGCGTGTTTTCATCTACATTAAGACCAAGTTTTTTGTTCAATCTGTAACGCCCTACTTCACCAAGAGAATACCTCTGCTCCGAGAAGAATAATTTATCTATAATTCCTCTTGCTGTTTCGTCATCTGGCGGTTCAGCATTTCTTAACTGGCGATAGATATAATCCACCGCTTCTTTTTCCGAGTTGGTAGGGTCTTTTTGTAATGTATTTTGGATAATGGAAAACTCTTTATTATTTTCCTTGTGAATCAAAATTGTTTTAACACCAGAATCTAAAATAAGATCCAAATGCTCTTTATCCAAAACGGTTTCTCTATCAAGTATAATTTCATTTCTTTCCAAAGATACTACTTCTCCTGTATCTTCATCTACGAAATCTTCGAACCAAGTGTTCAACACTCTTGCTGCCAAAGTTCTACCCTCCACTTTTTTCAGTGCAGCTTTAGATACTTTTACCTCTTCTGCCAAATCGAATATCTGGAGAATTTCTTTATCCGACTCGTAGCCAATGGCTCTAAGCAAAGTCGTAAGCGGTAATTTTTTCTTACGGTCGATATAAGCATACATTACGCTGTTGATATCCGTCGTAAACTCCATCCAAGAACCTTTGAAAGGAATAATTCTAGAATAGTAAAGTTTCGTACCATTAGCGTGATAAGTCTGCCCGAAGAACACCCCCGGAGATCTATGTAATTGTGTTACGATTACCCTTTCAGCACCATTGATGATAAAGGAACCACTAGGCGTCATATAAGGCACAGGACCTAAGTACACATCTTGCACCACAGTTTCAAACTCCTCGTGCTCCGGATCTGTACAATATAGTTTCAATCTCGCCTTAAGCGGCACAGAATAAGTAAGTCCTCTCTCTACACACTCGTCTATAGAGTAACGAGGAGAATCTACCAAATAATCCAAAAACTCTAAAACAAATTGATTGCGAGAATCTGTGATTGGAAAATTTTCCTGAAAGGTTTTGTAAAGTCCTTCGTGTACCCTTTGTTCCGGGAGGGTATCAAGCTGAAAAAACTCTTTAAAGGATTCAATCTGAATATCCAAAAAATCCGGAGCTTCGATCTTCCCTTTTGCTGAAGAGAAATTGATTCTCTGATTTTCTTGAGTTTTTTTTGTCGTCTTTGTTTTACTCATAAAACTTAGATAATGTTGAATGTTAAAAAATATTTTGTTGACACTTACAAAAAATATCAGATAGTAAATTTAAAATAACGGCGTGCAGGCGGAAACTGAGTGAGCTATTGTAAAACCTTGGTCACGCTGAATTATTAAAAACAACTTTCTAACTGCAACACCGGTATATCTTTTCACGGCGTAGTGCAAAATATTTTTTTTACTTTTAGTCTTACTTTAAAAGGCACACAAACACAAAAGCCCTAACCCACTAAGGATTAGAGTATTAAATAAATTTCACTTCTGTTATAAATGCATCTCACTCAAAGTAAACCACAAATATATGATTTTCCTCTCTAAAAATCCAAATTATTTTACAAAAAAATCATTTAAAAATTTAAGTATTTTAAATAGTTTTCTAAAAGCCTTCTAATTTACTCCACTACCACAGGATTTGTAAAATGTACGCAGTAATTTAATTTCCTTAAATCCAACCCCGACTCATAAACCAGCCATTTTGCAACTACTAAACCATCTAACGCAAGATTCCCGTCTTCATCCAACCCTAAATCATTATCAAAACTAATAAAATCAGGCAGCCCATTTTGTTGGATATAATCTACAAACTCTTGCACTAAATCAAACTCCTCTTTTTCTACCTTAGGATAAATCATATCAACCGTACAGACATCTGTTTTTAGTTGCAAAAATAGTAGAGAATAGCAACAATATAAGTCGGTGAAAATTCTTTAATCTAACTGGCAGTTTTAATTATGTAATTTCAATACTACATCTGACTGAGTTCCGATACGGCATTTCCCACCCCAGATCCCCATACCTGAAGAAACATAAATCAAGGTATTCCTTTTTTCATTTTACCGTAAGCTAATTCGTATATTGCATCCTCTATCCACGATATTGGCCACACCTGTCCATAATGGGTATGTCCACTAAACTGGAAATCTACATTTTGAGCTTCTGTCTCTTCTAGATGGAAAGGCTGATGATCCAACAAAATTATAAAATGGGATACTTGAATATTACGTATCAAACTATCCAACGATTTCCGACTTCCATTAGTACAATCATCTCTACCAATAATATCTATCCCGTCTATACTCACGGTTTCATCACGCAAAAGGTGAATATCCGCCTTTTTATAGAATTCTTCTGATTTTCTTTGGAAGAAGCATAGTATTCGTGGTTTCCCAAACAAGCAAAAACAGGTGCATTGATTTGCCTAAGCATCTCCGCCATTCCATCGTGAACCAGCGGACGGATACTCCGATCTATAATATCACCACCTATAAGCACCAAATCCGGGTTTTCTTTATTTATCATATTTATCCAACGCTTCAATTCCGAAGCCCTATTATGATAACCTAAGTGAAGATCCGATAACAGCACTATCATCAATGGGCGTTCTAACTTTTTGGCGGTAACTATATCTAATGACACTCTTGCCTTTTGATTGTATTTCCAATAGCCATATCCAAATATAGAGGACATCAATACCAACAAAACAATAGAGCCTATCCAGCTATGACAAACCCAATGCGATGGAATAAGATGAAATCCATAAGCAATATCCGCCAATAGAAACACCATTGTGAGATAAAGCAATAAGACAATCCATGTAGTTCCTATTCCATAAACTCAAACTGCCAGATCCATCGGAAGTTGCTCTATAACACCGCTTAGATAAATGAACAAACAGCCTAATGCCAATAAAATAGCAGACACAGAAAGTACTCTGCCTAACAAGCCAAAAGGGACAAGTGTCCATACACGCCACGCTACATAAAAATTAGCTCCTATAAACAAGGAAAACATCAATATAAAAAGTGATTTCATCATAGTACTTCTGTACTAATAATCATTAATAAACATCGTAAAACATTCCTCTACAAAAACCAAACCAATATTTACAAATACAAAAAAGCACCCTTGTATAAGAGTGCTTTAATCGTATAGAAAGTATATGAATTATTTTAATTCCACTTCTGCACCAGCTTCTTCTAATTGTTTTTTAAGAGCTTCTGCTTCGTCTTTAGTTACACCTTCTTTGATTGGAGCAGGAGCCCCATCTACTAAGTCTTTAGCTTCTTTAAGACCAGCACCAGTCAAGTCTTTTACTAATTTTACAATAGCCAATTTAGAAGCACCTGCAGATTTCAAGATTACATCAAATTCTGTTTTCTCTTCTGCAGCTTCACCAGCACCACCGGCAGCAGCAACTACAGTAGCAGCAGCAGGTTCGATACCATACTCATCCTTAAGGATCTGAGCTAATTCATTTACATCTTTTACAGTAAGGTTTACAAGCGTTTCCGCTAAATTTTTCAAATCTGACATTTTTTTTAATGTTTTTGTTGTTAACGATTTATTTTTATTTTTTTTGAGTGTCTTTTTAATTAAAAAGGCTTACTCGGCTCCTTCTTTCATTTTATCCTGATTTTGCAATGCAGAAAGTATATTTCTGATTGGAGATTGAAGTAATCCGATGATATCTCCGATAACTTCTTCTTTGGATTTGAGGTTTGCCAATGTATCCAATTTATCATCTCCTATATAAAATACCTCATCTAATACTGCAGATTTAAGAGCAGGGATAGACTCCTTTTTTCTAAAATCTTTAATCAGTTTAGCCGGTGCATTTGCTTTTTCAGAAACCATCAAAACAGAATTACCTTTGAAAGTAGAGAACATTTCGGAGTAGTCTAATCCCTCCATTTGTTCCATAGCCTTTCTAAGCAAAGTGTTTTTTACCACTTTCAGTTTGATATTATTCTTGAATGCTCTTCTTCTAAAATCTGAAGTAGCAGCAGCATTCATTCCCTCAAGATTTGCCACATATACATTTTTAGCATCTTGCAGCATATCTTTTATCTCTTGTATTACTATTACTTTTTCTTCTTTAGTCATTGTATTCAGATTTTAGTTTACAGATTTAGTATCAATTGCTATACCTGGACTCATTGTAGAAGAAAGGTAAATGCTTTTCACATAGGTTCCTTTAGCTGCCGTAGGTTTCATTTTGATTAAAGTTTGGATAAGCTCTTGAGCATTTTCTTTAATCTTATCGGCATCAAAAGACACCTTACCTATCGCCGCGTGAACGATACCGTATTTATCTACTTTGAAATCTATTTTACCAGCTTTCACTTCAGATACAGCTTTACCTATCTCCATAGTTACAGTTCCGGATTTAGGGTTTGGCATAAGACCTCTTGGCCCTAACACTCTACCTAATGGTCCTAATTTCCCCATAACTGCAGGCATTGTAACGATAACATCCACATCTGTCCATCCGGATTTGATTTTTTCAAGATACTCATCTAACCCTACGAAATCTGCACCTGCTGCCTTAGCTTCCGCTTCTTTATCTGGAGTTACCAATGCTAAAACTTTAACATCCTTACCGGTTCCGTGAGGTAAAGATACCACCCCTCTCACCATTTGGTTTGCTTTTCTTGGGTCAACGCCTAATCTCACAGCGATATCTACAGAAGCATCAAATTTTGTGATATTTACTTCCTTCACCAAAGCCGATGCTTCTTCCAGGCTGTAAAGTTTATTTTTTTCTATCTTAGTAGAAACTTCTTTTTGCTTTTTAGTTAATCTTGCCATTGAATTGTTTTTAAGCGTTAGTAGGTTTAGTACCTGTTACTTTCAATCCCATTGATCTTGCTGTACCAGCGATCATACTCATTGCAGAATCCAATGTAAAGCAGTTAAGGTCTGCCATTTTATCTTCTGCTATTTTTTGCACTTGTTCCCAAGATACACTACCTACTTTATTTCTGTTTGGCTCACCAGAACCTTTTTTCAGTTTAGAAGCTTCTAAAAGCTGAACTGCAGCAGGCGGAGTTTTAATAACGAAGTCAAAAGATTTATCTTCGTAAACAGTAATAATCACAGGCAATACCTGTCCGGGCTTATCTTGAGTTCTTCCATTGAATTGTTTACAAAACTCCATAATGTTAACACCTGCAGAACCTAATGCCGGACCTACTGGCGGTGAAGGGTTAGCAGCGCCACCTTTCACTTGGAGTTTTACCATTTTAAAGACTTTCTTTGCCATGTTTAGTTTTTGATTAAATTTAATTTATAAAATGTGGAAGCATTTTTATATTGTAAATGTGTTCATTAGAATACTCCTTCTCACAATGATATACTCCGAACCCAATTACGGACTGCAAAATTAGTAATATTTTTTTAACCGACAAGTTTTTAATAAATAATTTTTCATCTCATTTTTTTTCCAAAAAATTTCCCAAACTTATTCTTTAAAGTATACAGGAAATAATTATAGAAAATTCTATAATCAAATCCTGATGTACGAAAAATCAACATTTCCTCCACTTTTAATTTCCTCAATTCTTTTGCTGTTCTGTACATTTTTCTTCTGATCATATTGATTTTCGATTCTCTTTTTGCTTCTTCAGAAAACAAACTCGCATTGTAGTAGTATATGGCATAGGCATTATATATTACATCCACTTCTTTTGTTTCCCAGCTTTTAGCACAAAAATATTCTTGAGGATAATAAGACCTTCATCATAATCCTTTTTCCAAGTTCCATCTAATACAATTACTTTTTCGACAATTACTTTTTTTATAATCTATAGGTCCTTGTAAAGTCGCTATTTATAGTTCCATCTCCATTAACGAAATGTCTATCTTTATACAAATTATAGACATCGTTTACCATCTGTCCATTTTTCTCGCTTGCTATAAAACCAACATTTGGAAAATTATAATCTTCATAACAAATTATAGATTTAGCATCCAGCATATCTTCCGGTATAGGTTTGATAAATTACACATCTGTATCCAAATAAATCCCGCCATATTCCTTTAGCACATGATTCCTAAGAACATCTACTACAAATCCATATTTTTTAACTTCACAACACTCCTTAACAAACTGATGAGAGTTAATGTCAAAATTCTTTTCATTCCACTCCATTATTTCAAAACCGGGAAAATTTCTCTTCCACGATTCTATACAAACCTTAGCTAATTCCGGAAGAGGCTTACCGCCAAACCAACAATAGTGAATAATTTTAGGTATCGTAATGTAACTTTAATATTATTTTTTTGAAATACAGCACGCAAGTTACACTTTTTTTGATAAAACATTAGCTTTGCTAATAAACACGAGCTACAAATAAAGCCCATTGTAAAAAAGATAATTATTTCCCGAAAAGCCAGTTTAACACGAATATTTTTTCCATCTATTTTATTGATAATTCAAAATATTTCGTATCTGTTTAATGCTCTATAAATCTTTTTTTCTGAACTTTATCAAACTAAGCAAAAAAGGAATAGCCATCCATACGATAAGAATAAAAACAGAAATAAGAACACCCTTTCCAGTTCCAAAAATTTCTTTAAATATAGCTCCGGAATACCCCAACATATTGGAAATATCCAATTCTAACTGTACAAAAATTCTGGTCAGTCCGATAGGACTTAAAGCCGATAATACAACCATCAATTTCTCGATAGGATAATCCGAGAACTGATACATCATTATCAACAAAATACTATCATAAATAATATTAAAAAATATCCAAATAAAAATTGCAATCCCAATTCCTTTTGCTCTATCCTTACTGGATATAGCCGACAGCATAGCTAAAGCTACAAAATCTACAGTAAGCAGTGTTCCTCCGATGAGGATCGACAGCCCATATTCTAAGGAAGAATAAATCAAAATCGGCAAACCGCAGCCCACTAAAAAAGCCAAAACCAAAGAGCCCAAAAGCCCAATGAAAATCCCTGTCCAAATAACATTCCTATGAATCGGCTGAGTAGATAACAACTCTATAAACTGACTACTGTTGTAAATATAAATAATAGAAAACAAAAGACTTAGCAATGGTACAACAAATAAAATAATATTTAATAGATTTAGATTTGCTTTAGCCTGATTAGCTTCCAGCCCCAATACAGACCAAGAGATAATAAAAAGCAAAGCAGTATATACCAAAATTACTTTATTTTTAAGAATATCGGTGAAAATAAATTGAGCAATTTTAAACATATTGAAGTTGTTTTAAAATACTTGTAATAGCTTGAGAAATTTTTTCTTCTTTTGTTTGAGATTTTAGTGTTTCTACATCTTGGTGAAACATTACCTTTCCTTCTGACAAAAAGACCACCTCGTTGATAATATCATCTAATTCGCTCAATAAATGAGAAGTGATGATAATGAGCTTCCCTTTTTGCCTTTCTTTTATGATTTTATTTTTAAGAATTTCTGATGCCAAAGGATCTAATCCTGCTGTAGGTTCATCTAAAATAATGATATTCGGATTAAACATAAATGCTATCACCGCACTTACTTTTTGAATGGTTCCTCCGGAGAGACTTCCCATTTTTTTCTGATACAAATCTTGGATATGGTATTGCTCGAAAAGCTCCATATCCCGCTCACCTTTATACGCTCGATTTTTTATAATCATATCCAGAGTCTCCTTTATTGTCATATTCTCCGGATATTTACCAAACTGAGGCATATAGCCGATATCTTCTCGGTAAAGATAATCTTCTGCCACATCTTTTTGATTTACGAAGATATGACCTTCATCTATGGTATTCAGCCCAAGGATACTTTTAATTAAGCTCGTTTTGCCGCAGCCATTAGGCCCTATAAAAGCGATAGATTTCCCTTGTTTGCATTCCATACTTACATTATGCAATGCCGTAAATTTCCCAAATCTTTTCGTCAAATTTTGTATAACAATCATAAATATATCAAATTAAATCTTATTGGGTTTCATTGAAGGCTGTTCATCTACAAAGGTATCTGGTGTAAGAGTAGGCATTAGTTTTTCAGAACGATTGATAAGCTCCACAAAAAAAGTTCCAAAAAGAATCATAATCATAGGTGTTTTTTCAGACAACACAGAATAGAGACTTAGCGGATAAAAAGGGATGTCTCCTACAGCGTTTCTATCAAGATCATATCCTTCGTATTTGTCCCAATAGTTGTGTTTAAAGGTATTAAGAAAAACTGTTCCACTAGTACTAATGTCAAAAATATTATTGACAAAATTATTATTTATAAGTTTATTTTCAACACAATTTGTATTGATTTTTAATCCCCAGCCATTATTTTGAAACTGGTTATTATAAAAATCTATTTTCGAAGATCCATCTGTAAAAACACCAATAGAATTATTGCTAAAAACATTATGACTCACTTTACTAAATGTTAGTTCTTTAAGCAACAAGCCGTATACATTATCTCCCCAGTTATCCAAAAACCGGTTGTATTTCATCTTCACATTTCTACTATACATTACAGCCACTCCTGCTTCGTTATTCCGAAATACATTCCCTATATAGACATTATTATGAGAAAACATAAAATGAAGCCCATAGCGTTTGTTCTCTTGAGAATTATTTTTATAGACAAAAGTATTGTTTGCTTTTTCTAAATATATACCGTCTTTATGGCCTTTAATAAAATTATTTTTAATCCAAATATCCGAACTAGACCATACATGAATCCCATCTCCTATAAGCTCTTGAGAAGCCCCTCTGCTCGTCGTTATTTTATTGTTTTGAACCAAACACTGATATCCTCTTTGAATAGTGATTCCAAAGTAGTTATTATCAAAAATATTATTTTTTATGGTAGAAAAATGGCTGTCATAGAGTCTCACTGCTCCGATATTTCTTATCTCGTCTTTTCCTGAGTTCATTATTTTAAACCCCTCTAAGACAATATGATTAGCTCTAAAAGAAACGATTTCATACTTCATTTCGCCATCCAGAATAGGACGGTCAATTCCTATCAAAGTAATAGATTTATCAAGGTTAATATTCCCCTCTTTGTAGTGACCACCATAGACCAAAATGGTATCGCCGCTCTTGGCCTTTTTCAGAGCAGAATGGATGGTTTTATATGTTTTATTCCGCCCCACCGAGTATGTCGTCGCTTGGATATTTAATGCCGTTAAAATCCCTAAACCGCACAACCAGTATTTTAATATCGCCATATTACCAACAGTATATTATTTGAAAGTAACTTTGAATCAATTTACAAGTTCAGCATTTAATTTTTTTGCTTCGCTAATGGCTTCGTTTTTATTTTTAAAAGCTGCAGTATTCCCTCCCATAGGACTTCTCACCTCTCCTCCTGTAACTTTGGATGCCTGCTCTACAGGGAACAACTCGTGTGTTATAAAATCCGAAACATAAAGCTGGGCATGGTCTGCTTTATCCGGATTTTCATCAACAAAAGATTCCATACAGCTCAAATCATCAAATTTGTACACTCTGCCTTTTGATGTTAATAGTTCAGCACCGTATTTAGGGTCTTCAATTACCATTTTACAATGTGAGCATTGGTCTTTTCCAAAGTTAATCGGTTCCGTTTTTTTACTGCAAGATAAAACCAATAACAATAAACCTGTCCCTAACAATAGAGAAAAAATCTTTTTCATAATTTACTTTTTTTTAATTCATAAATTGATACAATAAGTAATAAAACACCTACACCAAACATAATCCAACCACCTATATCCGGACAAGAATAAGCTCCGAAATTAAGTAATTGTTTAAACCCTATAAGCGGAGGCTGGTAGGTCA
Organism: Riemerella columbipharyngis; assembly: GCF_900101995.1. Lineage (GTDB taxonomy): Bacteria > Bacteroidota > Bacteroidia > Flavobacteriales > Weeksellaceae > Riemerella > Riemerella columbipharyngis. The sequence continues at coordinate 76,412 of NZ_FNAS01000007.1, read as the reverse complement.
TTCCAGGTACTACAATAGCAGCATTAGGATTTAGATTATGCCCGTAATCATATTCCCAGAAATAAAAATCTATCATAAAACCTATCCCAAACAATAAGAAAAGAATACAAAATAAATACAATCCTATTTTTTTTCTGTGCCAAGCTATGAAAAATGCAATCATTGAAAAAAGACCGAGTATATAAGGCAAAACTCTAAATTCCCAAAAATCTTTTTGATGAATTTCTTTCATTCCGATATAATGGTTCAACCCATTTATAATTTTATAATCTCCAGAGATTTTATTTGTATACAAAAACATAGACAGCCCCTCTGGATATTGCGGTGCTTCCAAATAGATTGCCCATAGCGGTACGAAATGACATACAAGCAATCCTAAGCCGCAAACAATCATAATAACGGTAGAAGTTCTGGATAGTGTACTATTCATAATAATATTATAGTATAAATATAACGATCCAGAATATCATTTTAATATATCTGAATCGTTATAAAATATTGATTATTTAGTTGTTCCTTGTTTTACAGGACTTTGAGCATTGTCTGCCTTATTATTCAGACTATAAACCAACGGCGTAGAACTACCCGCAGGAGATACCCTCACATAGCCTTGCATCTCTTGGTGTAATGCAGAACAGAAGTCTGTACAATACATTGGCCACATTCCCGCTTTTTTAGGAATCCATTTCAGAGTACAAGTTTCTCCAGGCATAATAAGCAACTCTGCATTCTCTGCACCTTTGATTGCAAATCCATGCGGCACATCCCAGTCTTGTTCTAAGTTGGTTACATGGAAATAAACCTCATCTCCGACTTTAATCCCCTCAATGTTATCAGGAGCAAAGTGAGAGCGGATAGAAGTCATATACACATGTACTTTATTCCCTTCTCTTACAACCCTAGATTCGGATTCTCCTTTAGTAACATAAGGGTGTTTGTTTTTACTGATGTCGTAAAATTTCACTTGTTTACCCTCTATCATACTTGCCGGTAAGGCTTGTGCATAGTGTGGTTCTCCAAAAGTTGGGAAATCTAACAACAATTTCATTTTATCTCCACTGATATCATACAGCTGTGCAGACTGAGCCAATTCCGGTCCGGTTGGCAAAAATCTATCTTTTGTAATTTTGTTATAAGCTACCAGGTACTTACCAAAAGGTTTTTTGGAATCTCCTCCCGGAATCATAAGGTGTCCTACAGAGTAATAAGTAGGCTGTCTATCCAATACTTTCAATGTCTTAACATCCCATTTCACTACTTCTGAAGATACGAAGAACGAAGTATAGGCATGACCTTCATTATCAAATTCTGTATGCAATGGCCCCAAGCCCGGTTTTTGAACTTCTCCGTGTAATGTAGATTCATATTTCAGTATAGGAATTCCGTCATATTCTCCGGCAAAATCTTTATTTTCTATGGCTTTCAACATTTTTGTAAAGCTATGCACCGGAACTAAAGCGGCTAATTTACCAGAACCAACTATATACTCTCCCGTCGGATCAATATCACATCCGTGTGGTGATTTTGGTGTCGGCATAAAATAACATAAATCTTTTAAATCTTTTGTTGAAAGCATCGTAACTTCTTGCTCCATTTTAGAAGAACCAGAGTGAGTTTCTTCATTCCATTTATTATGAGCATAGCTGGTTTTCACCTTTCTACCTTTACCTGCTTTTATGTATTCTTCTGCTTTTTTCCAGTTCAATGCCATAATAAAGTCTTTGTCATTCTGAGAAGCATTTACTTCCAACAGAGTATTGGCTTGTTCTGAATTATAGCAAGAAAAGAAGAACCATCCGTGAGATTTTCCTTTACCTGCGTGCGATAAGTCAAAATTCACTCCCGGAGCTTCGATTTGAAAAGCAAGATTCATCTCTCCTGTTTTAGGATCTACCTTTACAAAAGAAATAACTCCTTTGAAATTTTCTTTGAAACTATTGATAGGGACATCTCCATTGACATCATCCGTAGGTACAGAAAAACGCGTTCCTGCTACTACATACTCTGTATTTTCTGTAATGAAAGGAGAAGAGTGGTTCCCTGCAGAGTTTGGCAATTCTAATACTTCCACGGTTTTGAAAGTATTCAAATCTATTCTTGCGATACGCGGTGTATTATTCGCGTTAGCAAAAATCCAACGCCCATCTACTTCACCGTTGGTTTGAGAGATTTCTAAGTGGTGCTGGTCGTCCCAAGGAATAAAGCCGTGAGAGGTTTCCAACATTGGTTTAGTCTCCTCGCTATAGCCATAGCCATTTTCCGGATTTACAGAGAAAATAGGCACTACTTTCAGAAGCCTGCCGCTTGGCAATCCATAGACCCCCATTTGTCCATTAAATCCACCACTCACAAAGTTATAAAACTCGTCGTGCTTTCCCGGTGCTACATAAACTTTCTCTGCAGCATCCCCAGATACTACATTTTCCGTACTTTTAGGTTTACAGCTATTCAAGAAGCACATACTCCCCAATAGCAAAGTAATCCCACCTAATGTTTTTATTGTTTTCATATCTTAAAATTAAATTATTTTGCTCCGTTAATTTGCCTCATATACTCTAAAATTTTTCTAGCATCTTCATCACTCAAGCCTTGGTTAGGCATTCTCACCATACAGATTTCCAGCTGTTTCTGAAGTTCAGGATCTTTATCAATCATCGGATCCGGATTGGTTATAAAATTCATAATCCAATACGGAGTATGCTTGTCTGTAACTCCTTTCCAGCCTGGACCTACCAGTTTTTCTTCTGTCATCTTATGGCAAGAAGTACATTTTACTTCTGCAATTTTTTGTCCCTCCGCAGCCATTGAAGCATTAAATGAACTTACATCTACATTAGATTCATCAAATTTCCCAAGTCCTTTCTTAGGATCATAGGAATTATCACTCGCACTGGTTTCAGCTGCCTCCGCAGGAGACTCTGTTACAACATCCGCATTATCGCTTTGCTTTTGCCCACCTCCACAAGACAAGGCAAATAAAGATACCACACTTACTAGAATAACATTTAGTTTTTTCATTTCAATCTATTATTTTAATTGTTTTTTTACGGTACAAATTTACTTTATACCAACAAATAAGATGTATGACCAGAGTCATAAAAAAATTATTTTTATTTTAAGAAATTTGCATTGATAAAATAATAAATTAAATATGACGATTATGAAAAAACTACTATTATGCTGCCTTGTGGGCATATCTTTGTTTTCGTGCTCAAAAAAAGAAGCTGAAAATCCTGAAAAAGAAAGCAATGTCTTATTAGAAGAACCTCAGGCAACGGAAGAGAATAAAGGAGAAGAGAAACCAGAAGGCTTGACTCTCATAGAAGGAGCAGATTGCTTGAGCTGCCATAAAATAGACTCCAAACTGGTTGGTCCGTCTTATCAAGAAATAGCAAACAAATACACCGAAGCTGATGTTGATAAACTAGCAGAAAAAGTCATCGCCGGAGGAAAAGGCTCCTGGGGAGAAGTGCCTATGACAGCACATCCAGGAATGAGTAAAGAAACAGCTCAAAAGATGGTAAAATATATTTTAAGTCTTAAAAAATAAAACTTTTTTATGAGAAAAATCATATGGGGCATTATTATCATTGCCGGATTTGCAAATATTTCTTGTAAAGAATCCAAAAATACAGCTTCAGAGGATAATACCCCAGTAGAAAAACCAACAAGCCTAGTACAGCCCAAAAGAGTTTATACCAATAACGAAGGCTCGGAAATTGATATTATTTATTTCGCAAAAGGAGACGAGGTAGCGGTAAAACTTATAAAAGATGGCAAAACTTATGAATTGCTTGCTAAGGGGACTAATGAAAAAGGAAATCCCATCTTCACAAACGAGGATTTAATTTGGGAAATACTAGAAGATGGACACTCCGGAAAACTATCTTTACCTGAGCAAAAAACAACTTTATATAAAGAAGAGCGGAAGTAATCATCCCGCTCTTTTTTTTGTTTTCAGTCCGTAAACCAATAATGCAATAGCCGCCACTATTCCTATCGAAACCCACCAAAGTACTAATGGAGAAGCACTCCAATAAATTCCAAAAAGCGACAGTATCCCTATCTGGGCTAAGACAGCCTCATTTATCAAAATCAAAACCAGATACGAAATAAGACCTATTCTAAAAGCTCTGCCTGTTTCAAACAGTTCTAAAAGCAAAATATTTAACAGCAAAAAACTACTGACTACAACCAACAGAACAAGATGAAGATAAGCAATCACAATAGTTCTAAATCCAAATACCCAGTGACTGATTTGTGGAATGATAGACAACTGCTGAAGGATCACTTTTAATGAAAAAGCCAATATAATAATCAGAAAAATACTTTTAACCAATTTACTCCAAGATTTAGAATAATCCTCCCAATACCGCCTCACTATTACAACAAGTCCAATAAAACCTGCCATCTGCAACACAATCCCCATTGCAGATAGCACCACAATCCAGCCAGAAGCATTCATCCAAGTCAGAGACAAACCATAGTTTAAAACCGTCGCAGAAAATATCAGCCAAAATATCCGTTTTGATATTCTATTTTCGATACCGATACCGCATTGATGCAGCCAATTGAAAAACAACCCCATACATGACAACACAAAAAAACCATTATACTGGAAATGCAAATAAAAATAGGTAGCCGCCAAATACCAATTTTGGACAATCCCCCCCGTTGCCTTCATATAAACCAGCCCTCCCCCCCCTAAGGCAGATAATCCCGCAAAAGCAAGCCCCCCTAAAAACCATAATTTTGATGGGGTATTGATTTTAGTATAATCTCTAGAAAATAAAATTAGTATCGCTATTCCAGCCAACAAAGACACAGCAGAGCATACAATGGAACCCCAATAATACCCTCCATAGATAAAAGTCCCCAGCATCCCATAAGAACCGATGAGATTGAGAATTATTAAAGCGTGATATTGTTTTATCTGTAAAGGTGTTAAATAGCTTCTAATAATATATACCATAAAAAAATATACTGCTGTAGTAACCCAGCCATAAAATGCAAAATGAGAATGGGCTTCTTGTAAATGTTTCTGGTCTAAAAAGGGTAAAGAAAAAACAATTTTATACCGCATAACAGCCCCAAGAATAGACACTATTAAAAAATTCAACAATGCTATTTTTAGTCCTTGTCTCAGTGAAATTTTCAGCATAAACAATCAATAAAATACTTTTCCATTTTTAATTTTCAGAATACCTCTATGTTCCATTTTTTTAATAGTCCTGATAACAGTCTCTATTCTCAGCCCGAGCATTTGAGATATTTCGTTCCTCGTAATATTAATTTTCATCTCTTTAGTATTACCTTTCTTATAATTTTCAAACAACCTTAGGATACGCTCTTCGGGATTTTGGAACATAATATTTTTAAGTGTATTACTTTTAGCTATAGCTTTAGTTGCTATTCTTTTTGTAAATTCCAAACATTGCTCAGGGTGGGTTACTAGAAAATCCATGAACTTTATTCGTTTTATTTTTATAATTTCAGCTTTATCAGAAGTTACTTTCACACTACCGGGGAAAGGCTTTTCCAGCAATACCGCAGGCTCTCCAAAAAACGCTTCTGCATCTACCTTATGCTGCAAAAATTCTTTTCCTTCATCTGTATAATTGTAAACTGCTAATTTTCCATATTTTAGATAAAAAAAATAATCAGAAATTACCCCTTCGTTAATAATAACATCTCCCTTGCTGTACTCTTTGATAATAGGTTGAGTTTTTTCTAAGAAGTAATCATCAATATTAAGAATCATATTTAATTACTTTACATTTTCAATCAAGCGAAGATACGATAAATATTTGACTAATACAAATATACAAGCTATAATTAACGCGTTACTGACAAGATTAAAGGCTAATTTAGGTTCAAGATAAATTAAGAATATTTATGTCTTTTAAACCATTCTTAATCAATAAAAAACAATTATATCGCCTGTTCAAGAATTTCTGAAGTAAAATCCAGAGAGAATTTAGCTCTGTTTTGATTGATATTGAAGCCTAAAAAGTAGGTAAGATTTCTGGTATTTCCTACCCGACAATAAAAATATTTCATAAAATAAGAGACCTTATTGCAGAAGAATGCAAATTTAGATATAACCAAAGAGATAAAATTTGTATCTTTACCTGTGTAAATTGACACAAAAATTATCTTGAGCCCCAAAAGTAGAAACCACCTAAAAAAAACATTAGTAAGATGGACAAAACTCATTCAAAAATATGGGAAGAATTCTCAAATTTGAAAATAGATAAAATCAATAAAAAACGAAGACTTCAAAGAGTTTTGAAAGAATTGGCAACCAGCGACCAAGAAGAAGATATTCGTCTAATAGCAAAGATTGCTTCGAAGTATGTAAGCAAGGGAAAGAATTCAGATAAAAAAGGACATGTATATCATCCTCTCAATAAAGGAGCTGTGTATAATCGCTTGTATATGGACTTTATATTGGATACACTGTATGAGGCTAACACTCCATTAAAAAACAAGATTTTGTTCGAATTAGGAAACCAACATATTGAGTTTATTGATTACAAGCTGAAAGCAGCCATTCGATTATTTTCCCCTGAGTATGTTTTTGACAATTTCGCACAAGATGTAAACAAATATCATTTAATAGTACAATTGAAAAAAGCATATCAAGTGAATAGAGCTATTATAGATGATTCGGAGAGAACATGGGACAAACGATGGGGGAAATTTCTATTTGAAAAAGAAAAATATAATTGTTTCCCTATGTTGTACAATTCTGATGTAGAAACTTGGACAAAATTCTTGGCAAGTATCAAAATACCAACTTTTGAAGGAAGCGGACTTACAATGCGGCAATTCAGACAAGATTGTAAATGGTATGGAGAAGTGTTGCAAGCGGCGTATGCCAACAACCACCCTCAAAAGGAATTTTACTACAATGAGTTTATAAAACATGGATTTCCGAAAGATTTGTTGGACAAACTTTAAAAGGATTTCCGATGATTTTAGCAGGCAAACAGCTAAGTTCTAATAAACATTTGTTGAAAGCGAACCAAGCTGCATTTGAGGTAAAAACAATGGCTACCGGCACGGTCATTCGTTTGGTTATCACATCTTTTTGGCAATATACAATATTTGCTTTGGAACTTGGCCATAGTAATTATTCTACTTATTACCTATGAGATTGGCAATTTCCCTTTTAACGGGAGGTTATCAATAAGTGATTAAACGCATTTCTTTACGCAAGTCGTGCAATTGCCCAAGTACTTCGGAAAAATCTAAAACAAAAAATGTAAAAAATACTTTATATTTAGGAAATTTTATTTTACATTTGTACTATAATAATTTTTAAATAATACACTTATGGAAACAAAATTTTTATTGCCACACCGAGTAAAGAACTTTGGTTGGGCGTTGATGGCTTTAGCAGCAATTTTTTGGATTTGGTCTGGATTTATGCCAGACAAGCAATTTCATTCTTTCAGCGGAACTGTTTTTTCTATTATCGGGGATAATGATTCGTTCGGCAAGACAGTTTACTTTAAGTTTATCCATACCAATCTTACCTTCACCGTCGCAGGCTGTGCATTTATTATAGGAGGCTTATTGGTAGCTTTCTCTCAGGAAGTGATAGAAGATGAGTTTATTGCCAATCTTCGCTTGCAATCTTTCCAGTGGGCATTTTTAATCAATTACGTGGTGCTTTTCTTGCTGTTCGTTTTTGTTTACGGAACACTCTTTTTATGGGTAATAATTTATCAGATGTTTTTGATACTCATCTTATTTATCGCACGATTCCATTATTTATTATTGAAAAACAAAAATTAAGATGAAAAATACGATAAAAGTACAGCGCGCCATCAAAAACATTACACAAGAGGAATTGGCTAAAATAATCTCCGTAAGTCGGCAGACCATCAATGCAATGGAAAAAAACAAGTATGCACCTTCTACTGTTTTGGCATTGAAAATAGCCCGTTATTTCGGCAAACCCGTAGAAGAAATTTTTATACTGGAAGAGGAAGATTAGTTTTTCTCTAAATTCTAAAAATACTAAGAGTAAAAACAATGGTTGCCGGCACGATCATTCGTTTGGTTATTATATCTTTTTCGCAATATACAATATTTGCTTTGAAGCTTAATTAAAAAATATTATCAACCAAAACACACCATTTTCCGCTTAAAAGAATCTCTTTCGGACTACCGGATTTCAAAATGATAATTGTTGCTCTTTTATAGAAAATACAGAAATAAAAAACAGCTTAAAATGATTGATTTAATACAATTACCGCAAAAATACGAATAATATGCCTAAAAATTCATAACATATTCTTCGTTCATTTTAATATTAAATTTCTCTTTTCAAAGCTCCTCTTACGATCTTTACAATAAAAGAACCCCAGAAGAACAATCCTCCCAACAAGATAACACTCCCTGCAGTACTAAAATGGTTTACTTTTAGATAAACACCTACGGCATTCATCACTAAACTGATAATTAAATAAAAAGTCGCTGTTTTCATAATACAATATTTTTATTGATTACAAATATATACATTATTTTAATAACTAAAAAACTTTTATAACAAAAAAAACACATACACATATTCCAAAACACTTTCAATATTGACAATCCACATATCCCCCTCTAAAATTAAAATCGCTTGACTATATGGTGTATTTACAATTTTTAATTATATTTGGGAATTATAATTTTTTTATCTTATGAACGATATCATTTTTGATTTAATAGAAAAAGAAAGACTCCGCCAGACGAATGGCTTAGAGCTTATCGCATCAGAAAATTTTGTTTCCGAAAATGTAATGAAAGCCGTAGGCAGCGTCCTCACAAACAAATACGCAGAGGGTTACCCCGGAAGACGCTACTATGGAGGATGCGAAGTGGTGGACGAAGTAGAAAGACTGGCAATCAACCGTGCCAAAGAACTATTCGGTGTAGAGTATGCCAATGTACAGCCTCACTCCGGCTCTCAAGCTAATGCTGCCGTATATTTAGCCTGTCTTAAGCCCGGCGATACAGTATTAGGCTTGGATTTATCTATGGGAGGACATCTTACGCACGGCTCTTTTGTGAATTTCTCAGGAATACAGTACAATGCCCAATTCTACGGACTCGATAGAGAAACAGGAAGAATAGACTACGAAGCGATGAAGCAGAAAGCATTGGAAGTAAAACCTAAACTCATCATTGCAGGATTTTCGGCTTATTCCAGAGACTTAGACTACAAAAAATTCCGAGAAGCAGCAGATGAAGTAGGCGCCATACTCTGGGCAGACATTGCACACCCGGCGGGACTTATCGCTAAAGGACTCCTCAACTCTCCTTTTGAACACTGCCACATCGTAACTACGACCACCCACAAAACGCTGAGAGGCCCGAGAGGAGGAATGATTATGATAGGTAAAGACTTTGAAAATCCACTGGGACACAAAACGCCTAAGGGCGAAATAAAAATGATGAGTGCCATGATGGACAGTGCTATATTCCCAGGGGTACAAGGCGGTCCTTTAGAGCATATCATTGCCGGAAAAGCAGTAGCCTTCGGGGAAGCACTGGACAACAAGTTTGAGGCTTATGCTAAAAGAGTAATTTCAAACACCCAAGCATTAGCAAACGCTATGATAGAAAGAGGTTTTGAAATTGTAAGCGGAGGTACCGACAACCATCTTATGCTTATAGACCTTAGAAACAAAGGGGTAAACGGTAAAGAAACCGAAAAAGCTCTGGTAAAAGCAGACATTACTTGTAATAAGAATATGGTTCCTTTTGATGACAAATCTGCTTTTATCACTTCGGGTATCAGACTGGGAACAGCAGCCATCACCACTCGCGGACTTCAGGAAAAAGAAATGGACGATGTCGCCGAACTCATCTCTATGGTAGTGGACAACCTGAACAATCCTAATATCCTAAACGAAGTAAAAGCAAAAGTGCTGAAACTAATGGACGGCAGACCTCTATTTTGCTATTAAACCATACAAAAAGCCTCGCATTCACGAGGCTTTTTCTTTATCCTATTTTTAGACTTTTTTACATTGCAGAAGAAGTATTCACTTCGCTGTTTATTTTCTTTATAAGCCCTTGTAAAGTTTTACCTGGACCTACTTCCACAAAAGTTGTAGCACCGTCTTTAATCATATTTCTGATGGTCTGAGTCCATTTTACAGGACCTGTAAGCTGTGCTATAAGATTTTGTTTAATTTCCTGCTCATCGGTTACCGCCGTAGTGGTAATGTTTTGATAGATTGCCATACCAGGCTTTCTAAACTTAGTTTCATTGATTGCTTGGGCTAATTTTTCTTGTGCAGGTTTCATCAAAGGTGAATGGAAAGCGCCATTTACAGGTAAAATAAGAGTTCGTTTAGCACCTGCTTCTTTAAGTTTCGCACAAGCCTCTTCCACAGCTTTGGTCTCTCCGGAAATAACCAGCTGCCCCGGACAATTATAGTTAGCCGGAACCACAATCCCCTCTATTGTACCGCAAATATCCTCTACCTTTTCATCTTCTAAACCTAAAACAGCAGCCATAGAAGAAGGATTAACATTACAAGCTTCCTGCATAGCTTCCGATCTTTGTGCAACCAGTCTCAGTCCGTCATCAAAAGATAATACACCATTGGCCACCAAAGCGGAAAACTCTCCTAAAGAATGCCCCGCAACCATCTGAGCCCCCGTAGCATCCATTGATTTTACCATTGCTACAGAGTGGATAAATATCGCCGGCTGAGTTACTTTCGTTTTTTTGAGATCTTCTTCGGAGCCTTCGAACATTATTTTAAGAATATCGAACCCTAAAATCTCATTGGCATTTTCCATTAAGTCTTTAATCTCTTTTCTGCTATTGTAGAGCTCCTTTCCCATTCCTACAAACTGGGAACCCTGACCGGGAAACACTAATGCTTTCATTTTTTTCTGTATAATTTTTCTGTATCTATTATTTTCGTTTCTAAGGCAACAATCTCACGACTCTATAGCCCGTATTGACATAGGCGCCATCAGCTTTTATTCTTTCAAACTCAAACTTGGTTGCCAGCTCCGTTTGAGATTTATTCATATGCTTAAAGATTTGTCCTTTTTTGTCTTCTCTTGCAAGCATATCATTCATTACATCAAAACCAACGACAGCGTATTTAGAAGGAGATTTGCAATACTTGGATTTATAAGCGGCCAAAACTTCTTTTTCAAAGTCTCCTCCCGAATTGATTTTTCTATCCATTATATAAACCAGATGCACTTTGCCCAGCTCTCCCGAATGAGTATCAAATGCAGGAGTATAAAACATACTAAATGTCCTCAAACTCTCATCTTCTTTGCTAAGCTCTATGACCTTGCTCGAGAAAGATTCACCCACACTATCATCATCAGAGGCCAAAACAGCAATGATAGGAATATTCTGCCCCGTCATCATATTTTTTTCAGATTTTATTTCGTCTGCCGATGCTACTATTTTCACTTGGGCACCGATGGCATCAGGAAGATTTTGTTTGATCGACTGTGCATTATCTTTATCCGAACCCGAAACGATATATATCTTTTGGTTGGAATAGATATCTTTAATCTCTTTGGCTATACGCTGTGCATATATTTTTTTGTCGGTTTCTACGATAATCAAATTACCATAGCCGTACATATCTTCACTATTGGCAAATGGTGCTACCACAGGAGTGTTAGAACCTTTTACATAATCCAAAACTTCTATCACATTAGATTTGAACAGAGGTCCCACGATAAGGTCGGTATCCGCAGGATTGATTTGTCTCAACGATTTTTTGAAAGTTCTTTCATCTCCTGCATCTATTACATTTAAATTTATCGGCAATCCTTTTTTTACATTCATTTCTACGGCAAGTTTAGCACCAAGCAAAAAATCCAATGCCAAGTTTCTGTACTTAAACTCTCCTTCATCAAAGCCAAAAGGCAGCATTAAAACAACATTCAGTCCATTATCTCCTTTCTTGAGATAAGGAGATGAGTCCAGTTTTCTTATCCTAAGAATCATTCCGGATTTCAATCCTGATTCCAATTTAGAATTCAGTGCCACCAATTGATCTAATGTAATACCAAATCTATTGATAATCCCAAAAATGGTATCTCCCTGCTGAACGGTATAAGTAAGATAATTATCATTATCTCCATGAGTATTATCCGAAGCCTCCGGCTTGGTCATTTCTACATTATCGGAATTTCTTTTCAGTGACTCGGATTTTGGGATATTTGTGTCAATTGCATTATCATCGGAACGCAAAATTCTAATTACATCTCCCTGCCTAAGTCCTCTTTCTTCTAAGCTCGGATTAAGAAGAAACAACTCTTTTTTACTGATATTAAAACGCTTGGTAAGTCTATAGTAATTATCGTGAGGCTGAACGGTATAGGTATCGCCTGCTTTCTGCGTATCGGTTTTTTGAGTGGGACTTTCCTCTTTAGCAGCAGTTATATGATTTTCCGCTGGCTGCATATTTCCATACTTGCGAATTAACGCCTCCGGCAATACCACTTCCTCTCCTATTTTCATTTCCAAATTAGGATTGAGTTTTTTCAAATCGTCTATGGATATATGGTATTGGCGGGAAATACCATACAAGGTTTGCTTTGGCTCCAAAACAATTTTACCATATTTACCCGAAGTCTTAGTATCGTAAGATTGGGGTTGTTTTTGCACCACTACATTTTTAGAAACTTTTAGGACATCGCCTATCTGCAATTTTCCATCTTTCAGATTAGGGTTTAGTCTATACAGCTCTTGAAGGCTCATTCCATATTTTTTTGAAATGGAATAAAGGGTTTCCTTAGCGGATACCTTATGCGTCTGAGCACTTAATAAAAAGCTGAATAAAAATATCGGTGCTATGAATAATTTTTTCATTTATCTAAAATAATAGGATACAAAAATACATTTTTCAAATTAAATAGAGGACACTATCATCATCGGTTTTTCCACATTTATCAGTTCGTAGCATTCATTGAGCCAATCAAACCCAAAGTCCCTGAAAAACACGCTAAAATTATACTGCCGCTCTTGCCATTTTTCATTAGGAGACAGTATTTCTGCAATACGCTCTGCTCTTTCAAATGCCTCGTAATGCTTACGGCGTTCTGCTTTCAAGAGGCGTTTTTTCATTTTAGCATAAGACTTAAGCTGCCTTACAGACTCTGCCTCCACCAGATTAACAAATGTTTTTTCCGTAAACGAAGCTTTAGCCTTAATTACCTCAAAGGCTTCTCTTACCACTTGCTCTTTTTCAAAAAGCAAAGTCTGAATAGTGTGCTGCTCTACCAGTCTGAGATTAAGCTTATCACGATAATTGTTGTAAAAATCCGTTAAGGAAAGACCTAACTTTTCTACCTTTGAGAATAATTTTTCAGGAACAAAAGCAAACGAATTACGAGGTATCAAAATAGGAAAAGGCAGCCCTAAGTAATCAAAATAATCTCCGAGCTCCAGCCAATACATCACCTCTGCATTACCGCCTATGTAGGCTATGTTTGGAAGCACCGTTTCCTGATAAACAGGACGCATAAGAGCATTAGGACTAAAACGCTCAGGGTGGGTATTCAGCTCTTGTAAAAGCTCTTGAGTAGAAAACGATTGGTTTTTATCTACTACTTCGAACCCGCCAGCCCCCCGTTCTATACGATTTCGGGTATCCGAAAGATAGAAAAGATTTATTTCCCGAGGATTTACTTGAACTTTGCCATAATTTTCTCTTAGTCGCTCTACCGTATTTGCAGAACAAGTGAAAAGACGGTGATTTGTAAGTTCATCTTCAAAAACAGTTGTCATCTGGGATTTCAAAAGAGAATCATCACCATCTAAGACTAAAAGCCCATGCTCTGCAAATAACCTCTGTGAGAGGGTTCTTATCGCAAAGGCTAATGTTTCTCCTTTGGGATAAGCCGCCGACAAATACTCCGATAGCTGTTCGGAATAAGCATAGCCCTTAATATCATCATTAAACTGCGCTACAAAACGGGTATCCTCCACCACTATTTTCCCTACGGCATTTCCACTTTTCTCAGAAGTACCATAGTACGCATTATCCGTCTGAAAATGGTTAATCTCCTCAAAATCGTGATCCTCCGATGCCATCCAAAACAACGGCACAAAATGACAATCCGGAAATTTATCTTTCAGATATTCACAAGTCTTGATGGTTTGAATAATTTTATAAATAAAGAATACCGGCCCCGTGAATAAATTAAGCTGATGTCCGGTAGTAACGGTAAAAGTATTTTCTAAGGCTATTTTTTCTAAGTTTTCTTTTTGCCCATCGGACAATGAATATCCTTGATACTGATTTGTAAGAGCTTCCGACAAAACCTGTCTTTTACCAGAGTCGAAAAAGTCTTTTTTCTTAAAAATTACCCGCTCTATATTTTGAACTGAAAAATTGAAATTACGACAATCCTCTCTTTTCCCCGAGAGGAAATCTTTAATCAATTGCGGTATAGAATCTATATCCTGAAACGAAATTTTTTCGTTCATATATTTTTTTTTAGTTGTTACCAACCTTATAATATGGTCTATATTTTCTACAAATTTACGGAATAATCCTGATATTAAAGCCTAATAAAAAAGATACCAGACAATTCCTATATTTAATCTAAAATCGGAAACCGGATAGTATGGTGCCGTATAAGAGCGATTTTTCATAAAAGTAGTGTTAAGATGCTGTGCCTCTAAAAATACAAACATCCGCTTCACTTTCATATTGAAATACACATCGGACATCGGCCGCCCACCAATGACATAATCATCGGACGAAGGCAATACAAACTCATTAAGCACCGGACTGTAAGCTCTGGACTTGAATGACGAGAAATAATAGACTTTAACTCCTGCTTGCAGCTCTGCCGCTTTTTTGAAAGCTTCGGTTTGATAATAGAAATTCAACCGCCCTAATAAATTCGGCATCGGGAATAAATCTTTATTTGAAAGAGCGGTCTGTGCTAAAATACGTCCATTGAGATGAAATTTTCTATAGCTAAGCGTAGTCTCTCCTCCTATCTGAGAGATATTAAGTGCTGCACTGCTCTGGCGAGGCCGGCGGCTACTGTCAAAATAAGTGTAGTGGTCTATCCGATAATAATCTGCTAAAATCTTGGTATCAAACCATTTTAATCCTAATACTCCTCCTATGTGCAAAGTATTTTGATTGCTAAAATCCGCCCACAAATAGTTATAATTTTGGTATGGCGAAGAATTAACCAAATAGTTGAAACTCGGTGCTACCGACTGAAAATCTACTGCCCCATTTAGAAAATAGCCCTTGATAGGTTCTATATTTAGGCGGTTTGCAGAGTGGATATAATTACCGAAAGCCTTACCTCGAGACATCTCCAAATGGGATTTTAGCGATAGCTTATCCCAAAGTTTTATTTGCAAATTGCCTTCTACCCCTACCCTATTTTCTGTAAATGTATAAGGCTGATAAGGGTTGTCTTTCAAATAGACATTATTGGTTCCGAGCTTAATGTTTTGATATTTGAGTCCCGCATCCAGCTTGAAGTACTCATTATCAAACAACAAACTCAGCGTATTGGCATATTCCTTAGAAAACTTAGAGCTGTTCAAATCCTTACCTTCTATCAATGTTCCGCCTATTTTCTCCAAATAAGGCTCTGCAGCATTCTGGCTAAAATAATATTTATTGGACTGTACATAGCTGGTATTTCGGATTTTGAAAGGGAATGACGGTGCCCCAAACGGACGAAACTCTTGACTTAAATAAAAACGCCGAGAAGAAAATCGAGAATTAGAATTCAAAAGATTAACCTCCAAATTGTTCCTATTTTTGAAGCGGGAATCATAAAGATAATTATCCAAACTAGCTATTCCTCCATACTCTTCATTATTGACATTCTGATTCACAAAATGCCCGAATGCCTGATATTTTTTATTAGGGGTAAGGTAATGAAGTGCCACGATAAAATGATTATCCACCGCCAAACTTCTCCTATAAAACCCCTGCGAACGAAGCCCCAAATATTCTAATGCAAAATTAAAATTCTTACTGATATTCTGGGTATAGGTGGACTGAAGCGTACCTCCGTTGTTCACTCCATTATGATAAACAAATGCAGTGGTAGGCGATTTTACATCATAATAACGAATATCACCAATCCCTAAAATAGAATGAGATTTGTTTGTGGGTAAAAGGCTAAGATTCTGCCGTACATCTGTCCTATAAACAAGATTTTGGAAGCCCGAGCCAATATTTGCAAATGGTATCTTTCCAAAATCGTCTTGATTATTATACCGTGTAAAACGATATGATTTATCAACAGTAAATACCGTATCAAAACTTTTACGCTCCCCGTATTGTGCAAAGTACTGATAGTCCTTGATGGTAGGAATAAAAATCTCTAAAGAATCTTTGATCCCTTTATTGACTACTACATCATCTATACCTACATCCTTTTTGGCAGGAGCAAGAATCTGACCGCTAACCCACGCTGAAAACAGCACCAATATTAAAAAAAAGTACCTCATAAGTTTTTATGAGGTACAAATTTAGGTAATTTTAAACTATTTTGCTACCTACCATCATTAACTGAAGCTGGAATATTTGGATTAGCATCAATTTCTGATTGTGGCACTTTCAAGAAAAATCTTTTGTCATCTGGCATCAATGGATCATTCGCCATATTTACACGATGCCAAGGATCTCTAGGAAGCCCTCTTCTTAATCTTTTTGCATCATACCATTCTACTCCCATTTCTCCGTACAATTCTTTTCTTCTTTCTAAAAGAATTTCGTTCAAAAGAGCTTCTCCTGTATTCGTTGATTTAACAGCAGACGGATCTCTATTGACTTGCAATTCATACAACAAATCATGTGCTGCATTTGGATTTGTATGATATAATGCTTCTGCTTCTATCAAAATCATCTCAGGCGTTCTCATTAATGCTACATCAGCAGAAAATGAAAATTTAAATTTGGTTGTATAATATTGTAAATAATTAGTTCGGCCTGTACTTGAAAACAACTTTCTAACATCTGTATCTGAAAAACTATTAACTAAAGATTTGTTAATGAAACCATTTTTATATGTTGCTCCAGCCACATCCATAAATACACTAGGAGCGATCCAATAGTACGCTGATTGGTCAGAACTCTGTGGTATAGCTAGCATCCATTCTTTATTTGCATCCATATCGTCAAAGCCATTTCCATACATACTGCTATCCAATACCGCACCTACATTTCCTCCATAAGCTGCATGAGCATATTCAGCTGCTTTTACCCAGTTTCCCATCACTTGGTTCACTCTGGCAGCCAATCCATAAGTAATTTGCTTATTAAAATAAGATTTATTTACCCTATCAAAGCTTCCCATATCAAGAGCTTTTTGTATATCAGCATTGATAAAATCGTAAAGCTCCTTTTGTGTAGACATTCCTTTTCCTTCTACAGAATTAGGCATATCGTAAATAGGTGGTGCCGGTAAATTCGGGTCATATGTATATGTATGTTGGAACTCTAAACTAAGCTCAAAGTACATCCATGCCCTCATTGTATAAGCTTGTCCCAGTAAAGCTTTTTTATCTTCTTCTGCTATTGATTTAGATTCACTTACACCTTGTATAAACGCATTTATTTTGTTAATAATGTTATATAAATAGTTCCAAGTAAAACCAGGTCTTCTATAATTCGGTTCTCTATTATTATTTGCATAATCAAATAAAAACCAACTTCCAGACAGAATAATATCATTCCCTTTAACTGTTCTAGCAAAATACAATGAAGTTAAGTTTCCTGAATCTGTAGAGGTATACTGCCCTCTTGTACTTCTTAAAATACCCGATAAAAAAGCCGTAGCTCCTTCTTTAGATCCATAAACTACCTCTGGAGAAACAGCATCTGTGGGTTTTGGTTCATTCAAATACTCTTGTCTACAAGACTGAAATACAGATAGTAGAGAAATTAGCGCGATAAAATATATTTTTATTGTCTTCATTACTTTATTATTTAAAAGTTTAAGTTTAATCCTAAAGAAATTGTTTTAAGGTTATATGATCTATTGTTTGTCGTTCCTGCAATACTTTGCTCTGGATCTATCCCCTTGTGTGTTTGCCATGTCCATACATTATCTGCTTGGAGGAATATTCTAAAATTAGATACTCCGAAACTAGAGGTTAATTCTTTAGGTATATTATATCCAAAAGTTAAGGACTTCAACCTTATATAGTCGTTTTTAAACAAAAACCTAGTAGATGTAGAATTATTGTTATTTTGACCAACTATATTGATTGGCACATTTGTGTTGTCTCCTGGTTTTGTCCAAGCATTTTTCACATCGACTGACTGTTGATAACCAAGTGTTGAAAAGCCAGACATCAATCCGGCATACTGACCATCATAAATATAGCTACCAAAGCTAAAGTTAAATAAAGCATTTAGATCAAAGTTACCCCATTTAAAATAATTAGAAAAACCTCCAGTAAAATCTGGCAAAGAGCTTCCTACATATTCTCTATTTGTTTCGCTATTTGCTTCAGTATAATTTTTGGTTTTTCCGTAAGTAACCATTCCATCAGCTTCTATAGTTTTTGTTTGCCAAACTCCCATACCGTCTTCAGAATCTACCCCTAGCCATACCGGAATAAAAAAATCATACAATGATTTTCCCACCTCCCATCTCTTAGAACCGTTTAGGAATGACTTTTGGGTAAGCTCAGTAATTCTATTTTTCACAAAAGATATATTGAAATTAGAATTCCAAGTAAAGTTTTTGGCTTTAATGTTCTTAGTATTTACAGTAAACTCTACACCATAGTTTTTGATGCTTCCTACATTAGTTGTAATAGAAGTATTCCCCGTAGATCCTGGTAATGGTTTGGAGTAAATTAGATCTACAGATTTTTTTACAAAATAATCTATATTTCCAGAAATACGATTATTGAAAAATCCAAAATCTAATCCAATATTAGAAGAAGCTGTTTTCTCCCATGTCAATAAATAATCAGATATCGAACCTAATAGAACTCCTGTATTATCTAACTGATTCCAACCAGTATCAAACAAACTCAAATAAGGGAAATAGCCGATACCCGAGTTATTCCCTAACTCCCCATAAGAAGCTCTTAATTTCAACTGGTTAAGAACTTTACTGCCTTTCAAAAAGTTTTCATTAGATATCATCCAAGAACCTCCGAAAGAATAAAAATTACCCCATCTGGTTTCCGGAGAAAATTTGGAAGACCCGTCCCTTCTAAATGAGCCTTCTATAAAATATTTATTATTATAATCATATGCTAAACGAGCAAGATATGAAACCATCCTTTCTCTATTGACATATCCTGCTACAGATTCTGGTTTTGTCGAACCATTAAGCTCATATACATTAGGAAGGAATCCTGTTCCTTGTGCACCTAGATAATCATATGTAAACTGATACACTTCAAATATTCCTTGTGCTGTCAATCCATGGTTTCCAAATTTAGCATTGTAATTTGCACTATTTGTAAAGTTAACTGTCTTTCCTAAATTTCTATACTGTGATACTCTTCCACTAACGCTAGACGCAGCACCAACTAAATAATTCGTATAACCATAATCATCTCTAGCATACTGTTCGTATCCCAATTGTGATTTTAGCGAAAAATCTTTTGTAATATGAGCTTCTGCATAACCATTAGCAAGGAAACTATAACGACGAATTCTAGATTGATTGTTATATAAAGCTCCTACTGCATTTTCATTTTCATAAAGAGGTCTACCTTGGTTAATCTTAATCCCATTATTTCCATAGTCGTATATTTTTCCACCAAAAGCATCATATACAAAGTTACCATTCTCATCTCTCCTATAAAGCGGATATATATTTGCAACGCTATTTATCCATTGTATGGCACTCGCATAAGTAGCTCCCGACTGTGTTGGATAAATTTGCTCTGAACTAGTATACGCAGATTTAAGCCCTACATCCAACCAATTATTAGCTTTAGAATCTAAATTCATCCTAACCCCTACTCTTTCAAAGTTAGATGTCTTTACCGAACCATTCATATTCAAATAATCTGCAGAGATAAAATATCTAGTATCAGAGCTACCTCCGCTAACATCAAATCTATGTTCTTGTTTGAAAGCTGCTTTATTTAAAATTGCTTTTTCCCAATCTGTATCCCATAATAATTTAGTTCCCGGCACCAGCTTTCCATCAATGCCCACTGGCATATCTTTATCCGTTGGGTTATATTTTAAATTATCAATTAATTCATTTGTTGCCTTTTGCCTAGCTTCTGCCTCTGTATTGTTATCTGTATATTGATACTTATTTTTTAACCCTTGCCAAGCATACTCTAAATATTCGGCGGCTCCTAGTTTTTTATAAAGTTCTACCGCAGGTGCAGAAACTCCTACCAGCGAAGTCATATTAACAGTTGGTTTAGAATTTCTCTTACCACTTTTCGTAGTTATTACAATAACCCCATTAGCCGCTCTCGATCCATATAAAGCCGTAGATGAAGCATCTTTTAACAAAGTCATCGATTCTACTTGATCCTGAGTAATATTATTGATATTACCACTATAAGGTACTCCGTCCAGAACTATCAACGGCTGGGTACTTGCATTAATCGAGCCTATCCCTCTAATATAGATTGAAGGATTATCTCCCGGCTGACCTCCGGAAGAAATAACACTAACCCCCGCAGCAGATCCTTGCAAGGAAGATAATACACTCGGAGCTTATTGATTTTTTAAGACTTTGGAATCTACTACAGAAATCGAACCTACGACAGCTTCTTTTTTTTGCTTTCCAAAAGCTACCATTACCACTTCATCAATCTGTTTTGTCTTGATAGAAGAAGAGTCTTTCTTTGTTTTCTGGGCCATCACCCCCTGAGTCCCTAAAAAGAAGAGTGCTCCGGCTGTAAACACGTATGATTTAACATTCATAAAAAAAAAATTAAAAAAAAAAAAAAAAAAAAAACACTACAATTCTTCCTAAAAGCCTAATAATAGTACAAATTAGACTAAATATACCTTATTAAACAAAATTTATTATTCTATACATAAAAAAAGGAATCTGTTTATAAACAGATTCCTTTAAAATTAGAAATTATTTAAACTAAATACTAGTTATCATATCCTGGATTAGCTACCATCGGAGTTCCTGCAATATCAGTCTCCGATCTTGGAATAGGGAACGCTAATAATCTTTTATCAATACCATTAGGTACAAAACTAGTATTTCCCCATCTTAGTAAATCCCATTCTCTGAAACCTTCTCCTAACAACTCTTTAGCTCTCTCCAATTTAAGTTGTTCCAATGTGACAGATGTAGCAGCAGATAAACCTCTATTTGTCAAAATATCATTATAATATTTCAAAGCTAATGCAGCATCTCCTCCTTGTAATTCTGCTTCTACTCCATCTAGAAGAATCTCTTCGTAACGAATAAATTTAATATTATCAGCTCCTGACGGATCTGTATATTTACCCGTTAAATAGTATTCATCTATATTATCATCATTTACATCTGCTGAGTTTATTACTTTTAATCTTACATCTTTAGGCTCATACTTAGAAACGAAACCATCTGCCAATATTGTATTAGCATATCCATTTGGAGAATATAAATTTTGTATTCCGGTGTATCCATAAGCCCCTTGAGTCCCTACAGCAAATTCAAAAATAGAGTTAGGACTTGAATTATTTTGAGTCCATGATCTCACATAATCATCTGCAGAAATTACAGAATATTTTCCATACAAGCTTTTTACTATATCTCTTACTTTGGCATAATCGCCTTTGTATAGAAAATATCTTGCCATTAGACCTTTTGCAGCATCTATAGATAACTCTTGTTTCCCTTCTTCATTATTGTATTCACCAATATTGGCTTCCATTAATGCTAATCCCTCAGTAAAATCTTTTTCTATCTGAACTTTATTTTCTTCTATAGTTCCTCTTGCTTGGAGAGCCTTAGGATCATTCACCAACGGAGTTACTACCCCAAGTGTACCTCCTGTATAGGTTTGTCCATAAAGTCTTAATAAATCAAAGAACATATAGCCTCTTAATACTTTAGCCTGTCCTTGTATATATTTTACCTGGGACTGTTGAGCAGCAGGTATAGCATTAACATCTGTATTTATAATGATATTAGTCTTATAAACACCGGCGTATATTTGGTTATAGGTTCCTCCAGCATAAGAATCACTAGAGAGCATATTTTTATATTGTGCAACAGTAGTGAATCTTCCTGTTCGACCCGTACCAGCCATTTCATCAGATCTAATCTCTGCATAAACTTCGTAATTTCTACCAAGGTAACTAGTATTTTCCATAGAAAAATACACCCCTCTTATGGCAGATCTAACTGCACTCAAATCTGTTAAAGGTCCTTGTTGTATATTTTGATAAAATTTTGTTTCGACAAAATCATTACTGCAAGATGTACCCACCAATGCCAGCCCAAAGACCAACGCTCCTATTTTTATATTTTTTATTTTTAACATTTTATTTTTTTTTATTAAAATCCTATATTAACACCTAATGAATAAGTTTTCATAATTGGAAGATCCAAATCAGCCGTACCTGCTAGACCAATCTCTGGATCCAGCTTCAATTTCTTATCAAATCTATAAGTCAGAATATTAGTTCCTGATAGATAAATCTGAAGAGATGACAATCCTGATTTTTCTATTAAAGAACGATCAAAAGTATAAGCTAATTTAGCCGTACTTAATCTAATATAATCAGACTTGAATAAGTAACGAGTAGAATGTTCATTAGACAATGATTCATTTCGATATACAGGTTTTGGATTTTGAGCATTTCGATTTTCAGGAGTCCAATAATCCATAGCATCTGAATATCCTGAATAAGGTGCATGTAAGAACGCACCATCACTCAAGAAATAACGTCCCCAAGCCCCATTATATATCTTACCTCCAAATCCATAAGTAGCCTGTGCATCTATAGAAAACCCTTTATAAGACAAAGTTGTATTGACCCCTCCAAAATATTTATTGAATCTAGCTCCTTGTACAGCTTGTTGTGCTTCTCCATAGTTTGAGGTAGTTTCTCCGTCTACACCATTTTTATACCAAAGAGGATTTCCATTATCTGGATCTACACCTGCCCATTTTCTAAGATAATAAGTTCCAACCGACTCTCCTTCTTTCAAGATGGTACTCGAGCCTCTAACAGCTCCTCCATAAAGCTGGGTTACTTTATTATCCAATGTATTGAAGTTACCTCCTATGCTCCAGTTAAATCCATCTCTACCATTCTTGAAAATATCCGCATTAAATGATATTTCAAAACCTTTATTAACTAAAGAGCCAATATTATTAAAATAACTTGTCAAACCTTGAGATGGTGATAATGGAATATTGTAGATTAAATTATCTGTTTTTTTATGATAATATTCTGCAGACAATGTAAATCTATTATCAAAGAAACCAAAATCCAGTCCTATATTGAATGGAGAAACTGTTTCCCATGTCAAGTTTGGATTGTATACCCCTGAATAAGTAATAGCCGGCTTACTATTATAACTATTCGTAAAACCATACAATGCATAAGGCAATGTACTCACCTCATTTCCTACCCTACCATAAGAAGAACGGAATTTAAGCATAGATACAGATCTGATATTCTTAAAGTACGGTAGCCTTGCCAAATCAATTCCCAATCCTGCAGACCAAAAGTTTCCGCCTTTCTTACCTGGTACAAAATTAGACAAGATATCTCTTCTATAAGATAAATCTAACAATACCAATCTATCATAATCATAATGTCCAGTCAGAGCGTACCCATTTCTTGAAGAAGTACTCTTAGTATTATCAATAGAAACCGGCTTTACAAAATTCGAAAGAGTTTCTAAACCTAAAGCTCCTACATTTTGAGCGAAACCTGATAAGTAATAATACTGCGACTGATACGCTTCCTGGATAGCTGTGATATCAAAATTATTAAGCCCAGCATTAGCACTATAACTCAAGATATTTTGAACATTATAATTAAAATATCTAGTGTATGCTGCTCTTGCTTGCCCTCTATTTGCAAAGCCATCACCATGTAATGGACTAGCATAATTATTTTCTTCTATATTAATATATTCCGGTGCAAAAACCAATTTATATCTCAAATTTTTAAGTATAGAATACTCTGCTGAAAAATTTGCAAAAACCTTTGCTGTACCCGTTTTGATACTATTATACTCCAATAATGCTGCTGGGTTATACAATCCATTACTTACCTGATTATCTTCCAAACCAAAGTAAGTACCATCCGGATTTCTCACAGGGTCTGTAGGTAATAGGAAATACTGTTGCAATATAGGATTCGAAAATGCAGCACCTCCAGCCAAAGAAGATTGCTTGCTGTAAGCCATCTGTGTAGAGGATGATAATTTTAATTTATCTGTAGCTTGATAATCTACTTTAGAATTAAAAGAAAATCTGCTGAAGCTAGAATTTTTAACTACTCCATCTTGATCAAAATAATTACCCGAAACATAATATTGAAGCCTATCAGTACCTCCAGAAGCACTTAAGTTTATATTGCTTACAGATGCTCCGGATGTACGCTCTGTTACAGCTCTCCAATCTGTGTTATAGGTATCATCAAATCTATTATTTATATAGTTGGTTGCTGTTGCTTCATTATATCCATTTTTAATAGCATCAAAAAGATATTGCTTATATTGCGGAGTAGTTAATGCTCTATAACCGTCTACAGCTCTAAAACTAACCCCACGGCTCATACCTAAGTTAAATTTAGCTTTACCTTTTTTACCCTGTTTTGTTGTAATTACGATAACACCAGCACCGGCATCAGCACCATACACGGCAGTAGAAACTGCATCTTTAAGTATAGTAATACTTTCAATAGAATCTGGATCTAATGACGACAAAATATTTGCTGTTGCTGTGTTAGATGTCAAATCTCCAGAAGAAACTCTAACTCCATCTACTACATATACAGGGGAAACTCTACCATTAATTGATGATAACCCTCTAACCCGTACAATAGTAGAGCTACCTGGCTGACCAGATGCAGATCCTACTTGCACACCACTCACTCTACCTTGCAACATTTTATCCACAGACGTTACCGGTACATCCTGAATAGATTTTGCTTTCATCACACTCGTTGCACCTGTAATTTCTTGGACAGCCTTTTTACGGCCAAACCCGACCATCACCACTTCATCAAGATCTTTTGTCTTGACAGAATCCTTTTTTGTTTTTTGTGCTAAAACGCTTTGAGCTCCCAGAAAGAATACTGTACCCACTGCTAGCACTCGCAATTTTACATTCATATAATAAATTTTAAGATTATTTTAAGATGCAAAAGTGTTAATAAAACTTAACACTACCAAACATTATTACATTTTTTTACAAAAAAATTTGTTTTTAACAAATATTATACAAAAACAAATTATAACAAAAAATATCAATACCAATAAAACACTAATACAAAAAATAATTTAAAACAAAACTTTTTTTTAACACAAAAAACTCTATTTATAAACGATATAAATAATAAAAGACTATAAAAAAATGCTAATAAAAAGCTCCTTTTAGACTAAAAAATTAAAATTTCTGCTATCTTATCTCTCACTTTAACCGCAGTAGGAAGCATTGCTTTTTCTAAATCAGAGTTCACCGGTATCGCAGGCAAATCCAACGCCCCCATAGTTTCCACCGGTGCATCTAACCAACGAAAACAAGCCTTAGATATCCTTGATGCAAAAGCTTCCGCAAAAGAATTATTAAGCTGCTCCTCTGTAAGAACAAGACATCTACCATGGCACTTCACGCTGTTGTAAACCAAATCTTCATCCAGAGGATTAAGAGTCCTTAAATCTATTACTTCTACCCTACCTTTATAATCTTTTACCGCTTCTTTAGCCCAATAAACACCCATTCCATAGGTAACAATTACCATCGTCCGTCCTTTTTTAATCTCTTCCTCGTCAGCTCTTATCATTATTCTTCCTTTTCCAAATGGTAAGATATAATCTTCTGCCGGTTCTATGGTTTTTGCATCTTCGGTGCCGGGAACTTTTGACCAATAAAGGCCTTTGTGCTCAAGCATCACACAAGGATTAGGGTCATAATACGCCGCTTTCAGAAGCCCCTTAAAATCAGCGGCATTACTTGGATAAGCCACCTTTATGCCTTTAACATTACAGAGTAAGCTTTCTACACTCCCACTATGATAAGGTCCACCACCGCCGTAAGCACCTATCGGTACACGGATGATATTACTCACAGGATATTTGCCGTGGCTGAGATAGCAAGATTTAGAAATCTCCGTGATCAGTTGATTAATCCCCGGATAAATATAGTCCGCAAACTGGACTTCCACAATCGGCTTTAACCCCACAGCACTCATCCCCACAGTAGAACCTATAATATAAGCCTCCTGAATAGCGGTATTGAAAACCCTTTTATTTCCGAATTTGTTTCCCAAAGTAACCGCCTCTCTAAACACGCCGCCTATTCTTGCGCCCACATCTTGACCATAGAGTACAGCCTCGGGGTGTTTGTTCATCAGTTCTTGTATGGCGTGTATGGCAGCATCTACCATTACGATTTTATCTTTTACCCCCTCGGGCTCGCGTGTTCCACTCTCCTCTGTTATCGGACAAGGTGCATAGACATAAGTGGCTACATCGTCCACAGACGGCTCCTTAGCATTCTTAGCCCTTTCAAAATCTGCTTCTACCTCTCGGCGTGCTTCCTTCTCTATCTCATTGAGGTCCTCCTCTGCCCAACCGCTTTCTATTAATTTTGCTCTAAGGATATTACCGGGGTCTTTTGCTCTATGTTTTTTCAAATCCGCCTCATCTCTGTAAAACTCTCGGCGCACCCCCGAAGTGTGATGCCCTATCAAAACTGTTTTAGCACAAACCAACAACGGCTGCCTTTCTCTCCGCACAAAGTCCACCGCCTCTTTCATCGCTTGGTAGCTTTGGATAAAATCCGTACCATCTACATGCATACGGTTCATCCCCTTAAAACCTTCTACAAACTCGTAAGCATCAGCGGTACGTGCTTCTTCTTTCGTTACGGAAATCCCCCATTCATTATCTTGAACCAAAAATATAATGGGCAATTCATGAAGTGCCGCAAACTGAAACGCCTCGCTTACCTCCCCCTCCGTCACAGAGTTATCCCCCAAACTACACAGTACTACGGGGTTATTCTTAAATTTCTTTAATCCAAAAGTTTCTATATAGCGGATACCTTGTGCCACACCGGTAGTCGGAATTGCCTGCATCCCCGTAGCAGAACTCTGATGGATGATCTTGGGTTTATCCTCTGCTCTGCTCGATGGATGAGAATAATACGAACGCCCTCCGGAAAAGGGATCGTCTGCTTTTGCTAAAAGTTGCAACATAAGCTCGTAAGGCGTGAATCCCATACCCAAAAGCATACTGTCATCTCGATAATACGGCGATATCCAATCTTCCGACTCCATCTGATAGGCAGCTGCTAGCTGTATGGCTTCGTGGCCGCGCGAAGTACTATGCACATATTTGCAAATACTCCTATTTTCTTCGTAAATGTCCGCCATTGCCTTAGCAAGCATCATTTGACGATATGCTTTTCTTAAAACTTCATTGCTTATATGATGAGTATTTGCCATTTTGATTATTTTTTTATAATTTGAAATTCAACTTAACATTGAAAAAACGCCCCGTAAGCCTTACCGGAACTGGATAAACATAGCCGGTATTAATATCGTTAATCCACTGATTGGAAATCGTATTGTTAATATTAAATGCGTTGAACACCTGTACCCCCAAAGACAACTCTCTGAAATGCCTCCAAAAATTTCCATAAGCCTTATTTTCATTTTGGTCTATAAAAATTTTGGAAAGCCCTATATCCACTCTGCGATAAGCCGGCAGCCTCTTCTGATATTGATATGGGTCAGCAAAAACTACCGCCCCGTTTGGCAACCCGGAAGCATACACTAAGGTAAGATTAACCCTCATACTTGGAAACTTCGGCATATAATCCTGATAAAACATTGCAAACCTAAATCTTTGGTCCGTAGGTCTTGGGATATACCCCCGCCCGTCTATGTTCTCAAAAGATCGGGCATAGCTCGCAGATATCCACGAATCCACACCGGGAACAAACTGCCCGTAGAGCCTTGTATCTACGCCGTACGCATAGCCCTTAGCACTATTATTGCCGGAATACCTCACCCTCACATTGTCTATATAGTAAGGGATAAGGTGGTTCATTCCCTTATAGTAAATTTCTGTCGTAAGTTTAAACGGTCTGCCTGCCATTTGGAATTCATAATCGTTACCGACGATAACCTGCATCGATTTCTGTGCCTTTATATTAGGGTCAAACTGCCCATCCAAATTCTTTATTTCTTTGTAATAAGGTGATTGATAATATATCCCTCCAGAAATTCTAAAGAGCATATCCTGCTCCCAATCTGGCTTTAGTGCAAACTGCAATCTCGGTGAGATCAAACTCTGCTTATTGTAACTCCAGTTTTGTGCCCTTACTCCCGCATTTATATAGGCTTTTGCTTCTCCTATATAGAATTTTTTGGACAATTGCGCATAACCGGATAATCTCACAGAACGAATTTCATTAACCCCATGAATATGATACCTAAGTTTCAAAGGGGCGGTATCCAATTGCCCCGGTGGCAAGAAAGCTCTCGGCTTGCTATACCCTAAAGAATCCACCAGCTGCCATTCATTGGTATTATCTTTTAGAAATTCTTTTTCGTATTTTAGCCCAACTTCTATATCGGAGTTTGCATTAGGAGAATAGCGTGCTTTCAGCTGGCTTCCTACGGTTTTTACCAGAAGGTCATTTCTTGCATGATCTATCTGTCCGCCCAAATCATAAGACGGCAAAGGCGCTCCCGTCTGAGGATCAAAAGACAGAATCTGATACGCAGAACCTATACTGAAATACTCTCGTTCTCTATTCTGATAAGCAAAATTATCTAATATAAACTGCCATTTTTTATTAGGCTTAAAGTTGAGAGACACCGTCCCCATCATATTTTTATAAGAATCCGCTTCTTGCCCTCCATAAAAAACATTAAGCGTAATAGGCTGCTGCAATGTTCCAAAGTTCACTGTTTTTTTCTTTGGAACCATACGGTAATCGTTTTTAGAATAATAGCCTAAAAAAGAAAGCGTCCATTTTGGGCTAAAATGATAATTGATATAAGACTGTACATCTAAGTACTGAGGATTGAAATCCGTATCTTCGTTAAGGGTATTGAGAACTAAATTGGTGTTTCTGTAACGCCCGGAAACCAATGCCGCCAGTTTTCTATCCTTTGATACAACACCCACCGAAAGCCTGCTACCGATAAGGCTACCCGCCCCGGAAAGCTCATTGCGTCTTGGCTCCCGATAATAGATATTCAGTGCCGAAGACATCTTATCGCCATACCTCGCTTCAAAACCGCCCGGCGAGAAACTAATGGCAGAAACCATATCAGGATTGATGACGCTCATTCCCTCCTGCTGAGCATTACGAATAAGAAAAGGACGATAGAGCTCTATATCATTAACATAGATAAGATTCTCATCGTAATTTCCGCCCCTTACCATATATTGCGAAGAGAGCTCGGTATTAGAATTTACAGAGGGCAGCGTTTTGATAATCCCCTCTATGCCGCCCGAAACCGTTGCTACTTGTCGAGCATCTTTAGTAGAGATAGCTGTATTGGTAAGGTCTGTAGATTTCTTTTTCTTTTGGAATACAATCCCCTTTATATCCTTGCTTTTTTCTACTTGCGAGAATGCAAAGAATGGTAACAGAGGTAGTATTAAATATAATTTTTTCAAAATAAAATGATTTAAATGGAATTATAAAATAGCTTCTCTTATTCTGACAAGTTTTGCCAAAAGCCCATCCAACTGATCAAGCGGCAGCATATTAGCACCATCTGATTTCGCAGACTTAGGCTCCGGATGGGTTTCTATAAAAAGTCCATCTGCTCCCGTAGCAATACCGGCTTTCGCAATGGTTTCTATCAGCTGTGGCTTACCACCTGTAACGCCGCTGTCTTGGTTGGGCTGCTGCAAAGAGTGCGTAACATCTAATATCACCGGCGAAAACTGCTGCATCATGGGAACCCCTCTGAAATCCACTACCAAATCCGTATAACCAAAGGTATTCCCGCGTTCTATAACCGCCACCTTATCATTACCGGAATCTAACACCTTTTGCACCGCAAACTTCATAGCCCCAGGTGAAAGAAATTGTCCTTTTTTCAGCGTAACGCACTTCCCTGTTTTTGCCGCCGCAACAACCAAATCCGTCTGCCTTACCAAAAATGCAGGAATCTGCAAAACATCTACAAACTGTGCCGCCAAAGCCGCATGTGCATTTTCGTGAATATCCGTAGTAGTAGGTACTCCAAACTTCTCACTTACTTTCCAAATAATTTCAAGAGCCTTTTCATCTCCTATCCCCGTAAAAGAATCTATCCGAGAACGATTGGCCTTCTTGAAACTCCCTTTGAATATGTACGGAATTTGGTACTTATCCGTTATCTCAATGATTTTTTCTGCAATATCCATTGCCATTTTTTCATTTTCTATGGCACAAGGGCCCGCTATCAGAAAAAAGTTTTTGGAATTTTTATGTTTAATGTTTTCTAAATGCTCTATCATAAGGGTAATTTTTGCAAACTTAACTATTTTTTTCAACCCCTAAATTTAATATTTTTTGAGAGAATAAAGAAAATTTTATCCAATAAATTATTATCTCTCCTCTATGCCCCCTGCTTCTTAACAATTCTTTTTTTCAATTCCTTAGAAATGTTTATATTTGATAAAATTTTATCTTGATATGAAAAAATCAATCATAGCAGCAATAGGAATCATGCTGATAGGTGTTAACGGTTTCACCGCACAAGAAGTTACTTTAGACAAAATCTACTCGGGAAAGTATTATCCGAAAGGCATCGAGGGGATTGCTTCCCTTAGAAACGGTGAAGAATATGCCGTAATAGACCAAAACGGTATCGCAAAATATTCTTACAAGGACCAAAAAAACGAAGGCTACATCGTACAAGGCTCTTTTGAGGACTATACTCTATCCGATGATGAAACCAAAATACTATTACTAACAGACAAACAACCCATTTACAGGTACTCCTTCTACGGCAAATTTGAGGTGAAAGATCTGAAAACGGGAAAAACCACAGCCCTAAACAACGGCAACTATGTACAGGAACCAGCTTTCTCTCCGGACGGCTCCAAAGTGGCTTTTATCGCGGATAACAATATTTTTTACCAAAACCTATCCGACGGCTCTATCGTACAAATCACAAACGACGGTGCTAAAAACAAAATCCTAAACGGACTTGCCGACTGGGTCTATGAAGAAGAATTTGGACACGCAAGACAATACGAATGGGATAAATCCGGAAATGAAATTGTTTTTGTAAAATCTGATGAATCTAATGTCCCGGAAATGACTATCCCTTCCTACAAAAATTATCTTTATCCAAAAGAATTTAAGTACAAATACCCAAAAGCTGGCGAGAACAACTCTGTGGTAAGCTTATTCGTCTACCATTTAGACTCTAAAAGCATTCAGCCCATAGACCTCTCTTCCTACGAAAACTATTATATCCCTAAAATTTTCAGAACAAATAAGGCTAATAATATCGTAGTGGCAACCTCTAACCGCCATCAAAACAAAGTAGATCTCATCAGTATCAATACCAATAATGCTTCATCAAAAAAACTGTTTAGCGAAACAGATAAGGCTTGGATAGAAACCGACAACTTGACTCTGGAATTCCTAAACGACAATTCTATGCTCTGGACTTCCGAACGAGACGGATATAGACATCTCTATTGGTATATGCCCGACGGCAAGCTGAAAAAGCAAGTAACAAAAGGAAAATGGGAAATTACAGACTACTACGGATACAACCCTAACACCAACAATGTCTATGTACAAACGACTCAAAATGGAAGCATAAACAGAGTAATTGCCAAAATCAATATCAAAAATGGAAAATCCGAAATCATTTCGGAGTCCAAAGGAATCAACAATGCTTCTTTCAGCCAAAATTTCAAATATTTTATAAATACTCATTCTAACGCCAATACTCCCCCCGTATATGAACTGAAAACCGATAACGGCAAGACCATTAAAGTATTGGAAAACAACGAAAGACTTCTCGAGAGAACAAAAGAAGACCTCTTCGTAACGAAAGAATTTTTTACCATTAAGAATAATGCCGGAGAAGATATGAATGCGTGGATACTTAAACCTAAAAACTTTGACCCGCATAAGAAATATCCGTTGTTTATATATCAATATTCGGGTCCAGGGTCTCAGCAAGTTAATAATTCGTGGGACAGCTGGAACGGACCTTGGTTCAATCTTTTGGTACAAAAAGGCTATATCGTAGCCTGTGTAGATGGCAGAGGAACAGGCTTCAAAGGGGCTAAATACAAAAAAGCAACCTACCTCAACCTTGGCAAATATGAAATAGAAGACCAAATTGCTGCTGCAAAATGGTTCGGACAACAGCCTTATATTGATGACAATAGGATTGGAATTTTCGGCTGGAGCTTTGGCGGATATATGAGCTGTCTCGCAATGACAAAAGGTGCCGATGTATTCAAAATGGGTATTGCCGTAGCACCCGTAACCAACTGGCGTTTCTATGACTCTATATACACGGAGCGTTTTCTAAGAACTCCACAAGAAAACCCCCAAGGCTATGACACTAACTCGCCTACTTCCTATGCAAATCTTATGAAAGGAAAATTCCTGCTTATACACGGTACTGCCGACGACAACGTCCATTTCGAGAACTCTATGGTTTTTGAAGAAGCTTTAATCCAAAATAAAAAGCAATTCCAATTTATGGCTTATCCCGACAAAAACCACGGAATATACGGCGGATATACCAGACACCACCTCTATGAGAAAATGACGGACTTTATCCTAAATAATTTATAAAAAGTCTAAGCCATTAACAAACAAAGCCATTTCGATTTTTGAAACGGCTTTACTTTTTATTGTAAATATCACTACTCCCTTCTAATAAAACTATATAGAGTTAAAAGCAATACGCCCCCTCCAATAGTCACTACAAAATTTTTGATATCAAACCCTGTAACATCTATTCTAAAAAGTCAAGTACCCATCCAGCCTCCTAACAAACTTCTTAAAACACCAATAACTATCATTACTATCTAGCCGTCCGAATCTTGTCCTGGATGTATAGCCTTAGTAATAGCTCCTACAATTAAACCAAAAATAATCCATGATAAAATTCCCCTAATAATTAATGCTAACCTCTTTTTCTAAAAAAAGAATCCACAAATTCGGTGCCGTTAAACAATTGCAAGTCTTCCATTCGTTCTCCTACTCCAATATACTTCACCGGAATCTGAAACTGATCCGAAATTCCTATCACAACTCCTCCCTTGGCCGTACCATCCAATTTAGTTATCGCTAAAGCGTTCACCTCCGTAGCCGCTGTAAATTGCTTGGCTTGTTCAAAAGCATTCTGCCCCGTAGAACCATCTAATACCAATAGAACCTCGTGCGGTGCATCGGGAATGACTTTCTGCATTACCCTTTTTATCTTTGACAGCTCATTCATTAGATTGACCTTATTGTGCAAACGCCCCGCTGTATCTATCAATACCACATCAGCCTGCTGGGCTACTGCACTCTGCACCGTATCAAATGCTACAGATGCGGGGTCGGAACCCATATTTTGCTTAACGATAGGAACTCCTACTCTCTCACTCCAAATGACCAATTGATCTACTGCTGCAGCACGGAAAGTATCTGCCGCCCCCAGTACGACTTTCTTCCCTTGGGACTTAAACTGATGTGCCAATTTCCCTATAGTCGTAGTTTTACCTACTCCGTTTACTCCGACCACCATAATGACATAAGGTTTTTTAGACGCATCTATATTTCCGGTAGCAGCGTGCGGATTTTCCAGCAGTAGTGCAGTAATCTCTTCTCGAAGGATATTATTGAGTTCCTCCACATTAAGATACTTATCTCGAGCAACTCTTTCCTCTATTCTTTCTATTATTTTTATAGTCGTCTGAACGCCCACATCTGATGCAATAAGCACCTCTTCCAAGTCATCAAGCACCTCATCATCTACCTTACTTTTCCCTACGACAACTTTAGAAATTTTCTCAAAAAAACCTCTGCTTGATTTTTCCAAGCCTTTATTGAGGGTTTCTTTTTCCTCTTTTTTGAATATTTTTTTAAACCAAGACATAATTATTTATACATTTTTCCAAAGATAATGATTTTCAATTATACTAAAATAATAAAAAAATAAAACTACCCCAATTTAGGATAGTTTTAAAATATTTCAATGATGATTTAGATTATTTTTTAAGATATGCATCTACTTCATCTGCATTCATTACTTTTTCTTCGAAAATGTAAGCACCTGTCTTAGGAGACTTTACCATTTTCACCACTTTAGTCATCTTTTTAGACGCTGTTTGCAGAGTTGCTACTACTTTCTTTGCCATTGTAAAATATCTTTATTATTACTTGATTTCTTTGTGAACGGTATATTTTTTAAGAACTGGATTGTACTTTTTAAGCTCCAATCTTTCTGTTGTATTCTTTTTATTTTTAGTAGTGATATATCTGCTCATTCCCGACATACCACTTTCTTTATGCTCCGTACACTCTAAGATAACTTGAACTCTATTTCCTTTCTTTGCCATAATTTCTATTATTTAATAAATCCATTATGAATAGCTCTTTCTACAGCTTCTTCAATTCCAATCTTGTTAATCACTCTCAATCCATGAGCAGAAACTTTCAGCGTAATGTATTTTTCTTGCTCAGGAAGGTAAAATTTCTTCTCCAATAAGTTAATTTCAAAGCGTCTCTTTGTTTTATTATTAGCATGAGAAACATTATTTCCCACCATCGCACGCTTTCCTGTTATTTGGCAAATTTTTGACATATCTCGATGTTCTTTTTACTAAAATTATTTGAGAGTGCAAAATAAAGAATATTTTTTGATATAGACAAATTTTATCAAATTTATTTTTTAGTTCTTGGTCAATCCTTTTTCTAAACATAATAACCACCCTTTTATACCTCTCCTATATTTTAATTTATAGTTTTTTTATATCTTTTTCATCAATGCTTAAATCTCCGCCCAGCTCATCAATATCAAACATATAATGCTCAAGAACTTTCTCGGTAGTACCTCTAAGCCCTCTCGCTCCCAAACCTTTTTCCATTGTTTCATCTACTATTTTCTCCAATGCTTTGTCGGTAAATTTCAAATCTATGCCATCCATTTTGAAAAGCTCCGTAAATTGATTGACAATAGAATTTTTAGGTTCTTTCATTATACGTATCATCGTTTCTTTAGTCAATTTATCCAGATAAGTAATCACCGGAAAACGACCAAGCAACTCCGGTATCAGTCCAAATTTCCTTAAGTCTATGGCATTAAGCTGATGTAGGATATACTCTTCATCTTCTTCTTTTTTTAGTTTATCTTTGCTAAATCCTATCGCTTGTTTATTAAGACGACTGGCAATAATATCCTTGATCCCATCAAAAGCACCTCCCGCAATAAACAATATATTCTGTGTATTTACCTGAATATATTTTTGGTCAGGATGCTTTCGTCCACCTTGTGGAGGTACATTTACGATACTTCCTTCAAGCAACTTCAGAAGCCCTTGCTGCACGCCCTCTCCGGATACATCTCTGGTAATACTCGGATTATCGGATTTTCGAGCTATTTTATCTATTTCATCAATGAAGACGATACCTTTTTCCGCTTTTTCTACATCGTAATCAGCAACCATCAATAACCTCGACAAAATACTCTCCACATCTTCTCCCACATAGCCTGCTTCAGTAAGTATGGTCGCATCTACAATACAAAACGGTACATTAAGCTCCTTAGCAATGGTTTTCGCCAAAAGCGTTTTACCCGTTCCCGTCTCGCCTATCATAATGATATTGGACTTTTCTATTTCCACCTCTCGGCTTTCATCTTGGGCATGGAGTAATCTTTTATAATGATTATAAACCGCTATGGAAAGTTGTTTTTTAGCTTGATCTTGACCAATTACATACTCGTCAAGCATTTTTTTTATTTCGCGTGGTTTTTTCAGCTCGGCTATACTTTCTGCCGGCTGAAAACCTCCGCTATGCGAAATTTTATCTTTTATGATGGCGTGTGCCTGCTCTATACAATTTTCGCAGATAAAGCCTTTCTGTCCAGAAACAAGCATTTGCACTTCGTTGCGGTGTCTCCCGCAAAAGGAACATTGGTTAGAATTCATTTAATATAATAGATAATTTGTATAAAATAATATTTGTAAAGTCTATACTTCCGCTTGGATAATGCGTTTCTGTATATCCTGATACTGCTCTGCAGACAATTTCAGCCTCTCATTCTGAAAATTAAGATCAGACATTTTACAGATAGGCACCAGATGGATATGAGCATGAGGCACTTCCAGCCCCACTACTGCCACAGCTACTCTCTCGCAAGGCATTGCTGCACCTACTTTTTTTGCTATCTGCTGGGCAAACGCCCAAAGATCTTTGAATGCCTCGGAATCCAAATCAAAAATCAGATCTACTTCTTTTTTAGGAATAACCAATGTATGCCCTTCTACCAAGGGCATTACATCTAAAAAAGCCAAATGATTTTCGTCCTCTGCTATTTTGTAAGCAGGAATCTCCCCGTTAATAATTTTTGTGAAAACAGAAGCCATTTTGTATTTATTTCAATAAACAAAGTTAATACTTTTTTAATTAGCCCTACAAGCTGATTTCTAAAACTTCAAACGAGAGCTTGTTCCCATTCGGGAGCGTAATATCCGCAAGTTCTCCTACTTTTTTACCCAAAAGTCCTTTTGCTATAGGGGTATTCACAGAGATTTTTCCGGCTTTAAGATCACTTTCGTTATCCGGTACTAAGGTAAATACCTGTTCTTTTTTTGTTGCCTTGTTCATTAGCCTCACTGTAGTAAGGATAGAAACTTTGGAGATATCCAGCTGGCTTTCATCAATCACTTTGGAGGTTGCTATAAGATCTTTAAGTTTAGAAATTTTCATTTCTAAAAGCCCTTGTGCTTCTTTTGCTGCATCGTATTCTGCGTTTTCAGAAAGATCACCTTTGTCTCTCGCATCTGCAATCTGCTGCGTTACTTTTGGGCGCTCTACAGTTTCTAATTGCTCTAGTTCAGCTTTCATTTTTTCTAAACCTTCTTTTGTTACATATGCCATAATTTACTTAATTTAGCGTTAGTATAAAAAAATAATCCGACATTTGCCGGACAGGATTTTATATGTTCATTATCATGCAAAGATATAAACTTATTTATTATGTTGTATAATATTATCCAAAAAATATCAAAATTTCTATTGGCAATCAGTCTACTGACAATGCTTACCCAGTGTAGCACAGAAAGACAGGAGACGGTAAGCTGCTTCCCTCAATCTCTGATTAATGTTCAAATCAACATCAATCTTCCGGCGTATAGAAACCTATGGTATGCCAATGGGTGGATATATCTCGACCAACAAGGTGCCGGCACACGGGGACTTATCATCGTAAGGATAGATGATACGCATTTCAAAGCTTATGATAGAAATGCTCCACACCTCTGCCCAGACACAGACACCACACTGGAAGTAAAAGACGGCATAAAAATAATATGTCCCAAAGATGGTGCCGAATGGATTTTAAGGACAGGCGAACCCTCCAAAGTCGCAAAAGTACCTCCAAAAACTTACTATACGATATACGAGGCGTCATCCGGCACTTTGATTATTAAAAATTAGGCTTAAGATAATATCATGATTTTCAATTTCCATCATCACAACAAAAGCGTAGGCAGGCAGGGCATCTAC
Organism: Riemerella columbipharyngis; assembly: GCF_900101995.1. Taxonomy (GTDB): domain Bacteria; phylum Bacteroidota; class Bacteroidia; order Flavobacteriales; family Weeksellaceae; genus Riemerella; species Riemerella columbipharyngis. The sequence continues at coordinate 38,539 of NZ_FNAS01000007.1, read as the reverse complement.
AACTTAGCCCTTCACGAAAAGCCTATGTCATTTTACTTTTCTGCAGGACTTCACCCTATGGATATTGATGAAAATGCCGGTTCAAATTTTCTGAACATCGTAGAACTTTGTAAGGACAAAAACTGTTTGGTCATAGGCGAATGCGGGCTGGATAGACTGGTGGATGCAGAAATGAAACGCCAAGAGGAAGTCTTCCGCTGGCATATAAAATTGGCAGAGGAAATAGGCAAGCCCCTCATTATTCATTCCGTAAAAACGCATTACGAGGTAGCAAAACTTTGTGGGGAAACGAATATCCCCGTTGTTTTTCACGGGTTTAATAAGAAAAAAGACATTGCAGAGATGCTCATTGGCAAAGGTTTTTATCTTTCATTTGGAGCGGCACTGCTTAATCAGCTATCTTTGCAGAAAACTTTTCGGGAAATGCCATTATCTCATTGTTTTTTAGAAACCGATGTCGCAGATGAGGCGATTGACAAAATCTATGCTAAGGCTTCTGAAATAAAGGGAAAACCTTTATCCGAAATAGAAAAAGAAATAGACCATAATCTTAATACCATTTTCAACAAATGACCGATTGGCTGGAACGCGCAGAATTGTTAGTAAAAAAAGAAGGATTGGAAAAACTGCTAAATGCCAAAATCCTCGTAGTGGGATTGGGCGGTGTAGGCTCCTTTGCCGCGGAATTTTTGGTGCGTGCAGGCGTAGGGGCAATGACCATTATAGACGGTGATACCGTAGATATTACCAATATCAATAGACAGCTGCCCGCCACATGGTCCTCTATCGGAAAAGATAAAGTGGAAGTAATGAAACAAAGACTTCTGGATATCAACCCGAGTCTAAAACTTACGCCCATCAATGAATTTCTGAATCCCGATAGAATGGCAGACATCATTGCCTTAGAAAAATTTGATTACATATTAGACTGTATCGACAGCCTTTCGCCCAAAATATCCCTCATCAAAACAGCTAAAAGAAACAAAGCAAAAATCATCTCTGCAATGGGCGCCGGAGGCAAAACAGACCCCAAACAGGTAACAGTAGCCGATATCAGCAAAACCAGAAATTGTTTTCTGGCAAAGCATATCCGTAAAAGACTCCGCAAAGACGGTATAAACAAAGGCTTTAAGTGTGTATTTTCCACAGAAATCCAAAAAGAAGACAGCCTGAAAATGACAGACGGCACCCACTACAAAAGGTCTTTCTATGGTACCATTAGCTATATGCCGGCGTTATTTGGGCTGTATGCCGCGGCAGAAGTGGTTAATTATATCGTTAATAAAAAAAAAGAATGACTGATTACACTCTTCCAAAGACTGAAAAACTAAAACGAAAATCAGAAATTTCTCTGCTATTCGAGAAAGGCAAGTGGCATTCTTATGGCAGTGTGAAAATTATCGTACTGCAAAACGATGGCGGCACCCAGGTGGGGGTATCTGTCTCCAAGCGTTTTTTCAAAAGAGCCGTCCACCGAAACCGCACCAAACGGCTGATGAGAGAGGTTTACCGTCTTAATAAAGATATGTTTCATAGTACTTTTGGCAAAGATACTCTTATGATGCTTTTTTGGGTTTCTCCGCAGCTGCCCCAAAGCTACCGAGAAGTAGAAAAGCATTTTGTAAGCCTCTGCCGAAAATATCAAAAATAGGAGACTTTTACTACATACCGAAAAATATTATTTTTCATTCTCTTGACGGAGCAAGACTTCCACCATTTCCATAATAGATTTATTGGGTAACAATCCGAAATAGTGATAAATAAAGTTGTAGTTTTTATCAAATACAAACCAAAGAGGATAGCCTATTTCGCCTTTTACCTCCTGTAAATACACATCGATAAACTTTTCACCGGGATAGCGTCCGGCACTTTTATTTTTACTGAAAAGCCTTCCTCCAAAACTAAAATCAGGCTGAGCCTCTAATTCCCATTCTACAAAATAGACATTTTCATTCAACTGTCTCATAAGGTCTTTATCCTTATTCAAGCGTTTCATCTGCATAAGACAATAGACACAGTTCTTACTCCGGATATTCATCAGAATATATCTCGGCTCTCTTTTCATTATTCCGTCTAAAGAATCCAAAGGCACTTGCGTACAGCACCATTGAAACATTAAGAGTGTAAAAAGTATCGTTCCGTATTTTAGCATCCTTATCAATTCAACCTTATTAAAAGAGAAGCGGCAGCATTGGAATATCCGCCGCTTCAAACTGAAAAAAAACTATTTAATTCTAAAACTTAAATCTAAATCCAATATAGGCTGTACGCCCCTGCTGAGCGGTATAGTTGTACTCTGTATCAAACTGTAGGCCTCCTACACCACCTGAATCAGAGTTATGAACATCTCCAAAAGGGTCGTTTGTAGCTACCAACAAATGTTTTGGTACATAGTTAAATAAATTCTGAACACCGCCATACAGCTCCAGCCCGTCACTAAATCTTTTCGTAAGCTGTAAATTTACTTTAGTAAATAATGGCGAACGCTCCGGACGGAGATCGGTCTCTTTCCCTATTTTATTACCTTGCCCATCGAGTATATCTACTGTTCCCTGGGTAGGCAAGAGCATAGATTCCCTCCAATTTCCGGTGAGATCTAAGGTTAAGTTTTTTATAAAGTCGTAGCTTGCAGAGTAGGTACCCATCCATCTTGGTGAAAATTCAAAGTCTTGAGCTTCTACTTTATCCCCCACCTTATTACCATCATCATCTCGCTCAAATTCAAACAATTGCGCTTGATTGTAAGACACACCTACCGTTATTCTTAGGGGGAAAGAAAAATTCAGAGCCAAATCTAATGACGCTCCAATGTTTCTTGCGTATTCATCGCCATCTACATTGTAATAAACGAGAGTTCTTTTCGCATCATTTCTTACAGGATATATTTTATTGGAAAATCTGGTATAGTAAGCTCCGAAATCATACGTAAGCCCAAAATCTTCGGTAGCCCACCGTCCTTCGTAATCTAAATTTCCGCTAACGGATTTTTCCGGTTTTAATTTTTCTCCAAACTCAGATTTGTACTGTCCGCTCAAAGCCCGATGGTCTTCACTGAATATATTGACGATTCTATATCCTGTCCCGAGACTTGCTCTGAAATTGGCATTCCACGGCGTACGATACTTAAAAGCTATACGAGGCGAACTTACGACATTCGAGTGGCTGCTGTTCGCTGATTTTGTATCGTCAAAATCCAAACGGTAGCCTAACAGTAATGAAGCATTATCGTTTAAATGCCAAAGATCTTGGAGGAATATACCCGGCATTTTCGTTACAAAAGGAATTTTGCCATTATCGGAAGCAATGGTATTATCACTAAACCAAACATAGCGGTAGGTAGTCCCTAAGATTAAGTCATGATTACCCAAAGTTTTATTCCAATAAGCTTGTCCGAAAAATGTTTTTTGGTGAGCCATAAACAATTCTACACCGTAGGCAGAGTTTTGATCGTGCTGATTATAGGAACCTTGCAGGGTGATATTTTCCTCTATCGGAAGCTTATATTTCCCTACGATTTCCAGTCTTTTAGTAAAGATAGATTCTTGGTATTTCATATCATCGGCAAACTTGGCTCCGGAGTTCACACGCCTTACCATAGCTTTCCATTCTTCTATTTCTTTAGGGGTAAGCCCTCTCGGTACACGAAAACCTTTGGCATACTTTTCATTATAAATGGTATAGCCGTTAGGCAAAACAGCATCTGCATTGTAATCTGCAGAATTTTTATCGTCATTATAATCTTGAAAATCCACAAAAAGCCTGTCGTTAGGATTCCAGTTTAGCTCTCCTCCGTGGCGGTTTTCCAAATAATACCGTGCATAGATGCTGGAATGCCTGTCATATTTTTGTTTAAAATCCCATTTGTTGAACAAAGACATCCTTTTCTGTAAAGTTTTGTCCATAAAACCGTCGTGGTCTTGATCTTTCTCCGTATTGAAATAATACCCGTCTCCGGTAAACAGAGTAGAGATATTGTCATTTATTTTTCTGGTAAAGCCTATGCTTCCGGTAAATTCTCCCCAAGTAGAGTTTCTAACATCGGCAAAAAACTTTGGTGCTTTATCTGCATTTTTTGTAATAATGTTAATGACCCCTCCTATTGCCTCCGAACCATAAAGAGAAGATGCTGGACCTTTCACCAACTCTATGCGGTCTATAATAGTGTTGGGAATACCACTAAACCCATACACTGTAGAGAGCGAGCTTACAATAGGCATTCCGTCTATCAATACCATTGTATAAGGACCGGGCATACCATTCACGCCAATGTCCGAAGTATTGCACATATTACAGTTTACCTGCGGATTGATGCCGTTTACCTGGTATAGGGCGTCAAGAACATTGGAGGTCGAATTTTTTTGTAAAACCTGAGCAGGTATGATGGTTACAGGCACAGGGCTTTGAGATTTTTTTACAGACTTAAGCGTACCGGTCATTACAATTTCATCAATACTACTTCCCTTAATACTCGTAGAATCTTTTTTCTGGGCGGCTGCCACTGCAGTACACAACACGGCTGCCAATAGTAACTTTTGCTTCATTATAATGTTATTTTCTTAGACAAATAAAAAACTTAGGCAAATCTAACAATTTATTTTTAATTATAAAACTAAAAGAGAAAAAGTTTAATAACTTAGAAACATAAAACCAAAACACAATTATAAAAACCTGATTTATAGACACTAAAAACAAAATAAGAATTTCATTATTTTAGTTATTTTATTTTAATTCGGCTAGCTTTATTCAGGTCAAATGATTGTTTACCCACGATAAAAAAACTTTACGCCTATGCCTTAATCCACAAAATTTATTTATCAAAAGTTCTGAATTAAAAAATAAATATTATTTTTACAGAGTTTAATATATTATATCGTTTACAATATGTCTATATCAAGATTATTCGACTTTTTAGATCAGGCGCTTATAAAGTATCCTAAAAACGATATTTTAGCGACTAAATACGATGGGGATTGGAAGAAAACTTCTACGCTGGAGATGGTAAACATGGCTAATAAAATATCCAGAGGTTTACTCAAAATGGGAATAAAACCCGGAGATAAAATAGGTTTAATCTCTACAAACAACCGTACCGAATGGGGAATAATGGATATAGGAATGCAGCAGCTAGGCGTAATAGATGTACCCGTCTACCCTACCATATCTATAGAGGATTTTATCTATATATTCAATAATGCTGAAATCAAATATTGTTTTGTTTCGGATGAAAAACTCTACAAAAAAATCGTAAAAGTAAAAGAAAGCGTGCCGTCTCTCGTAGGCATTTTCACCTTTGACAAGGTAAATGGTGCAGGAAATTGGAACGAAATTTTAGACCTTGGCGAAGATGATACAACACAATCCGAAGTAGATGACATAAAAAAAGGCATTAAAGAAGATGACATTGCCACTATCATATACACTTCCGGAACCACAGGAAAACCTAAAGGTGTAATGCTTTCCCACAAAAACATCGTTTCTAATGTGATAGAATGTAATGACAGGATACCTCATAAAAAAGGATTGGATTATAAAGAAATCCGAAGCCTCAGTTTTCTCCCGATATGCCATGTTTTTGAGAGAATGCTTTTTTACTTTTATATTCATAACGGAATATCCATTTACTTCGCAGAGAGCATTGATAAAATGGGAGACAATATGAAAGAGGTAAAACCTCACTATATGACAGTAGTCCCGAGACTTATAGAAAAAGTATATGCTAAAATCTATGAAAAAGGCATAAACTCGGGAGGACTAAAATCCAAAATTTTTCTGTGGGCACTAAGTGTAGCCGAATCAAAGGAAAACATTAACAATCCTAACAGTATAAAAGAATTTATCGCTGACAGACTTGTTTTCAAAAAATGGAGAGAAGCTATGGGAGGGAATATAACCACTCTAATATCCGGTGCGGCAGCCCTCTCTCCTCGGCTTAACAAGATATTCCAGAATGCAGGCATCAGAATAATAGAAGGGTACGGATTGACAGAAACCTCTCCAGTAATTGCCGTTAATAGCTTCAAAAAAATGAAAATAGGAAGTGTAGGAACTCCCATAAACAACCTTAGTGTTAAAATTCAAGAAGATGGAGAAATCACAGTAAAAGGACCATCCATCACACAAGGGTATTATAATGACGAAGAGAAGACCAAAGAAGCCTTTACAGAAGATGGCTATTTCAAAACAGGAGACATAGGATACATAGACGAAGACGGCTTTTTGCATATCACTGATAGAAAAAAAGAAATGTTCAAAACTTCCGGCGGCAAATACATAGCTCCTCAAATTATAGAAAACCAAGCCAAAACATCTAAGTTTATCGAACAAATAATGGTCGTAGGAGAAGGAGAAAAAATGCCTTGTGCCTTAGTCCAGCCGGATTTTGATTTTGTCAAGAGATGGGCGGAGATCCACCACATCAATATAGGAAGTACCCCACAAGAAATGGCTGGCAGTGTAGAGCTGAAAACAAGGATAGAAAAAGAAATCAGTAAACTCAATGAAAACTTGGGTAATTGGGAAAAAATAAAAAAAATAGAACTCACTCCTTGTATTTGGAGCATAGAAAACGGCCTGCTTACACCTACATTAAAATTAAAAAGAAAAAAAATAAAAGAAAAATTTATAGACCTATACGACAAGCTCTATATAGATAAATAACTAAGATTCAAAATATAAAAAAGGGAACTTATAAATTAAGCTCCCTTTTATCATTAAATATATTACCTTTATTCTTTTCTTGTGTCCTTACGCTGAGCATCAAGGACGGCTATAGTTGCAAGGTTTACAATCTCATCTACGCTGGAACGCATTTGTAGTACATGTACCGGCTGTTTTAGTCCCATAAGGATAGGTCCTATGGTCTGTGCCACCCTCATTCCTCTGATAATCTTATAAGAGATATTCGCAGATTCCAAATTAGGGAAAATAAACACATTGGCAGGTGTTGTACCTAATTTAGAAAATGGATAGTCGGATAAACTCTCGGCACTCATAGCAAAATCCGGCTGTATCTCGCCGTCAACAATCATATTAGGATATTTTTTATGAAGTATGCCTACGGCATCTGCTACCTTTTTAGAAGTCTCTGAGTACGAAGAGAAATTTTCATAAGAAAGCATTGCAATCCGTGGTTCTATCGCAAAAGATTTTACCGTAAATTCAGACATTTTAGCTATCTCTACCAAATCTTGTGGCGAAGGGTCTTTGTTAATAGAAGTATCCGCAAAGAACAACGGCTTTTTGTCTGACATTACCATCATCATAGAGGCTACTTTATTAACACCGTTTTCCTTTTCTATAATTTCCAAAACAGGTTTCAGCACAGATGAATAATTTTTTGAAAATCCAACAATCAGAGCATCTACATCACCATGCTTCAGCATAAGTGGACCGAAGTAATCTCTGTGTCTTACGAATCGTTTTGCTTTATACTCGTTGATACCTTTTCTATTGCGAAGTTTCCATAGTGTTTCACGGTATTTTCTTCTGTTTTCCTCTTGTTCATCACTATTAGGGTCCACGATTTCCACATCTATTTCGATGCCGAATTTTTTCATCTGTTCCTTAATGTACTTTTTCTCTCCAAGAAGAATAGGAATAGCAATTCCTTCTTCATACAGAATCTGTGCTGCTTTCAGTACATTGTACTCCTCTGCATTTCCTAGTGCTACTTTTTTAGGATTGGATCTTGCACGGTTCTGCATCATACGGATGAGCTTTTCATCTCGTCCCATTCTATCCAAAAGATGAGTTTCGTATTCCTCAAAATTGTCTATCGTTTTACCGGCAATTCCGCTCTCCATAGCAGCTTTTGCCACTGCGATAGACACGCGGGTAATCAGTCTGTTGTCAAAAGGTTTTGGGATAAAATAATCTTTGCCAAAACTAAGCCCCTTCAAATTATAGGCTAATATAACAGCTTCAGGAACAGGCTCTTTTGCCAAATCTGCGATAGCACGAACGGCAGCCTTTTTCATCTCTTCGTTTATTCCCTTCGCCTGAACATCCAAAGCACCTCGGAAGATATACGGAAACCCGAGTACATTATTTACCTGATTAGGAAAATCGCTTCTCCCCGTTGCCATTATCACATCATCGCGAGTACTCATTGCCAGATTGTAGTCAATCTCCGGAATAGGATTAGCCAGCCCGAATACCACCGGATTTTCAGCCATTGTTTTTAGCATCTCTGCTGTCATCACATTTCCTTTGGATAAGCCCACAAATACATCGGCACCTTTAAGTGCGTCGGCTAAGGTTTCTAAATCTGTATGAGCTACAAATTCTAATTTCTCTGGTGTAAGATTTTCTCTTTTATGGTTAATGACCCCTTTTGAATCACACATTAGGATGTTCTCTTTTTTCAGTCCAAATGCAATATAGAGTTTCGTACAAGCGATTGCAGCTGCTCCGGCACCATTTACCACCATCTTCACATCTTCTATTTTTTTTCCTGCCAGCTCTAAAGCGTTGAGCAATGCCGCCGCAGAGATAATGGCAGTACCGTGCTGGTCGTCGTGCATCAGAGGAATGTCCAGCTCTTCTTTTAATCTCTTCTCTATATAGAAGGCTTCCGGTGCTTTAATGTCTTCTAAGTTTATCCCCCCGAAAGTAGGTGCAATAGCCTTAACGATTTCCACAAATTTTTCAGGGTCTTTTTCGTTAATCTCAATATCAAAGACATTGATATCTGCAAAAATCTTAAACAAAAGACCTTTACCCTCCATAACAGGCTTGGAAGCTGTAGCACCGATATCTCCCAACCCTAGCACCGCCGTCCCGTTGGATATTACAGCCACCAAATTTCCTTTCCCTGTATAATCATAGGCTTTATCGTGATCTGTATAAATTTCCATACACGGCTCCGCCACTCCAGGAGAATAAGCCAAACTCAAATCCCTTTGAGATGAGTGAGGTTTGCATGGTATAACTTCTATTTTACCCTTAGGCTCTGCTTTATGATAATCTAACGCAGCCTTTTTGAATTTTTTTTCATCTCTGTTTGTCTTTCTTGGCATAAAATTCAATCATTATAGTTAAAAAATATATTTTCTATGGTATTCCAATAAGCTTTCTATTGGCTTTTGGACAATAGTTCCTACAGTTAGATTAAGCTCTGCTGCTGCTGCTATCACGATATCTTTGTAAAAATAGCTGACAGAACCTATAAAATTGATCTCTACACTCCGGGCTTCCTCGTAGGGAAGGACATGATAGTCTAAAAAGTTTTTAATCTCGTCAAACACCATATTCTGGAAATATGGGTGTTTTTTTCTCTCAACAATAAATTCATTGAAACTTGCTAAATAAGCATTAGCACGAGAATCATGATAGCACTTTTTAATTGTATCGGATAATATGGGGTGATAGGTTTCTTCAAACTCCTGATGCAAGTCCGACGGCAGTTTTTTCATAAAAAATCTTCTGAGCAGATGCTTGCCCATCGCACATCCGCTTCCTTCATCTCCTAAAAGAAATCCGAGCGACGGCAATTCTTTTTTAATATTTTTTCCGTCAAAATAACAAGAATTAGACCCTGTTCCCAATATGCACACAATAGTAGGATTGCCTCTATATGCGGCATATACTGCTGCTGTAAGATCGTCCTCTACCTGTACTTCGGCATTTCCGAAAGTATTTCTGAGCTGCTGTGCCACTATCGCGGCATTCTCCGGCATACCACACCCGGCACCATAAAAAAACAATCGCCTGATATCATCTTGATGTTTAGACAACCATTGATTCTTGGCTATTTCCGAGGCAATAATGCGGACATCCATAGAATTAGGATTAAACCCTATAGTTTCCGTTTGCAGTATCATACGATGACTTTCATCTAAAATTTTCCAATCACATTTTGTAGAGCCACCATCTACTATTGCTATCATAGAGCCGTATTTATAATTGGCTAAGTTAATAAAAATAATCGTATCACATTATCCTTTTCCGAAGAAAGAAAAAATTAACCTGTGAAAAGTAACGAGTATTTTGTAGATTTTATTATCTCTGAAAACAATATCTCTATAGTTTATTCCCAAATTTTATTCCACGACTAATTAAATCTAAAGAAAACTGGTAAATTAAAAATTAAACAATTATCTATTATATTCAATTGGTCGTATTAGAACTATCAGTAAATATTTTCTCTAAAATCCTGCGGGTAATAAGGTAAGTGGGTTTCACCCCCGTAAGCCCCAGTCCTCCGGAGGATAGAGTACTTCCTGTTTCAAGAGGATTATCAGACGCATAATAGGCATAGCACAAGAATAGATCAGGATTGATATGGTGGCGGATTTTAGAAGCTACCTGAATGGCTTTTTGGTAGTGAGCTCCTTCCATCTCTAAACCAATCGCTTTCCACGAAGTAGTCATAAAATATGAGAGAATATCCTTATTTTGCAAAGAAGTTCCCAAAACCGTAATCATACTCCCCTCAAAAGATTTGAGTTCGTCGTCTTGGAAATCCTCTAATGAAAGAGCATTCTCAAAAGGATAATTGTCCGCCATCCCCTCGAAAATATGAGAAGAAGGAATCATTATATCACCTTTCTGCCCTGTAAGGATTCCTGCTTTTCCCATAATGGAAATGGAGCGTACCATCATATTAAACTTTTCTTCATTGACTTCAAAAGGCTTCAATAGCTCATCCATTATTTCAAACGCTTGTTCTCCAAAGGCATAATCAAAGACAATGATAACCTCTTCGCGTTTAATTTTCTTTTCACAGAAAGGAGTGTTTTTAGAATCAAAATTTTTCAAGTCAATAATCTGAACATCTATATTACTTCCACTTTGATCCTTTATGTATATCATTCCTTGTTCTATGGCATAGGCAGATATTTTTTCTCTAAGAGAAGCATCGTTACTTATTTTTTCATAAAGTTTGTAATCTGCCTCTTTTTTACATTTTAGTCCTAATGCATCATTAGCATAGAGCATATTTTTCACGCTGTGCATATTGGCACTGATAATATTGAGCGGTCTGGTGTGCAGATTGTTTTCTACTAAGACTTGTTTTACTTTATTTGCCCATTTTTCGCCAAAGAAATGATGTCCTACCCTCTCTTTTAGGATAGCACTAAAGAATATCTCTCGCTCTCGTTCTGCCTTCCAATCACTTAGACTCACCATCCCCAGATGGTAAATGATTTTGAATAAACGGTCTGGATTTTTCTCATCTCCGAATTTTTTGTAGGCGTCGAGCGTTTCCTCAAAAGTCCTTCCCAGCAAAGCAGAAAGCTGTATAATAGCAACTTCTTTTTCTTTGCGTGTAAATTTTTTCTCGCCTTTTGCCACCTCTTCTATAATCGTCCATGTTCTGCGTGGAGTACAATCTTTGGAAAGGTCAAAACCGATATTACGGATCTTATCTGCCTCCAAGTATAAAAAAGTAAGGTGGGTAAGAATGTCATAAATTTCAGAACGCCCCAGCAGCACCTCAATATTCATCTGGTGCTGGTCTATCCGATAGCAGTTTCTTCTTCTTTTTTTAGGGACAATAGGTTCAAAGCTTGCTTTGCTAAAACCTTCGTCGGAAGTAAGGTGTACAAAGGCACATTCTTCTATCCCCTCCGGAAGGCGATCCAGAACATAGAGCAACCCGTTTAGTTCTACTTTATTCGGGATAGACATAGAGCCATATATCTCCGGCTGTATCACCATAAGCAAGCTTCTAAGAGACTTTCCAGACACCCCCCCCGGTTTGAAAAACCCTCTATAAAAAAGGTGTCTCATCGTGATATATAGCCTTTCGATAGCTTCGGTTGTTTCTCTTGCTCTTGATTTTGCCATAATAAAAAATTTGTGCAAAGATAGAGCAAAATTTAATTTGCTCTATTTTATTGTTTGATTTGAGGAAATGTTTTTTGGAAAAAAAATCTAATGTCCCCAAAAAATCATACCACGAGTTAAGTTGAAAAAAGTCTGAATTTCAACTCGTAAAAAAATAAAAAAGACAAGAAGAAAATTCAGGGCAGCATTCAAGGATTTGAGCAAGTGTGTGAGGTATCACCTCTATGGTAAAATTACTAATTCTATAGTATTAGTTTTTATCTTAAAACAATCCAACCTAAATTACTCCTTACATATCTATAGAATGTTAGTCCCTATAATTCATCTACATTAAAATTTAATTCTACCAATTGGGGTGAAATAGAAAATTATTTTCTAATAAAATCCCAATTATTTATTTTATAATCTAAACTTTTTCACCTCGTTCAATATTTTTTGTTCACTAAGCATATCTCTTGGAATAAGATATTTATCCCTACTATTCATCATTGAAATGTACTCTTGTACAGAAATTATTTCGGGAAAAATACGCCTATAAGACTTCAAAAATGGGAAATGCCAACAGATAACATTAGTATCCATTAGATTGTGGTTTTGATACCCACTCAGCCACTCCCATGCAATATCATCTCCTTTATTTTTGTAGTCCGGATTATGTTTTATAATAAATTTCAATTCCTCTGTCTTTTTCAGAATCCAATGATCACGGTGCTGTTTAAGAGGTATTTGTTTGAGTAATGCCAAAAACTTTCCTTCTCTTCTTTTTTCGTAATGAAAATTCAAATATGGCAGACAAATCACATCGTTGTCATTAGCAGGAAGATACATCAACTTGCTCAATTTTTTAGTATCATAAATATGATCGCAATCTATTTTGATAAACCATTCGCCATTGGGAATTTTATCAAACACTGCGTTATAATAAGTATCTAATCTTTGTTCTATGGGAACAGATTCAAGATGCAGGTATCGCTTGTCTTTCGGTTGCAAAACTTCGTGGTCGTACTTAAAAGGAATAAAACCGGGATTTTTCTTGCAAAAATCCTCAATAAACTCTTCCGTTCCGTCATCCGAAGGATTGTAGCCAATTACACCTTTTGTAATAACTGGTAAAATACTATTTAAACAGGCTTCGATAGTTATAATTTCATTTTTTACTCTGATGAAAGCCCAAGGCTCAACAGGTTGTTTGCGGTACTTTTTGCCCAAAGGGCGGAATCCTAAAGCCCTCGCTTGATACCAACGCCTTACGAAACCTATTCTTAGTAGTAAGGATTTTATAAGTTTTCTACCCCCCCTTTATTTTGTATATAGCTAATTTTCAATGTTTTATAGTATTTTTCAGATAATAATAGTTAGCAATATAGATCATCAAATCAAGCTTACGGAAGCTAAGGTAGTAAAAAAAAGGAATTATTATACAAAAGAGTTGCAAAAGTTATACTAAACACATTAAAAATTCATTACTTGTTCGAGATAGTTTAGTTATATACAGCTCTATTTTTCTCATCCTTTTAATACTTATTCTTCTATTTTTCTTTTGTTTCTCTTGCTCTTGATTTTGCCATAATAAAAAATTTGTGCAAAGATAGAGCAAAATTTAATTGGCCCTATTTTATTGTTTGATTTGAAGAAATGTTTTTGGAAAAAATCTACCCACTTTTTATTTCTTATAAAAAATTTTGGCTACAGTTTTTTCTTTTTAATTATAGTCTGAAATAAATGTTTCAATAAAAGGAAAAGGATTAATTTACTGTTAATCAGTGTTTTTTATTTTTTTTGATAAAAAATAAAAAACACTTGCACAATTAAAATTTAATTATAATTTTGTGGCATCAAAATTAACTAACCAAACCTTTTTGATTGAATTTATTATGAAAAAACTTTTATTATCGGCTTCTTTAAGTCTTGTTGGATTAGTTGGAGCTAAATAAAGGTTTCCATTTGCTATCAATGGTGAAAAATGTCAAAAAGATAATTTTGAAGTGAGTGTTCCTTCCATTTCAAATTATCCTCAGTCTGTATCTTATGCAAATTGGGCGTGGCCTTCCACTAAATGTATTAATCAAACTGTTGCACGGATGAAAAGTATGGTAAGCGATGAAGTAACTTTACTTATTAATAATGTAAGCGGTTCCGAAACTCAATTAACGATTATTGCAGCAGCTTATTGTGCTCATAATAATAATCATGCCCTGCAATAAAAGTTAAAGAATATTAAAAGGTATATGTTTTGATGCGTATGCCTTTTATTTAATTTTTTTTAATATCCAATTATGCTAAAAAAAACACCTAATTTTATATTGCTGATTTTCTTAATGTTTTTTTGCTTTGTAAATGCTCAGCATTTTGAGATAAAATATAATGTTTTGTTTAAAGATTCTAAAGCTCGATATAACTATATATTAGATATTAAAGATTCAAATTCAGATTTTTATTTGCTTAAAAAGAATAATTTTATACCAGATAGTTTGAGTGCACAGATTCATAAAATAAACTGCGTTTTAAAAAGAAACGAAAAATTATTTTTGTACTCCAATCAAAAGCAGTTTTATTTAATATCTCCGTTTAAATCTATAAAATCTTGGGATATAGTGAATAATACTATCACAGAAAACAACTTTCAGCTTGGAGAAGCTCATACAAAATACAAAGACCTTTTTGCGAAAGCACTTTATATTAAGGATATTCCTTTGAGTGATGGTCCTTTTATTTTTAAAAATCTTCCGGGATTAATTTATAAAATAGACACGCCTCTATATACTATCACATTATCGGAAATTAAAAAAGATGATAAAACTTTGATAAATGTAGAGGATACAAAACATAGAAAAGAAGTTTCCGAAGAAAAATTTATAAAGTTTCAAAAAGAATCAAAAGAAAAAGAAGACCTCCTTTTTGGGAAGCTTAGAAAAGTAATGAAAGAAGATGCGAATTTCGAAGGCTTTGAGGCGGCATCCTTTGTAGATCCCCTTATGTTAACTCTTTAAAATCGAATATTATGAAATATAGAAATCCTAAAGAAATGTCATTATTAGTACTATTTACAGCAATGTTTTTTCCTTTGCTTTTTGGTATTATGTCTTTAATAGGAAGTCGAAATCCTATGCTCAATAAAAGATATCGGAGAATAAGAAAGTTTTAATTGAATATTTAGAGTTTGTTTGAAATTTCAAACAAACTCTAAATTTATAAAAATCCTAGTTATTATAATTAATTCTCAGAAATGGTAATCTGAATATCTCTCGTTAGACTTTTCTTAGATAGATATTTGGAGTGGCATAGCTTTGAAACGAGCGTATAATCCCCTTTATCCAAGAGTAGTGAATTGTTTCCCATTGCAGGGATTTGCAGCGTGTAGGTTTTTATTCCCGATATTTTTACTGCGATAGGGCATTGGGATTGGTTGATGATTTTAAGATATACCTCTTTCGTATGAGGATCGTTACTAAACAAGTGGTTGAGCAGTGCCACTGTTTTTTGATCTGTTTTATCCTTTCGGAAGAGGATATTTTTAGTGGTACTATTTTTTTCTTTCACCTCTTTCGTTTCTTTGTTTGAAGCAGCAGCAGGATTAAGGAGGTAATATAGTCGCGCTTTCAATTGGTCTATTTTAGGACTATTCGAATTAAATTTTATATAATTGGCCACAACCCTGATATCATTACTCCCAAGAGCTTGCTCCAAAGTATATTTTGATTGAGAAAAGCCAAACAAAAAAGCCGATAAAAAGCATATACCGAGAACTCTTTTCATTATTTATAAATATTAAAATGATTGATAAATAAACCACTATTTATGGAATAACGACAAAACTTGCTTTTTAGTTTGTCTTAAAATTATTATCTTTGCCGAGGCAAAATTTCAAGCCGTGTAAGGTATTAAATTTCAATAACAACAAAAAAGAAAATTATGTATACACCAGTTGCCGCAGATGTTGCGAAGCTAAGAAACACTACAGGTGCAGGAATGATGGACTGCAAAAAAGCTTTAGTAGAAGCAGAAGGAGATTTCGATAAAGCTATTGAAATCCTTAGAAAAAAAGGACAAAAAATTGCAGCAAAAAGAGCTGATAGAGACTCTTCGGAAGGAGCTGTAATTGCAAAAGTAAGTGATGACCATACTAAGGGAGCTATCATCGCTCTAAACTGCGAAACAGATTTCGTAGCAAAAAATGATGCTTTCGTAGAATTGGCTCACGAGTTTGCTGCACATGCACTTAACTATGCCACTAAAGAAGAATTTTTAGCTTCTGACTTCAAAGGAATGAGCGTAGCGGATAAGCTTATCGAGCAGACCGGAGTTATCGGAGAAAAAATTGAAATCGGTGCATTTGAAAGAATCGACGGACCTTACCTTGGCGGGTATATCCATGTAGGAAACAAAATTGCGTCTATCACGGCATTGTCCAAAGATTTTGACAAAGCTGCCGAATTAACCAAAGACATCTCTATGCAGGTGGCTTCTATGGGTGCAGAAACGCTTTCTTACAAAGATTTTGACCCTGCCTATATTGCAAGCGAAACAGAAGCGCGTATTGCTGTGATTCAAAAAGAAAACGAAGAGCTTGTGCGTCTTGGTAAAACCTTGAAAAATGTACCTAAATATATCTCTATGGCACAGATTACCAACGAGGTTCTGAAACAAGCAGAAGAAGATGCAAAAGCAGAACTAAAAGCAGAAGGTAAGCCGGAGCAGATTTGGGATAAAATTATTCCCGGTAAAATCCAAAGATTCATCAGCGACAATACGACTCTGGACCAAGAAAAAGCACTTCTTGACCAAAAATTCATCAAAGATGACAGCAAGACTGTAGCAGAATATGTAAAATCTTTCGGTGATGGCGTTGAGATTGTAGGATTCAAGAGAGTGAGCTTATAGAAAAATTATTATATATACAATGAAGACTGTCCTTTTGGGCGGTCTTTTTTTATGATTTTTACATACAGCTAAATAAATGATAAAAGCTCTTGCAAACAACTGGTCTGAAATATATTTACTAAATTTGCCTGAAGAAATTGAAAAAAAAATGAGAAGACAATTTTTATGGATAGGCGGAGCCATAGTTGCCGCATTTTGGCTCATTGCTTATTTTTGGTCAAAAACCTATGTACTGAGTATTTTGATGACTGCTATCTATGCAGTGGGAATTTACAATTGTTTCCAGAAGAAACACGCTATTCTCCGAAACTTCCCTCTACTCGGATATTTTCGTTATTTCTTTGAGACCATATCTCCCGAGATTCAGCAATATTTTATAGAAAGAGAAACAGACGGGAAACCGTTCCCAAGAAACCAGCGTTCGGCAGTATATAGAAGGGCAAAAAATATTAGTGATACAGTAGCCTTTGGAACGCAGCTAGAAATTAACAATAGAAAATATGAAGGGATAAAGCATTCCATCTATGCCAAAAAACCATCGGAAGAATTACCGAGAGTCTGGGTAGGCGGCAAAGATTGTAAGCAGCCCTACAATGCTTCGAGGCTGAATATTTCGGCAATGAGTTTCGGAGCGCTGAGCAATAGAGCTCAGATTGCACTAAATATAGGTGCAAAAAAAGGTAACTTCTATCACAATACGGGAGAGGGAGGCATATCCCCTTACCACCTTCAGGGCGGAGACCTCTGCTGGCAAATAGGGACAGGATACTTCGGTTGTAGAGATGAAGAAGGAAATTTTAACCCTGAATTATTCAAAAAATATGCAAATTTGCCTAATGTAAAAATGGTGGAGATAAAAATCTCTCAAGGGGCAAAACCGGGACACGGCGGGGTACTTCCGGCAGCTAAAAATACCCCTGAAATCGCAGCCATCAGACATGTAAAACCGGGGACTACGGTACTTTCGCCCCAAGGACACACTGCGTTCTCGGATGCCAAAGGGCTTTTACATTTCGTGAAACAATTAAGAGATTTGTCAGGAGGCAAGCCGGTAGGGTTTAAGCTTTGCATTGGTAATACCAAAGAATTTGAAGAGATTTGCGAAAAAATGAATGAATTGGACATCTATCCGGATTTCATTACCGTAGATGGTGCAGAAGGAGGAACAGGAGCGGCACCGCCGGAGTTTTCAGATGGTGTGGGAATGCCTTTGGAGCCAGCTTTGATTTTTGTCAATAAGACTCTAAAAAACTACGGATTAAGAGATAAACTCCGAGTGATAGCCAGCGGAAAAGTCCTTACCGCATTGGATATCCTTAGGGCGATTGCTATGGGAGCGGATATGTGTAATAATGCAAGAGGGTTTATGTTCTCATTGGGATGTATTCAAGCTCTTAGGTGTAATACTAATGAATGCCCTACAGGGGTCGCTACACAGAATAAGATGCTCATCAAAGGACTTGATGTAAGGGATAAGAGTGAGCGAGTTTATTACTTCCACAGAAATACTTTGCATACTTGCAACGAACTGATTGCAGCAGCAGGACGGAGCTCTTACGAAGAAGTAGATGCCTCTATGTTTATGAGAGGAGATAAGTTTGAGCGTCTGTCCGACAGTTATTTCCCTAATGATTTTGAAAAAATGGAAGGATAGAAAATTTCGTAAAAAAAACAAAAACTTGGTATAGATAGTTATGTTTATAATATCTGAAACAGTACTGAAAAAAAAAGAATACATCTTAATGTTTTTGATGGTTAATCTGTTGATTTTATTGCCATCATTAAGGTTTTTTATAAAATTTTCTATATACCACTTGTTTTTCATATATCTGGTTTTAGCAAACATTTCTATGTATTATTTACTTAAAAATATAAAGAAATATTATAATATATTCAATTACCCTTTTTGGATTATTTTTATAGGAGGATTGTCTATACTCAATTTTTATATTTATCCAATAATAGATGCTAGAAGAAACATAGGCAAAGGTTCCACAGGAGATGATGCAATGATTTTGGCTTCAAAATCACTAATGTCCACAGGGAAGTTATATGATTTAATGATAGATGCCAAAACCCCCATCAGCCCAGGACCAGCGTGGGTTATTTTTAATGCTCCTTTTTCTATTTTTGATTTATATTTTTTACTCTCCCCCTTCTATTTGCTTATTATTCTTTTGGTTATCAGAAAATTTTTTGGGAATTTGAAAACAAATCTATTTACTTATTATTTATTCTGTTCAGTTATTGCTTTTGAACTTTTTTTCAATGGTCATGATATGTTACCATTTTCTTTAGCTTTCACTTCTTTATCTATTTTAATCAATAAAGTATTAACAGAAAAAACGAACATTTCAATTAGTATAATTTTAGGCTTATTATTGGGAATTTGTAGTACATCTAGAATAGTTTTCTTTTTTATTCCTTTAATATTTTTTATTCTTCTAAAACCTTATAATTATAAAAATGCTATAGTTTTGTTCGTAGTCAGTTTTTTAATCTGTTTATTTTTTAATATTTATTATTTTTTGATTAATGATTTTTACCAACCAATACACCTGCTATTCAAAGGAAAGCATTTACTATCAGATTATGGATTTTTATTAGGAATAACAGGATTTTGTTTATTTAATTATTTTTTATTCAAGAAGCTAATAACCACCAATGTTAACTGGTATTTTATCATTGCTATTACTTTTTCTATAGTAACAATTCCTTTTTCTATCGGAGATTTAATTCATCAAAATTTTAATTTCACCGAGTGGGAAGGTGCAAACTATTTAGTTATTACCATTCCACATTTTATTATATATTTTATAGACAAATTAAATATTAAAAAAAGACCCTCTCGATTGGGAAGGTCCTTTTGATGTAGATTATTATTTTCTTATTCCTAATTCAGCGATAATCGCTCTATATCTTTCGATATCTTTATTTTTAAGATAATCTAACAATCTTTTTCTTTTACCTACTAATTTCACCAAAGATTTCTCTGTGACAAAGTCCTTGTGGTTAGACTTCAAGTGAGTAGATAGATGGTTGATTCTGTAAGTGAACAAGGCTATTTGCCCTTCTGCACTTCCTGTGTCTTGCGCAGATTTTCCGTGTTTAGCGAAGATTTCTGCTTTCTTTTCTTTTGATAAATACATTCCAATATTATTTTAATGATTATTATGTATGATTTTGCAAATATACAAATTTAATCCTATTTACCCAAAATATTTCTAAGATACATTCAACCAACCAATGTGACTATTGATAAAAAAGGTTTTTCGGAGTTTTAAAGTTTAATTTTTTTCTTGGTCTTTGGTTAATTTTATATTAAACTTTTTTGATATATTCATCATCAAAAGCACTAAATCCTGATGATTTCGAAATGTATTATCTGACTCATTTATTACTGTATTCACTAAGGTTCCTTTCTCAAGAATAATATGAATGAGCAAAGTAAAATTCTTGCAATCTTTTGATGAGGGTAAACTCAGCTTCCAAATAAGCATTTAATGCGTATCTTTATGCTAAAGTTAATGACCCATTGTTATTTTTGTTTGGAAAATAAAGATTGAACATTTTACTTTACAAGAGAAAGATTTTTTTTGTTTTTCTCTCTTTTTTTTAAGAATCTTCTTAATAGAAATAAAGCTTCTGTCTCATTTGCTGCTTTTTATATTTGAACTTAGGTATTGGAAATTACTAAAATTATTCTGGACAAACCATTTTTTATGTTTTGCCACTTCTATCATATGTCTTACAGTTATAATTAGTATATTTTTGTTTATTTTTCGGAAAATTAAAAATTATCCAACTCCACAAACACCCTACAAAAAAAGGCAAGAAATTAAAATACTTATCTACTTCTAAATAGTCTGATTTTATATCAAATTTTAAAAAAAATCTTCAAGTAGCAAAGTATCTCATTGCCTAAATAGTTTGGATTATTTATTATGGTAATATTCATCATTTAAAAAAAATTATTTCTAAAATAAATAAGAACATCATTTTTATACTTATAATATTATTTTTCATAGATGAAATTATACCCTCCATAAGCTGTAAAACCAGCACCAATCAATGCCAAAATATTCCTAAATTATTAGTTAGTTTTCCTATTATTGTAAGAAGTTTCATTCCCATTGATCTGTTTAACGGAGTTCTCGAAAATAAGTATGAAGATTTTAGTATTATTTTAGAACCTCTTAATCCAACTTTAACCCCATATACAGATTTATAAAGTCTAGTTAATCCAAACTTAGCTAAGGTAATCCCACCTGATAATGGAATATTATTTCAAAACTTGGGTTATATGCCCTCCTACCTTAAAGCCTATTTCTGCCTTATATCCAAAACCTCTTGCCTTTCCAACAATGTGATAACCACTTCCTAATCGACTATATTTTACAGTTGCTACAACTATTGGATTCCTACTTCCTACTGTTTGTGCATAAGTAAACTCATCATAAAGATAATCTGTTTTATCTCCTTTTTATTATCCTTCCGTCTTTGGTAAGCATCCATTCATCATCATTATCATCTATTGAGTACATCGCATAGTTAAGCCCTACCACAACACTACCTGCTACAGCCCCTTCACAGAAATTACCACCACTTTCTGCACCTACACCGCCAGATAAAGCTCCCAAAAAGGTTTGTCCACCTGCTTTTCCTGCCCAGTCTCCTGCTATAGCTCCAAATACACTCGCACCTAAACTTCCTAAAGCTCTTTCTTGTATTAAGCCCATTTTGCCTTATGATATAGCATAGGTAACCAATTATAACACCACTAATTATTGTATATGTTCCTTTGTGAATACGCAGACAAGGAGGAAATGAAACAAAATTCTAAAAACACAAATCTATCAACTATCTTATCCATATGTCGTCTTTTTCTATGGGGTTATTATGTATTTTCATAAACTTCCAAACAAACTCATTGAACAGCTTATATTTTTCGGTATCGCTTACTACCTTACCGTTGATGGTTGTCGTATACTTGAAATCACCGTTTGATAAGTCTGCTTGTTGATATTTATAGCTTGGATTTTCGGCAAACTTCTTTACTTCTTCCAAATACCTCACCCTATTTTTTAGCAATAGACTTGGCGGATTCTCTATTTTATTATCCGCTTTTTTTATCCCTTCTAACACAAAATGATAATCCCCATCTGTAGAATATACCTCCAAAACAAGACCGGGAAGATTTTTGAATTTATAAGGACCTTCGGGGATGGGAATGCTCTCGGTAAAATAGGCAACATAATCCCTCCCTCTGTAATGGGTTGTCGCCTTTTGACAACGCATAGAGTCTATAGTCTTATACTCATTTAGAATACTCCACTTTGGCAAATCTATTTCCTTGTACTTTACCATATCACGTTCTATCCTAAGGTGATGAAACACACCTTCTTTATCTTTGGTAATGATATAATTAGAGGAAATTTTATCTATATCTATTTTTTGAAGTTCTGGATTAGACAAATTTGCCATCATATCGTGATAAGCCTTACTATAAAATATAGAGCCCCCCCCCTCTTATACTAAGCACAAATAGATCTTTCTCCACATAAGTGCGGTCTTTGGCATTCGGTTTCATAGTCAATTGATAATAGACATCAAGATTCTGAGCATTTGCAAAACCAAACAAAAGACAAATAAAAATAAAAGCTATTTTTTTCATAGATTAAAATAAAAAAATCGAATTTATAACTACGACAAATATATAAAATTATTTAATAATACCAAATAAAAAAAACAAGAGTTAATTTTTTCATATCATTTTAAGTATTAAGGTTGTTGGTTGTAATACTTATCCCCATTTTAGCACCATCGTGGCAGACAAATTCCTCAAAAAGCAGTTTCATGTCTACTCGGTTTCTTGTAAAATAGTGGATGCCCTAATGAAATTGGAACTTCCAAGTGGCGTAGATGTAGAAATCAAAGTATAATTATATTATCTATAATACTACTAAAACCATTGTTTTAAGAGCGTTTTTTATATTCAAAGTATATGAAGATCTAACAAAAGTCTCATTTTATTAGCTCCCCTTATAAATCATTTATTTCAAAGATTCATTTTGTTGTTCAGCCAAGATGACTTTGCAAAGTAATATTAAATGTGAATGAAATGAAAAAATCAGCTTGCGTGATATGTTGTTTTATTTTTTTCTTATCTTTGTCAAAAATAAATTTATGGGAGATGTTCTCTCTCAATCCATTGGAACACATTTCAGTTAAATGAAAACATGCTTAAAATTACATAAGTACCTCATTATGAGCCTTTTATGAGGGGGGGGTAATTACCTTGCTCAATCGGTAAACATTAACACAGACCGCCCTGGCCAAAGCGATGGAGTGGATGTCATTCCCAAAAACACATTCCAAATAGAAAATGGGATAACACTATCAAAAGAAACTTTCTTAAATAATTTGATGCTACGCTATGCTCTTAATAGGACAGTAGAATTACGCATATTGATTGATGCAGAAAAGCAAGAAAACAGTCGTGGATTAAAACCTATTGCATTCAGTTTCAAACAAAAAATAATAGACAAAAATAAAATTGTTCCTGCCATTACATTGGTGGGCTATGCTTCGATGGGTAGTTTATCGAGTAAGGATTTTAGAACAAACAATGTAAACACCGAATGGAAGCTGGCTTTTGAAAACACACTTTCCAATATGATAACTCTCGGATATAATATTGGAACTTCCGAAAATTTTAAGAATTTCAATTTGTCTGTTTCGAACGGATACGCATTGTCAGGGAAATTATCTGCATTCGTAGAGTATTTTTCAACCATTAACAAAAAAGAACATAACATAGATATAGGAGTCTTGTATCTTTTAAATCCAAATTTACAATTGGATTTAGCAGTGGGAAGCCCTGTTTTCACACACAGCAACGACTTTTTCGGCACATTGGGCGTTTCATATAAATTTAAAAAAAATAAATATATAGGCGGAATTCCGAAAAGCCTTAAACAGAGTAGGAACTTTAATTAAAAATTTTATACATTATGGCAATTTCAATCATTAATGCAAAAGGGTCTTGGTACGATTTGTATGACGAAAATGGTAAAAAGTACAAATCATTACAAATCTCTTTGACAGGAGACTTAGTAGGTTTTAGTTCTACTTTTTTTATCATGGCAAAAGGGTCTTGGTACGACTTATATGACCAAAACGGAAGGAAATATAAATCATTGCAGATTTCTCTGACAGGAGATTTTGTCTCAATTTCGGGGGATACTTTCGTGATGAAAAAAGGTTCCTATTTAGAGACCTATGAAAAAACAGGTAAAAAAATAAGCAGCAGACACGTCTAAATTTTAAAGCTGTCTTTTTTACACTTTGGTAGGAAAGACAGCTTTTTTAATAAATAAATGTTAAAATTAAAAACTACTAAAAATGATAAGAAGAAACAATCTTTGGGTTTACGGCATAGTTATTTTTTCTATTTTCGGATTAGGCGCCGCCATTGCTTTCGGTATCATTCCATTGGGAGAGTTACCGTCCCAGTTCTACGGGGCATTGGTGGGAACCGTGATTACAGCAATTATTACCATTCTCCTATTACAAGGGCAAACGCAAACAGAGGAAAACAAAGAGCGGAATGTAAAGGTTTTTGAAAAAAAATCGGAAGTATTCAATAATTTTATTGAAAAACTTTGGGAAATTTGGGAAGACAGAAGCGTATCTCTTGAAGAATTAAATGAATTGCTAAAATTGGTGGCTAAAGACATTATCCCCTATGCCAATAGCGAGAATTCTGAAGCAATATTAAAGGAGCTTAACCTAATTGCAGAAAAGGCAAGTCCCTTAGAGACAGACAGCTCAAATCCAGAGCATACAAACAAAATACAAGAGAGTATCTTTAACATTATTAACATCTTATCCAAAGAAATCGGTCTTGGCGGAGAGATAAAACCTAATTTAAGAGAAGACTTGGGCAAATTGGAGAAAAAAATATTGCCTTTCCTTAATAAGAAAGGTAATATTAGCTCACTGGTTGAACAAGTAAAAATTCAATCAAAAGGAGAATTAAGCGAATTTCAAAAAGACGAGCAAGACATCCTCTGGTGGAAAATAGGCAACGGAACAGGTGTGTGGATTCGTGTGGGAGACATACCAGACGGCAGATTTTACATCACATTTTGGTCAGATTTTTATTCCAATAGGCAGTATCAAGATTACCGCCATTCTCTAAGAGGTGAATGGAAAGACTGGTTTGCTGGCTCTGAAGAAATTAAGAAAGAAAATTTCAATTATAATAATTTAAAAAATGGAGAGGTTATTCCGCAAGAAAAAATCAAAGAGCTTGCCAAAACAATTGTTGACTTTTACAATGACCAGAAAATTAAAGGTAAAAAAACCATTTCAGAAATAATAGAAGAGGTTAATAATAATCTAATTTAATAACAATGAATAAATTAGGGGAGTTAATAAAAATACAAGAAGAAATCACTCAAGACATTGAAAAAATACGAGAAACCCCAGCCAAATATAGCGTGGTTGATGGTGTCATTGACCCAGAAAAATACCTTAATGCAAAATACCGCATACTTTGGATTTTGAAAGAAGCTAATTCTGAAAGTTTGTCTTGGAGCTATCTTACAAACTTTAAAAGAAAAGATTGGTTGGAAATGCACGGCAGAAGCAACCCTACACTCAGACGCGTGATTTATACCACTTACGGAATTTTGAAAGATTGCAATTATGATGATATGCCATGGGCTAATGAGGAAGAAGCCTACTCTCCTTTACAAGAAATTGCTTTCATAAACATCAAAAAAGAACCAGGAGACAGCATTGCGGAAGCAGACCAAATACAACAAGCATATTATGATTACAGGGATTTGCTCAAAAAACAAATCGATGCATACGATGCGGATATTGTAATTTTCGGAAACACTTTAGGTTATTTTTATCGTGAAGATTTCAAGGGGCTTCCCAATACCGAAAAACAAGTTACCGAAATGGGAAATCATTTTTACAACACAGGAGAAAAGCTATATATCCACACTTGGCATCCTGCTTATCGAGGTAGCAGTAACAAGGATTATGTTGATGACATTGTGAACATCGTAAGAAATTGGAAAAAGTAAAGTTTTAGTATTTTCCACCAAAGCAGTCTCTCACCAACTGTGTAAACTAAAAAGTTATTTTGAAAATTTTTGAGCCACCAGAGCTCAATAAAATTTCGGAAATAACTTTTTTGATGATTAAAAATACTTTAATTAAATTTACATAGTTATGAACAAAGAAGAACTATTAAACAACAAGGATTTTTACAAGTTCTTTAAAAAATAATTCTTTCTACAAAGAACTGCACAAAAAAGCAGTAGAATACATGTTTTCAGCCGAGCTAGATGCACATCTATACAATGAAAAATACGAAAGGTAATTATCGCAATGGAACAATACTAAAACTATTAAAATCTCTCAGTGATTTGTATGATTTTGAGGTTTTAGCCTCCAATATTTCGTGCATCACTAATGCGGGGGTCTCCGAGATGGTTGCCTAGCAAAATCGCCCGTTGGAGGATTTATATTTAATCGTTTGGAAGGGCTCTCTTTTAAAGTCAGAGAAAATTCAAAAATCATTCATAAAACCATTTATCTTGCCGTAGGCTTAAACCGTTCAGGTAAGAAAGAGGTGCTCGGCATGTGGCTTGGAAAGGCTGAATTTTTTGATTTTCCTATTGAAATTAGAAAAATTATTTATACCACCAATTTAATTGAAAATCTAAACGGAAAAATTAGAAAATACACTAAAAATAAAATGTCATTCCCTACAGATGAAGCAGTTACAAAGTTGGTGTATTTAAGCCATACGAGAGGCTATTAGAAAATAGTCGATGCCGATCAGAAACTGGGGCTTGATTTTGAATCAATTTATGCTTATTTTTAAACAAAGGCTTAGATTATATATAAATCTTTATTAATTTACACACTTTAGGGGACGATGCCAATTTCTTGAAACTCGCTCCCCTTTTGAAGCCACACTTAAATCCTTCAAGGTGTTGATTATGGTTTTTTAATTAATGCCGTAATACTACTTGTTGTGCCATAATAAAAAATCTGAGTACAAATTATACCCAGATTTCTATTTTTAGAAGTATATCCTCATATACAATATAGAACGCTAGAAAAACAAGGAATGCAATCCAAAAATAAATTATTATAGTTGCAAATGTCAGCATTACTCAGACTTACCTCTCAAGGTAGTCTTAAAAATTTAATATTCGATCATATAAAGTATTTACCATTATACATAATTGATAATATTTTCATTATCTTTGTAGAGCTATTTCTATATAAGATGAAAACAAAAAATGAAGTTCTAAGTATTTGGATTGAACAATATTCTGAACCTCTTCTTAATAGAGCTTTGTATCTTCTTTCGGACAAGGAAGAGGCTATGGATATGGTTCAGGAGGTTTTTGTGGCAGCGTTAGACGCCTACGAAAATTTCAAAACCGAGAGCAGTCCGCTCACTTGGCTGTACGGAATTTTAAATCATAAATGTTCCGATTTTTATCGAAAAAAATATCGGACACCGTCATCCGTCAGTCTATCTCATTTCTTTGATGAAAATGGTTCTTGGATTGACCACAGCGTATTGAATGACTGGGAATCCTCTTCCGAAGTGCTGGCAAATGACTCTGCTTTCAATGACACCTTTGACGACTGTATGGAAAAACTCCCCAAAAAATGGAAAATTCCTCTTCGCTTATATTATATCCAAGAGAAAAAAAACAAAGAGGTTTGTCAGGAATTGGGGCTTACAGCTACTAATTTATGGAAGATTCTACAACGAGGCAGATTACAGTTGAGAGAGTGTTTAGAATTCAATTGGTTTAATAATTTATGAAAAAGATTCTACCCAAAATTATTTATTTCTTCATTATGCCGTGCAGCAAGGCTACTCTTAGAATGGAGCGAGACCATGCAGGTGAATTATCTTGGATAAAAAAGCTTCGTCTGAAGCTCCATTTGAGTGTCTGTGATTTTTGTGTACGCTACTATAAAAAATTAGAAACATTAGACCGATTGATGACAGAATCACAAAAAAATGAAAAAATACAAAAATTTAAACCAACTGAAATACAGCTGTTTATAGAGAAAATAAAAAATAAAATAAAAAAATAAGCTATTTTTTTGTCAGGATTTTCATCATTGAACGACTATGTAGATGAATTTAAAATTTTGACAAATATGAAAAAATTAAACATCAAAAGCTTAGCGCTTTTTGCAGGAATTGTATCATCTGCATTATTGACTTCTTGCGACAGATCAGACGATATGATGCAGGAAGAGAAAACTTTAACTAAAACGATTACCGTTGAAAATGTTGTAACGCCTAAAAAATTTGTACAAAGTGGCTCTTTTAGAGGACAGGACAATCCACCAATTATGCCGGGAGAATCTACAACTTTCAAATTCCACGCAGCTAAAAACCAAAGACTAATGTTCATTACAATGTATGGGGCTTCTGCTGATTGGTTCTTTGCACCAGACCATGGCGGAATCCAACTTTACGATGAACAAGGGCGTGCCATTACGGGCGATGTTTCAAACCAAATAAAACTTTGGGATAATGGTTCTAAGCTTACAAAAACAGAAACAGAAGACGCAAACATTTCTGAAGTTCAAGAAGTTACCGCTTCTTCATTACTTAAAGTTAGTTTAGCTTACGACGAAGCTACATCAGAATTTACCGCTACAATAACAAACACCTCGAATACCGATGCTCAGCACACAACAGGATTCTCTCCGGGGGTATTTGCAGTGTCAAACTTTAACGGAGCAGAGCTTATCGAAAAAATGCCTTTCTTTACGCCAAACCAAAAATCTAATCCAGAGGTAACCGCTATTGCAGAAGGAGGTAATATTGATCCACTATTATCAATGGTACAAGAAAACACTGGTATAATCACAGGAATTTCGCCTGTATTGGTGGTTCTATATTCGGGAGATCACAATCCTATCTTTATGCCAGGACAAAAAGACAACGGAATAGGATTGAAGGAAGTAGCACAAAGCGGAAATTCTACAAAATTAATGGAGTCATTGAAAAAAATGTCTAATGTTCAGGATGTATTTGTTTTAGGGACAGCACCTGTGGGACCTGGGCAAAAAGTAATGAAAACATTCACTGCAAAAGAAGGATGCAAAATAGCTTATGTTACAATGTTCGGATTCTCCAACGACTGGTTCTATGCAAATGAGACAGGAATACCTGTAACGCTCAGAGGAAATATTACCTCATTGACAGGTTTATACGATGATGGTACGGCTGCTGATCAATATCCTGGAGCAGGGAACAAACAGGCTGTATTCATGGGTACTTCAGCACCTGAAAGCAAAGCAATTGAAATGGTCGGAAATATGTATCCAGTTCCTGCCGTGAGCGAAGTACTAAAAATAACTTTACAATAATCTGAATTCATTCAGATATCAAGGCGGTAAAAACCGCCTTTTTTTATGAAGCTTAATAGCCTGAGTTCTTTTTAACCGTTTGAAAAAAGTATGAAAACAACACGCCCATTTCACTTCCGAATAAAGCTCTACAACTGGGGTTATGATCTATCAATATATTAGTCCCAATATATTCTGCTCAAAGTGATTCTTTGTTTCAAATAATAGCTGCATATCTTATTTAAAGAAATTCTTTGCCAATAAGTGCTTATTATGTAACTAAATTATTTATATTTGCAAATTCTAAATTTTATAATGTTGTAAATTACTTAAAATGCAAGGAAAAGGACTTATTCTAATAGTGGCATTTGTACTAGGACTAATCTGTATCAGCGAGCTAGTCCCAACAATCTATTCAAACAGAATAGAGAGTGAAGCCAAAGCTATTGCAGGAGACAATCCTGCCAAATACCAAAGAGAAATTGACCGTCTTTCTAAAGATACGCTCAATCTGGGTATTTACAAACTCTCTTACACCGAAGCCAAAGAAAAACAAATAAAACTAGGGCTTGACTTGAAAGGAGGGGTCAATGTGCTCTTGGAAATTAACCAAGCAGATTTGGTTAAGGATTTGACAAATTACTCTACAAATCCTGTTGTCTTAGAAGCACTGAAAAATACAAATGAAGAGCAAAAGCATTCTACAAGACCTTATATAGACGATTTCTTTACGCAGTTTGATAAACTAAATAAAGAAAAAGGAGCAAACCTAAAATTATCAAACCCTGATGTTTTTGGAACCCAAAAACTTAGCAGCGAGATAAAATTCAATACTTCAGACGATGAGGTCAAAAAAATTATCAAAAGAAAAATAGATGATGCATTAGGTTCTGCTTACGAAGTGATCAGAACCCGTATAGACAAGATGGGAGTTACCCAGCCTAATGTGCAGCGTGTGCCTGGTACAGGTAGAATTTCTGTAGAAATGCCAGGGGTAACAGATGTGGATAGAATTAAAAAAATGCTGCAAACTTCCGCAAAACTTGAATTCTGGGAAGTACAGCAGTTTCCTGAGATTGCTCCTTATTTCGAGCAATTGAATAAACTTGTTTTAGCAAAACCCGACTCTTTGGGTGTACCAAAAAACACCAATTTTGCTGCTTTGCTTAACTTAAACAGCCTAAGGGCTAATGGTGTAGCAAATGTAAAACTAAGTGATACCGCTTTAATAAATAAAATATTAAATAGTAAAATAGCAGAATCCGCACGCCCTGCTAATATTAGATACACTAAGTTTATGTGGGGGTACAAACCGGAAAACGAGTCGCCAAACCAGTTGGTGCTTTATGCTATTCGTTCTAATATTTCGGGCAAAGCCCCTGTAGACGGAGCGGTGGACAATGCGAATATCAACTTCGACCAATTAGGCAGAGTCGTGGTAGATATGCAGATGGACAGCCAAGGGACTAAAGACTGGAAAATCCTTACCGAGAAAAATGTAGGCAAACCGGTAGCAGTAACATTAGACGACCGTGTTTATACCGCTCCGAATGTAGTGAATGCCATTCCGAACGGAAGAACGCAAATCTCCGGTAATTTCTCTCAAGAAGAAGCAAAAGACTTGGTAAATGTGCTAAGTACAGGTAAGCTGCCAGCTACAGCTAAGATTGTACAGGCCGATGTAGTGGGGCCTTCTTTGGGACAAGCCTCCATAGATGCTGGTATTTGGTCGTTTATTATCGCATTTATATTTATCGTCGTGTATATTATCTTCTACTATGGCGGTGCGGGTATCTATGCGGTAATTGCAATGATTATCAACTTGTTCTATATATTTGGAATAATGGATTCCATTGGTGCTACGCTTACCTTACCGGGTATTGCAGGTATCGTGCTTACGATGGCAATGGCGGTGGATACCAATGTGATTATTTATGAAAGAACAAAAGAAGAATTATTCTTAGGTAAAAATATAAAAGAAGCTTACAAAGACGGATTTAAACATGCATTGTCAGCGATTATAGACGGACACTTGACGACTTTACTTACCGCGGTAGTACTTTATATTTTTGGTACGGGACCTATTCAAGGGTTTGCAGTAACATTGATTATCGGTCTTCTAATGACATTCTTTACTTCTGTACTACTATCAAGAGTAATGATATTCAGCAGATTAAATAAAGGTAAAGAAATTTCTGTATGGACTCCTATGACCAAAAATATTTTTAGAAATGTATGGTTAGATTTCATCGGGAAAAGGAAAATAGCTTATGTATTTTCTGCAGTATTGATGATCATAAGTATAGCTTCCATTGCTATTAACGGATTCAAATACGGTGTTGATTTCGAGGGAGGGAGAAACTATGTTGTGAAATTTGACAAGAGTGTGGATGCGACAAAAGCACAAGAGCAATTGGCTAAATTATTCCAAACTAAGAGTGGTAAAAATAACTCTGTAGACGTTAAAACTTTCGGAAACACAAACCAATTGAAAATCACTACCGATTATAAGATTGATGATGAGTCTCTGTCTGCAGACCAAGAGATTGAAAGTAAATTGTATCAAGGTTTGAAATCTGACTTGCCTAACGGCTTAACTTTACAACAGTTTAAAACTTCAAACAATAAGCAAGGTTTGGGAATTGTGTCTTCCGTTAAGGTAGGCCCTTCCGTAGCAGATGATATCAAGACAGGAGGTACATTTGCTGTACTGGCTGCTTTGGGAGGAATCTTTATTTATATTTTATTTAGATTTAGAAAATGGCAGTTTTCGCTCGGTGCAGTAGCGGCATTGTTCCACGACGCAGTAATTATCTTAGGAGCATACTCTCTGCTATATAGAGTAATGCCATTTAATATGGAGATCAACCAAGATTTTATAGCGGCAATACTTACAGTGCTAGGATATTCCATCAATGACACCGTTATTGTATTTGACCGTATTAGAGAATATTTGAGGGAGAAAAAAGCGAAAACTTTAGCCGCATTGTTTGATGATTCTATTAGTAGTACTTTGGGTAGAACATTCAATACTTCTTTCACTATATTGATGGTGATTTTAGCTATCTTTATCTTCGGAGGAGAAAACCTTAGAGGGTTTATGTTTGCCTTACTTTTGGGTATAGGCTTCGGTACCTATTCTTCTATTTTCGTAGCTTCGGCTACGGCTTATGACTTTTTGAAAGGAAAGGGTAAAGAAGAAACGCCGCACGAAAGAACTTCAACTAAAAAATAATTGAATTTTAAGGGATGTTAATTTTAGCATCCCTTAATTATTGTTTCTTTTTCTCTTACACAATAGTTCTTTTTGGGTACTTTTCAGTAACCTTTTTTATACATTGAATGTAGCTTTAGGCTTACATCTGTATTTTATTATGATAAATTACTTCAGGTTTTGCTTAGCCCTATATACCACATAATTTTTTTTACACATATCTTATATAAAAGATACAAGAGGGCATCGTAATAAAAGTAATTGATGGTATTTGCTATTTCGGAAATACAGTAAGTCATATGATGACAGATATCCTTTTAAGATAATATTTGATATTTAAGTTATTTTATTAAATTTTGATCATTTTTGTTTTTGTATGCGACATAATTCGTGATATTATGAAAACAAATTCAAAATAAAATATCGTAAAAGTCGTATTCGCGATGTTTTAGTTCGTACTTGGAGATGATATAGCCCGAAAAAAAATAAGATTATAGAGTTTATCTTCCAAAGTTTTACTAAATTTGTAGAGTTTTAGAAAATTAAAATTTAAACTTAAATAATATTATGAATCTTCACGAGTATCAATCTAAAGAAATTCTATCAAAATACGGTGTAAGAGTACAACGCGGAATCGTTGCAAACACTGTGGAAGAAGCTAAAGAGGCAGCTAAAAAACTTTCAGAAGAAACAGGTACTAAAGCCTGGGTAGTAAAAGCTCAGGTACACGCCGGAGGAAGAGGTAAAGGCGGCGGCGTAAAATTTTCGCCTACAATGGAAAAGTTAGAGGAAAATGCTAAAAATATCATCGGAATGCAGCTGGTAACCCCTCAAACTTCTGCAGAAGGGAAAAAAGTAAATTCCGTACTTATTGCAGAAGATATGTACTACCCTGGTGATAGCGAACCAAAAGAATACTATGTTTCGGTACTTTTAGACAGAGCAAAAGGCAAAAATATGATTGTTTATTCTACTGAAGGAGGTATGGATATCGAGCATGTAGCAGAAGTTACACCGCACCTTATCCACCACGAAGAGATAGATCCTGCTCTTGGGCTATTGCCGTTCCAAGCAAGAAAAATAGCATTCAATCTTGGTTTGCAAGGCGAAGCATTCAAAGAAATGGTAAAATTCATCTCTTCCCTATACAAAGCTTATGTGGGTATAGATGCATCGTTATTTGAAATCAACCCTGTACTTAAAACTTCTGATAACAAAATAGCAGCAGTAGATGCTAAGGTAACTCTTGACAACAATGCTCTATTCCGCCACAAAGATTTGGCTGAATTGAGAGACAAAAGAGAAGAAGACCCTACCGAAGTAGAAGCCGGAGAAGCTGGTCTCAACTTTGTAAAACTTGATGGAAATGTAGGCTGTATGGTAAATGGTGCCGGGCTGGCAATGGCAACGATGGATATCATTAAACTATCCGGTGGTAACCCTGCAAACTTCCTCGATGTAGGTGGTACTGCTGATGCTGAAAGAGTAGAAAAAGCATTCAACATCATACTGAAAGATCCTAATGTAAAAGCAATTCTCATCAACATATTCGGAGGTATCGTGCGTTGCGACAGAGTAGCTCAAGGTGTGGTAGATGCTTACAAAAACTTCGGAAAACTTCCAGTTCCGCTTATAGTAAGGCTTCAAGGTACGAATGCTGAAGAAGCTAAAAAACTCATCGATGAATCCGGACTGCCGGTACATTCTGCTATCACATTAGAAGAAGCCGCAAACAAAGTGAAAGAAGTTTTGGCTTAATTAAATTAAGACTTAAAACAACTCTAAAATAGAGAGGGATATTTCGTTTTGAATATCTCTCTTTTTTGTTCAATAAATTTTAGATTATCCCTAAAAATCGTTGCCCATTTATTTTAGTGATAAAATATAGACATCTATATCGTGATAGGTACCGTGTAAATTCTCTGCTTGGGATAACCTCTTATAAAACTGAAAACCACATTTTACGCACCCCTACGGCTTGCTCTATTTTCTTTTGCACAAAAAATGATAACCGATTTACATCTGCTCTTTTTTTATCCTTCTACTAATTGCAGAACTGCCCAAGCGGTGATATCCGTCCCTCGGTGGCTCTCACTCAGCCAATAACCAATTTCAGGAGTATTTGTGTCAAGCCGGCGAAGAGCACAGGTTCCAATAATATTATCGTATTCACAAACAAAGAAATACTGCTCCAAACCTTGTTGGGGATTAGCCATTGCAGATTGAATAAAGGAAAGGCTGTCTTCTACACTATTTGTGTTATCGAGCCAAGACAGCCACTCTCTTAGATAGAGTCGGTTACTCCCCGTTAATGTAAAAAGCTCTTGTGCATCTTTAAGGGTAAAAGAGCGTAAAGTTAAATTATCCATAAATCCAGTATCAAGAAATACCTTTTACAAATTTAGTATTTCTCCAAAACTGTTTTTATTCTCCGCATCGCTTCTTTTATTTGTGCCTCTGAAGTGGCATAGGAAAACCTTATGCAGTTCGGTGCCCCGAAAGATACGCCCCCTACGGTCGCTACCTTAGCCTCTTCCAAAAGGAATATTGCAAAGTCATCGGAATTTCGGATAATTTTTCCATCTAATGTTTTACCAAAATAATACGATACATCTGGAAATAGATAAAAAGCACCTTTAGGCTTGTTGCACTGAAAATGAGGTATTTCAGACACCAAATTATAAGCCAATTCCCGCCTTTGTTCAAAGGAATCTATCATCGGTTGGAGTTCAGACGGCAACATTTCCAAAGCTGTAATGGCAGCTCTCTGAGCTACGGTATTGGTTCCAGAAGTTACTTGTCCTTGTATTTTTTCTATGGCAGGAGCCAGCCACTGTGGTGCTGCGGAATACCCTATACGCCATCCCATCATCGCGTAGGCTTTAGACATTCCGTTAATCACGACCGTCTGCTCATAAACTTGTGGAAATTGCGCAATAGAAGTATGCTCTCCCTCATAATTAAGAAACTCATAAATTTCATCTGAAATAATGAGCACATCAGGGTATTGAGAAAAAACCTCTGCAATTTTCTGCAATTCTTCGTGTGTATAAAAACTTCCCGAAGGATTACACGGAGAGCTAAACAGAAATGCCTTTGTTTTCTCGGTAATGGCATTTTTCACTTGTTCAGGCGTTACCTTAAAGTCTGTTTCTATTGTTGTACCCAGGACAACTGGAGTTCCGCCCATCATTTTGATCATCTCAATATAGCTTACCCAATATGGAGCTGGAAGAACCACCTCGTCTCCATCATCAAGCACCGCAGCCAAAACATTGGAAATAGATTGTTTTGCCCCTGTAGAAACGCATATCTGAGAAGGCTCGTAGTTTAATTCGTTATCTCTTTTCAGTTTTTTAGAAATCGCTTGTCTTAACTCTAAAAAACCTGGCACGGGAGAATAATGGCTATAGTTTTCATCTATTGCTCTCTTTGCAGCTTCTTTTATTTTATTGGGGACATCAAAGTCCGGTTCGCCAAGGGTAAGGCTGATGACATCTACCCCTTCGGCTTTCATAGCACGAGCTTTATTAGACATTACGAAAGTCTGGGAATAGCCGAGTCTCTCTACTCTTTCGGATAATTTTTTCATTATAAATTATTTAACGGGGTCAAATATAAAAAATAATATACAAGCTTAATCATTATGATAAGGTTTCCCTTGCAGGATTTGATCTGCACGGTAGATTTGCTCCACGAAAAAAAGCCGTATCATCTGGTGGGTAAAAGTCATTTCCGAAAGTGCCATTTTTTGATTTCCCCGCTTGTATATTTCTTCTGAAAACCCATAGGCACCTCCTACGAGGAAGCAGACTCGCTTCACAGAATTGTTCATCCAGTGGTGGATTTGCTCGGAAAATTCTCTACTCGTTTGCTGTTTGCCTTTTTCATCAAGAACGACTACCCAATCACCGTTTTCCAAATGATTAAAAAACAATTTTCCCTCTTCTTTCTTTAGTAAATCAGGAGTGAGATTTTTTGCATTTTTGACCTCGGAAATTTCTAAAATCTCAAAATTAAAGTGTTTTGAAATTCTCTGTTTATAGTATTCTATGAGTGTTTTTATTTCTTTGCTGTCGGTTTTTCCTATACATAATAATCGTAGTTGCATTGGTAGAAAATCTTAAAGTTTTATTTTTGGTATATTTGCCATTACAAATATAAAGGAATGAAGTATAAAAACCCTCTTTTTTTTATAAATATTAAAAGTCATTTAAGACGTATTAAACTTCCTTTTCTAAAGATTTCTCTATGGGAGCTTTTTGAAATTTACTTTGAGAGGATTACCAAAAGTGATATTATTAAACTTGCCGCAAGTATTTCGTGGAGCTTCTTTTTGAGCTTGTTTCCTTTTCTGCTGTTTCTGCTTTCCATCCTGCCGTATATGCCGCATTATGACAGATTGCAATACTATATTTTTGATGTATTGATGAGCAATGTGTTACCTGCCCGTATGCAAGATGATGTAATAGGATATATACAAGGAAACATTATCCCTAATATGAAAAGCATCAGTAAGATGACCATCGTGTTTGCTTTATTTTTTGCAACTAACGGCACCAATTCTATTATTACGGGATTCAACGAAAACACGGATAAACAAAGAAATATTATTAAAAGCTATCTTATTGCACTCTGTATTACATTAGCATTTATTAGTTTGATTCTTATTTCTTTATTCGGTGTATATTATTCCGAAGTAGTGATAAAACTTTTTAAGCCATCTTATGAAATTCCTTGGCTCGCACAAAATTTTTCTAAAATCATAGGATTTATATCATTTCCTTTATTTTATATGTTGCTTATTAGTCTATTATATTGGTTTGGCTGTCTTACAATAACCAAATGGACGCACGCACTACCAGGGGCAATTT
This sequence comes from Riemerella columbipharyngis, assembly GCF_900101995.1. Lineage (GTDB taxonomy): Bacteria > Bacteroidota > Bacteroidia > Flavobacteriales > Weeksellaceae > Riemerella > Riemerella columbipharyngis. Next base: position 1,363 of record NZ_FNAS01000007.1, on the reverse strand, counting down.
TCACTATGTTGCTTTTTATGATTAGCACTATATTATTTGTATTCTATGTTAAAAACATTGCAACCTACAATGTTCTTTATGGTTCTATCGGATCTATTCTGCTGGTAATGGTATGGGTAAATCTCAATATTATTCTTATTCTTCTTGGGAACGAGCTAAACTTAGCCATACAGAGAATAAAAAAAAGGCATCATTTTAATATATTATAATCCGCAAAACAAAATGTGCATTTTTTTAGAGGTATAGTTGTAGCTTTTTTCCTTACAATAAGTCGTAAAAAAGCCCTCACTTAGAGGGCCTTTTTTATACATTTAGCTCAGACAAAAAAATAGCAAATCACATCCAAGTCTTTATTTAAACCGGTTTCATTGTTTTTTTTATTGCTCTGTTTTGTGTGTTTTGTTGTATGTTTATAGAAGTGTATGAAATTTTAACACAAAAAAATTTGCTGTTTCTAACAACTTTTATACCTTTACGGCGTGCTATGATACAGATAACAAACAATATACAAGAAATAAAAAAGTTTTTACATAATTATTTGGCTATCCCAGATTTTTGTGTAAACACACACACACACACACACACACACACACACACACACAAGGGCGACCGCTAAATACTGATAAGTGGTTTTATTCATGGGCCACCTACAAAAATAATTTAAAAAAAGCAAGTAAGGAATACTTTAATATTTTGACACTGCAAGAGAATGTATCATTGATTCTTTGCAGTGTTTTTTTATGTCTTGTTAATATGACACTGCAAGGGAATTTGTTATTGATCTCTTGCAGTGTTTTTTTATGCTTTGTTATGAATGCCTTAGGCAGTGCCGAAATACTTGCAACACAAAGAATAAAATTAGGTTTCTTTTGGGGGGATAAAAACGGTAGTCTCCCAAACAATACAAAACATCAATATAAAAACTCAATATTATGCCAGTAAAATTTAAAATTATTCAAAAAGGACAGCCCGGTGTAGTGGGCGGAGGTAGCAAAAAATACTATGCCTCCCCAGTGTACAGAGGCGAAAAATCTTTGGAAGATCTTACCAAAGATATCGAAAAAATCTCAACCGTAAGCGGTGCCGACATCCGTGCGGTGCTCTATGCACTGGTGGATGTGATGCAGGACTCCCTAAGCGATGGGCAGATTGTGCGGCTGGGCGAGCTGGGCAGTATGCGTGCAAGCCTAAGCAGTGAGGGGAAAGCCAAAGAAGAGGAAGTAACGGCAGCAGCCATAAAGTCTGCAAAGGTGATTTTCACCCCTGGGACAGGCATTAAAAATAGATTGAAAACCTTGAAGTATGAAAAGGCATAGCCAGCCGATGAAAATTTCCTGCCGTGAAAAAAAAATTTCCACACTAG
>NZ_FNAS01000009.1 GCF_900101995.1 Riemerella columbipharyngis | reverse complement strand
TGCTTTTTGTTCTTTTTGTTTCCGTTTTTGACTATCTTTGTACCTTGACAATTGGGGCAGTGGAGTTTAATTATTATTAACATTCAACAAAAATAGAACTTTATTTCCTGATTGTCAAATTTTTATATCATCATACTTTTTAAAACACGACCAAATATATAAAAGGAAACTACTAACTATCTACATACGTAAAAACTTATGATGAGCTTGCTGATCTAGGATACAAAAACATTGTAGTATTAAATATAATAAAATGAATTTACTTTAAATAGGCATCTATTCAATGGAATAGAGAGTTCTGGCTATGTAGTAAATTGATACAAAACAACCCGCTTAAATTATCTTGAACTTTTTATTTACAGTAGATTTTAGCTAAGAAGAGGCAATCTCGTTAACCAAACCAAAACTCACTCCTACATTCCCAAAAATAGTTATCTTTGCAAAATGATAAGAATTACTAAAATTTTCACTTTTGAAACCGCCCATGTACTCTATAATTACGATGGAAAGTGCAAAAATATGCATGGGCATTCTTACAAACTTTTTGTAACGGTAAAGGGAAAACCAATATCCGACCTCAACCACCCTAAAAATGGTATGGTAGTAGATTTCGGAGATATCAAAAAGATTGTAAAAGAGGAAATTGTAGACTGCTGGGATCACGCCGTCCTCGTAAATGGACTTTCCCCTCATAAGGAATTGGGTGATGAGCTTGCAAGTAAAGGGCATAAAGTCATTTATTGTGATTATCAACCCACTTGCGAGAATATGCTTTACGACATTGCTGAAAAAATAAAACAGCGGCTGCCCAGCCCTTTACAATTAGCCTACCTCAAACTTCACGAAACCGAGAACTCCTATGGCGAATGGCTGGCTGAAGAAAATCCATAAAACTATGGAAACGATATCCCTGAAAATTGGTAAAAAAATATACTTTGCTTCCGACCAACACTTCGGTGCGCCATCTCCGGAGGAAAGCAAGGTTCGCGAAGAGCGTTTTATCCGTTGGCTGGACAGCATAAAAAAAGACGCACAAGCTGTTTTTCTTATGGGAGATTTGTTCGATTTTTGGCACGAATGGCAATATGTGGTACCCAAAGGCTATGTGCGGCTGCTGGGAAAACTCGCGGAACTAAAAGACAGCGGCATTGATATCTTTTTCTTTGTAGGCAACCACGACCTCTGGATGAAAGACTATTTCGAAAAAGAATTGGGAATACCTGTTTATTTTGAAAAAAGATATTATTCTGTCAACAAAAAAATATTTCTTCTTGCCCACGGAGACGGATTGGGCCCCGGAGATAAAGGCTACAAAAGAATGAAAAAAGTTTTTACCAATCCATTAGCACAATGGGCTTTTCGATGGCTCCACCCGGACATTGCTATGAAATTAGCACTTTATCTTTCTCAAAAAAACAAGCTCATCAGCGGAGAAGAAGATAAAAAATTTTTAGGAGAAGACAAGGAATTTCTTATCCTCTATTCTAAAAAGAAATTAGAAACAGAAAAAATTGATTATTTTGTTTATGGACATCGCCATCTCCCGATGATTTTAGGCTTAGAAAAAAATGCCCAATATGTCAATCTTGGGGATTGGATAAGCTATTTTACCTACGCTGTTTTTGATGGTGAAAATATAGAACTTTTAAAATGGAAAGAATGATTTTGGCATTAAAAAAGTAAGAACTTTGTATGAATCTGATATTGGATCTACTTTTTCCCAACCGCTGTTTAGGATGTCAAAATATTATTGATGCAAATGACGCAGTATGCGATGCTTGTGTGTCTTTAATTGATTTTGCAAATTTCTCTTTTACGGAAACCAACCTACTGGAACAGAAATGCCGTCTTTTATTCCCTACCGAGAAAGCTGTAGCCCTTATGCTCTACCAAAAGAGTGGGCTTAGCCAAAAAATCATTCACGAACTAAAATACAACGGCAGAAGTATCATAGGAAAAACACTTGCGAAATGGACCGTAGAGAAAAATATTTTATCCTCTTTCGGAATAGACATTATCACGAGTATTCCTTTACATCCTCGTAAGCAAAAAGAGCGTGGATACAACCAGCTTCATCATTTTGTAGAATATATTTCAAAAGAGACTAAAATCCCTTATTCTCATAATCTTCTTAAAAGAAATTTTTATTCAAAACCTCAAGCTCAAAAAGACCGAGAACACCGTTCTGAAATTAAAAACTTGTTTTCGGTACAATGTGCTATACAAGATAAACATATTCTTCTCATAGATGATGTTTATACCACAGGAAACACTATAAGCAGTGCGGCTTGGGAACTCATTAAAAAAGGGAATAATAAAATCAGTATTTTGGTAATGGCGGTAGATTTTTAATGCTCATTTTTTCTAATTTCCTCCAGCCTGTCCCATATGTCCGGCTCTTTCATTCGCGGCAATTCATTGAAATCTTCCGGAAAACGAGCTTTGTACTCCTGCCAAAGTTTGTCGTCTTTCTCACTATAATAGTTGGGGTATTGCCATATAAATTTATTCTTATTTTCCTCGTTATATTTACGATACATAAACGCCAAAATGCTCCCCACTACAGCACCCGACAAATGTGCTTGCCAAGAGATATTGCTCCTATATTCCGGAGGCAAAAACAGTTCTTCGGGAAATATCCCCCAAATCAATCCTCCATAGTATAAAGCCACAATCAAAGAAATGGCCATAAGCCTGATGTCCCATCTGAATATTCCACTAAAAAATAAATAAAATGCCAAAACATAAACTACTCCGCTCGCACCAATAATACAAGTATAAGGAGATGCATCGTAAAAACTTATCGGAGGCATCAGCCAGAGTAAAAAACCGCTTACCAGCCACCCTGTTATAAATATGGTATCTGCTATTTTGGGATAAAACTGATAAAGCAGGAAAAGCAATACCACCATAGGTACAGAGTTTCCTGTAATGTGATTTATATTGGCGTGTAGGAGAGGCGAAAAGAAAATGCCTTTAAGCCCCTGCGGCACTAATGGAATGAGGGCTCCTTCGCAAGGCTCTATCAACCCTATCACTTGAAAAAAGAAAACAATCCACATCGCAGATAACACCAATATAGGTACTACAATTGCACGAATAGAAAAGTTTCTAAAAAGAGATTTCATAAGACCCTAACTTTTCTTACCGAAGAAAACGACTAAAGGAATATTGAAAGTACAATTAAAATTAACCCCTTTGAGGGTTTTTCCATTAAGCGTTTGGTTATTCCAAGGGAAAGCATACCCTCCCGAAAGTTCTATTAACCCAAATGCACTTATTCCTAATTTTGGAGAAAAAAACTTATTTGTGGCTTCTGCTCCCAAAACAAAGTAATGAGGCTGTTTTACACTATGCCCCTTGCTGAAATTAAATAAAACATCTGTTTGTAATTTAGGTATCACAGAGATTTTGCCTTTCACGCTGCCTATCAGAGCAGAGGCTCCTATGCGATATAGCATTTCATCTTTTTTTAAGAATAAAAGTTTCCCTCCAAGCTCTCCAAAATTTTGGTTTTGATACGTATAGCCTACAGTTGCCATAGGGTGCATTGTGAGCTGTGCTTGGGCTTTGCCCCCTAAAAGAAATAATGCAAAAATTAAAAAATACAGAACACTATGGAACATCAATCTTTTCATTCAATCTCTACTATAATCATCTTCTAACCTAATGATGTCATCTTCCCCAAAATATGTTCCGGTTTGGACTTCTATAAACACTAAAATATCTTCGCCGATATTTTGAATGCGGTGTTTAATCTGTCGGGGAATCTGCACTGTTTCTCCATACTTGAATACAATTTCTTCTCCGTCTAATGTTACCTTTGCTGTCCCTTGTATAATTGTCCAAGCCTCTTGTCTCTTATGATGATACTGATAAGAGAGTCTATGCCCAGGATTTACTTCTATTCTTTTTAGTTTGTAATTTGGCTGGTCTTCTAACACAAAATATTTCCCCCAAGGTCTTTCTCCTATTTCCATAAATTTCAAATTTAAATACAAAACTAAGCATTTTTTTGTTATTGAATATACTGATAGTTGAGATTAAACTCTGGCAAATACCCTTTTCTATACCTTCAACAAAAAAGTCTCTATGCAGAATCTTTATATTTTCTGTAAATTTGCGTTTTAATAATAGTTTATAATCCGAAAATTATCATGGAAAAAGTGAGAGTTCGTTTTGCCCCAAGTCCCACAGGAGCACTACATTTAGGAGGTGTAAGAACAGCCCTTTACGATTATCTTTTCGCTAAACATAATGGCGGAGATTTCGTCTTAAGAATAGAAGATACAGACACCGCCAGATATGTAGAAGGTGCCGAAGAGTATATTAGCAAATCTTTGGAATGGTGCGGAATAATACCGGATGAAAGCCCGGAGAAAGGAGGACCGTATGCCCCATACAGGCAATCTGAAAGGCGAGATATATACGATAAATATACCGCTCATATCTTAAAAACCAATTATGCCTATATGGCTTTTGACACCCCTGAAGAACTTGAACAAATCCGAAAAGAATACGAGGCAAGAGGAGAAGTTTTTGCCTATAATTACATTACCAGAAACCAACTGAGAAACAGCATATCTCTACCGGAAGAAGAGGTTCGGAAACTTTTGGATAACAATACCCCTTATGTGATAAGGTTCAAAATGCCGGTGGACAGAGTGGTTCAGATGGAAGATATTATCCGTGGTAAATTTAGTATTAACACTAATGATTTGGACGATAAGGTTTTGGTGAAAAATGACGGTATGCCTACCTATCATTTTGCCAACATCATCGATGATCACGAAATGAAAATATCGCATGTAATCCGTGGTGAGGAATGGCTGCCTTCTCTGCCGCTGCATCTTTTGCTCTACGAAGCTATGGGGTGGGAAGCACCTCAGTTCGCCCACCTTTCTCTTATCCTAAAACCGGAAGGTAAAGGAAAACTTTCCAAAAGAGACGGTGCAAAATTCGGTTTCCCTGTTTTTCCTATGGATTTTTACGACAAAGCTACAGATACAACCTACAAAGGTTACAGGGACGAAGGCTACTTCCCCGATGCCTTTATCAATATGGTGGCATTACTTGGGTGGTCGCCGGCAAATGACCGCGAAATCCTCTCTATGGAGGAAATGATAAACGAGTTCGACCTGTATAAAGTCCATAAAGCAGGAGCAAGGTTCAGTATCGAAAAAGCAAAGTGGTTCAATCAGCAGTACCTCCACAAAAAATCCAATGATGAGATTTTATCAATCATTAAAAAAGATGCAAATATTCCTCTGGAAAGCACAAACGATGATAAACTTCTAAAAATAATAGGACTGATGAAGGAGAGAGCTACTTTCGTGAAAGATATTTATAACGAAGGAAAATTCTTCTTCCACGCACCGCAAGAGTATGATGAGAAAGGCATAAAAAAGGCATGGAAAGAAGGCTCCAAAGACACACTTTCCAGCCTAAGCCAAGTATTAGAACAAACGGACTTTGAGGCAGAGAATTTGAAACAAACAATCCACCATTTCGTGGAAGAGAGATCAATGGGAATGGGTAAGGTAATGATGCCTCTCCGATTGGCTTTGGTAGGAGAACTGAAAGGCCCCGATATTCCCGATTTAATGGAAATATTAGGCAAAGAAGAAACATTAGAAAGAATACATAAAGCCATTACAACTATTAATTAAATTTGCTTTAGAAAAATTTCATTAAATTTGAGGCATAATTTTCATTAAATATGGAATACTTAGAATTTGAAACCCCAATAAAAGAGCTCATGGAGCAATACCAAACTTGTACTTTGGTAGGAGAAGAAAGTGGCGTAGATGTGAAGCTCGCATGCAGCCAGATAGAAGATAAAATCATAGAAAAGAAAAAAGAGATCTATGGTAACCTTACCCCTTGGCAGAGGGTGCAGCTGTCCAGACATCCGGATCGCCCTTATACTTTAGACTATATAAAAGGAATTGCCGATGAAGGTAGTTTTTTGGAATTGCACGGCGACCGTAATTTTGCCGATGACCCTGCAATGGTAGGAGGTTTGGCCAAAATAAACGGACAATCTGTAATGTTCATAGGAACACAAAAAGGAAGAACCACCAAAGAACGACAGCACCGGAGATTCGGAATGAGCAATCCGGAAGGCTATCGCAAGGCTCTTAGGCTGATGAAAATGGCTGAAAAATTCAACATCCCTATCGTTTGCTTTATCGATACTCCGGGAGCTTATCCGGGATTGGAAGCCGAAGAACGCGGACAGGGCGAAGCCATTGCAAGAAATATCTTTGAAATGTTTACTCTAAAAACCCCCGTTCTGTGCTATATCATAGGGGAAGGTGCCAGCGGAGGTGCGTTGGGAATAGGTGTGGGGAATAAAGTTTATATGATGGAGAATTCTTGGTACTCTGTGATTTCCCCCGAAAACTGTTCGGCAATTCTTTGGAGAAACTGGGAACACAAGGAGGAAGCTGCCTCTACGATGAAACTTACAGCACAAGATTCTTTGAAAGAAAAAATTATAGACGGTATAATAGAAGAGCCTCTGGGCGGTGCACACTACGACCCGAAAACAACTTTTGAAAATGTAAAGAAATCTATCCTCAGCAACATTAAAGCTTTCAAAAAATTCTCAAGAGAAGAACTGGAAGCCCAAAGACAGGAGAAATTTATCGCAATAGGTAAATACAAAGGCTAAACAGAGCTTTGTTATCATATTCAAGAGGGCGGTTAGCATAAATCGTCCTCTTTATATTTTGAAAATCATATTTAAAGTATATTCTTAAATTTGCAAAAATATCAACCAATGCACAAAGCCGGATTTGTAAATATAGTAGGAAAACCCAATGCTGGGAAATCTACACTGCTCAATCAATTGATGGGAGAGAAACTCGCCATCGTTACTCAAAAAGCACAAACCACAAGACACAGAATATTCGGAATCTATAATGAACCCGACTTACAGATTGTTTTTTCGGATACCCCGGGCGTCTTAGACCCTAAGTATCAGCTTCAAGAAAAAATGATGGATTTTGTAAAAGATTCTTTGCAAGATGCAGATGTCTTTTTGTTTATAGTAGATGTAACGGACAAGGAGATCCCTTCGGAATTTTTAACAGAAAAACTTAATAAAATCCCCGTACCGGTACTGATTTTAGTCAACAAGATAGATAAAAGCAACCAAGAGGAATTAGAAAAAGCGATGCTTTTTTGGCATCAGCAAATACCTAAGGCAGAAATCCTTCCTATATCTGCGTTGGAAGGATTCAATACCGATGCTATTTTACCGAAACTCAAATCTCTGCTGCCCGAGAATCCGCCGTACTACGACAAAGACCAATATACAGATAAGCCGGAGCGATTCTTCGTTAATGAAACGATTCGGGAAAAAATTCTTCTTAATTACGAGAAAGAAATCCCTTATTCTGTAGAAGTTGTCACAGAACTATTCAAAGAAAAGGAAAGTATTATATTTATTGATTCCATTATCTATGTAGAAAGAGAATCCCAGAAAGGAATAATAATAGGACATAAGGGTGAGGCTATCAAAAGAGTGGGTACACAGGCAAGAGAAGATTTAGAGAAATTCTTTGCAAAAAAAATACACCTCAATCTTTTTGTAAAAGTAAAAAAAGATTGGCGTAAAAATGAGCGAGATCTGAAAAACTTCGGATACAGATAGAAAAAACTCCAGCCCTATTGGACCGGAGTAAAAACTAATAACCATGAAAACTCAAATTAAACATGAGAATCCTGCAAAATAGTTCGCAATTATCGTGCCAATCACTGCATTACTAAAAGCCCGATGTTTTTTGACAGATAAGCGGACGTAACAACCAAATTAAAAAATATCATACACAGAAAATCATCACTTAGAATTTATTGGCGATAGAACTCCTCTTCTCTCGTTTTAGCCTAATACCAATTGGAAAAGGTAGGTGTTTTTTTCGAGGCGGTTTTTTCTTATCTTTGCCTAATGCTAAATAGGATTTTCATACAGAATTTTGCTTTGATAGATACCCTTGATATTCATCTGAACAAGGGGCTGCAAGTAATTACAGGTGAGACCGGTGCCGGAAAATCTATCATACTCGGTGCGTTGCGCCTTATACTCGGCGAAAGGGCAGATATTAAGTCTATTGCCAACCAAGATAAAAAAAGTGTGGTAGAGGCGGAGTTTGTGGCATCGGAGCGTCTTACCCCTTTCTTTGATGAGCACGATTTGGATTTTGAAAACCCTACCATCATACGCAGGGAAATTCTACCAAGTGGCAAATCCAGAGCTTTTGTAAACGATGTTCCCGTTACTTTGGATGTCCTGAAAATGCTCTCTTCCAAGCTGATTGATATCCACTCTCAGTTTGAGACTTCACAGCTATTCACCGATGCTTTTCAGTTCAAAATGATAGACCGACTCTGTGATAATAAATTGATTATAGAGGACTACCAAAAGCATTTCAGGGTTTACAAATCGCTAACGAAAGTGCTAAACAGCCTTCGGGAAAAACTGGCACAGAGCAACAAGGAAAGCGATTACAACAATTTTCTATTGCAAGAATTAGAGGAACTTCCTTTGGAGGATTTAGACTGGGAGGAGCTGCAAAATCAGCTGTCCATACAGGAAAATACGGAAGCGATAGCGGAGAATGTCAATCAAATTTTGAATTCGTTCTACCAAGAGGAATATGGCGTAGAGCCTCAGCTGAATGACATTAATAATAAACTCTCAAAGCTAGCCTCTTTTTCGTCTGCATTTGAGGAGCTCTATGCCCGCTGGGAGTCGGCGGTGCTGGAGATGAAAGATATCGTGAATGAAATATCCAACGAAAGCGACAAAATAAGCGTAAACCCCGAAGAAATCTTTATCCTTACAGAAAAGATAAATAAGATAAATGCTCTTTTCCTAAAACACCAAGTCCATTCCATAGAAGAGCTTATCGATATACGCCAAAATCTTGAAACCGAAAAAAATAGTTTTGACGATTTGGAGGCTCAAATAGAGGAAACACAGGCGACTATAGAGCGAGAACTTGCGGCTATGCGAGAGCTTTCGGAAACTTTGCATCGTCATCGTGAAGAAGCGGCGGAAACCTTTAAGGCTAAAATACAAGCGTTACTTTCTCAATTGGGATTAGACAAAGCCAAAATAGAAGTGAAATTTACCCCATCCGAAGACTACAACCTCTATGGCAAAGAAGATATAGAAATACTATTCCAAGCCAACTCCGGATTTCCACTAAAACCCATACATTCGGCTATTTCCGGTGGAGAACGCTCAAGGGTGATGCTTGCCATAAAGAAGATAATGGCAGAAAACGAGGAGCTTCCTACGCTTATTTTAGATGAAATAGACACGGGGGTTTCTGGGCGTATCGCCGAAGAAATAGGAAAAGTGATGAGGGAAATGTCTAAGGATATGCAGCTGATCGTCATTACGCACCTTGCTCAGGTTGCCGCAAAAGGCAGCCACCACTACAAAGTGATAAAAGAAGACTACGAAGGACGTACCCGCTCGAATATTATACCACTGTCCGCAGAAGAAAAACTAAAAGAAATAGCACAGCTTATCTCCGGAAGTAAAATTACAGATGCCGCTATCCAGCAAGCAAAGGAACTTATGGCTAAGGAATGATTTTACTCATTAAGAGCCTGTTTAAAATAATATTTTTTCAAAGTTAATAAAAATTACTATATTGGCACTGTAAAATCGGTCTTAGATGAACGAGAGTCTATTGCAATACTTTTGGAACTATAAAATATTCAAATCCTTTGATTTTAAGGATACGGAGGGGAATGTGATAGAGATTATGGACTTTGGAGAATGGAATCTCGATGCGGGACCGGATTTTCTCTTTGCAAAGATTAAAACCAAAAATCTCTGTTTTGTAGGAAACATAGAGCTTCATCTAAAGTCTTCGGATTATCTTTTGCATAAACACCATTTGGATAAAAATTTTGGTAATCTTATTCTGCACGCTGTTTATGAGCACGATAGAGATATTCCCCACCTTGTTCGGAATCATATTCCTACTTTGGAGCTAAAATCTTATATAGAGCCCTCTGTATTTGAAAAATACAAAATCCTTTCTTCCGAAAGGACCTTTATTCCTTGTACTCCTATTTTTGATAAGGATAAGGTACCCTTTCAATTTGCAGAGCATATACTTCTAAAGAAGCTTGAAGAAAAAGCCGATGTCATAGCAGAATATCTGAAGCGGTATAGAAATAATTACGAAGCGGTACTTTTTCATCTTCTTGCGTACGCCTTTGGACTGAAAGTGAATGCCCCTATCTTCCTGCAAACAGCCCAGAGTGTAGAGTATGCGGTCATCAACAAAATTAGGCAGAACAAGACGCAGTTGGAAGCACTTTTTTACGGAATAAGTGGCTGGCTGAACGAGCCTTTGGACGAGACAATGGAGATTTGGAAAAAAGAGTTTGACTACCTAAGAGTCAAGTTTCAGCTACCGGACATTACCATTACGCCAAAATTTTTAAGGCTTCGTCCGCCAAACTTTCCTACAATAAGATTTTCCCAGCTTGCAAGTCTTTACCACAGACATCAAAATTTATTTTCAAAATTAGTAAAGGCAGACGACTTGGGAGCACTGTATCAGGTTTTTGAGCCAATCTCCGCTTCCGAATATTGGGATAATCGTTATTCTTTCGGAAAAATTACGGCTAAAGAATATCCGAAAATACTTTCCAAAGATTTTATTCATCTGATATTGCTTAATGTGGTTTTGCCATTCAAATATGCTTACTATCGGGATATGCAGGAGGATACGCCGGATAAGATTTTGTCTTTCTATGAAAAGATACCGGTAGAAAAAAATAGTATCATCAGCGAATGGAAAAAGATGGGGCTTAGGATTAACAATGCCTTGGAGAGCCAAGCGTTACTTTTTCATCATAAAAATTCTTGTAGTCAGAAAAAATGTCTAAATTGCGGCATCGGTTATCATTTATTAAAAACTTAAAGATGTTCAGTAATATCAGGCATCGTTTCGAGAGAGAGTGGTTCGGCGTACTTACGCGTATGGGGGCGAAAATCGGGATACCGGTTTCCAAGCTGAGGGTGTTCTTTATCTACTCTACTTTTGCTACGGCAGGAGTTTTCTTTTTGATTTATTTGGGGTTGGCATTTACGCTTTGGATTAAGGATATGTTCATTACCAGACGACCGAGCGTTTTTGATTTGTAAATTATGTTAAGTATCAGAGATATCCTTTGTAAAGATGTTTTAGCCCAAGAAATCTATCAATGCTATTGCCGAACATTTCCACCTGATGAACGCCGAGATGAGGGGCAATTTTTTTCTTTGTTTGTTAATGAAAAAGTAGAAGTTCTCAGTATTCATCACAAAGATGCTATCGTTGGTTATTTGATTATTTGGCATTTGCAGGATTTTGTGTTTTTAGAACATTTTGAAATTTTTTCTCATTTCCGAGGACAAGGATTGGGCAGCGAGGTTCTTCAATTATTAAAGAATGAATATCGGCACATTGTTTTAGAATCTGAGCCCGACAGCCTTAGCAAAATTGCCAAAAAGCGGATTGAGTTTTATCAAAGAAATAGTTTTCGAATCATAGATGAGAACTATATTCAGCCCCCTTATTCAAAAGATAAAAATGCTTTGCCGCTGTTTCTGTTGGCTAATTTTAGCGATGCAGACAAGGCGGTGATTAAAGAGAATATTTATACTGTCGTTTATAATCAAGATAAAAAATCATTAACCTAAAAATTAGAAATCTTATGAATACTTATACAAACCCAATGCTGAGAGAAGATGCGCTAAAGGATAAAATCATCATTGTGACCGGAGGCGGCAGCGGCCTTGGTAAAGCAATGTCTAAGTACTTTTTGGAATTAGGCGCCAAGGTGGCTATCTCATCGAGGAATTTAGAAAAACTAAATAATACAGCCCAAGAGCTTGAGAACGAAACCGGCGGCGAGGTACTGCCTATTTCCTGTGATATCCCCCATTATGATGAAGTGGAAGCAATGAAAAATGCGGTGATTGAAAGATTTGGTAAAATAGATATTTTGGTGAACAATGCTGCGGGGAACTTTATATCCCCTACCGAAAGACTTTCGCCAAACGCCTTTGATGTGATTATCGATATTGTATTGAAGGGAACTAAAAACTGTACGCTTGCCGTTGGTAAACATTGGATAAACCAAAAAGAACGAGGCACGGTGCTCAATATTGTTACCACCTACTCTTGGACGGGGTCTGGCTATGTAGTGCCGTCAGCTTGTGCCAAAGCGGGGGTTTTGGCAATGACGAGAAGCCTTGCCGTAGAATGGGCGAAATATGGTATTCGGTTTAATGCCATTGCACCCGGTCCGTTTCCCACAAAAGGAGCGTGGGACAGATTGCTTCCGGGGAATCTGAAAGAGCAATTTGATATGACGAAAAAGATACCCCTTGGTAGAGTGGGCGTTCATCAGGAATTGGCGAATCTTGCGGCGTATTTGGTGTCGGATTTTTCAGCGTTTATCAATGGAGAAGTGGTTACCATAGATGGGGGAGAGTGGCTGCAAGGCGCAGGAGAATTCAATATGCTGGAGCAAATCCCGACAGAGATGTGGGACGCTTTAGAAATGATGATTAAAGCTAAGAAGTAGAGGATATATTTGTTGAAGTAATTATAATTTTAAATGTATTATAAAAAATAAAAATATACTATGGTGTTATTTAATCTTTTCTGAAATAGAAAAAAATAAATAATTCAAAGACAATAATAGGTTCTGTAATCGGTGATTTTATTGGTTCGGTATATGAGTGGCATAATCGAAAAACTACAGAATTTGATTTATTTAATCCTGATTCATGTTTTACGGATGACACAGTACTGACGATATCGATTACGAATAGTATTTAAACAAAAAAATATTTTGCCAACTGGAATATATTTAAGACTTAAGATAATTTTAAAAATATATCTTCTTATTTTATCAAATATCTTATTTGTAGTCAAGAAGGAAGATTCTAATAATATTACCCGTTTTTTTTGATTTCAATAGTCAATAAGAAGAAGTTAAAATCTTACAGAATTTTGTGTCAGAAATTCTTGAATGGACAATACACGTATTTTTCACATACTAAGAATAATTTACAAAATTATTTAAACTTTTAAATTATCTTAAACCTAAAATAATAATGAGTATCATAATGTATGATACTCAATAAAATCTAATTATCCCATAATCAAAATATAGTTTTTTTAGGGATACCTAAATCCAATTTCATGCATTTGATCTCAAGAAAATAATTCAATTATAAAAAATACTATCTTTATCATGAATCAATTATTATTTCGATCTATACATTTGTAATTTAAATCTAATATTTCTTAGACTACCTTGAAGCAAATTAAAATATTTCTCTTCCTGAAAAATGAAACTGAACTTCTATTTTTGCATTTTCATCAGAATCGGAACCATGAACAGCATTCTCTCCCACGCTCCTTGCAAACATTTTTCTGATAGTCCCCTCTGCTGCCTCTACAGGATTAGTAGCTCCAATAAGTTTTCTAAAATCTTCTACTGCATTTTCTTTTTCTAGAACTGCTGCTACGATAGGCCCTGAAGACATAAATGTAACCAATTCATCATAAAAAGGTCTTTCTGCGTGTACTTCATAAAATTTTTTTGCATCATCTACTGTAAGTTGAGTAAGCTTCATTGCTCTAAATTTAAATCCAGCTTTAGAAATTTTTCCGATAATCGCACCGATATGCCCATCTGCTACAGCATCAGGCTTAATCATTGTAAATGTAATTTTTCCTGCCATTTTAATCTATTTTTTACAAATGCAAAAATACAAACTTATTTATAAAAATTAAGAGTATGTTTAATATTTAATTTTTCTATTGTTTTTATTTTTGTTCAAGTTTATTATTTTTAGTTTTTTATACAGCTTTCTTTGTCGGAGTTATCTATTTCTATAGTGCTGTATTTCATATTTTTACCTTTATTAAAGTAATATCTTTTCGAGAAAACAATGCTCCTTGTAGAGAAATTACTGTATCTGTATGAATGGATGCCATTGATATTGCCAGTAAGCTCATTGTGATAAGTATTAAACAAATTATTTACTGAAATTGAGTCATTAAGTTTATTATCAAAAAATTTCGAGCTAATTTTATTATTGTTAAATGATACTTCAGGAATGATTTTCACAGTATTCTCAAAAGACGAATTCTAGAAGAAAGGATTATTATCGATTTCAATATCGTTGTCCCAAAACTTCTGCTCAGATTGCTTTTTCTCACTTTCATTACGACCCCTTGTATCCCTGCACTGCTTTTCTATAAATGAAATGCTTTGGAAGTGTTATCTACATTAATGGTTTCTTGATAAGGGGCAAAAATCCTTTTTTGGTTATGTTTACTGTGTAAATACCTTTGGCTAATGATGTGGTGTATATCTTTCTCTTCTTCATTAGAGGTGAGGCATAGTGTATCTTTATCTTTGGAAAAACAGACCTTTGCATCTGAAATTGGTTTATTTTGATTAACCGAAGATACGCTATATTCTATTTTTTGAGAGAAAAAAGCACAGGAAATCAACGAAGCTGAAAAAAGTAATAATGTTCTCATTTCTTACAATAGTGTATAATAATGTCGTTATATATTTGTTATAGTGGTTAAAACTAAAAAAAATCATTCTACGCAAGTTTACGCAGAATGATTTAAAAATATAACCAATTAAAATTTATTCTTTTGTAGAAAGTTTGGCACTTAGATATTCTCTGTTCATTCTTGCAATATTTTCCAAAGAAATACCTTTCGGGCATTCTACCTCGCAAGCACCGGTGTTAGAACAGTTACCAAATCCTTCTTCATCCATCGCGGCTACCATTTTTAGTACTCTTCTCTTAGCTTCCACACGTCCCTGAGGCAGGAGTGCAAACTGAGAAACCTTAGCACCTACAAACAGCATAGCAGAGCCGTTCTTACAAGTAGCCACGCAAGCACCACAACCGATACAAGCGGCAGCATCCATTGCTTTGTCGGCATTTTCTTTAGGAATTGGAATATTATTGGCATCTGTAGTATTACCAGAAGTGTTTACAGAAATAAATCCACCTGCAGCCATTACTCTGTCAAACGCACTTCTGTCCACTACAAGATCCTTAATCACAGGGAAAGCGGCACTTCTCCAAGGCTCAATGTGTATTGTTTCGCCATCTTTGAACATACGCATATGCAGCTGGCAAGTTGTAACTCCTGTATCTGGTCCGTGTGCTCTACCATTGATATAGAGCGAGCACATACCGCAGATACCCTCGCGACAGTCGTGGTCGAAAGCTACAGGCTCTTTACCCTCTTCTACCAAGTTTTCATTGAGCATATCAAGCATTTCAAGGAATGATGAATCCGGAGAAACATCAGACACTTTATAAGTCTCGAATTGCCCTTTTGATTTATTGTTTTTCTGTCTCCAAATTTTTAGAGTCAGGTTTAATCCTTTTTTAGCACTCATTTTTTTAGATTTTATTTATTGGAGATTATTTATAACTTCTTGTTTTCACTTCAATGTTCTCGTAAACCAATTCTTCTTTATGCAACGTTTCTGCATTGATGTCTTTTCCTTGATATTCCCAGGCAGATACATACATATAGTTTTGGTCGTCTCTTTTTGCCTCTCCATCTTCTGTAGAGTGATCCCAGCGAAAATGTCCGCCACAAGATTCCTCTCTTTTCAGAGCGTCCATTGCCATCAGCTGCCCTAACTCCAAGAAATCTGCTACTCTGCATGCTTTTTCCAGCTCAGGATTCATACTATTGGCTTCTCCGGGTACTTTTACATTTTTCCAGAAATCGTTTCTTACTTCTTCTATTTCTTTGATGGCTTCTTTTAACCCTTCCGGAGTTCTACCCATACCTACTTTGTTCCACATAATGTGCCCTAACTTTTTATGGAAATAATCAACGGAATGAGTTCCCTTATTAGTCATAAAGAAATTAATTCTTTCTTTAACACCCTTCTCTGCTTCATCAAAAGCCTCTGTATCGGTAGGGATAGCCCCTGTTCTAATATCAGCGGCCAGATAGTCTGCGATGGTATAAGGAAGTACAAAGTAACCGTCTGCAAGACCTTGCATCAATGCAGAGGCTCCAAGTCTGTTGGCACCGTGGTCTGAGAAATTGGCTTCTCCGATCACGAAACATCCAGGGATAGTGGACATCAAGTTGTAATCTACCCAAACGCCTCCCATAGAGTAGTGAACGGCAGGATATATTTTCATTGGTGTTTTGTAAGGGTTATCGGCGGTAATTTTTTCATACATTTGGAAAAGGTTACCATATTTTTCTTCTACCCATTTTTTACCAAGATCATAAATCTGTTGTTCAGAAGGATTGTGAATATTTTGTTCCAATACCGCTTCTTTACCTTTTTTCATAATCTCGGTGGAGAAATCAAGGAATACTCCTTCTTTGGTCTCATTATTTTCGATACCGAAACCGGCATCGCATCTTTCTTTTGCCGCTCTGGAAGCCACATCACGAGGAACGAGGTTACCAAATGCAGGATATCTTCTTTCGAGATAGTAGTCTCTGTCTTCTTCTTTTATGTTTTCCGGTTTCAATTTTCCTTCGCGGATGGCCACTGCATCTTCTATCTTTTTAGGTACCCAGATTCTTCCGGAGTTTCTAAGAGACTCAGACATCAAAGTCAGTTTAGACTGTTGCGTACCATGTACCGGGATACAAGTCGGGTGAATCTGAACGAAACAAGGGTTAGCAAAGAAAGCTCCTTTTTTGTGGATTTTCCAAGCTGCAGAGCAGTTTGATCCCATCGCATTCGTAGAAAGGAAATAAACATTTCCGTATCCACCGGAAGCGATTACCACTGCGTGAGCAGAGTGTCTCTCTATTTCACCGGTCACCAAGTTTCTGGCAATGATACCTCTTGCTTTTCCGTCCACGATAACCAAGTCCATCATCTCGTGACGGTTGTACATTTTGATTCTACCTTTACCTATCTGTCTGCTCATCGCTGCATAAGCACCGAGCAATAGCTGCTGCCCTGTTTGCCCTTTTGCGTAGAAAGTTCTTTTTACCTGAACCCCTCCAAACGAACGGTTGTCCAGCTGGCCGCCGTAATCACGCCCGAAAGGAACCCCCTGAGACACACATTGGTCAATAATATTGGCAGAAACCTCCGCAAGGCGATATACATTAGCCTCTCTGGCACGATAGTCTCCACCTTTTATAGTATCGTAGAAAAGTCTGTAGATAGAGTCGCCGTCACCTTGATAATTTTTAGCAGCATTGATCCCCCCTTGAGCAGCAATAGAGTGGGCTCTTCTTGGCGAATCTTGATAGCAGAATGCTTTTACATTATAACCTTGTTCTGCTAAGGTAGCTGCAGCAGAACCTCCCGCCAAACCCGTACCGATAACGATAATGTCTATCTTGTCTCGGTTATTAGGCGCTACCAAGTTCATATGGTCTTTATGATTTTTCCATTTATCCTTAAGCGGACCTGCTGGAATTTTAGAATCTAATTTACTCATTGTTATGTTGTTTTTAAAAAAAACTTTAAATTAAAACTAATCTAAAATTTAATGATGAGATTGAGTTACGAAATGGAATACTGCTACAAAAACAAATCCTAATGGGATAAGGATAGAATACCAAGTTCCCAACGCTTTGATGAAAGGCGTATATTTAGGGTGTCTTGCACCTATTGATTGGAATGAAGACTGGAATCCGTGTGCCAAGTGCAATCCCAATAAAACGAATGCCACAACATATGCTGCCACTCTAATCGGGTCTGCAAATTTCTCGTGAAGCTCTATCCAAAATCTTTCTATATCTTGAGAATCTCCGCCTCCAGGAAAATACTTATAAGACATCTCGTGAGCCCAAAAATCATACATATGAAGCACCAAAAATGCCAAAACAACCAAACCGGAATATATCATATTCCTTGACATCCAAGTAGAGTTTGCATTTGCTCCGTTTACAAGATATTTTACGGGTCTCGCCTTTCTGTTTTTGATTTCCAAAACAAATCCCATAATGAAGTGAAAAAACACCGCAAAGATGAGAATAGGCTGCATCAAAAACTGAACAAGAGGATTGTACCCCATAAAATAAGATGCCTCATCAAATGCTCCTTTGCTGAATACAGAGAGCATATTCACAGATAGGTGCATCACTAGGAAAACCAGCAAAAACAACGCTGAAAATGCCATTGCGTACTTTCTACCTATTGTAGAACTCGTTAAACCTGCCATAAGTTGATTTTTAATTTTGTACAAAGTTAAAAAATTGCTTATATTCATAAAAATGAGAATCGTCATTAAACGGTAGTTTATAATTTTTCTAAATAATTAACCTGCTTTCTTATAGAGGTTGCAAAATGTATTTTTCTCCGTTAAATACTATGGTATTCGTGCCTTTGGGCAAGAAATAAATATGGTATGAGGGCATTCGCTCTGCAATTTGTATAGGCAAAATCATTTTCTTAATATCTGCTTTCTCGGTATAATGGACAAAAAAGTAGAGCTTTCCTACTTCTTTTATCGCCAGCCCGTGCTCTCTGCCGTAGCTAAAGTGTATGGTTTCTTGTTTCTGATAATAATAAATATCTGTCAGTATCCTTAGCGCAAAGAATAATATCAATACCGCTCCAAATTTTAGAATATTTTTCAGACTTTGGTTTAGAATTAAAAATCTTAAAACATAGACCACTACAAACAGCGATAAGCATTCCAATAAGGTCATAGAAATTTCCGAGTGATAAGCCCCAGGAATATTAGCAAAGAAATGAATGCCTTTTAGCATAAAACCAATGCACCAATCATAAATATAAAAAAGCACATAAAAGCCCATATTTAAACCAATCAATATTGCGGCAACAAAAGAAAACATTATAATAATCTGAGCAAAAGGAATAATGACAATATTGGTAACAATTGCAATAAGCGAATATTGATGAAAATAATACAAAACAATAGGCATCGTGCCAAGCTGTGCCGAAATAGTAAGAGCTACCACAGAAATAAAAAACCTGTGAAATCTATTTTTAGAAAAAGAAAACCGTTTTTTTATAGGTCTATTAAACCAATAAACACCTAATACCGCCGCAAAGCTCAATTGAAATCCCAAATCAAACAACTGCTGCGGGCTAACGACTAAAATCCCCAATGCTGCCAAAGACAAACTATGCAAAACATCTTGCTTTCTCTGAATTATTTGATAAACAGCATAGACAGAAAGCATCAAGCACGCTCTTACGGAAGAACTACCGGCACCTATGAATACAGCAAAAAACCAAATTAGAATTAAACTCATGACAACACTAGTCTTACGGGAAACGAACCTTGACAATAGAAAAAGAAAAGCCTCAAAAATAATGGCAATATGGGTGCCCGAAATAGCTAAAAGATGCATAATACCGCTTTTACGGAAATCTTCGGTAGTAGAACTGTCCAGCTCGGTACGGTCTGCAAGGATAATGCTTTTCAGAAATTCCCGAGTGGACTTACCAAGAGGAGATGCCGAAATCCTAAGGAGCCAATTTTGGCGTTTTTGGTTGAGCCAATCTCGCAGAGAAAGTTTTGGTTTAATAGATTTGTGATAAGGCTCATAGAGGTAGCCTTGATATCCTATTCCCTTTCTTTCGAGATAGTGGGCATAGTCGAATTGATAATTGTTTAGTGGCGGAGATATGGGATATAAATAGGTTTGGGCGGTGTAATAGTGTTGATAATCAAGCTCCGGCTGTTGTGTAGGGATGTTGATAATGGCGTTTATCCATTTTTTATTTTTGAGAATTTGCACTTCATAGCGTTTATATTTTTGGGTGCTTTTTATTTTTTTGTCTAATCTAAAAATGACGCGTTCTTTTTTCTGAAAATCAATACTTTCATTAGAAAAAAATCTAACCGAATAAGAGAACATTCCACACCCCAAAAACAACAACCCCAAAAAGATAGACCTCAGCCTGTGAAATACGACTTTATTAGAAAACAAAATACAAGAAAAAACCAGAAGAAATAAAGCAATGCCGCCACAAAGCCATAAGAACAAATGAAGAAAATCTTCAATCAAAATTCCTAAAATAAATCCCAATACGGCTATTAGTAGAGGCTGTTTATTCATCATTCATTTTTATGATAATTTTGGCAGCTTTTTGGCTGGCTCCTCTTCCGCCCAGTTTTTTGCGAAGAAGGTGATAATCGGATAATATTTTTTCTCTGTTTTGGTCTAAGGTCAAACGGAGCTCGCGGATGAGATGTTCTGTCGTTAAATCATTCTGTATCAATTCCGTCACCACTTCTTTGTCCATAATGAGATTGACCAGCGAAATATAGCGGATATGCTTCACCAGCCGTTTTGCGATGAGGTAAGAGATTTTGCTGCCTCGGTAGCAGACCACTTCCGGGACATTGAGTAGAGCAGTTTCCAGAGTAGCCGTGCCGGAAGTTACCAATGCAGACCGGGCGCACCTCAGCAAGTCGTAAGTTTGATTGGAAACAAAATGAACATTATCATCGGTAAATGCCTTGTAAAATGATTTCGGAAGACTCGGTGCTCCTGCAATTACAAATTGATATTCTTTGAAATAAGGGCGAACCGACAGCATAATATCCAGCATTTTCTTTACCTCTTGTTCTCGTGAGCCAGGCAGCAGGGCAATAATTTCCCTGTCATCTAAATGGTTTTCTTTTCGGAAGGTTTCTGCATCTATCGGCGGTAGATCCGAAATGGCATCCAGCAAAGGATGCCCTACGAAATGAGCATCT
Organism: Riemerella columbipharyngis; assembly: GCF_900101995.1. Taxonomy (GTDB): domain Bacteria; phylum Bacteroidota; class Bacteroidia; order Flavobacteriales; family Weeksellaceae; genus Riemerella; species Riemerella columbipharyngis. The sequence continues at coordinate 62,966 of NZ_FNAS01000009.1, read as the reverse complement.
ACATTGTGTTTGGCGTAAAATTCTTTCTCAAAAGGAAGAATCACCAGCATTTCATCTACATATTTTTTGATGGTATTTACGCGTCCTTCTTTCCACGCCCACAGCTGCGGTGAAATGTAATACACAACTTTTATCCCCAAAGATTTAGCAAACTTTGCAATTCTTAAATTGAACCCCGGATAATCTATTAGAATTAAGACATCGGGGGAAAAGGCTTTGATATCTTGCTTACAAAATTTTATATTATTAAGGATGGTGTTCAGGTTCTGAATCACTTCTACAAAGCCCATAAAAGCAAGTGAGCGATAATGTTTTACCAAAGCACCGCCCTGCTCCGCCATCAGATCTCCTCCCCAAAATCGAAATTCGGCATTAGCATCTTTTTCCTTTAATGCTTTCATCAGGTTGCTTCCGTGCAAATCACCCGAAGCCTCACCAGCTATAATGTAATATTTCATAAGTAACTAATTGCTTCAAATGTAAAAGTTTTCGGTGGGTAAACCAAATCTATAACAAAAAAAAAGCCTCACCTTATACAAGATGAGACCTGAATGTGTGGGCTCTGAGGGATTCGAACCCCCGACCCTCTGGGTGTAAACCAGATGCTCTGAACCAGCTGAGCTAAGAGCCCTAATGTGGGCGGTGAGGGATTCGAACCCCCGACCCTCTGGGTGTAAACCAGATGCTCTGAACCAGCTGAGCTAACCGCCCTCAAAAATTTATCTTTTCGAGTGGTGCAAATATACAACTTGTTTGCAAACCACCAAAGTTTTTGGATCATTTATTTTATTTATAGACTAAAATCTATACAAAAGCAATTGAGAATAACATTCTTAAACACTAATAATCAGACATTAACACAAAAAAAACAACCTAAACTACTAACGAAGTTTCTCCTGCATTTTCTCTACCCACTCTAAGGCAGCAGGGCATACTGCTATATTTTTTATCGTCAAATGATTGATTTGATAGATTTTTTTTCTATCCGTATGAGGAAACTCCCGACAAGCCTTAGGGCGTACTTCGTATATCATACATGTGTTATCGGAAAATAAAAAAGGACAAGGCATAGACTGAAAAACCAAGTCGCCATCTTCATCGGTCTTTAGATATTTTTGCTCAAACTGTGCCGGTTTTATTTTCAGAAATCTGGAAATCCGCTCCACATCTTGCCCTATGATCATCGGTCCTACGGTACGGCAACAATTGGCACACGACAAACAATTTACTTCTTCGAAAACTTCTTCGTGAGCTTCTTGAGCGATATAGTCCAAATTTTTCGGAGGCTTTCTTTTCAACCCTTCCAAAAATTTCCTATGCTCTTTCTCCTTTTGCTTGGCTTTGCTTTTATTTGCCTCTAAATCCATAAACCAACTCCCTTTTACTTAGAGCCTTCTCCTTTTTTTAAGATTTTGCCGATTTTACTCCACAATCTCAGCATCTTCTATATGACGGCTCTTTTCCCATTCCAAGAAACGCTCCGTCTCTTTCATCAGCAATGGCAGAACCATCGCAATCAAAGCGATATCATCCACCTCCCCTATCAGCGGAATCCAATCCGGAATAATATCCAATGGTGATATGATATAAACTAAGACTAAAACAGGTATTATAATGTTTTTGTATTTCGGTTTATACTCTTTCTTCATAATAGCTTTTGCCATTCTGATGATATCCGGTATTCTTCTAAAAAACCCTTTCTGCTTAAATGCCGTAAGGGCTAAGCCAAATTTTGATGCCATATTTATTTTTTATCATTACCAGAAGTTTCTTCTCAAAATCTGTTCCAAATTAACAAAAATCACTTTGAAACATTATCTATAAAGGATATAACAGCTTCTGAACTCCAATTGTTTGCTCCCTCGTCCTTCTTCAAAACCCTACCTTTTTTGTCAATAATAAAAGTGGAGGGAAATACTTGCGGCAAAATTTTATCCGAAAGAGGACTTACGGCAAGATAAACTGGTGCTGTGTAGTTGTTTTCTTTAAGGAAGGCTTCCACATCTTTTCTTTGATCTTGCATCGCTACAAGCACAAACTGCATTTTATCTTTCTCTTGGTCATAGAGCTTCTGTATGCTTCCCCACTCTGCTCTGCACGGCGGACACCAAGTTCCCCAAAAATTTAAGAACAATAATTTGCCTTTGAAGTCTTTTAGATTGGCATTCGGGACATTTATTCCTTCCAGCTCTACATCGTATTCAGAGTCGGAAAGAGCAATATCCTTTGTTACCTCACTCATATCCGGACCGAAAAACAATAATTTACCAGAAATAAAATCTCTAACCTTTGGTACAAATAAAAACACCAAAAGAAGCCCCAAAAGAACAAAATCGATAATCCTTTTCTTAAAAAACTTCATCTCCGTATTCTATATCAGTTCTAAAATTTCTTTAACGGTATCTTTTCCTCTGTTTTTGGCATAATAGACCTGTAAGTCATTATAAAATGTTTCTCTCGGATAATTTTGGGGATCTGCTTTGAATTTTTTGAACAATTCCAATCCATACGCAGGACGAGGCCCCCAAGTATTTTTGACATTAAAGTTTTCATCAAGGATAAGGACTTTAGGTATCGCCCTGGCACCGTTTGTGAGGAATTGGTCTATTAGAGAAGTATCGGCATCTCGGTAAAAAATTCTCACTTCATTTTTATCCTTAAAAAAAGTATCCAATACAGGTACACACTGGCTAGCATCTCCGCACCATCCTTCTGAAATAATGAGGATTTTTCCTTTGAATTTTTTATCTTCCAGCGTTTTCAAATCCTCTTCGCTTGGGCGGAAAACTTTCAGCATTCTTTCCATTCTCTGGATCCCCAGTTCATAGTACGGTTTTTTCTCTCTGTCTTCCTCTGTTTTGGGATTTTCGAATCGGCTTTTAGTTTCCTCTAAATACTGTTCAAAATTTATGGCTTTATTCCAATATTTTTCCATATTATTTAAATTATAAGTTAAAATTAAATTCTTCTTAATCGGTTTATCAAATACATATCTGCCAGTACAAAAGCAGTAAGATTCTCTACTATAGGCACCGCTCTCGGCACGACACAAGGGTCGTGTCTTCCTTTTCCCTCTACAATAGATGCTTTTCCCTCCTTATCAACACTATTTTGGGATTTCATCAGTGTCGCCACAGGTTTGAATGCTACTCGGAAATAAATATCCATTCCATTGGAAATGCCACCTTGTATGCCGCCAGAATGGTTGGTCTCTGTGGTAAAATCTGCCTTGAATACATCATTATGCTCGCTCCCTTTCATCATAGTTCCTGCAAAGCCGCTTCCGTATTCAAACCCTTTACACGCGTTGATATTTAGCATTGCCCGTGCCAGCTCCGCCTGAAGTTTGCCGAAAACAGGCTCTCCCAGACCGATAGGAAGATTTTTAACAACGCAAGTTATCGTACCGCCTATGGTATCGCCGCTTTTTTTAATAGACTTTATTTTCTCTATCATTTTCTCTGCGGAAAAAGAATCTGGACAGCGAACATCATTATGGTCTATTTCATTAAGGCTAAGTTCGCTATAACTTTTGTCGCAAACCACATTGCCTACAGAGGATACATAGGCATAGATTTCTACTTCTTTGGGGAGAATTTGTCTTGCCAAAGCTCCTGCGGCTACCCAATTGACGGTTTCTCTTGCCGAAGACCTGCCGCCGCCGCGGTAATCTCTTAATCCAAATTTTGCATCGTAGGTAAAATCTGCATGGCTCGGGCGGTACCTATCCTCCAGATGATTGTAATCTTTAGATTTTTGATTTTCATTAAAAATAAGAAATCCGATAGGCATTCCTGTAGTTTTTCCCTCAAAAATACCAGACAGAAATCTAATAGTATCACTCTCTTTACGCTGTGTAACGATAGACGACTGTCCTGGTTTCCGCCTATTCAGCTGGTGTTGTACCGCATCAAAATCAATGAAGATACCTGCCGGAAAATGGGTGATAATGCCTCCGTAAGCCTCTCCATGGCTTTCTCCGAAAGTAGATAGCGTAAGAAAATTCCCTAACTGATTTATCATACCGCAAAGTTAATGAATTACAATCGTATTTTATGAATTTATTGTTTTGTCTATAAATAAAATTAGCTTAAAGCAATTTCAAATTATTTAAGAAGAATCATATCTTTATAAATTTTATTTATATTTGTTTTCACAAAAGCAGTGTTTAGATCTCTTTAATAACAACAAAAGTCATTTGAAAAATGAAATTCCAAGGCCAACTTCTGAAAATGAAAACACAGTTTCAATCCCCTGTGCAGTACTATCTTACGCTATCGGGCGACCTTATTCATCTCAATGAGCTTTGGAATAGAAAAATTACCTTACGCCATGTAGGATACGAGTGCGTAAATTGTGGAAGCGATGAACCTATATACTCTATGGGATTTTGCAAAAAATGCTTTTTCGAAAGTCCTTATGCCAGCGAAACCATATTAAAACCAGAGTTGTCCAAAGCTCATCTGGGCATTGAAGAAAGAGATTTAGAAGTAGAAAGGCAAATTCAGATGCAGCCCCATATCGTCTATTTGGCTTATACGGGAGATGTGAAAGTAGGGGTCACCCGAGAGTCTCAAGTTCCCACAAGATGGATAGACCAAGGTGCTACGATGGCTCTTCCCATTGCAAGGACGAACAACCGATACGAGGCCGGCGTAATAGAGGTTTTGCTTAAAAAATACATTACCGATAAAACAAACTGGCGAAAAATGCTCCAAGACATCCCTCCCTCAGAGATTGATTTGATGGCGTATAGAGATGATGTTTGGGATAAAATACCCGAAGAAATTAGAGGATCACGAATAGATGCCCAGTTACTTGACATCCATTATCCATATACCCCGCCTCATAAGATACAATCTTTTAACCTTACAAAAAAACCTGAGTATCAAGGCGTATTAAAAGGAATAAAAGGTCAGTACCTCTGTTTTGAAAACGGTGATGTTTTCAATATCAGAAGACACGAGGGGTTTAGAATTGAATTAGACTTGTAGTCGGCGATGTTAAAATAACTACCGTCGCTATCAGTTGCGTTTATCTTTTCCCCAAAGTAGTTTTTGACGAAGCGTTTCGTAGAAATTTATTTTTTTAGTTAAAAGAATTTTCAACGAAAACGATGCCTTTTTGATATAAAGGTCTTCGCTGATATCCAAATCATAAAGCCTTGAGTCTAAAGCCAAAGAATATTTTGGAACCCTGCTATCCACTTTTAGTTTTATAAAAACATCATCGCCAAGGATGATGGGGCGCATATTGAGATTGTGCGGGGCAATTGGCGTTAAAACTAAATTGTTAGTTCTTGGTGAAATGATAGGGCCTCCACAGCTGAGATTGTACGCCGTAGAGCCGGTAGGCGTGGATACCACCAGCCCGTCTCCCCAAAATACAGTGAGAAACTCATCATCTATATAAGTATCTATAGTTATCATAGAGGTGGTTTCCTTTCTGGTGATACTCAAATCATTTAGGGCAAAAGGAAAATCTATGTTCCCTTTATCCGTGGAAATTTCGATAACAGAGCGCTCACTCACAATCATTTCTCCATTGATAATTCTGTCGATATTCTCAAAAATTTCTTCTTTGGAAAAACAAGCCAAAAATCCTAGCCGCCCTGTATTCACCCCCACTATCGGAATCCCCAAGTCTTGAATAAAAATAAGTGCATTGAGAATGGTGCCGTCGCCGCCAAAACTAAAAAACCAATCGATATTTTGATTTTTCAGCTCTTCTTTGTTGCTAAAGGTGCTAAAGTTTCTTGAGAAAGACAAATTCTTTGCAAGACTCTCATACAAAACAGATTCTACACCTCTTTTTTCCAATTCGGATATGAAACGACTCAAATATAAAAATGTATCCAAGTCTTTTTTCTGAGAGTATATCGCCGCTTTCATTCTTATTAACTTATAAATCCAAACTCCAAAAGTACAACTAAAATTCCAAATATTTCTTGAAATAATGATAGTTCTCTTTCAGAGCCTCTTCTTGTTCATCGGTATAAAACTTTTGTGCAATACGATAGCCGTACCTTTTGAAGGTTTCTCCAATAGAAGAGATATTGCCACCACTTATTTTTAGCGTGATTTTCAGGCTGTCATTCTGCCATTCGCTTACAAATGCACCATATAGTTTTCCATTGTTGCTTTCCACAATCTGAGAAATTTCGGACATAGAATATTGCCCCGGTATGGTTTCTACGATCAGTATAAACCCCGACTCGGTGCATATCGGCATATTGGCGATGCTGCCTATAAAATCATCTAAAGTAACCACTGAAACTAACTTTTGATTTTTATCAATAATGGGAATGATATTCGCCTCGTTATCTCTAAATGCTTTCGGATATTCAAAAAAAGAGGTTTTTTCTAAGACTGCAAACTTTTCTATCACTACCGTTTCAGCATTTAGAAGTTGGGCTATTGACAGTGTTTTGTCGGTATAATCAGAAAGACTTTGGATATCAGCTGCTCTGATGGCTCCCAAGAAAACTGCCTCGTCTTCTATAAAAAAATGAGAGGCATTCATCTCGTCAAAATCTTCCAATCCTGCAAGGACTTCGCCTATCGTATCAGATATACTGAAACAATAAAGTTTTTTTTTCGGATAGACTTCTTCTATTAACATAATTAAGCGAAGTTACGAAAAAAATTAAATAGTCCCTTAGAACAACCTCTTTTTCTGTCTTAAAATTTCATAACAGCATATTGCGACGGCATTGCTCAGATTGAGAGAGTCTATACTTCCTGCCATTGGAATTAGCACATTATCCGTTTTATCCATCCAATATTTGCCTATGCCGGAATGCTCCGTTCCGAAGATAATTGCCGATTTTTTGGTATAGTCTTTTTGGCTGATGTCCTCAGCTTTTTCACTCATATATGTAGAGAAAATTTGGTAGCCTTCTTTCTGTAAAAAATGAAATACCTCTTCATTGGTCTCTTGGTAAATATTCATTCCGAAAAGACAGCCCACGCTTGAGCGGATAACATTAGGGTTATAGAAATCTGCACGGGCATCGGTTACGATAAGGGCATCAATGCCAAAGGCCTCACAACTCCTGAGTATAGCTCCTAAGTTACCAGGTTTTTCTACGCTTTCCACAATGATAACCGACGAATCTTTTTTAGGCTTAAAATGCTCAAGAGACTCATTTTTCGGGGTATATATCCCGATGATGCCTTCCGTTTTACTTCTGTAAGCAATTTTTTCGTACACTTTTTTGGACACGAGATGGACTTCTCCCTGCGGCAAAGTATCGCCATAAATATCTTGACAAACGAAAAATGACTCCGGCTCAAAGCCAAAAGACAATGCCCTCTTGTTCTCTTGCCGTCCTTCCACGCAAAACAGTTTGCTTTTTTTACGAAAACGATTGTCCGAACTTAGCCTTACCAAGCGTTTTACCTTGTCGTTATGTAAACTCTCTATCATCATTTTGGATAAGTTAGTCCTACATTAAAGCCTCTGTTTAAGGACAGGGACAATACTTTTCTTCCATTCGTAGAAATCGCCTGCTAAAATATGCTCTCTCGCGACCCTTACAAGGTCTAAGTAGAACGCTAAATTATGGATAGAGGCAATCTGTTTTCCCAAATACTCTTTGGCAATAAAAAGATGTCGTACATAAGCTTTGGAATATTCCCTATCCACAAAACTCACGCCTGTCTCGTCGAGTGGCGAAAAGTCTTGCTTCCATTTTTCGTTTTTAATATTCATTACTCCTTGCCAGGTGAAGAGCATTCCGTTTCTTGCATTCCGAGTCGGCATTACGCAGTCCATCATATCCACGCCCAGACCTATACTCTCCAAGATATTCCACGGAGTACCCACGCCCATCAGATAACAGGGGCGTTCTTTTGGGAGAATATCCGTCACTTCATTGGTTATTCTGTACATTTCCTCTTCCGGTTCTCCCACAGAAAGTCCTCCTATGGCATTCCCCTCTGCCTCGGACTCTGCTACTACCTCGGCAGATATTTTCCTCAAATCCGAATAAGTAGATCCCTGAACAATGGGAAACAATCGCTGCCTATGCCCATACAATTCCAAATTTTCTTTGGTCCATTGTATGCATCTTTTCAGCCAACGGTGCGTAAGTTCCATCGAGGCTTTGGCTTGGTTGTATTCACAAGGAAAAGGGGTACATTCATCAAACGCCATAAAAATATCGCCGCCTATCTGCCTTTGTATTTCCATAGATTTTTCGGGAGATATATGGTGATAGCTTCCATCAATATGAGATTTGAACCGTACTCCTTCTTCGCTCATCTTTCTACTTGATGATAAAGAAAATACTTGATACCCCCCAGAATCCGTGAGAATGGGTCTATCCCAATTCATAAATTTGTGTAATCCTCCGGCATTTTGCATTACCTCCATTCCCGGACGCAGGTAAAGATGATAGGTGTTCCCAAGAATAATTTGCGCCTTTATATCGTCTTTCAACTCTCTCTGGTGTACGGTTTTCACCGATGCCATTGTACCTACGGGCATAAATATAGGGGTTTTTATTGTGCCGTGGTCGGTAGAGATGACACCTGCTCTGGCTTTGGATTCAGATTGTTTTTCTACACTAAAAAATCGTCTATTCATTATTGGATATTTGGGATATTTTGTTTCTATTTTTAATGACATTTTCCAGCTTAGGGGCTTTCTTCAAAAGGATTTTCTGGGCTTTATCATAGATTTCCTGTATATTATCGGGGTCGTGCAAGTAGTACTCAAAACTCGCTTTGTATTGTTTTAGGCTAATGTTGTTTTTTTTCAGGATAGACGCATTTACTTTGTAACTATCATAGTTCATATCCGAATTGTACCGCTGGTCATATATGCAGAGTTCTGCCACCACTTTTGCCATTTGGTCTTTGGATAAAAGATCTTTGGGTTTAGGCTCCCCTGAGTTACAAGCGATTAAAAGCCCTGATAGCAATAAAACTAAAATACGATTCATAGCTTCCCTGTTATTGATTTTAGTTTAAGATTAAGCACCCCAAATACAGCTTCTTTGATAATACCGCCATTCATCTTGGACTGCCCTTTCATTCGGTCTGTAAATACTATGGGTATTTCTATAATCTTCAGTCCTTTCTTAAATACCCTATACTTCATTTCTACTTGGAAGGCATAGCCTTTGAGCTTCACTTCTCCAATGTTTATTTTCTCTAAAGTCTCTCGCCTGAAACACACAAACCCCGCCGTAGTATCGTGTACTGGCATTCCTAAAATAAAACGCACATACTTAGAGGCAAAAAACGAGAGCAAAACCCTACTCATAGGCCAATTGACGACATTCACGCCTTGGCAGTAGCGAGAGCCGATGACCATATCTGCATCTTGGCAGGCGTTATACAGTCTCACCAAATCTTTAGGATTGTGAGAAAAATCGGCATCCATCTCAAAAATATAGTCATAGCTTTTTTCTATTGCCCACTGAAAGCCGTGTATATAAGCTTTTCCCAGTCCGTCTTTTACTTTTCTTATCGTCAGGTGCAAAGCACTGGGATAGTGATATTGCAATGTTTTCACAATATCTGCCGTACCGTCCGGAGAAGAATCATCTACCACCAAAATATGAAAGTCTTCATTAAGACCAAAGACAGCCGAAATGATAGCACTGATATTTTCCTTTTCGTTGTAAGTCGGGATAATGACTAATTTTTTCATTAAGAGATAATAATGTGCAAATATAATACATTCAGAAAACTATACGAATTTTAAGAGACAGTAGTTTCAAAAATATTCATTGAATCAAAATATAATCAATAAAATTTTGTAGAATACAAATGCATCGTATTTTTGCACTATGAATTCTTTAATCGACAAATATAATATTCCGGGACCTCGTTACACCTCATATCCTACTGTGCCTTATTGGGATAATGATTCTTTCACTCCTGAAAAGTGGAAACAATCTGTGATAAAATCCTATAACGAGTCCAACTCAAAAGAGGGTATATCCATCTATATCCACCTTCCTTTCTGCGAACAGCTCTGCACCTTCTGTGCCTGCCACAAGAGAATCACAAAGCAGCATTCTGTAGAGAGACCCTATATAGAAAGCGTACTGAAAGAATGGGATTTGTATTTGGAAATCTTTAGTGAAAAACCTAAGATTAAAGAACTTCATTTGGGAGGAGGGACGCCTACATTTTTCTCACCCGAAAATCTAAAATTCCTTTTAGAAGGAATTTTTACTAAATCCCAAATAATGGACGAATACGAGTTTTCCTTTGAAGGACACCCGAATAACACGACCAAAGAACATTTAAAAACTCTTTATGATTTAGGGTTCAGAAGAGTGAGTTTCGGTGTTCAAGACTATGATGAAAAAGTTCAAAAAGCCATTAACAGAATACAGCCCTATGAAAGTGTAGAGAGAGTGACCAACTGGGCAAGAGAGGTAGGCTACACCAGTATCTCGCACGATTTAGTATTCGGACTTCCTTTCCACAGTTGGGAGAAAATGGAAAAAACCATACGCAGAACGATGTCTCTGAAACCTGACCGCATCGCATTCTATTCTTATGCTCATGTGCCATGGATAAAGGGCGTAGGACAAAGAGGGTTCGACGAAAACGATTTACCAAGCGGTGAAGAAAAACGAAAACTTTACGAAAACGGCAAACAATTACTCCAAAAACTTGGCTACAAAGAAATCGGTATGGATCACTTCTCTTTAGAGCACGATGAGCTTTACCAATCTATACTCAACAAAAAAATTCATCGTAACTTTATGGGATACACATCCGGCAAAACTCAGCTGATGGTAGGACTCGGGATGAGTGCCATTTCTGATTCTTGGTATGCTTTTGCTCAAAATGAAAAAACAGTAGAGGGCTATCAAAAGATGATAAACGAAAGAGTACTTCCTGTGGTTAAAGGTCATATTCTCACCAATGAAGACTTGATCATTCGCCGTCATATTCTCAACTTAATGTGTCAGCTTGAAACCTCTTGGGACAGCCAAACCATATTCCCAGAAATAGAGATTGCTATGGAAAAACTTAAGGAAATGCAATCCGACGGCTTGGTAGAGATCCTTGAAAATAAAATTAAAATCACTGATAAAGGCAGAGCTTTTACCCGAAATGTAGCCATGACTTTTGACCTTAGAATGCTAAGAAAAATACCTGAAACCCGTATTTTCTCTATGACTGTATGAAAAACAACTCTTTATTCCTTGTGTATTTAGGATTTAAGCCTCTATCTAAATTTTATTGAGCAAAATTTTATGACAGATAATTAGGTCCTATTTTCTGAGTTTTTCTGTCAGAAGTTCTTAATTTCTGCATAGTTTTAGTCTTTTGTCTTTGTCAAACCATGAAAAGATGCGTTCTATAATAAGTCTTTTGAAAACAGTCTGAAAATCTGTTTTTCTTTTCTGAACTTTGTATCGCTACATTGATTAAATAGTCGAATTTGTTTTTTTTTATTACTGACAGAAATCCGTTTTTGCCCATTTGCTGTAGTAGTAATTAACCAGTTCCCACTTTGGAAAATCATTAGGACGCTTCCGTCATTAGTAGCCCGTTTTCACTATGTACACAATGGCATTTTAGACGATTTTCAAATGATATTTTCACTTTCTATTGCTGAAAGCCAAAGTATTTTTTATAAATTACCACTGATCATCAGTAATGTTGGCTGGATAATTTTTCATTGTAACTTAATTTGTAGATTTCTATAAAATTATGAAAAATGCTTAATATAAATAACTTATAATCACCTTTAATGAAATTTTTACCATGCGTTTTTTTTGAATTTAATTTTTAAACAGACTCTTAAATCAGTTCAAGATAACTTAAGAAGATTTATAGTTTTGTAAATCATTCTTAATCAATAAAAAATAAATATATTGCCTATTCAAGAATTTCCGAGGCAAAATTTAGAGAAATCTTAAATCTAATTTGTATTAATATTAAAGCCCAAAATAAGTGATATTTTTGTGATGTTTCCACCTGATAATCAATAAAAATTTGATAAAATAAGAGAGTGAATTGCAGAAGAATGCGAGAAAGATAAAGGTGAAATAGAACTTGATGAGAGCTATTCGGAAAAACCAGTTCGAGAAAAAAAAGAAAGGAAAGATATATACTCAAATCATAAAAACTATTCTATTACCAAAATATAAAGACTTTAACCTTTTTCATTAAAAAAACAATCAACAAATAAAACCCAATCATCAAACCAATATCTAATTGAGAATATTTTTTTGTTTATCTAAAAAATAATTTTATATTTGGCTAAATTATTTAACGAAATATGAAGAAATTTTTAATACCAGCCACATTGATATGTGGGCTATTAGCACAAGCGGGAGGCTTCAGGGTTTCCCTTCAGGGAGTTAAGCAGCTTGCTATGGCACATACCAGTGCTCACGCAGAAGATGCAAGCGTTACTTTTTTTAATCCAGCAGGGATGTCCTTTATCCCTAATAAAATCAGTGTCGTTGCAGGTGGATTTGCTACAAAAACGCGAATAGACTACCAAAATATAGAAACACGCGAAAGCTATTCTACCAACAATCCTATAGGAACGCCTCTGTACGCTGCCTTTGCTTACAAAGTAGCAGACAATGTTTCAGTAGGATTCAATTTTGCCACACCTTTTGGAAACACCATCAAATGGCCAAAGGGCTGGACAGGTGAAGAAATGGTAGAAAAATTAGAACTCAAAAGCTTCTATTTTCAGCCGATGGTTTCCTTTAAACTATCGGACAATGTAGCCATAGGCGGAAGCTACATCTACGCCAAAGGATCTGTAGACTGGGATTTAGCAAGCAGAAAGATAGGAGGAGGAGTAAACCTTAAAGACAACAATGCTTCCGGACAAGGGTTCGCCATAGGATTTTATTTCCGTCCATCGGAAAAAATAGATGTGAGCGTAAGCTATCGCTCGCCTGTAGATATGAAAGCAGAAAATGGAAAAGTTACCATGAAAGCTTCCAATATTTTTTATCCTCTGCTAGGTCTGGACAGCAATGGGCAAGACAACTTCAAAGCAACATTACCATTAGTAGACGAGTACATTATAGGAGCCACATATAAAGTTACTCCAAAATGGCAACTCTCTGCAGATTTCGATTATTCAGGATGGGAAAGATACAACAGCTTAGTATTACATTTTCAAAATGCAAAATTGGGCAATCAGCCTAACTATCCAAAAGAAAAAGTTACTCCTAAAAATTTCAAAAACACTACTACCTGGAGATTCGGAACCCAATATATGCTGACAGACAATATTGCAGCAAGGCTTGGATATTACTATGACGAATCCCCTTATGCCGACAAAGATTTCATCCCAGAAACTCCTTCTTTCAATTCCAATGTGATTACAGGAGGATTAGGGTTCAAACTAAACAACTTCGGAATAGATATCTCAGGAGGATATTTGTTTGCTAAACATAGAGATTTTGACAATCAATACTATAATTTCAAAGGCCAAGCCAAAGTCAATGCATTTTTCTTAGGTTTAGGTCTTTCTTATAATGCTTTTTAATTCAGATAAATTATGAAAAAATTATTCACACCACTATTAGCCACATCTCTTGTACTAACTCTTAGCAGCTGCCATACAGACTTCCCTACGGATGTCGCGAATATAAAAACCACCAGCGGAGAAGCTGATTTCTCCAGATATGTCGCACTCGGAAATTCTCTTACTTCAGGATTTAGAGATGGTACTTTATATGCCGATGGCCAAAAAGAATCTTACCCGAATATCATTGCCGAACAAATGAAAAAAGCAGGCGGAGGGTATTTTACCCAGCCTATGATGCCCAACAATGTGGGAGGATTCAAAAACATTCCTGGATTTAGCGGGAAATATGTGCTAAAAGCCGTTAATGGACAGCTTGCACCCGTTGCTCTACCCGCAGAAGCAGATTTAGATATGGTAAAAGGTCAATTCAATAATATGGGCGTACCGGGAGCAAAGTCTTATCATCTTTTGGCTTCCGGATATGGTAATCAAGCAGGGTTAGCCTTAGGTAAAGCCAATCCTTATTTCGTGAGATTTGCTTCTTCTCCCTCATCATCTGTAATTCAAGATGCAATGACTCAGAAGCCTACCTTCTTTTCCCTTTGGATTGGAAACAATGATGTTCTTACCTATGCTACTAATGGCGGTGACGGCGTAGACCAAACAGGGAATACTAATCCTACAACTTACGGAAATGCCGATATTTCAGACCCTATGGTGGTTGCTGGCTCTATCGAAACCCTTATTCGAGGAATGCAGTCAGCAGGGGCAAGACAAGGCGTCATTGCCAATATTCCTAATGTAACTTCCATTCCTTTTTTCACGACTATTCCTTACAACCCTGTCCCACTAACAGCTATAGAAGCAGAAGAGCTCAACAAGAGAGTCTATGCACCGCTAATAGCAATCCTGAAAATGTACGGACAAGAAGGACGTTTTAACTTAGTGAAAGAAGGCGAAGGCAACCCTCTTTTGATAAAGGACAAATCTTTAGTAGATTATTCCACACAGATTACAGCAGCACTTATCCAAGCTAAAGCATTGCCATCTAATTTGGCTGCTATAGTAGGAAATCTCTACGGACAAGCAAGACAAACCACCAAGGAAGACCTTATCCCGCTTACGACGCGTTCTGTGATAGGCGCACCTTCGCCATCGCCTTACGATAAAACACCTTTCGATAGATATGGGGTCACTTATCCATTGGACGACAAATATGTGCTTACCAAAGATGAAACTGCCAATGTACTGAAAGCTACAGCTGCCTACAATGCCGCAATAAAACAATTGGCAGACAAGTATCAATTGGCTTTCGTAGATGCCAATGCTAAAATGCAAGAGCTAAGCTCACAATCCGGAATACAATACAATGGCGTAAACTACGGTGCGAAGTATATCACAGGAGGTGCGTTCTCTTTAGACGGCGTACACCTTACCGGTAGAGGCTATTCCATTATCGCTAATGAATTTATCAAAGCGATTAATGCTAAATACCATTCTACTTTACCGGAAGTAAATCCTAATCGATATTCCGGCGTTACATTCCCATAGGAATTTAATGCTTAAATTTATAAAAATAGCCACCTTTTTTCGGTGGCTTTTCTCATTATACTCTATAATAAATTATTAGCTGACTCCTTACTTTTCATTCACGAAAACCAGTCCGCTTCCATCGAAATAGTCTAATGTAACCCTATCCCCATCATTTACTTTACCTGCAAGGATATCCTTAGAAAGACGGTTGAGTACCTCTTGCTGCAATACCCTTTTGAGTGGCCTTGCACCGAAAATAGGGTCGTAGCCTTTTTCGGTAAGATAGGCAATAACGTCTTTGCTGGCAGTCATTATAATTCTGCGTTTTTCAAGCATATTATTAAAACTTCTAAGCTGGTATTTCACTATTTTCCCGATATCGCTTTTACTCAATGGCTGAAACAATACCACCTCGTCTATACGGTTGATAAACTCAGGGCGAAGCGTTTGTTTCAATAATCCAAATACCTCTTCTTTGGTTTTTTCTACCACTTCATTTAGATTTTCATCTGTAAGGGTTTCAAAGTTCTCTTGGATAATATGCGAGCCAAGGTTAGAAGTCATGATGATAATGGTATTTTTGAAATTCACCACACGCCCTTTATTATCCGTAAGCCGTCCATCATCTAAAACCTGTAGAAGTGTATTAAACACATCCGGGTGAGCTTTCTCTATTTCGTCCAAAAGGATTACAGAATATGGTCTTCTCCGTACCGCTTCGGTTAATTGCCCACCTTCATCATATCCTACATATCCCGGGGGGGCACCTACCAGACGGGACACAGAATGGCGTTCCTGATACTCACTCATATCGATACGCGTCATATTGTTTTCGTCATCAAAGAGGAACTCCGCCAACGCCTTTGCAAGCTCTGTTTTACCCACTCCCGTAGTCCCGAGAAATAAGAAAGAGCCTATTGGCTTCTTCTCGTCATTGAGCCCTGCACGATTTCGCCTTATCGCATCAGCTACAGCCTGTATAGCTTCCTCCTGCCCTACTACACGCTTGTGAAGTTCGTCTTCCAAGTTTAGCAGTTTTTCTCTTTCACTCTGCAAAAGTTTTGTTACCGGTATGCCCGTCCATTTAGAAATAACTTCCGATATGTTTTCAGCCGTTACTTCTTCTTTTATCAGCTCGTTTTGGTTGTTTTGCATTTCCAGTTCCAATGTCTTCAGTGCCTCTTCTTTCTCTCTAAGTTTGCCATACTGGATTTCTGATACTTTGGCATAATCGCCGGCTCTCTGAGCTCTATCTGCCTCTAATTTTAGGGCTTCTATATCTTTTTTAACCTGAGTTAAGTCCTCTGATTTTTGTTTCTCCTGGAGCCATTTGGCATTGATTTGATTTCGCTCCTCGGATACCTTTGCGATATCTTCTTTCAGATGGCCTATTTTCGTTTGGTTGCCCTCCCTTGATATTGCGGCAAGCTCTATCTCCAGCTGCATCAATTTTCGGTCTAAGACATCTAATTCCTCCGGTTTAGAATTAATTTCCATTCTAAGCTTTGCGGAAGCCTCATCGATAAGGTCAATGGCTTTATCCGGCAAGAAACGGTCTGAGATATAACGCTGAGACATCTCCACAGCAGCAATAATAGCCTCATCTTTAATTCTGATTTTGTGGTGAAACTCGTACTTATCTTTTATTCCCCTAAGGATAGAGATGGCACTTTCCACATCTGGTTCTTCTACCATTACTTTTTGAAAACGTCTTTCCAATGCTTTGTCTTTCTCAAAATACTTTTGGTATTCATTGAGCGTGGTTGCTCCAATGGCTCTCAGCTCTCCTCTTGCCAATGCAGGTTTCAGAATATTAGCGGCATCCATAGCTCCCTCTCCTCCTCCGGCACCTACCAGAGTATGTATTTCATCAATGAAAAGAATAATCTGCCCGTTAGACTTCGTCACTTCATTCACCACAGATTTTAGGCGTTCCTCGAACTCTCCTTTGTACTTAGCTCCTGCCACGAGAGCCCCCATATCCAGAGAATAAAGTGTTTTATCCATAAGATTTTCCGGCACATCTCCCGATACAATACGATGGGCAATACCCTCTGCAATAGCTGTTTTACCTACCCCAGGCTCACCTATCAAGATAGGATTGTTTTTGGTTCTCCGTGATAATATTTGCAACACCCTGCGGATTTCCTCATCTCTTCCGATGACGGGATCTAATTTTCCCTCTGCCGCTAATTCATTGAAGTTTTTAGCATATTTGCTAAGGCTTTGATAGGTCTCCTCTGAGCTTGCAGAAGTCGCCTTAGAGCCTTTTCGCATTTCTTTGATTCCCGCTTCCAAGAGGGTTTTTGTCACGCCCATATCTTTAAGCACCTTGGAAACAGAAGAAGACACCTCTATAAGAGCCAGCCAGAGATGTTCTATCGTAACATACTCATCTCCCATTTTTTTAGCGATGCTTAATGCCTCTAAAAGAACTTTATTCCCACTCTGAGACAGATAAAGTTCGCCGCCCTCCACCTTAGGAAGACTTTCTATTTGTTCTCTATTCCGCTCCCTCACGAGAGCAGCATCTGCCTCCGATTTTTTCAATAAAAATTTAGAAATTGTTTCGTCACATTGGAAGATACCCTCCAAAATGTGTTGTGGTTCTATACTCTGGTTGCCAAATTCCATAGCAATTTGTTGTGCTTTCTGGATGGCTTCTTGTGATTTTACTGTGAATTGATTAAGATTCATATCGTTTGTGATTTTTTTTATTAAACATTATTTTCGATAACGCTAACATCAACTCAAAAAGTATTCTATTGTAATTTCTCATTAAAAATGAGACAAAATTTCATATTTTTATTTTCAAATATTCGTTTTTAAGAAATTTTGACACTTATTTCAGGTATTTCAAAC
Source organism: Riemerella columbipharyngis (assembly GCF_900101995.1). Lineage (GTDB taxonomy): Bacteria > Bacteroidota > Bacteroidia > Flavobacteriales > Weeksellaceae > Riemerella > Riemerella columbipharyngis. The sequence goes on along the minus strand of NZ_FNAS01000009.1, from coordinate 45,095 downwards.
TAAACCCCTTTCATAATTATATCTGTACTAAAAATTCCTTATGATTAAAATCACTAAATATTTTATCTTTGTGCAAATCTTGTTTTATGGAAAAAAGGTCATTTACTTTTGAAGAGATAAAACTTAAAATGGCTCGCTACTGTGCCTACCAAGACCGCTGCCATAAAGAGGTAGAACAGAAAATGAAAGAATTCCTACTAATCCCCGAAGCCAAAGACGAGATACTGCTGTTTTTGATAAGGGAGAATTATCTCAACGAAGAGCGATTCGTAAGGAGCTATATTCGCGGAAAGTTTAATATTAAAAAATGGGGACGGAACAAGATAAAGAGCCATCTAAAAGGCAAAGGCATTACAGAAAAACTAATTCTCAAATGTTTCGATGAAATAGATTACGAAGATTACTATAATACTATTAAGGCTCTCTATGAGAAGTATTATACCAAACAAACTTCGGGCAGTTCATTCGATAAAAAGCAAAAAACCATTCGCTACCTTATAGGAAAGGGATACGAGTATGATGCCGTCTTAGACTCTATATCGGAACTATAAATTTAATTCAAAGGAATCTCTATCAGCCAGAAAACAAAATCTTTTCCGAAACTCAAATAGTTTTTCCAAACTAACTTCGGCAGAGATGATACTCCCGTCTCTTTGGGAAACCAATTGCCCATCTGCAAAAAAACATTGCGTGCTTTCGGGGTAATGGAGGCCATTCTTATCAGTGCCTATCCTATTGACACCAAAAATATAAGCTTGATTTTCTATGGCTCGTGCTTTCAATAAGGTATTCCATGCTTCTATTCTTTGTTTTGGCCAGTTGGCAAGATACAATGCAATGTCATAATCATTATTATTCCTGCTGAAAACAGGAAATCTAAGGTCGTAGCAAATTTGCAGCAAAAACCGAGAACCATTGTATTCTACTATTTTACGAGTATTTCCGGCTGTATAAATGTTTTGCTCCCCCGAATATGAAAAAAGATGTCTTTTATCGTAGCTCACAAATTCACCGCTTGGCTTTACAAAATAACATCGATTAAAAAAGAGGCTGTTCTCTTTAACCGAAATACTCCCACAGACTGCAGCATTTTTTTTCTTTGCAAAGTTTTTCATCCACAAAAGAGTTTCCATATTTTGCTCGGCAATAGCCCCTGTATCCATATAAAATCCGGTGGTAAACATTTCCGGAAGGAGTATAACATCTGAAACACTGTTTTCTAATGCCCTTTCTATATTGATAAGATTCCTCTCCCTATCTTTAGACTGAGTATCAATATTTAAAGCAGAAATTTTTAGTGTTGCCATAATTTTTAGGATAGAATTTCGTTAATTTATTATCTTTGAAAAAAAATTAAAAGCAAAAATATGAAATCTTTAAGAAACAATTTATTGGTATTAGGAATGTTATTTTTAAGCCAATTGACATTTTCCCAAGCATGGAAAGGCACCGGCGACCAAAAAGCACAAGTAGGACTCTCCGCGTGGGGATACGGCGTAGGCCTTACAGGTTCATACGACTATGGAATAAGCTCAATGGTATCCTTAGGAGCCGGAGGGAATTTCTATTTCAGCGACAACAACAAAAGCAACTTCTTTATTTTTGGTAGAGCAAACTTCCATTTACAAGACACTCTCAACTTACCTTCAGAGTGGGATATCTATCCGGGTATAGATTTAGGGGTGTACAACTCAGGACTGGGACTCGCAGCCCACATCGGAGCAAGATATTTCTTCACAGATAAAATAGGTGCTTTTGCCGAAATAGGTAATAATGGAGGAATAGGAGCGGTCTTTAATTTTTAGTAAAGCAAAAACTTCCATCTGCCCCCGCTTAGGAGATTCATCTCTAAGCGGGTTCTTATTTTTGAAAAAAAGATTAATATTTAATTGCTATCTTTGCAATATAATTCTTAATAAGTATGAAAATAACAATTGTCGGAACAGGCTATGTGGGCTTGGTAACAGGAACCACCCTTGCAGAGCTTGGAAATACGGTTTATTGTGTAGATATAGATGCTGAAAAAGTAGAAGGAATGAAAAATGGAAAAGTCCCTATCTATGAGCCTAATTTGGAAGAAATGTTTTTAAGGAACATTCAGGCTGGTCGTTTATTTTTTACTACCGAATTGAAGGAAGCCGTAAGCCAATCTGAAGTTATATTTTTAGCTCTGCCTACCCCGCCCGGAGAGGATGGCTCGGCAGACTTATCGTATGTACTTGCCGTTGCAGAGCAAATAGGAGAGATTATCACCGATTATAAAGTGATAGTTAATAAATCTACCGTTCCGGTAGGAACAGCAGACAAGGTAAGAGAAGTGATTTCTGCTAAAACCGATATCCCATTTGATGTTGTTTCAAACCCTGAATTTCTTCGTGAAGGCTTTGCAGTAAAAGACTCTATGAATCCAGCTCGTGTGATTGTAGGAAGTACCTCCGAAAAGGCTAAAAACATTATGGCTAAAATTTATCAACCTTTTACCAACACGGGAGTTCCTATTATCTTTATGGATGAAAAGTCTTCGGAGCTTACAAAATATGCGTCAAACTCTTTCTTGGCAGTAAAAATTACATTTATGAACGAGATTGCAAACTTTTGTGAAAAAGTCGGGGCAGATGTTGACAAAGTAAGATTAGGAATGGGAAGTGACGACAGGATAGGGAATAGATTTTTATTTCCCGGTATAGGGTATGGCGGTAGCTGTTTCCCTAAAGATGTAAAAGCGCTTGCAAAATCAGGAAAACAAAACGGTTACAACTTTGAAATACTTGAAGCCACAGAGAAAGTTAACAAATCTCAAAAAATAATTTTAGTTTCGGCTATTGAAGATTACTTCGGAGGCGACTTAAAAGGTAAACGCATTGCACTTTGGGGATTGGCATTTAAGGCTAATACGGATGACATTAGAGAAGCCTCTTCTCTTGACAATATTAAGTTATTACTAGAGAAAGGAGCCTCTGTAGTAGCTTATGATAGCGTAGCGGAGGCTAATGTTCGTAAAATATTGGGAAATAAAATAGATTATGCCAAAGATATGTACTCTGCATTAGAAGGAGCAGATGCGCTTTTTATCGCAACAGAATGGCCGGAATTCAAAAATCCAAACCTCGATTTATTAGCTGAAAAAATGAAAGGCAGAGCTATTTTTGATGGTAGGAATGTGCTTTCATTGGACCAAATAAAAAATACTGGTTTCTATTATAAAAGTATAGGAAGAAATACAGTAAAAAATTTTAAAGAAATCTAAATGAAAAAGAAAAAAGAGTCTAAAATAGGATACTTTAGTTATTTTAAGGGGATTATTGGCTGGCATGTTTATTCGTATATTTTTCTGAATATTTTACTTGGTTTTTTAGATGGTATAGGATTGGCATTTTTTGTTCCTCTCTTAAGTATTGCATCCGGAGATGTGAATAAATCCGGAGATAGTTTGGGCAAATTAGAATTTATCATAGAGGGATTTGATAAACTAGGGATAGAACTTAATTTAACAAATGCTTTGTTGTTCTTAACTTTTTTATTTGGTTTTAAAGGAATTATCTATTATTTTAGAATCATCTATTTTTCTAAACTACAATTGAATGCAATTAGTAAATTGAGAATGAAATTAGTTACAGGACTTGAATCCTTATCTTATTCCGGATTTACAAAATTGGATTTAGGAAGAATTCAAAATACAATGATAGGTGAATTGGGTAAATTAATGGGAGCTTTTAATTCTTACTTTGGTGCATTGCAACACCTTATTATGTTACTCACCTATATCGGTTTAGCATTTTTTTCTAATTGGAGATTTGCTATTTTAGTAGCGATAGGAGGAGCTCTCTCTAACATATTGTATAAATTTGTAAATAAATATACGAAGCAGAAAGCTCGTGAAATTTCTAAAAAAGGACATGATTTCAATGGTTTACTTATCCAAGCTCTTCATAATTTCAAATACCTTAAAGCCACAAATTATTTACCCTCTTTCTCTAAAAAATTAGAAACAAATATCTATGAACAAAAAGATCTAAACTTTAAAATATCTAAAGTAGGAGGTATTGCAGAAAGCCTTAGGGAGCCCATGATTATAACAATTATAGCTGTTGTGATTATGATTCAGTTAGCATTCTTCAATAACTCATTTTCATCTATCATTGTTAGTTTATTATTGTTTTATAGAGCTCTGGCTCATCTCGTAACCCTTCAGAATACATGGAATGGATTTTTAGTAAGTACTTCGGGGGTAGAATCGTTCAATACTCTTATGGATGAATTTAAAGATTATCAAGAAAACCAAACCTACAGCGAAACTATAGATAATATAGGAGACATTGAGATTAAAAATATCAACTTGTCTTTTGATGGAGATAAAAAAGTTTTAGATAATATCAATTTTACTATTAAGAAAAATACTTCGGTAGCTTTTGTAGGAGAAAGCGGAGCAGGCAAAACGACTCTTGCCAATATTATTTCGGGGCTTCAACATCCGGATAGCGGAGAAGTTTTGGTAGACGGAAAATCTTTATACAAAACAAGATTAGGAGCTTATAGAAGTCATATTGGATATATCACTCAAGAACCCGTTATTTTTGATGACACTGTTTTTAATAATGTTACTTTTTGGAGTACAAAAAACGAGACTAATCTAAACCGATTTAGAGACATAATGAACAAAGTAGCTCTCAAGCCCTTTCTTGAGAACCTTCCTAAGAAAGAAGACTCCCCATTGGGTAATAATGGAATACTAATTTCCGGAGGACAAAAACAGAGAGTCTCCATCGCTCGAGAATTATACAAAGATGTCGGATTATTAGTAATGGATGAAGCGACTTCCGCTTTGGACTCGGAAACAGAACGACGTATTAAAAACAGTATAGATATGATTCACGGGCAGTCCACGCTTCTTATTATTGCACACCGCCTATCAACAATTAAAGATGTAGATATTATCTATTTGATGGATAAAGGTAAGATAATAGCAAGCGGAAACTTTGGTGAACTATATGAAAAATCCGATAAGTTCAAAAAAATGGTAGAGCTTCAGGAAGTTTAGTATTCCTAATAAAAGGGTTAATAATGATTATAGGTAATGGTCTTGTAGCTTCGTTGTTTAAGGACTACGATAGAGAAGAGGTGGTTTTTTTCGCATCAGGGGTGTCTAATTCCTTGGAAACGGATATCCACCAATTCATCAGAGAAGAAAATCTTCTGCGGAAAACTATTGCCAAAAATCTTAATAAAACATTTATTTATTTTTCTACTTGCAGTATTTATGACTCTTCTAAGGTAGATAGCCCGTATGTCTTGCATAAGCTTAAAATAGAGCAGATTGTAAAAGACTCGTGCCAAAGTTATCTTATTTTGAGAATAAGCAATGTCGTAGGTAAAGGAGGAAACCCAAACTTGCTTATGAATTACCTTGTACGGGAAGTTAAAAGCCAAAGGGTAATCAATGTACACACAAAAGCCACTCGAAATTTAATAGATGCCGATGATGTACGAGATGCCACACTTTTTCTATTGGATAAAAAACTTAATAATATCGTCGTAAATATAGCTTATCCTGAGAATTACACCATTATAGAGATACTGGAAATTTTAGAATCTTATTACAACACCAAGGTTTCTCTCGACCTTTTGAGAAAAGGCTCCGGATATTCTATAGACACAGAATTCTTAGAAGATTTTTTTAATGCGAAAGGGAGCATCAATAAAAGAAAATACTTAACTCAAATTTTAAAAAAATTCTATTAGTCCCATATAGGCTACATCCTTTTACAATAGGGCTACATATATTTTTTTTATAAAAAAAATAAACCACCCCTTAATCCAAATAGGGGTCATTTGGTTTTTATCGTATTTTTTTTATAATTTAGCCCCATAAAAACAAAGTAAAAATGTCTACACTTAGATTCAAAGCACTTTCAGAGTTGCCTTTTAGAGATTATAGAAAAGACAACGCAGTGCAAATTCCGACAAAATTATCCGAAATCTTCTGTCAAAATGTTTTTTCAGAAGAAACTATGAGAGAGTACCTTACGAAAGAGGCGTTTAATTCCATTATGGACGCCATAAAAAAAGGAACTAAAATCCAAAGACACATTGCAGACCAGGTAGCTGTGGCAATGAAAGACTGGGCTATGTCCAAGGGCGTAACACACTACACGCACTGGTTTCAGCCGCTTACAGGTTCTACTGCAGAGAAGCACGATTCGTTTTTTACCCCTATCGATGGTGGAAGGGCTATCGAAAGATTTAATGGAAGTATGCTTATTCAGCAGGAGCCAGATGCCTCCTCATTTCCAAACGGAGGCATCCGTAATACTTTTGAGGCAAGAGGCTATACAGCGTGGGACCCTACTTCACCTGCCTTTATTATGGGTACCACACTTTGTATCCCTTCTATTTTCATTTCTTATACCGGAGAAACTTTAGACTACAAAACACCTTTACTAAGGGCATTACAAGCAGTTGATAATGCTGCAACGGATGTTTGCAGAGCTTATTTTGATAAAAATGTCAGTAAAGTAGTTCCAACCTTAGGCTGGGAGCAAGAATATTTTTTGATAGACTCCGCGCTTTATCAGTCTCGTCCAGATTTGGTTTTAACTGGAAAAACTCTATTGGGGCATGCTCCAGCGAAAGGACAGCAGCTGGACGACCACTACTTCGGCTCTATCCCAACAAGGGTTATGAACTTTATGAAAGAACTAGAAGTAGAATGTATGAAACTCGGTATTCCTGTAACGACTAGGCATAATGAGGTAGCTCCTAACCAGTTTGAGCTTGCACCAATGTTTGAAGAAGCCAATGTGGCTGTGGACCATAACTCTCTGCTAATGGATTTGATGGCAAGAGTAGCACACAAGCATCACTTCCATATCCTTCTCCACGAGAAACCCTTTGCAGGGGTCAATGGTAGTGGAAAACACAACAATTGGTCGCTTTCTACAGACACTGGAGAAAACCTTTTAAGCCCGGGTAAAAACCCTAAGAAAAACCTTCAGTTCTTGACATTTTTTGTCAATACCATCAAAGCGGTATATGAATACGCAGACCTTCTAAGAGCTGGTATTGCATCTGCAAGTAATGATCACCGTCTGGGGGCTAATGAGGCTCCACCCGCTATTATCTCTGTGTTTATAGGAAGCCAGCTGTTCAGTGTTTTGGAAGAATTAGAAAAAGTGACCGAGGGAAAACTTTCTCCTGACGAAAAAACAGAACTCAAACTAAATGTAGTAGGTAAAATCCCTGAAATTCTTTTGGATAACACCGATAGAAACCGTACTTCGCCATTCGCCTTTACAGGGAATAAATTTGAAATTCGGGCCGTAGGCTCTTCCGCAAACTGTGCTGAAACGATGACGATAATGAATGCTATTGCGGCTAAGCAATTAAGGGATTTCAAAAAAGATGTGGATAATTTAATTGAGGCTAAAAAGCTCAAAAAAGACGAAGCCATTTTCAATATTCTCAGAGAATATATAAAACAATGCAAGTCTATAATGTTTGAAGGAGATGGCTATTCCGATGACTGGGCAAAAGAAGCTAAAAAAAGAGGATTAAGTAATCTAAAAACAACTCCAGAAGCATTAAAGAGAGAGAAAGACGAAAAATTCATCACACTTTATACAGAAGTAGGTGTGTTTAGCCCAATAGAAATAGAAGCACGAAATGAAATAAAACTGGAAAAATACTCTACCGTTATCGATATAGAAGCAAGAGTTTTGGCAGATATTGCAAGAAATCACATTGTACCATCAGCACTGAATTACCAAAATAGACTTATAGAGAATGTAAAAGGATTGAAAGAGATATTTGGGGATAAAGAGTACAAAGAGCTCGCTAAAGAACAAATTAATCTCATACAAAGGATATCTGAAAACATTTCTAATATCAAAATAGGCGTAGATGAACTTCTAGAAGCCAAAGAAAAAGCAAGAAATATTAAAAATTCCCAAAAACAGGCAGAAGCTTATTGCAATAACGTAAAACCTATCTTTGATAAAATACGAGAAGTTTCTGATACTCTAGAGATGATGGTGGACGATGAGCTTTGGCCACTTACAAAATACCGAGAACTATTATTTACAAGGTAAAACAATCTCAATAAAAAAATAAGAAATAGGTCAGATTATTATATTTGTCCTATTTTTTTGTTTATTTTAAAAATATTATTATAAAATTGATCGTTAGTTATTTATGTAAACCTATTTTTGTAAATAATTAATAATCAATAAATTAAGTCACGATAAAAAAATTATCTAATGAACATTACTGGCAATCAACAACAGTTTATAAAAATCCTTTAAATTATAGAAAATATAATTTAAGAACCTAATGTATATCGTGAAAATAGACTTAGCAAATACTCTCCAATGGATATTTCTGATATGGGAAATATAGAGATAACATAAAATAAAGCAGAGTAACATCCGTTGAGGCAAACTGTACCTAATAAAACTTAGATGAGAACAAAAATTTAAATAACAATATTTATATTCATTACCTTATCATCTACTAGGCAACTTAATCCTACATTTATAAAACTTTGTAAACTGTTTTATGGCTGTTTCTTTTAATTCCTTGTTTTTGAAATGCTCATTAGCATTTTTATCCGGACATATAATTATGCAATCCATAATCTTATCACTTTCAATACTTCGATTTTTCCCAATGCAGTAATCTCTTGCATAGCCACTCAACTGCCGAATATCTTCAATTTTATATTCGTCTTTGTAAACCTCTTTATACTTAGTATCATTCAATATTTTCTCATCCAACTTCAGAAAATCAATATCACCATAACATCCATGATTCTGTCTTTTGACATCTTTGGATGGCTGATATTGAATCGTTGAACCGTGAGCGTCTTTTAATAGACTGTAAACATACAATTCAAACAATTTACTCATATCAATCCAAAAAAGCAATCTAATTAATATAGCTCTTGACATTCTAAATAAAGAAGATAATAAAATAATTTCCTCAAAAATAGCAAAATCCATAGAAAAATTAAAGAAAAACAAGAAGCTATAATTCAAACAAAAGTATGCAATTACATACTTTCGTTTGAATATGGACTATAAAACCTCCTCTACACATTCCAAAAATCCCTGTCTAAGCTACGGTATTGTATTGCTTCGGCGATATGGACAGAGGTTATCTGCTTCTCTTGGGAAAGATCTGCTATGGTTCTTGCGACTTTCAAAATCCTATCGTAGGCTCTCGCCGAAAGATTTAGTTTTTCCATAGCGTTTTTGATAAGGGCTAAGGAAGTGTCGTTTAAACAGCAAAACTGCTCTATTTCTTTAGGTCCCATTTGAGCATTGTAGTTTATGCTGTGGTTTTTGTAGCGTTCTTCCTGTATTTTTCGAGCATTCATCACGCGAGCTCTTATTGTTTGGCTATTTTCCCCTTTCCGCTTATCTGCCAATTGCTGAAACTCTACTTTTTGTACCTCTATATGAATGTCTATTCTGTCCAAAAGAGGCCCTGATAGTTTATTCATATACCGCTGCATCTCGTAGGGCGAAGAGGTATTATTGGGATCGTCTGGGAAATATCCGCTCGGACTTGGGTTCATTGAAGCCACTAGCATAAAGCTTGCCGGATAGTTTACAGAAAACTTAGAGCGGGATATAGTTACCTCTCTGTTCTCCAAAGGCTGTCTCATCACTTCTAATACCGTTCTTTTAAACTCAGGCATTTCATCTAAGAATAATACACCGTTATGAGCCAGAGAAATTTCTCCGGGCTGTGGATAAGAACCACCTCCCACCAGAGCCACATCCGAAATGGTATGATGCGGTGCACGGAATGGCCTTACAGTCATCAGGGAAGTTTCCGCACCTATTTTTCCGACAACGGAATGAATCTTTGTGGTCTCTAAGGCTTCTTTCAGCGTAAGAGGAGGCAGAATGCTCGGTATTCTTTTGGCAAGCATTGTTTTACCACTTCCCGGTGGACCGATAAGGATAATGTTATGCCCGCCTGCTGCGGCTACTTCCATAGCTCTTTTGGCGGTTTCCTGTCCTTTTACTTCTGAGAAATCAAAAGGAAAATAGTTGATTTTCTCTTGGAATTCTTTGCGGGTATCGATTTCTACTTTTTGCAAAGGCTTGGCTTTGTCAAAAAACTCTATTACCTCCTTTATGTTTTCTACGCCATAGACCTCCAAATCATTTACTATGGCTGCCTCTTTGGCATTTTGTTTAGGGAGTATGAATCCTTTGTATCCTTCTTCTCTGGCTTTTATGGCAATCGGCAGTACGCCTTTTATAGGCTGTAGGCTGCCATCTAAGGATAGTTCTCCCATGATGACATACTCGGATAAATTTGGGGCTTTTATTTGCTCCGAAGCAGCCAATATTCCTATAGCAATGCTTAGGTCGTATGCAGAGCCTTCTTTTCTAAGGTCTGCGGGTGCCATATTTATGGTGATTTTTTTGCCAGGCATTTTGTATCCTACATTTTTTAATGCCGCAGAAATTCTATGGCTGCTTTCTTTGATGGCGCTATCCGGCAGTCCTACCAAATAATACCCTACCCCTTGATCAGAATTTACTTCTATGGTAATGGTTTGTGCAGAGACACCGTGTATTGCACTTCCGTAAACTTTTACAAGCATATCATTCTAATTTTTAGGATACTAATATAGTCAATTTTTGTAAATTCGTGTACAAAATTCTTGTTAGAAAATATTTTATTGTATATATATGATTATCACATGTTTTTTAAACTTTCTTAATTGAGATAGTAGATAAACAATGGTTTACAATATTTTAGTAATCATTCAAAATAATATAGCTCATTGAAAAATAAGATTCAAAATGATTTAAGAAGATTTATTTCTTTGTAAATCACCCTTGTATTTATTAAAAATTAATATGAATAAAAAAAGCTGGAATAATTTCAATATTAGTCTTGGAAAGTGATTTAATGATATTCGACGAGCCATACGCTTACTCGGACAAGCTTTCTTGCGATACATTAGACTATTTGTTTTCCAATAAAAAGCGTCTTCTACCATCATCTTTTCATCTCATCAAGAAAATAAAGCTACCACTAATTCGTATGAGATTTAGAGTTTGAAAACCATAGGGAATCATCTACTTTCATCTTCCTCCAAAAGATGCCCAAAATAATTTTTCTTTACTTGCAGATAGTCTGCATTCGTTTCATTAGATTTTATCTGCAAAGGAATTCTTTTATTGAGCTTTATATCACTGTTTTCTACATATCTCAACTTTTCTGGATTATTTGTAAGCAAGTTTATGGTATTTATTTCCAATTGTTTTAGAATATCTATGCCCACTTGGAAATTCCTGCCATCTGCAGGCAGCCCCAGCTTTAGGTTGGCTTCTACCGTATCAAGACCTTGTTCTTGCAATGCATAGGCTTTTAGTTTATTGATAATACCAATATTTCTTCCCTCCTGCCTTAAATAGATAATGATGCCTCCGTGTTTTTCCATATATTCCATTGCTGCTTCTAATTGCGGACCGCATTCACATTTTCTGGAATGAAACACCTCGCCCGTAATACATTCCGAGTGAAAGCGTACATTAACAGGAGCTGAAAAATCTGTGTTTTCAGCGACTAAAGCAATATGAGGCATCCAGTTACTTTCTTCTTCAGAAAAAGCAATAATTTTAAAAACTCCGAAATCTGTAGGCACATTAGCCTCAGCTTGTATTTTTAACGACATAGTATAATAAGTAAAATTTTATTGAATATTTATATTTTCAAAAAAAGCTCGAGATTCCAGCATAGAAATGTCTGTCTTTATTTTCACCAAATAGACATTTAGTTTGGCGTCATCATCGCGAGAAAGCATTTTTCTCAGTTTTTGTATAAGCCTATAGCCCTCTTTTATCTCATTGAGAGCTGCATATTTTGCTTTTTGATCATTAGCCTTCCGTGCATAAATATAGTCCGATAATGATTGTTTCATCTGGGCTATGGCACTGTTTATTTTTATATATTGAAACTCTGGTATTTCAGCCATTGTATTCGTAATATCAGAAGTATATCTTATTTTATCTATACTATCTGTATTTATAAGTTCTTTAGTATTTTCCTCTATTTTTTCTTTAGACAACTCTTTAGACAATGGTGATAAATTAACTTTCTCTACAGAACACGAGAAACAAATCAAAAAGCATAAAAAAAATAAATAAAATATTTTATACATCTTTTTTGTTTTGGTACAGAACAGGGTTCAGGCTCTCATCATTATACATTTTCATTTGCTTATAAGTTTTTAACTTATTGTTACCGTTTTCTATATCCAACAACAAGCGGTCTATGGCTTGGAAAAGGTCCTTCTTCTGTTCTTTCAGTACAAATAACTTTTGTGCACACTTAGTTTTATGGTTTTCATCTGCAGAAATTCTTTCGGTTTCTATCTGCATATGGTATATCTTAAGTGCCAGAATAGACAGTCTATCAATAGCCCAAGCCGGACTTTCGGTGTTGATAATGGCTTCTTTCTTAGGGACAATGTCCTTGTATTTTTCAAGGAAAAAATCATCTAAAAACTCTACCAAATCGGTTCTTTTTTGATTAGAAGAATCTATTCTTCTCTTAATCTTAAGAGCTTCTTCAGGAGATATGTTTTCATCTCGGATAATGTCCTCCAAATGCCACTGAACGGTATCAATCCAATTTTTGGAATACAAAATATGTTCCAAACTATCCTTTTCATAAGGATTGGACTCTGGTGTATCCACATCATCCGTCTTGTGATAGTCCGTTATCGCTTCATTGAAAACTATCCATGCATCTTCAGTAAAAGACATATCCAAAATAATTTAGGTTAAGAAAAAGATTAGTTCTGCTGCTGATCTCTATTATCTTGCTTTTTGTCGTCATCATCTTTCATTGCTCCTTTGAATTCTTTGATACCGGAGCCTAATCCTTTCATTAGTTCAGGGATTTTTCTTCCTCCGAATAGTAAAAGTAGAACAACAACAATGGCAAGTACTTGATAAATACCAAACTCGCCTAAAACAATTGCTAACATATATATAATTTTTTACAAAGTTAATCAATTTTTATTATCTGGAAATCCAGCCTTGCGGATCTATCGGCGTAGTACCGTTCCAAATCTGAAAGTCCAAAATATAGGCTCCGTCATAGTCTTGTGCCACAGTACCGACAGTCATTCCGGCAGATACAGATTGATTTTCAGAAACCGAAGTATTTGCAAGATTCCCATAAATGGAAAAATAGGCCCCGTGTTTTATGATGACGGTTTTTGCTCCTCCTGCCAATACAACTTTTGAAACTATTCCTGAAAATACGCAACGAGCTTTCCCTCCTGCAGGGACGGCAATTTTTATACCGTTGTTTTCCTCCATTATGTGTTTGTATACAGGGTGGGGGTGTCTCCCAAAATAGCTAACAATCTGCCCTCCTGCTGCAGGGAATAGCAATTTGCCTCTATTGGCGGCAAAATCTGCAGATGAATTTGTATCTAAATTAAAGCTTTTTCGAGCTTGCAAATCCACTTCTTTTTTCTCTGCGGCTTTCTTCTTTTCCAAATCGTTTTCTGCAGCTTTTGCTGTGGCCAATTTCTGTGCTGCGGCTTTCGCTTCGTTCGCGGCATCATTAGCGGCTTTTTCTGCAGCTTGTCTATTGGCTTCATTCTGAGCATCTATTTTTGCTTTTTCAGCGGCGGCGGCTTTTTCCCTTTCAAGTTTAGCTAATCTTGCAGCTTCGGCTTCTGCAGCTTCTCTTTGCTTTCTTAGGGCTTCGGCTTTGGCTTTATTTTCAGCATCTATTCTTGCTTTTTCTCGAGCTGCGGCTTCTCTTGCCAATCGTTCCCTCTCTAACCTTGCCTTTTTCTCAGCTTCGGCTTTTGCTTTTGCGGCAGCTATCTCTTCTCTAATGATTTTTCGGATTTGAGATTCTAACGCCGTAGACTGAGCTTGTTTTTGTTTAAGCTCTGCGGTCAGCTGGGTTTCATTTTTCTTAAATTCTTCCAAAAGAGCGGCTTTGTCATCTCTATCGGTCTGAATATCGGCTAAATTTTTCTGTTGCTGAGCGAGTAGTTGTTCTTTTTCTTGAACACTTTTTTTCTTAAGGTTGATAACTTGTGATATCTGTTTCGTCTTATCATTGATTTCGGATGCTTTTTTGTCCTGATAATCAGAATATTGTTTAAGGTATTGTATCCGGCGAAGAGCTTGTCCCAAATTTTTGGCAGAGAGAATGAAAGTAACTTTATTCTGAATGCCTTTGTTTTTGTAAGCATTTACCAAAATACGCTCATAGTTTTGTCTCAGTACAGAAAGCTCTCGTTTTAGTTTATTTATTTCTAACTGTTTTAGATAAATATCATCTTCTATAAAGCGTTTCTCTTTCTGTGTATTTTGATAGACACTCTCCCCCAGACTTATTTTTTTATTCAAAGAAGTTAAATACGCTACAGAAAGCCTAGCCTCTTTTTTTGTTTTGGCTAAGTTTTTACTAATTTCTTTGATTTGTTTTTTTAATTCGGCATTTTGTTTCTGTAATTTTTCTTTCTGCTGCGAGAACAAAAGTCCAAAAAACAGTATGGCAAACGCTGAAAAAAACTTTTTTATGGTCATTTAATTGTAATCTTTTTATAGTTACCCGGAACGCTGTATGAGGCATTCATTTTAGAAAAATCAAATTTCGTGTTTTCTATCAGAATGTCCATGTTTTTTTGCCCTTTTATAATTATTTTAACATTTTTCGGTAAAAATATATTATTTACCATTATCCAACCGCTATAATCTATATCTAAAGAATTTTTAGTTCCTTCCTCTACAATATGTGAGTTTTCCAGCTGAAAATGAGTATTATAAACAAAATTTATTTGATATGTTTTTTCTATCCCATTAACCATCATTTTTATTCCATCTTTAGATTTCAGTGTATATCCTTCCGTATCTTTTTTTATAAGTTCATAGTTTCTGTCGTTTTTCACATCTACGAAAGTTCTCCCTAAAAGTAAATTTTGGAAAGATTTATAATCAATGAAATTTACATTAAGTAACTGATTAAGATACGAATAATCTGTATCAATATAGTTTTTCCCAATTTTTTCGTACCCTTGTACTTTGGATGGCGTCGCCAATCCTCGGGCTACAGAAAAAAACATTACCGAAAAATTTGCCCAAATCTTCTGTTGATTCTCAATATAAAATACGGCATCTACATTATTGATAGATAATTTATTTCCCTTTATCTCGAGTTTGCTGTTTATCTTTAGAGCATCAAAAGAGACCGGCTCCGAAACCTTCTCAAAAAAGAGTTTCTCACCAGATACAGACTTGTTTATACTCGTAGATTCTACGCTTTTCGTTGCGTTCTGCTGTGTAGAGCAAGCCGTAACCAATAAAGCTAAACCGAGTAATACTGCTTTTTTCATTCGTTGCTGTTTTCTAAAGGATAATTCAAATACCTTACCAAATTATTTGGATAAAAAATCTAAAACAGAGTAATCTCCTAAAGAAATTTCTCTGGAAACGCCATAATATTTTGCGGAATTACCAATCATAGAGTTGCTGAGGTTTCCATGGTTGATAAGAGTATTTTCTTGTATTAGAGAGTTGTGTATATTAGAATTTACTACTTCTGTACCGTTCCCCAAAGATACATGAGGTCCTATTTTGGAATTTTTAACCACCACATTCTCACCGATAAAGCAAGGTGGAATGATCAAACTATTTTCAATTTTTGCGGAAGCCGGATAGAGAGACATCGCTTCTTTCTCGTATTCCAATATCTTACTATTTGTTTCCACAGTAGCATTTTTATTTCCACAGTCCATCCAGTCGTCTACCTTTCCAAGAGAGAACTTTGCTCCTTTTTTTCTTAAAGATTCCAAAGCGGTCGTCAGCTGATATTCGCCTCCTTGGATGATATTATTATCCATAATGTGGTTAATTTCTTCCATCAATTTTTCAGCAGATTTGAAATAATAAATTCCAATAATTGCCAAATCTGAAACGAAAGTTTGCGGCTTTTCTACAAAGTCTGCAATAAAGCCATAGTCATCTAATTTTACCACTCCGAACGCTGATGGATCTTCTACTTTTTTTACCCAAATAACACCGTCGGAATTCGTATCCAAAACAAAATCCGCACGAAACAAAGTATCTGCAAATGCCACTACGACATCTCCCGTCATAGAAGCCTCTGCACATTTTATGGCATGTGCTGTTCCTAATGGTTCATCTTGTGTATAGACACTACCCTTAGCATTTAATTTTTCAGCAATATCTATTAGAGAAGCTTTTACTTCATCTCCGAAATCTCCGATAATGAAAGCTACTTCCTCGATGGGCTGCCCAGCCACCTTAGCAATATCTTCTACAAGCCTTTGGACTATAGGTTTTCCTGCAATAGGGATTAGTGGTTTAGGGACTGTAAGTGTATGCGGTCTCAGCCTAGAGCCTCTACCCGCCATTGGAACAATGATTTTCATGTCTTTGTATTTTAGTTTTAAGCCTCCCTCTCTGATTTTTCGTTAAGCGAGGAAAGTTTTTTAGTTTAAAAAAATATCTGCCAAAGATAGCATTTTAATTTTAATTTATGAATTATCCTATTCTCCAAACTATAAACAGATTTGAAAAGATTTCAAATTGATAGGGATTAAGGCTACACACTGACAATAAGGATTTAAATATTTCTATAGAGCCTATTTAAATTTTATTGAGTAGAAGTTTTATGTTGGATAATTAATCTCTATTTTCTGAGTTTTTCTGTCAGAAGTTCTTAATTTCTGCATAGTCTTAGCCTTCTGTCTTTGTCAAACTATGAAAAGATGCGTTCTATAATCAGTCTTTTGAAAATAGTCTGAAAAACTGTTTTTCTTTTCTGAACTTTGTATCGCTACATTGATTAAATAGTCGAATTTGTTTTTTTTATTACTGACAGAAATCCGTTTTTACCCATTTGCTGTAGTAGTAATTAACCAGTTCCCACTTTGGAAAATCATTAGGACGCTTCCGTCATTAGTAGCCCGTTTTCACTATGTACACAATGGCATTTTAGACGATTTTCAAATGATATTTTCACTTTCTATTGCTGAAAGCCAAAGTATTTTTTATAAATTACTACTGATCATCGGTAATGTTGATTGGATAACTTAACAGACAACTTATTGATTTGCATAAAGTTACAAACACCCATATATAAAAAGCAGAAAAATCAATTCCATAACAAAACATTATGCCATACAAATTCTTAGATTTTAATTTTTGAACAAGGGCTTATTCTCGGTCAATATAGTTTACTTTAAAAACTATTAAATAAAAATACCTTGATTAAAAATGATTTACAAGGTTATAAGTGTTCTTAAATTATTTTGAAATAAAAAGAACCGCCCTTATATTAGAGCGGTTCTTAGATTATTCTCTTATGAGCGTTTTTACATTTTAGAGTTGATATTATATGCAATACCGACACCTAAAGTTTGTTTTAGCTGAGTTCTCTTGATTTGATTGTGATCATACATCAAATCTAATGTTATAAGAGAAGAAATGTATTTATTGATTTTCATATTAAGCACTCCGTTGTAGCTTAGCACAAGTCTTTCTGGGTGAGAAAGGTAGTTGGAGAAAACAGAGGCAGAGTTAGTAAGAGTAACGTTATCCATAAGTTTAACATTATACACCGCTGTCCCCAAGAACCCGAATTGGAATAGAGAAGAATCTCCTTCTTTTTTCAGTCCAAAGAAACCTTCGTGCTGTAAGTCTTTGTCTAAGACAAAAGTCCATCTCGCATTAGCTGGGCGAAGAGTCATAGTAAAATTGTCATTAGGCTTGTAAGTAAAACCTACACCTGCAGTAAGATATCCCGGTGCCATAAAATTAGATATTTTAGTAGCTTTAGGATCGTTCCCGTTTTCATATCCAGGAGCAAATTGAGTCTGAAGACCAAGACCTCCGGATGCATACCAATGGTTTGATATTTTTCTACCGTAGTTTGTAGATAGGTTGATGATATCCTGAGTTTTTCTTGTTCCTATTTTTTCGGTATTGTTTTGTCCGTAGCCTAATATTACTACATTTTCCCAAAGGTTATCCCCTTTTTCATAATTGATGCGATAGTTTGCACCAGCAAGCCAACCTACATTGTTAGCACCGCCGCCTACCCAGTTTGAGAAGGCTGTCTGGTTCAGCATAAGAGTGTTTTGCCCTACGATAGACCAATTTTTAGTACTATCCGAAACTGGTTTTTCTTGAGCGTAAGCCATTGTTGCAACAACTATTCCTGCAGCTAATAGTAAATTTTTCATTTTATCAAATTAAAAAATAAGGCTACAAAGTTACGAAATTTATTTTATTTGGCGATGAAAGGCTTTAACCCATTGGTTTCGGGGGCTAATTTTTTATCGTTAATTCCAAAATCATAGGAGATCCCAACACCAAGTGTCTGCTTTAGCTGGAGGCGTTTTACTTGGTCGTGATCGTAGAGAAGATTGATATTGACAACAGTATTGATAAATTTATTAAATTTAAGATTGAGCATTCCTTCATAGTTTATATCCACGCGTTCCGGATGAGAAATATAATTTGAAAATAAGCCTAATTGATTCGTATAGCTTATGTTTTTATAGATATTCAATTTATAGGAAATATTCATCATTGCTCCGAGCTCTTTTCTTAGGATTTGTCCATCTTTTTCCAAACCATAAAGCCCTGCTTTTTGAAGATGAGGATCCAAAATAAGCGTAAATCTGGCATTGATGGGGCGAAAAGTAACTTGGAAGTTTTCATTTGGATTGTATGCCACACCCATTCCGGCATTGATATATCCGGGGGCCATAAACTTAGATATCCGATCACTATAGTGAGGCTTAGGCGTTATTTTATAGTTGAATCCCGGTGTAAACTGGGTAATAACCTGAGCCCCTACAGAAAGATAAAAGTTTTTTTCTACACCATAGCCATAGTTGATAGTAAAACTAATATAATCATCTGTTTTTCTTACCGCTTCTCCTTCTGTAATTACAATACCGTATCCCAATTGCAAAATGTTTTCTAAATAAGAATTCACATTTTTGTAACTAAGATTGTAATTTATTCTTCCAATAGCACCAACATTGTTATTTCCTCCGGCGTTCCAGTGCGAAAAACTTGACTGGTTAAAAAGAAAATTATTCTTTCCCCAGAAGAAAAACTTTTTATTGGTATTCATTCTGGTGAGGTTATACGGCGTCATAGGAACATCTTTAGCCTTTTCTACAACAATTTCTGAAAGTAGATTTTTTTTTAGTATTAAATTTGGGGTAAGCTTCACTCTTATAGGTTGTATTTTGAGTTTCGAAATACTATCAATATCTACTTCAACATTTTGTTGCCAGTTTTTCTGGGAGAGAATATTTATGACTTGTTTAGTCGTTAAACTGTCTCTTCCTGTATTCTGGGCAGATGCCAAAGTCGAAATTAAAATTAAAGCTAAAATCTCAAATTTCATTTTTATACAAAAAAAAGGAACCAGATACAAAAATACTTTAGATTTATTTAAAAATATAAACTTTTAGGAATAATTTTCAAGAAGTTCCGTAAGTGTTTTCACATCGTGTACGCCGCTACCTTTCCAGAGCAACTCTCCTTTCTTAAATATCATAAGTGTAGGAACGCTTCTTACAGAGTATTGGGCGGCAATCTGCGGATAGATGTCAATATCTATTTTTACGATTCTCGCTTGGTCTTTTATATTTTCTTTTACGCTGTTTAGTACCGAAGACTGTACCTTGCAAGGCTGGCACCAAGAGGCAAAAAAATCTATTAACACAGGTCTTTCAGACAGAATCAGTTCCTGAAATTTTTGGGACATAATCGTACAAATTAAAGTTCTTGGGTAATTAGGAACATATTTTCTTCGGATGCACCTACCACTTCGTGTTCCACATCCACCGGAATTTCATAGACATCGTAAGCAGAGAATTTCAAAATTTCACCATTGATAAAGAAATTTATTTCCCCTTTCAGCATTACCAATGTCGCCGGAACGGGGGTAGTGTGTTTTTTTAGAACAGCATCCTTACCCAGAGCTACTACAAATTGTTTGATGCGTTCGTTCTTTTTTACTATTGCTATTGTGGGCTTCTCATTATTAAATGAGATCTGTTCTTTGATATTCATATTATGACAATTAAAATAGGGTGTAAAGATAGACATTATTTTGTAATCTTGAATGTAATGGACAAAATAGTTTCGGATATACTATTCTTTAATGTGAATATTTTTTTATACCTCTTGCAGGTCTATGCGGAACAGAAGCAAATCCTGCTGGAGGATAACCTGCCAAGGATAGTGTAGATGCTCGACAAAAGTGTCTATTCAATAGCTTGTTTTACAATACAGTTTATTGATATTTTAGAAAGCTTTATATAAATAAAATATAATGATAAAATTTAAATACATATTTTTGGATTTTTTCATCATAAAGAACATCATCGCTCAGCAGAAAAGAAAATTAGTATCAATACAAAAATCCACAAATAGCTTTAAATAGAAATGGAAATACTATATTGACAGATATTTCGAGATTTTCTAAAGACTTGCTTATATTAATGATTGAGCCTGATGGAAAAATATCTAGATCAAGCGATAGTAATAAATTAGTATACCTTCTTACTATACAAGTAGACACAAAAGGCTGTTGGGATTATTCAAAAGTGCTATACATAAAGGATTATATCAGTGACTATAATATTTTTAAGTTAAAAAAAAAGATGCTAATGAAACAGTTCTTATTCACCACTCCTACCTATGACAGTATTAAACTACTATCTGCTTATCCCATAGCACAACCTTAGCTAGACGGTAAAACAGCACATAGAAAATCATAGCCGGCTATTGGAATAAAAATTTAAAGTATCAAAATACTGATCTATTAGGTATTTTATTGGTTACCAAACCTCGTTGTAGCAGAAAAAAATCCTTCATGATAGATGAAAAAAACAATAAATGTTCGAGCAAGAGAAGAATTCAACTTTAACATAAGTACCGGACACACAGATGTAGCAAGTACCAGCCCACTTTCACAAGTGTACTATGTCAATATTTAAACAAAGTTTCGGATTTTTGTTTTAAAAGGGTTTACCCTTCTGTGTTTAAGACATTTGTTCTTCCTATAAGGAGAGAAAGTTTATTTATCTACAAACTACATAAATCTCGCCATCCGAAAGCAAAGCTACGGTTACGAATCTATCTTATCATCAATTGATGATTTGTGTTTTGCAAGCTCCTTTGTTTGGTTATTTGTGCTAAAGGTTAAACTAAAATGCAAGACAAAAACTATTTATAAGACCTAATATTTTAGACTAAAATACAAAAACCGCCTTAACTTAGGTTAAAGCGGTTTTTCAGAAGTTTAAAATCTAACCTCTAAAAAATTACATCATTCCCGGCATACCTCCTCCCATAGGCGGCATTGCAGGTTCATCTTTTGGTAGCTCTGTAATTACGCACTCTGTTGTCAAAAGCATCCCTGCAACAGATGCTGCGTTTTCAAGGGCTACACGAGTTACTTTAGTTGGGTCGATGATTCCAGCTTCCAACATATTTACAAACTCATCTGTTTTTGCATTGTAACCATAGTCTCCTTTACCTTCGGCTACTTTTGCTACGATAACGGAACCTTCTCCTCCAGCATTTGCCACGATTTGTCTCAATGGTTCTTCAATCGCTCTTTTTACAATTTTAATACCAGTATTCTCATCTTGATTAACTCCGGAAAGGTTATCTAACGAATCAATAGCTCTTACTAACGCCACACCACCACCTGCAACAATTCCTTCTTCTACTGCCGCTCTCGTAGCGTGAAGCGCATCATCTACACGGTCTTTTTTCTCTTTCATTTCCACCTCGGAAGCCGCTCCTACATAGAGAACAGCCACTCCACCGGCTAATTTAGCCAATCTTTCTTGAAGTTTTTCTCTATCGTAGTCGGAAGTAGTGGTTTCCATTTGGGCTTTGATTTGATTCACTCTTCCTTTGATTTGAGCTTCATCTCCAGCACCATTTACGATAGTTGTATTATCTTTATCTATTACTACTTTTTCGGCTTTACCAAGCATTTCCACAGTAGCATTTTCCATTGTGAAACCTCTCTCTTCAGAGATCACTTGTCCACCTGTAAGGATGGCAATATCCTCCAACATTGCTTTTCTTCTGTCTCCGAAACCTGGTGCTTTTACTGCTGCAATTTTTAGAGAACCTCTTAGTTTATTTACTACCAAAGTCGCAAGCGCTTCGCCTTCTACCTCTTCAGAGATGATTAATAATGATTTTCCTTGTTGTGCTACTGGTTCCAAAACAGGTAACAATTCTTTCATAGAAGAGATTTTTTTCTCCACTAAAAGAATATAAGGATTATCTAATTCTGTTACCATTTTTTCAGGATTAGTAACGAAGTAAGGTGACTGATAGCCTCTGTCAAACTGCATTCCTTCCACTACATCTACTGTGGTATCTATACCTTTTGCTTCTTCTACGGTGATTACACCTTCTTTTCCTACTTTCCCGAAAGCCTCAGCTATAAGCGCACCTATGTTTTCATCATTATTTGCAGAAACAGATGCTACTTGCTTAATTTTTTCTGTAGAATCCCCTACGGCTTGAGATTGAGATTTAAGATTTTCCACAACGGAAGAAACCGCTTTGTCAATCCCTCTTTTCAAGTCCATTGGGTTGGCACCTGCAGCTACATTTTTAAGACCTTCTCTCACGATAGCTTGTGCCAAAACTGTTGCTGTAGTAGTCCCATCACCAGCCAAATCGTTGGTTTTAGAAGCTACTTCTTTCACCATCTGTGCACCCATATTTTCTACTTTGTCCTCTAGCTCGATTTCTTTCGCTACGGAAACTCCGTCCTTAGTTACATGCGGTGCACCGAAAGATTTTTCAATTACCACATTTCTACCTTTAGGTCCTAAGGTTACTTTTACTGCATTTGCTAATGCATCTACACCTCTTTTTAGAGCATCTCTTGATTCTATATCAAATTTAATTTCTTTTGCCATTTTAATTCTTTGTTTTTATTAATTAATTATCTTAATTTAAAACCCTTAGGATTATTCTAATATCCCCAATAAATCACTTTCTCTTACGATAAGATAGTCTTTACCGTCCAATTTTAATTCAGTTCCTGAATATTTTCCGTAGAGCACTTTGTCACCTACCTTTACAGTCATTGATTCATCTTTTTTACCAGCACCTACTGCTACCACTGTTCCTTCTTGTGGTTTCTCTTTAGCGGTATCCGGGATAATGATTCCTGATGCGGTTTTAGTCTCTGCTGCCATAGGTTCTACAAGAACTCTATCTGCTAATGGTTTAAAATTTACTGACATATTATTTTTGATTTAATTTTTAATTTACTCTTTTTAACACCACGAAAAAAGTGCCAATTTCCTAAATTAGAAAAATTGGCAGAATTTAATTTTTTAATCAGAATTTTTGGCAGACAAATTATCTCTCAAAGGAAAGACGCTTACCGTGTCTTTCTTCAGAAATTTTCCCATTTTCGTATGCGAGATGTCCATTTACAAAGGTATGCGTAACCGTAGAGTGGAACACTTCTCCCTCCAGCGGACTCCAGCCGCATTTGTAGAATAGCGTGCCTTTGGTTACGGATTGTGATTGATCCAAATCCACTAATACCAAATCAGCTTTGTATCCTTCTCGAATAAAGCCTCTTTTCTCAATCTGAAAAAGGATAGCCGGATTATGACACATTTTCTCTACAATTTTTTCTAAAGATATTTTACCAAGCCTGTGAGCTTCCAGCATCACTTGCAACGAGTGCTGTACCAATGGAGCCCCCGATGGACATTGGGTATATGGATTTTTCTTTTCTTCAATGGTGTGGGGTGCGTGGTCTGTAGCGACTACATCTATTCTGTCGTCTAAAAGAGCTTCCCAAAGCCCGTCTTTATCCTTTTGCGTTTTTACCGCCGGATTCCATTTGATAAAAGCGCCTTTCGTTTCGTAATCGGCATCTGTAAACCAAAGATGATTCACACAGACTTCCGCAGTTATTTTTTTGTCTTTCAAAGGAATATCATTCCTAAAAAGTTCGGTTTCTTTAGCCGTAGATATGTGGTACAGATGTAGTCTTGCCCCCGTTTTTTTTGCTAAAGCAATGGCTTTGGAAGAAGAAGTATAACACGCCTCTTCACTCCTTATCAAGTGATGGTATTTTACCGGAATATCATCACCATACTTGTCTTTATATAATTGTGTATTTTTTATAATGGTACTCTCGTCTTCACAATGTACGCATATCGGCATTTTCACTTTACTGAATATATATTCGAGAGTCTCGGGGTCATCTACCAGCATATTCCCCGTGGACGAGCCTAAAAATAATTTTACGGCAGCTACATTCTTTGGATTGGTTTTCAATACTTCTTCCAAATTATCATTAGTCCCTCCCATAGAGAAAGAATAATTGGCAAAGGAATTATTTTCAGCCAATTTATATTTAACCTCCAGAAGCTCCTGAGTTACGGCATTTGGTACGGTATTCGGCTGGTCTATATAGCTTGTAACACCGCCTGCTACAGCAGCTCTGCTCTCTGTTTCTATTGTTGCCTTGTGGGTAAGTCCGGGTTCTCGGAAATGCACTTGGTCGTCTATCACACCGGGCATTAAGTATTGCCCTTCTCCTTCGATGATTCTGTCAATGTCTGCCGTGGGTAGATTTTTCCCAATCGTTTTAATGCTATCTTCTTCTATGAGCACATCACCTACGATTATTTTGTTTTCGTTGATGATTTTAGCATTTCTTATCAAAGTTTTCATAAAGGTTGTATTTTATTCTCTTACCAAAGGCATTGTAGAGCATCGGAGCAATCCGCCCATTTTTGATATTTCCCGATACGGAATTTCCTCCACGGTGAATCCCCATTCATCTCTTAAATGGTTGTTCATACGGATGAATGCCTTATCTGAAACCACCACTTCTGGCGAAATGGAAAAGATATTAGGGAACATACCGAACATTTCCTCATCATTGACATAGAAACAATTTTCTTCCCCGAATATATCTAACAGAAGCTTGTAATCGCTTTCATCAACAAAACCGTTTTTATAAAGGATACACTTATCTTTTCCTACGATATTGAAAGTGCAGTCTAAATGTAAAATCCCTTTGTAGGGTACGCGGTCATTCTTTTTCAAGTCAAAATCCAAAATTCGTTTTTTAGGGAAAAATTCTTTCAGAATTTCTATCGCATATTCATTGGTTCTTGCTGTTTTGAAATTTCTATAATCCTCGCTAAAACAAGTTCCGACGAATAAGAAGTCGTTATAGACAAGTACATCGCCTCCTTCTATATGAGCAGATTCTGGAAGATTGATGATTTTTCTCCACTCTACTTTCTCAAATATTTTTTGATAAGCCTCCTGTTCATCTGCTCTATCGGAAATCAGATTAGAGATAATCATTTTATCTTCTATCACAAATGCCACATCTCTTGCGAAGACTTGGTTGTAATTTTGTATCACATCAGGGCGATAGACTTCCACACCATATTTTTTTAGCACCGTATCAAATGTTTCCATTTCGGCTATAATATCCTTTTCCACAGGATAAATATTGTTTTCTATGGAATGATAAGATTTTGCATCATAGCTTTCCTCGAGGGTAGGTGTAGGACCATTAGAGTTTGGTTGCCCTAAAACTACGGCTTTCAGTTTCCCTGTTTCGTTTTTTACATTTAATTTTATAGAATTATTCATATATCTAAAACTTATCCAACAAAGTTAAAAAAAATTATGAGATACCGATAAAAATAAAAATCTCCTCAAAAAGAGGAGATAAATTATGGTTTATAAAATGATTACCTTTCTTCAATAGGAACATATTCTCTCTTAGGGCTTCCTTGGTACACCTGTCTTGGTCTTCCAATAGGGTCTTCTCTAAGCCTCATTTCCTTCCATTGAGAGATCCAGCCCGGCAGTCTTCCTAAAGCGAACATTACGGTAAACATCTCTGTAGGAATACCTAAAGCACGGTAAATAATACCAGAGTAGAAATCTACATTTGGATAAAGTTTTTTCTCGATGAAGTAAGGGTCTTCCAACGCTACTTTTTCTAACTGCATTGCGATATCAAGAGCTTTATCATGAATCCCCAATTTTCCGAGTATGTCATCTGCTGCTTTTTTGATGATTTTAGCTCTCGGATCAAAGTTTTTGTAAACTCTGTGTCCGAAGCCCATTAGACGGAAGCTATCGTTTTTATCTTTAGCTTTTTCTATGTATTTTTCTACATTTCCACCATCTTTTTCTATCATTTCCAACATCTCTATCACGGCTTGGTTAGCTCCACCATGAAGCGGCCCCCATAGTGCAGAAACACCGGCAGATATAGATGCAAAAAGCCCCGTTCTGGCAGAGCCTACCATTCTCACGGTAGAAGTAGAGCAGTTTTGCTCGTGGTCTGCGTGAAGGATTAAAAGTTTTTCTAAAGCTCCTACCACCACAGGGTCTAAATGGAATTCTTCATTAGGTCTTCTGAACATCATTCTGTAGAAGTTTTCCACATAGCTCAGTCTATTATCGCCGTGGTTTAGAGAATAGCCTTGAGTTTTTCTGTAAGTCCAAGCACAAAGATGTGCAAACTTAGCAATCATCATTTCAGAAGCATGGTCTAAATCTTCTTTGTTTCTAATGTCCACAGCCCTAGGATTAAATGCCGTAAGAGCCGAAGTAAGAGAAGACAGCACTCCCATAGGGTGGGCAGAACGAGGGAATACATCCAAAATCTTTTTCATTTCCTCTGCCACCCAGTTGTAATGTTTTATATTTTTTTCAAACTCATCAAACTGAGCCTTGCCAGGAAGCTCCCCATGAAGAAGAAGATACATCACTTCCGTAAAATTAGATTTTTCAGCAATTTGCTCGATAGGGTAACCTCTATAGAAAAGCTCTCCTTTATCTCCGTCAAGATAGGTAATGCCACTTACCGTAGCCCCTGTATTCTTGTAGCCTAAATCTAATGTAATAAGACCTGTTTGGTTTCTTAGTTTAGAGATATCTATACCTCTGTCTCCCATTACACTATCTACGATTGGATATTCATATTCCTGTCCATCGTATTTTAAGTAAACTTTGTTATCCGACATATTATTATATTTTTGTTTAGTTAAAAAATTTTTGTAAATGTACAAAAAAATAGCATTCATCACAAATGATAAATGCTATTGATATTTTCTATAATGATTTTATCTTTTTACTTTAAAGGCATCTAAGCCCGGAAAAACAGCTGTTTCACCGAGAGCCTCCTCTATTCTTAGCAATTGGTTGTATTTCGCCATTCTGTCTGAGCGAGATGCAGAGCCTGTTTTTATCTGTCCGCAATTACATGCCACTGCCAAATCTGCAATAGTAGCATCTTCTGTCTCTCCAGAACGATGAGACATTACAGAAGTATAACGGTTGTTTTGTGCCATTCTCACAGCGTCCATTGTTTCGGATAGAGAACCGATCTGATTAACTTTAACCAAGATAGAATTAGCCACACCCTCTTTTATCCCTCTGGATAGTCTTTCTACATTAGTTACAAATAAATCGTCTCCTACCAGCTGAACTCTGTTACCGATTTTGTCTGTAAGCATTTTCCAGCCTTGCCAGTCGTCTTCGTGCATACCGTCTTCTATAGAGATAATAGGGTATTTTTCTGTAAGCTCTGCCAAATAAGAAACTTGTTCCTCTCTACTGCGGTGAGCTCCTTTGTCTCCTTCAAATTTTCTATAATCGTAAGTGCCATCTACATAGAATTCGGAAGAAGCACAGTCTAAAGCAAGCATTACATCATCACCAGGCTTGTAACCTGCTTTTTCTATGGCTTGGAGTAATGTATCCAAAGCATCTTCAGTCCCTTTGAAAGTAGGGGCAAAACCACCTTCGTCCCCTACGGCAGTAGAAAGCCCACGCCCTTTCAAAATGGATTTGAGATTATGGAAAATCTCCGTTCCTTTTCTCAAAGCATGTGAGAAAGAATCTGCTTTTACAGGCATAATCATAAATTCTTGGAATGCGATAGGCGCATCGGAGTGCGAGCCACCATTGATGACATTCATCATCGGTACGGGTAGTGTATTGGCATTTACGCCGCCTACATATTTGTAAAGAGGCATTTTCAGTTCTTTAGCGGCAGCTTTGGCAGCGGCTAAGGAAACACCTAGAATGGCATTAGCCCCTAATTTCCCTTTATTGGAAGTCCCGTCTAAGTCTATCATAATTTGATCCAAAAGATTTTGTTCAAATACAGGAAGACCTATCAGCTCGGGTGCGATGATTTCTCTCACATTTTCTACGGCTTTCATTACGCCTTTGCCCATAAATTCCGCTCCGCCATCTCTTAGCTCTACGGCTTCGTGTTCCCCTGTGGAAGCCCCCGAAGGAACTGCGGAACGCCCCATTGTTCCGTTTTCTGTAAATACATCTACCTCTACCGTGGGATTTCCACGAGAGTCTAAAATCTGTCTTGCTTCAATGTATGAAATGTAACTCATTGTATTAGATTTATATTAAAATTAACGACTACAAAGTTATGGAATAATATTGATTAAACTTTATTTCTGTCTAAAATAAACTTCGATAGGTACGCCGGTAAACCCAAACTCTTTTCTCAACTGATTCTCCGTAAATCTCTTGTACGGTTCTTTCACATACTGCGGAAGATTGCAAAAGAATACAAACTGAGGTGAAGGCGTAGGCAGCTGTACGCAATATTTTATCTTAATATACTTGCCCTTGATAGAAGGTGGAGGAATATGCTCAAAGATAGGCAGCATCACTTCGTTTAGCTTAGAAGTTTTTATTTTTTTCTTTCTGTTCTCATAAACTTCCATAGCGGTATCCACAGCCTTCAGTATTCTCTGTTTTGTAAGGGCAGAAATGAATAATATAGGTACATCGCTGAACTGTCCTATCCTATTTTTAATGACTTGCTCAAAATCTCTCATCGTGTTGGTAGATTTTTCCACCAAATCCCATTTGTTCACTAAGATGACGATTCCTTTCCTGTTTTTCTGAGCAATGCCAAAGATATTCATATCCTGAGACTCCCAGCCCTGAGTGGCATCCACCATAATGATAACGACATCGGAGTTTTCTATGGCACGCACGGACCTCATCACAGAGTAAAATTCCAGATTCTCGTTTACCTTAGATTTCTTTCTTATTCCGGCAGTATCCACCAAAACAAACTCATGCCCGAATTTATTGTAAAGCGTTTCTATACTGTCTCTCGTAGTTCCGGCAATATCCGTAACGATATTTCTTTTGTTGTCCAATAGGGCATTTGTAAGCGTAGATTTCCCTACATTTGGTCGCCCTGCAATCGTAATTCGCGGAAGCCCTTCAAAGGGGTCTTTGTATTCCGTATTTGGAAAATCCGCTACGATATCGTCCAGCAGCTCACCCGTTCCGGAGCCGGTGGCAGAAGAAAGTGTATAATACTTCTCTATTCCCAACTGATAAAATTCGGTAGCCGGTAATTCTTCTTTGGGAGAATCTACCTTATTGACTACAATATAAAAAGGCTTATTAGAACGCCTAAGGAGATGGAATATTTCTTGATCCGTATCCGTAAGTCCTTCTTCCACATTCATCATAAATATAATGGAAGTAGCCTCGTCTATCGCCAGTTCTACTTGGTTTCTTATCTCTTCCTCGAAGATATCATCAGAGCCCACATCGTACCCTCCTGTATCTATTACGGTGAAATCCACGCCATTCCAGTCGGATTTTCCATAATGGCGGTCTCTGGTAACGCCGGCAGTAGAATCTACTATCGCCTGTCTTCGCTCTATTAGCCGGTTGAATAAGGTCGATTTCCCAACATTGGGACGCCCTACAATTGCAACAATATTTGACATAAAAAATGTTTAATAAATCATTATTAATGAGTTTCTTCACTTCCAAAAAATAAAGTAAAGCTCAATTTTTGGCAAAGATACGGTTTAATTTTTTGTTGATTTTTTCCTTATCCTTTTTTTTCTTACTTTTGGATAAGAAAATGATAGACTCGTCGAAATATTATCTGTTTTATGACGGAGGTTGCGGACTTTGCAATCGCTGGGTGCAGTGGGTACTGAGGAACGACAAAAAAGACCGCTTTCGTTTTGCCGCATTACAGTCAGATTTTGGGAAGCACTTCTTATCCGAAAGAGGGCTGGACATAGATTCTTTCAGTACACTATACCTTTGGAAGCCCGATGCATTCTATCTCACAAAATCTGATGCGGTCTTAGAAATATCAAGGCTGTTGGGAGGAAGGTTTTATCCTATTTATTTAGGGAAAATTATTCCAAGATTTGTCCGAAATGCTATTTATGATAAAGTTGCCGAGAGGCGTATGAAGCTCGTATCCCCACATTGTATGGTCCCTACGGCGGAAGAGCGGAGAAAGTTTGTCTCGAAGCTGTCACCTCAAAACAAAAATATTAATGATGAATAGAAAAATATCAATTCCCTTATTT
The DNA here is from genome assembly GCF_900101995.1 of Riemerella columbipharyngis. Lineage (GTDB taxonomy): Bacteria > Bacteroidota > Bacteroidia > Flavobacteriales > Weeksellaceae > Riemerella > Riemerella columbipharyngis. Next base: position 14,623 of record NZ_FNAS01000009.1, on the reverse strand, counting down.
GTACTCTTAGGTGCGGCTGCATTCTTTATGACATTCTCACGAGGAATATTTTCTAAAGACAACACCGATAAAAAGCTGAAACAAAGAGCTCAAGAAGCATACAGCTACTGCAAAAAAAATCATATGAATACTAACTATTGTATTTTGGTTGATTTTAATATCCATTCTGGAAAAATAGGATGTTTGCATGGAATTTTAAAGAAAATTGAATTGAACGAGCAGGCTTAGTCTCCCATAGAATCAGAAAACACTTAAAAATCAAGAGTTCGACAATTTTTTAGCTTATATTAACTCAAAAGAGCACAAAAATATAATAAAAAAATCAGCTTAATTCTGAATAAACCAAAGAGAAGTAAATAAAATTATCAAAAAAGACATATCTAATGGCACGAAATTGCTGTACGGCAGATTTTAAGCCTATTTGATTACTCAATTCATTAATGCCCAAAATAACGCCCTTCTATTTAGAGTATTATTGTTCTTTTTGTTTGTGTCTATTAGTGTGTATCTTGCTATATATCTTGCTATATATATTTACGCGTCAAAAAAGTGAGGTATAACATTATTGTTATCCTTAACTAATAAAAGCGGTGGGATTCAAAGCAGATACTGGATAAAATAATCTTCGGAAAATAAATTAAGGATTGTATTTACTTTCTCAAATTACAATGTTGAAGTGTTTTAGAATGTTTTTTTAGCGTCAGGTACGAAATCCAAACAGATAGAATTCATACAATAACGAACTCCTGTGGGCAGCGGACCGTCATCAAACACATGTCCCAAATGGGAATCGCATCTTTGGCAACATACTTCCACACGCTCCATTCCGTGAGAAGAATCTCGTTTATAGACAACTCCTCTTCCGTCTGCTTCGAAAAAACTCGGCCACCCGCAAGAAGATGCAAACTTTGCCTCGGAACGAAATAAATGATTGCCACAAACAGCACAGTAATATTCCCCTTTTTGGTCAAAATCGTAATACTGACCGGTAAACGGCATCTCTGTAGCTGCTTCTCGAGCTACAGCGTAAAGATCAGGAGATAATATTTTTTTCCATTCGGTATTACTTACATTTAAACGAGTTTTATCCGTTCTTGAGTAATACGGATTTTTTAGATGATTGCTTTCCACTCTATCATTCATTGGCTTTAAAGACTGATGGCATTGTACAAAACATATTGCCAGCAAAAGAGATAAGATAATATTTTTCATTTGGTACAAAGGTAGGATAATTTGTTTATTACAACCAATAAAAACCTCAATCTAATTTATAAATACTCTCATTAGATTTTTTTTATCATTTTTTTGAGATTGTGCTATTCCACGATTTCGTATCTTTGCCCCAATTATAAAATTACGAAAGAGATGGAAGAAGAAAATATTTTAGATTGTGTCATTATCGGTTCTGGGCCTTCGGGATATACCGCTGCGATATATGCTGCCAGAGCAGATTTGAAACCGGAGCTTTTTACAGGTCTTCAGCCGGGCGGGCAGCTTACTACAACCACAGAAGTGGATAATTTCCCAGGATACCCACAAGGCATTACAGGTCCCGAGATGATGATGGATCTACAAAAACAAGCCGAACGCTTCAATACTAAAATCCACTACGAAATGATTACTTCCGTAGAGTTTTCTAAAGAAGTGGGAGGTATTCATAAGTTGTCCACCGACAGCCGAAATATCTTTGCAAGAACGGTAATTATTTCTACCGGAGCAACAGCAAAGTATTTAGGCTTGGAAGACGAAAAAAAATATTCCGGCGGAGGAGTCTCAGCGTGTGCTACTTGTGATGGCTTTTTCTATAAAGGGAAAGAGGTAATAGTAGTAGGTGCAGGAGACACTGCGGCAGAAGAAGCAACTTATCTGGCAAATATCTGCAGCAAGGTGACGATGCTCGTAAGAAAAGACCATTTCCGTGCTTCCAAAGCTATGGCTCACAGAGTAGATAAAACACAAAATATTGAAGTTAAATTTAATCACGAGCTTATAGGGATAAAAGGGGAAAATAATTTAGTAGAAAAGGCCGTCGTTATCAACAACAAGACCCAAGAAACCTCCGAAATCCCTGTTCACGGTATATTTATAGCCATCGGACACAAACCCAATACAGAAATATTCAGAGGGCAAATAGACCTTGATGACAATGGGTATATTATCACAAAAGAGAAATCTTCTAAAACAAATCTTCCGGGAGTCTTTGCTGCTGGAGATGTGCAAGATCATATTTACCGCCAAGCAATCACTGCGGCAGGAAGCGGCTGTATGGCAGCAATAGATGCCGAAAGATATCTGGGAGAGCTTAAATAAAATCTATAACAAAAAAGGCTGTATCCTTTCTGGTTCAGCCTTTTACGATTACTAATGAAAGTATTATATATTTTTTTAGGCGGAGGAATTGGCAGTGTTTTACGATTTTTGATTTCAGGCTACACCCAGAAATTATGGAATATCAATCATTTTCCTGCCGGGACAATGTTGGTTAATGTTTTAGGATGCTTCCTCATAGGTTTAGTATCAGGATTTTTTATAAAGACAGAAGATTATCTCAAATTTTTTCTTGCAGTTGGATTTTGCGGAGGGTTTACTACTTTTTCTACATTTTCAGCAGAAGCCTTATCGCTGTTGGAAAACCATCAGTATACAATGGCTGCAGTTTATGTTTTTTTAAGTATTTTTCTAGGAGTTATTGCAGTCTATTTTGGGGTAAATATTAAACCCCAACAAATGTAAAGAGAACATTATCATACACTTAATATTTAATAAACTAAAATAGTTCTACATTTTTTTGGTATAAAATAAAAATAGTTCTATATTTGCACCACTAAAAAGCAAAGTAATTTGTTTTTTTGGGAGAGATGGCAGAGTGGTCGAATGCGGCGGTCTTGAAAACCGTTGAGGGTAACACCTCCGGGGGTTCGAATCCCTCTCTCTCCGCAAATAAAACCTAACTAATTACTACACAAATAGTTAGGTTTTCTTTTTAAGTTCAAATAGAACAAAATAGAACACTTCCTATGGCACTTGGCATCATAAAATTAAAAATGATGCAAGACAAAAATTACTATTATACAGAACCAAAAATTTCTAAAGGTAAAAAATGGTGCGTTTACTTCAGATTTAACGGCGTACTCCGAAAATACTACTTCGGTATCGCACAAGACGCTGAATTTGAAGAGAAGTTGGAATCCGCTATAATACTAAAACAGGCTATCATAAAAAAACTGAAAAAAGGCTGGATTCCTAATGGAATAGAGAAATACGAAATTAAACTTAAAAATATATCTTTCTACAACGCTCTCGAAGAGGTAAAGCCTATTCTAAAGAATAGATTAGCCGCAAGGTCTTATAGTGATTATTGCTGCACTATCCGCTTCGTACAGGACGCTTTAGTCGCTTTGGAATGGAGAAATATTCCTTGTGAAAGGTTAGAAAGACTTCATATAAAAAGAATACCCGCACCTTACCACAGACAGCGACATAGCAGACGAAGCCCTTGCACAATTCTCTGGCAAAAGAGGTGCCGAACGCCTAAGAAAAGGCATTAAAAACCCCACCCTTTTAGGCAGAGTACAGCAGGCGTTACGAGACTTTTGGAGTGCCGTAGCAGAGTTTTTCGGGCTACCGAAATACAGAACTCAGGAAGCCGTAGCAGACCGCACACTCAGAGACCTACTCAGGGGCGTTAATCCTAATGACAACATCAGCAGAACCAAAGCAACATCAGAGGTGAAGTATCACATCATCGGAGAAAAAGGTGCAAGAAATCTTCCTGATGCAGACAAGATACTAAGAGACAAAGACGAAGCCGAGGATATGCTCAGAGGCGGATACGACCCAGAAATCGTAAGACGGCAGACCGGTTGGTACGAAGGAGGAGACGGCAAAATGAGATACGAGTTGCAAGACAAAAACTTCCACCTAAATCCAAATGCCGTAGACAGACTCGTTGCCATTACCAAGAACCTAAAAGAAGGTGAAATTTTTAGAACAAGACTAAAACTTTCTGACTTAGTTGACAAAAATTTTAGTACATTTGCAGCATACGACGATGCCAAAAACATCAGAATAAAAGTAACAAAAGACAGCGGAGATGGCGCTTTTTATGCCGCCTACGACGCAAAAGAAAACGCAATAGTATTTAACCTTTCTAAAGAACTAAATAATGAAAGAGATAGAGCAGCATTTGAAAGAAATATCAGAAAAGACATTGCTCACGAACTCCAGCACTACATCCAAAAACAAGAAGAATTTGCAGAAGGAAGTACCATCGAGCGAGAAAAAAATTTACTATCGCAGTCCGCAAATAGGGGAAGAGCTCAGGAGGTGGATGAAGGAGCGTTACCACTGGACAAAACTCTTTTAGAGAAACAAGCTAAATTTAACTACGAACACCAATACGGAGAGGCAGAAGCAAGAGCGGCAGAAGACCGTTTAGACTTTACACCGGAACAGCGTAGGGATACGCCTATATTCCGCACAGAGCAAAACAGCGAATACAACCCGAAAGACTTTATCGTAAGAACTAAAGACGGAAATACAGACCCCGTAGATGGTTCCTATTATGCCAAAGAAAACTTGTCAGGAGATGACTTGTCGCATAATGACCCTATGCCTCAGAAAACTCTCAGAGAAGTTAGAGAAGCCCTCAGAAACAGAGGTGAACAACAAGCAAGGAATATATTAGAGCAGAGCAGTTGGTACAAAAATAATCCCCGCCAAGAGGAAATAGACAACGCCTCTATCATAGATATTCTCTTAGACCACTTAGACAGAATCAATCAGAAAACTAAAGAACAAGCTAAGGCAAAAGCACAGCAGATAAGAGATAAGAAAAACAACGAAATCAAAGACCTTAAACAACAGCACCGTGCCAAGCTAAAAGCCATCAGAGAAGACTATCAAGCAAAGATAGACGAGCTGAAACAACAAAACATACCAAACGAGCAAGCCCGCAGAGAAGCAAGAAACATTGCCGTAAACAAAATAAAACAGCTCCTTCGCGATAGAAAGGTAACCAAAAACCTTACCCCGTACCAGATGGTAAGATTAGGGAGATATGCCGAGCGTATATTGAAGGCTAAAAATTTCCAAGACGAAGCCGATAAGTTCGATAAGCTTTTCGATAAAGTCAGCGACATCGTAAACCAAAAGATAAACAAGCAGAAAACACAGCAAGACAAAAGCAAAGCTAAATACGACAAAATAGAGTCTAAGGTTAGAGAGTTTTTGAATGCAGACCCGAATATGTCTTTAGATAGTATTCAGAAAAAAATAGCTCCATTAGGAGAACCTATCGCTTTAGACTATGCAGAGAGAGCATATCGTAGAGTGAAAAACGAAAACATCACTCCACAAGAAGCCAGAGCCAAACGCCAAAATGTCAAAAAAAGAGACAAAGAAACCTCAGAAAAGAGAATAAATTTGGAGGACGCCAAAAGAAAGCTAATCCAAAAAACACTCGACAGGCAGTACATTCCAAAGCAACTACTCAGAGCCATAGAAGCCACAAGAACAGAAGACCGTATGGTAAATCTCAACGGGGCATCGGGATGGGCAAAAGAAGTCTACGACCAAGCCGAAAAGAAAATATACGGCGGACTGAATGCAAAAGAAAAAGAAGCATTAGACGACATCATCAAGAATAGGCGTGTCATCACCATAGACGAGCAAAGAGAAAGAAACAGCAAAGTCCCTATCAAACACGAGGACGGCACAGACCAAAATAGAGCAAGAAAAGAATTAGAGAGTATCCTCGAAGACTTTGGCAGTGCAAAATACAAAGAACTATACGACCGTTCAGAAGAATACGGAAAAACAATGAAAGAACTCTTAACCGAAATGAAAGAAAACAGTATCATTTCACAAGAAGCCTATGATAGTATGAAAGACTCTTTCTACTCCCCAAGATTCTTCTTAGAACACTTCTTAGATATTTATGAGCAAGTAAAAAACGAAAAAACAGATCGCGCCAGCAATTCCACAGGACTATAGAAGCCATCAAAATCCTCAAAGACGGTAGCTACGGACTGCTCTTCAGTGATACTTCAAAGCTACTCGCAAATGCCATTGCATCGCAGTACAGAACTATTGCCGTCAATAGAATGAACAGCCTTTTTGCAACCGCAGATTTCCCACAAGCCAAAGCCAAATTTGAAGCCATTCCGGATACCGTAAAAGACCAATACGAACAAAACATAGAGGACGGAAAACGCTCATCCGGAAAAGAAGAAGACTTTTACAGAGCTTTCCGAGAGCTTAACGACAAAATAAAGTTCCCGGCCCCTAAAGAATACGACAAAAACGGACGACCCGTTTACGAAAATCCATACTCTAATAATTTCTCACCTGCCTATTACTATGTGGACCTTCTATATCGAAAATGAGTTGCACAGACTATGGCACGATAATATCGACAGAGGACTAAGTAGCCATACCAAAAACACTATCTCAAAATATACCGGTAACAAAGTAGTTAAAATGGCTGCCACAGGATACAACCCCGCCTTTTCTCTCATAAATGCCTTTAGAGACTCCCAAAGTATCATCCTAAATAGCGATGTATATTCAGACTTCATCATAAAATCCTCATTCCAAATAATCAGAGATGCAAGTATAGGTATCCGAGAATTAGTAAAACACGATAGGAATATGGACTCTTTACTAAAAAAATACTTAGAGTATGGCGGAAGTATGGAGTGGCTGAGTCAGCAGAGTATGTTTGATACTAAAAAAACTATGGGAAAAATCGTGGACAATAGCGTTACCAACAAAGGAACAAAAATATTAAAATATATTTTCGGAAAAGTAAACACTCTCAATAAATATTCCGAAATGATGTTTCGTTTAGGCGTATTCAATAGTAAAATATTTGGTATCAAATAACCCTCTTAAATTATTTTGCCCCTTATTAAATATATTTTTTAACAAAAAAATTCGATTTTAAACATAAATTAGTATTATTTGTAGAATAAAATTAAATACTATGAAAATAAACTATTTAGCAGTGATATTATTTGTAATTTTATTTTTATTTAATTGCTGTAACTCTATAGAGAATATAACAATCAATCAACTAGAAATGCAGTTGAGAAGTTTTTATGAAGGGAGAAACAAACCTTTATTAGGGAAAGCTAATGATCAAACAACACCTGATCTTTATCCTCATTGTGATAATATCCCTACCTTTTCTCATTCGTTGGACCAAAATGAAATTTTCTTTTACACTTCATTTTTTTCAAAATTAGATACTAATCTTTCAAGAAGAACTAGTATTAGTACTCAATGCTATAACTGTGTTTCATGGACACTTGGAATTACCAATGAATGGCTATGGCCTGATGGAGAATTTATATTACCTTCTGAAAAATCTACTAAACCAGAGTTTTTTGATGAATTTTATAAAAAATTAGGATATACAAAAACAACAGATATAAAGGATGCTGATATAGAAGCTTGGGGTGTAGACAATGGCATAGACCCTCTTTACATGACTCACGCATCTGTAAGATATGCTCCAGACAGAAGTATTTGGGAATCTAAACTAGGGGCATTACAACGTTTAACTCATATAGCCGATGGTTTAGAAAGTGACATTTACGGTAAAGTGAGAATTTACTATAAAAAACATCTAATATAAATATTAAGGAACTTGTAAAAAGACATCAAACGCCTAGTTTTCTGCCTACTCATACCCAATATGATGCTTTACTTAGACAACTTTTACCTCTTTCTAATGAGGATATAGAAGAATTTAACGATCTTTATTTCGATTGGAAATCAAAATGGTTTGAAGGTAAACTCGGATTAAGTTCTAACCCTACAGATAGGAAATTAACTCCTTCGTATCAGAAATTAAAAAATTTAGGAGATAAAATAATTCCATTAGTAGTAGGACGAATGTTATTATATGATGATGAATTTTTTGCTTTACAATTATATAATGATTTACAAAAGAATCCTGACCTAAAAATATCGAATAAACATAATATTTTGGAAGGAGAAAAAGGTAAAACTAATAGAAGTGTTGCTTTATATTTAAGATCCTTAAAATAAATTTGTTATAAATCATATTATTTAGTCAGTAGAAAGGGAGGATATAAATACCTCCTTTCTATATATCAATATATTCAAGAAACAAAGCGAGGGAAAAGATTTATAAAGTCTGCATTGCCTTAAATACAGAAAATGTCCAGTATCAGGTAAGCATCAAATCATAAAAATAGAGCTTCCATAAAGAAAAGACAAAATGAGATTAACAATAAACAATATTTTAAATACTAAGAAATAGACTTGATTGTAAACAAAAACAATTGAAAGGCTATAAATTATATTAGTAGAAATAACATCCTTAAAAAAATTCTTAAGTATCGGTACTATGCTACTTTACAAAGACTCGGCTAAAGTCCATTACTAGTGATAATGGTGCTGAGTTTGCACATCATTAAATAATTTCAAAAAACTATAGACTGAATTTTATTTTGCTTATCCGTATAATTTTTGAGAAAATGGGTTGAGTAAATACAATAATTAATTAAACAATAGCCAGTAATCATTAAAATTTAATGCTTTTATAACAAATTCACAAAACAAGTATAATAAAATTAATCTATTTTTTAATATTCCTAATTTTTTTTTTAATTCTCACATTGGAGAGTTAAAAAGTTCATCTGTAATATTTGTGTATTTATTACAAAAAATATATTTTTGTCGCCCAAAAAAATAGAATTTATGAATAGAGTATATTTTTTATTGTCTTTGATTTTATCAACGAAAATAGTTTTTGCTCAGCAAAAGTATACAGGAAATGTAGGAATCAACACAGACACTCCTGAAAAAACACTACATATCAAAGGAAATATGCATTTTCAGGACATAAACATTAAAAATATCGATAGGCTTGATGATGGAGAGCCTTTTCGATATTTAATAAGAGATAGTGGAGATTTAAATAAAATAATCCCCTATACAGAGGCATTTACTAAAACTGTAGACCCTGTGGAAACGACATATATTGATAGTACAGAAACGGGCGAGAGAACAAATCATGATGACTATTACCCAGATGTTAGAATAAGAGGTGCTCATTCAAATTCTAACTATTATATGATATTACTGGATGTTTATATCAATAGTACTATTGATAACGCTCAAGATACATACAGAGGACAAAATTTCGGAAGCAATCTTATTCCGTGGGCTAATTGTAAACTCGATAATGGTCGCAAGAGAATAACTTATGATTATCCCATTTTAAATTATCCTGCTAATGGGAAGAGAAAGAAATGGACAGCTCATATTTTGACTTTTGAAAATAAAGGAGGTTTTGAGATCAAAACTCAAGAAATAAATATGAGAGGAAGAAATGTAGAAAATATAACAGTAGCAAATCCTTTAGTAAATTAAAATAAATGATGAAAAAAAGTATTTTATTTGTTCTGTTGCTTAACTCTGTACTATTAGTGGCACAGAGGGTCGGTATTAATACAGAAACTCCTGACCACCGATACCAACTCGATGTTAACGGAGATATTTTGGTGGAACAGAGCAATCAGGAAGGTGGGTATTTGAGACAAGATGATAAAAATACATTAAACTTTTCTTTTGACCATTTAGTAGTTAGTGAAAAACAAGGCGAAGATTTTGGAAAAATAAAAAAAATAGAGCCTTTCTATGGAAAGCTTGCTCCAGCAGTGGTTGTAAGTCTTAATATCAAAAATGTAAATGGAGTGAATGTTGATCTAAATACAGGTCTCCCAGATAGCGATTACATCGTATATGTAGCAGAAGCTATATTTAGAGGAAGAATTCCAAGAAATGCTTCAGGCGATAATATAATAAATGTTTATCCCACGGAATATTCTTATGTGGAATCCGTAGATGGAACTTATAGATTGAAGTTAGGATTTAATGGAATAGATCAAACTACTTTGGGAGATATAGAAGGAACTTTTCCGGAAGGAAAACAGAATACCGGTGTTAAAGGCTGGACATGTAAATTAATAATTTTATCTAAAAAGAAATAAGGAATAAATCATGTATACAAATAAAATCAAACCAATAACTTTTTTCGTTATATTTTGTTTCTTTAATACAGTTTATGCACAAGTCGGTGTAAATACAGAAAGTCCTGATGAAACTTTGCAGGTAAAAGGTATAGCGAATACTAAATCTCTCTTTTTGAGAACAGACATTAAAACAAATGGAACCCTGACCGAAGACCAAAAGCGAGTGGGGACCACAAAAATAGAATCCCATAGAATATATGAAACACAGATAGAAAATTCCCCTCAATTGATATTTCCAATTACTTATAAGATTACAAATCCAACACTTAGCGAGAATTTTATTCGGGATTTTGATACCAAAATACCTGTAGAGAAATATCAATTAGTAGTGCACTCTTTCTATATTTCCTCCAGAGATTACTATAAAACTCTAATGCCTGTTTATGCAAGTAAAGCAAATGAAAAGAAAACAACATCTGTTAAACTTGTTGCTTTTCCTGGAGATAATGGAACATGGCATATCAAATATGACTCCGGATATCCCGTGCAATTTAAAGGTGCTTTTGGAACTTTTATTCCAGAAGCATCTTCTATAGAGATTTATTGTACAGCTTACAAAGATGTTTATTTCAGAGGGAATTTATCCTTAGATATAGATTTAAACAATGCTGAAGACGGCGGATCAGGCAAAAACCTTAAAGAAGAACTTTTACACTTAATGGGTAAAAGAGATGCCGAGCTTAATCTTTTACAATAATTTCCTTTATGACGGAGAAAAAGATGATTGTTATTCTTTAAGCTATAAAGGTTCCTGAAGAAAAGTACGATTATTTCTTTTTTTTCAATTTTTCAAAAACAAAATCTGCCAATGGGTATATTTTGAGGAAATGATTACCTAAAAGAGCTATTATTAGAACAACAAAAGGCTTATAAACGAGATTATAAAAAGGAATATTCAATTCAGGTAAAAAAAAGGCACCCCCTAAAGCTATCCCCCCAACAATCAGAACATAAAGCATAGGCATACTTAGTGGAAAAACTTTAAATTTAATGTAATTAAAAATAATTTTTACAATATTGAACAAAGTAAGTGAAACAGCATACGCAATTCCCACTCCTAAAATACCAAGGTTTGTAAATTTAATAAAGAAAAAATTCAGCCCAATCGTTACCATTGCCAAAACCAGCATAACAATGATACTAAAGCGATAATATTTAGACATAGAAATAATATAGCCATTGAAACCCGTCGCCAGCTCAAACAAGGTGGCAGCCCCGATAATCCAAACTAAAGACTGTGCCTCGCGAATGGCTCCCCCACTTTTGGGCATATAGAAAGTAAGATATGGAAATCCCACACAGATACAGCATAGCAGTACCAGTCCTATGGAAAAAAGAACAAGAGAAGTCTTCTTATGATAGTGATTCAGCTCTGCCATTGTGCCCTCTGCAAAGTGTTTGTTGATAATGGGAGCCGAGATGCTGTAAAGCCCCATTGCCGGCACACTGACCAGAGAAATGATAGAGTATATCGTACTATAAACACCGTTTTGCTGGAAACCGATATGCTCGCTAATCATATAATTGTCAATACTCAAAGCGAGATAACTTCCCAAATTTCCTAAAAAGCCATAAAAACTGTAATCAAGAAACGGCTTCCACCGGCTATTTTCCTTAAAATAATCCAATGAAAAATCAAAATTGATACCCTCCAGCTTATTTGCGTAATAATAGTAACCCAAAAGAGCGGATAAAAATACCAAAAAGAAAAATAAATAAGCCCAACTCTCTGAAAATCCTAAGAAAAAAAACAAACAAAAAGCCCCTATATTAGCAAGCTTTGGAAATAGATTTTCAAAGATATTGGATATTGCTATTCGCTTGTAATTAGAAATATATTTATTAAATACTGCCGATAGTGCCGATACAAGCACCAGCGGCAATATAAGCCCTTTCATTTCCCATGTTTTGGAATTTTGATAATTGGGAAAAAGCAGATAAAAACAGAAAAAGCAGATACAAAATAGTATAAAATTAAAGACGATACCCAGCAAAGATACCGAGAGCATATTGTGATGCTTGCCGTCCTTCTGCATCTCTTGAAAAAACTTCACATTGGAATAAGATATCCCAAAAACAGCAATAGGAAGGAATAGCTGTGCCGTAGGCAATATAAACCTTAGCTTTCCGTAAAACGATAAATCATTGGTAAATAAGAAAAATGTAGATAGCGTCCCGAGTAAAAAACCGAGATACCCCACAAGGGAATACTTGAAACTTTGTCTTGCCACTACACTCATATACCGCAAAAATAGTTATTTACACGCTTTCAATAGCTTTTTTTCTAAATCTTTTCTAATTTTATCTTTGGTAAAATCTTCAAAAGCAAAGTTGAATACCGGCTTTTTTCCACTGAAATAGCCCTCTTCCAAAAGGATAAAAGGATATTTATTTTGATAAAACTTAGGGAATATAGCTCTTTTCCCGTATCTAATGGCATCACCGATATTTCCACTCGTTTTGGTAATCCCGTAGTTTTCTTTTATCCCCAAAAATTTTGTTTCATCTTGTATCGGGCACCAGAGAATATCTGCCTTTTTCATCCAATCATCAAAAACAGGCTGTGGAACCATCTCTGTAAAATAGACAATATCCAAAACCGTTTTTTCCGATTTTAATTTCTTTATTTTTTCGAGCTCCTGTCCTGAAGCTTTACCTAAAAAGATAACTTTCAGAGGAAGAGTAGCATTATACAGACGATTTATAACACGCTCATAATCACGCCTAAGTTGAGAGACAGAGCCAGGAATTACGATTGTCGGAATTTCATTTTCAGCAGCAGAATCAAATTCATTATAGAAAAGAGGAAGATATTCGTATTTTTCTTGAGCGAGTTCTTGAGACAATACCCATAGGCTTTGTGCCTGTTTATAAACTTTGTCCTTAAGAAAAAGTTTTTCTTTTAATAATAATTTTAACCGGTAGCGGGTTTCTTTTTCCAAAATCCCATTAAGCAGATCTAATTTAGATGCTTTAATGAAATTAAGATTATGGCAAATGACAGCCGTGTGGTAGCGTTTCGTAATGCGGAAAAATAAATCAAAATAACGATGCACCGTACCTATTACGACCAAATCATAATGCCGTTGATTTAATTGTTTTAGAATATCAGAATTACTGGAAAGAAATATGTTGTCTCCATCTACTTCAAGTATTTCTAAAATTCGTTTAGAGAAATAATAATCCACGCTAAACGCTTCTGATTGCAGCATTAGATCGTGAAACCGGTTTGCAATTTCAGCGTGTGTATCCAGTTCTATGTAGGCAATCCTTGCAGGCATTTTAATGTTCTCAAATGAATCAACAAAAAGATAATAGAGTATATTCTGATATTTGTATCGTCCTAAAAAACCGCCTCATATTTTGGGGCGGTTTTATTTATAGGTATTTAAACATTTTTATTGTATAATGCGTTTTCCAAAACGGTATTTCAAACTCCAATATCCGCTATTGAGTGTAGATATCGTAACTCCATTAGATGAAGATGCGTGGATAAATTTAACATCTCCATTAGGTTCTACATTCTCTACAATCCCCACATGTGAAATTCTATTTCCCCCACGAGTAGAAAAAAACACTAAATCTCCTTTCCTAAGATCACCCATACTATCTATCCTTTCTCCTTCCCGAGATTGCTCTGAAGCCACTCTTGGCAAATCTATTCCTATCGCTTCATTGAATACAGAAAGAACAAATGCCGAACAATCTATCCCTCTTCTTGACATTCCACCAAATCTATATGGAGTTCCTATATATGTTTTAGCTTCTTTTAGAATATCATCTACTGTTTTTTCATATTTTATAGCCTCTGCGATGGCAGTATTCGTTTCATATGATTTTTCTAAAACAAATGTATTTTCTGGCATAGGTTTTGAGATATCCAAATCGGCATACAAAGAGCTTTTGGCTTTATGAAGACTCTCTCTATTTATTTTGCCATAGTTTGAGTTTGTTTTAGGGATAGCAGCTATATTAGTAGTGGTACTCGGTGTGGCAGATACTACATAGTTTGTGGCACAAGATTCTAATAAAACGCCCATTACAGCGATGATGATATAGACTAAAAAATGTTTTCTCATTGCGGGGTTTGTTTTTATTATTATCAGTTGACAAGGCAAAAGTATCAAATTCAAACGATTTATGATTTTTTATTTATGCCTAAAACTCACACTTTAACATTTTTTAACATTTTTTTGAAGCTTTTTTAGATTAAAGCCTTAAAAAACAGATGTATTTGCTCATTTCCACAATTATAATCTTAAATTTCTTTAACATTCTTACATTGAACATAGAAAAAACACTATTGAATATATATGGTACAATGACTTGGAAAACAGATTCATTTATTTTGTTTATGAGAAAAGGGATATAAAAACATCTGAAAAATAACAAATAGAATTATTTAATTTTAAACCTAAGTTCAAATATAAAAAGCGACAAGTGGAATAGAAGTTTTATTTTTATTAAAAGAATTCTTTTAAGGTAAAAATACATAAGCACTGGTACAAACCATGATAGATATCCTGTTGCCTTACAAAGACTCGGTAAAGTCCATT
>NZ_FNAS01000033.1 GCF_900101995.1 Riemerella columbipharyngis | reverse complement strand
GGGGGCTTTAACCTCAACGGACAAGGAGTGAATAACGTGAATGATTTGCAAATAGTAAATGAGGCATTTGCGACGATATTAGAAATCATTAATCCAAGACAGGATAAGGAGTAAGAGCTATGATATTAGACTTTTTAAACAGAAATTTTGCAGATATTCTTATACAGCTGGGGATAGTTTGCACGGTATGGGTAGCGGTACTTATCGCTATGATAGTAGATTTTATTTTTGGATTAAGGAAAGCACGACAATTAGGTGAAGTACGCACCAGCGAAGGCTATCGCAGAAGTATTAATAAAGTAGTGTTTTACTACTCAATGATGACTTTCGCCTTGCTTTTCGACTTTCTTGATGTCATCACCCCTACAGTACTTCCGAAGCCCTTATCTGCAATTCCGTTGTTTAGTATTTTAGGGGCTACAGCTTTGGTTTTTACCGAAGTAAAGTCGGTATACGAAAAAGGAGAGGATAAGCTCAGGAGACGAGTAAGCAAAAGTGCTGTGGATTTAATGGAGGTCTTTTTGCAAAACAGAGATATATTAGAAAACATTGCTAATAAAATCAATGAAAATAAAGAAAATGAAAAAGAGCAAGCGAACTATTAAATATTTGGTGGTGCATTGTACGGCAACGCCCGAAGGTAAAGATTTTAAAGCAAAGGATATTGACCAATGGCACAAAGCACGAGGTTGGCGGGAGATTGGTTACAACTATGTGGTGGATTTGAACGGCTCTATTGAATTTGGGCGTGATGTAGACAAGATACCCGCACAGGTCAAAGGTTTTAACGCTAATGCCATAGGGGTAGTCTATGTGGGCGGAGTGGATGCAAAAAGCAACCCCAAAGATACACGGACAACGGCACAAAAAGCCTCGTTATTGAAGCTTTTGAAAGACCTGCGGAAGCTCTACCCTATGGCGAAAATCTTAGGACACAGAGACTTTCCAAATGTACGCAAAGCGTGTCCAAGTTTTGATGCGAAAACAGAATATAAAAACATTTAGGATGAAAAATATACTAAAGATACTTGCTTTATTAGTTCTTTTCGGTTGCAGAACGCAAACCACACAAACCGAAAAACGCACGGAAGTACAAACCACCAGCCAAACCCAAACAAGGCAAACAGAAAGCTCTGTAAGCAATCTTTTGGAAAGACAAGAGGACTATCAACTTAGCCTAAAAAACTTCGGTTACGATTTTACTTTGAAAAGCCAAGACAGCACGAAACCAGCGAGAATAACCGAGTATCGCAACGGCAAGCCTTATCGTGAAATTGTCGCTAAAAACGCGGTGTACACCGAAAAGAAAAACCAAAAAGATAGCACAGAGAGCAGACGAGTAACAGAGCTTACAGTTCAAATAAACGCCTTAAAAACACAGGTAGAAAGTCAGCAGGAGCAAATCAAAACTATGGAGGTGGAGCAAGTCAAAACGAAAACCGACACGATGAAGATAGCTTATAATTTCAAGTATTTGCTGTGGGTGGTTATGCTGCTCATTGCCTTTATCGCGTATGTTTTTATCCAGTTTAAAAGGCTTTTAAAGGACAAATAACCAAGAAAAAAAATATGATAAAAATCAATTACCTCAAAAATTTGTTGTATTTTTAGAACAAAAAAGGAATGAAAAATTTATATTTGCATCATGGACGAAGATAATAAAATACCCGCTTTCGAGTATATTCTTTTGAAATTAAATGACTGGTATCATGAAGTTTTTCCTAATAAAAAAGAAGAAGAGAATGATATTAGCATATTGAAAGCTATGAAGTTATTATTTTTTACAGCTTCGGTTAATAGGTCTGATAAGGGGGGGGAACATGAAGATTTATTAGATATATTTGGTAATTTCCAAGCATGGCCTTACGGTCATGTAGAGGCAGATGTCTATAATAATTTTAGAAATTCCACTAATATAGTATTAGATAGACACAAACTAATTATAAGTAATATAGAGGCTATTGAAAATTGGGCAAATAAAAATCCTGAACTTTCTAATAAGATAAATGGAAGTATAAAAGCTCTGAAAGAAAAAAATATTGATTTAATAAAGAAAGGAGCCTTTGATTTGGTAGATATAAGTCATTCTTATTTAACTTGGATTTATTATCATCAATATAGAAAAGAACATAACACAACAATTCCTATTGCAGAAATAAGAAATGAGGAAAAGTATTATAGCTGAGAGTTCCGAAAATTTTCAACTATTGGTAGAGCGTGTGTTAAATAATAATACCTACCAAGGGACTCTTAATGATCTTTCTTGCATAAAAACTTTCACTCATAGTCTGTTCGCTTCTCTAATTAAAGGAGAATATGCTGATAATGAAATAGACATTATTTCATATTTACCTCAAAAGCCTGAAGATGAACTTATTTCAAATTCATTTTTTCAAGAACAGGGAGGAGTATCCGTTGTCTATGAAATATCCAATTTATATCGTCGTTTTATAAAAGAATATAGATTCTATCAAAATGATAATGAAGATTTTATCTATATCAGAACTCCTACCCCTGAATACAATGACCAAACATTAGATCTATTTATTGCTGGTATTGAAGTTTCAATTATTGATATTCATTTTTCCGAGTTAGTTGTTATTTTTAGAGAATTAGGGGATTTGAGAAAAAAAGTAGAGAACCTTACTAAGGCTTCTTTGCAAAGATACCGCGGGGATATACTGAAAAAGATAAACTTTCTATTGTATAAATGGAAAAAAAGAGCTTTTCTCAATAATAAAAAAATTCAATTTAGCTTTGACGGAGAAAGAGATGATTATTCAGAGACGGACTTCCTAATTAAACAAGATAATAATTGTAAAGAGTGGAAAAAATTAATAGACTATATAGATAGCCATTATGATGGTAATAAAGATTCATTTGTCAGAAAGCAGTGTGAAGATTTATTGAAAACAGATTTTGATTTATACAATGCCACTGCTAGGGAGTATCATGCGTTAATCAAATATCATAAAGATATTACTAAGAATGTAAATTGTCTAGAAAATATCGTATCAGCTATTGATTATCGAAGAAAAAAGAATAACAATATTATATGGGAGATAAACTACTCATATGCTAAGAATAATAAATTTTCTCTTTTTGTTGAATCTTGTGAGGATAAATATAAATTAATTGAGCAGTACAATTATCTTAAAAATGATGATAAAAACTATTTTTTACAGTTTAAAACATTAAATAAAGCTTTAGAATTATTAGGAAAAGAATTAACAGAGGTAGACATAACTAAAGTTTTAAACATTAATTTATTCTTGACGGAAAAATTAGAACCTATTTACAATGCCTATAAAAACAATATGGAATGGTCTATAGAACATTCCCATAAAATGTTATATAGACTTCCTTATGAAGAATGCTTAATAGGAAATATCTATATTCATTCTGGATTCATGTTACCTCCGTCCAATAAAGAAGCCTACGATAATTATGAGCAAATTAAAAGAAAACACGAAACTTTATTGATGACAATAGAAAGTCTTAGTAAAATAACACCTATAGCTGATAATGTTAAAGAGTTAAATGATAAAGTAAAAAAATCAGAAGTAAAAGCTGTTGAGTTGATAGCTTTGTTTACAGCATCAATAGCCTTTATTATGGGAGGTGTTCAAGGCTTTGCTTTTGTGAAAAGCCTTTGGAGTGCATTAGCGTTTTTATCTGTTTTTGCTACTTCTTTAATTTCATTTTTGCTAGCCCTTTTGCTAATTACAAGATACAATGAAGGAATTTTAAAGAAGTTTATTTGCCATATAATAATTGTTTATACGGCATTGATAGGCATAATCTATATGAGTATGAGATTTGCTCAAGATGAAGAGAATAAAGATAGCGAATATAACTTAAATAAAAATATTTCTTCTCAGCATATTGATAAAAATGCTCATGTACCTACAAATAATTCAAAGAAAATAATAAAAGATTCTATGCGAAAATAATGTTTATTATACTTGGAATAATAAACATTATCAGTTGAAACTAAATACCGATCATTTCATTTTGCTCATTACAATTGTAATATTTTTTGCACATTTCGTTTTAGAAAACTGCACATCTCGTTTTGCGGGTTATATTTAATATATATTTATAAATATATGTATATTTGTATTATAAATTATAATTATAATCTGTGATAAGGTTTGATAGTGTTATTTGTGCAGAATATTTATTAGCTATTGCTTATTCAAGGAGCATAGTTCTGAATATAACGAAAGTTCAAAAATTGCTTTA
>NZ_FNAS01000028.1 GCF_900101995.1 Riemerella columbipharyngis | reverse complement strand
CTAAGAACCGAAAATGGCTATCCCTTCGGCAACGAAAAGGAAACGATAAGCTCGGCACTCGGGAAGAATGAAAGAATGGGAACATTAACGAAAACAGGCAGACGGCTTTGCTGGCTCTTAGATAAGATAGACAAAGACCATTGCCAAAAATCAATAGAAGAAAATATTTAATGAAATGGAATTTTTACAACAATACATAAGCGAAGCTCTTACGGCGGTTATTGGCGGGTTTTTCGGTTGGTTTTTCACTCGGAAAAAGCAACAGGAGGAACTGCGTGCCAGCGAACTGGACAATGTGGATAAGGCGGTGCGGATTTATCGCGAGATGATAGAAGATTTAAGCGGGCAACTCAAGACCGCTATTACCGAGCTGGACGAGGCTAAAGCCACGATAAAGGAGCTGGAACAAAAAGTGGAAGCCCTCACGGTAGAGCTTACGAAATACAAGCAACTGAATGGCAAATGCGAACGCAAAAAACAAGACCATGAAAAAGAGCAAGCGAACGATTAAATATTTGGTGGTGCATTGCACGGCAACGCCCGAAGGTAAAGATTTTAAGGCAAAGGATATTGACCGCTGGCACAAGACACGAGGTTGGCGGGAGATTGGTTACAACTATGTGGTGGATTTGAACGGCACTATTGAATTTGGGCGTGATGTAGACAAGATACCCGCACAGGTAAAAGGTTTTAACGCTAATGCCATAGGGGTAGTCTATATCGGCGGAGTGGATGCAAAAGGCACCCCCAAAGACACACGGACAACGGCACAAAAAGCCTCATTGCTGAAGTTATTGAAAGACCTGCGGAAGCTCTACCCTATGGCGAAAATCTTAGGGCATAGAGATTTTCCGAATGTACGCAAAGCGTGTCCAAGTTTTGATGCGAAAACAGAATATAAAAACATTTAGGATGAAAAATATACTAAAGATACTTGCTTTTTTAGTTCTTTTCGGTTGCAGAACGCAAACCACACAAACCGAAAAACGCACGGAAGTACAAGCCAGTAGCCAAAGCCAAACAAGGCAGGAGGAAAGTTCTGTAAGCAATCTTTTGGAAAGACAAGAGGACTATCAACTTAGCCTTAAAAACTTTAGTTATGACTTCACTTTGAAGTCGCAAGACAGTACCCAACCCGCCAGAATAGTGGAATACCGAGAGGGTAAACCTTACAGAATGATAGAGGCTAAAAACGCCATTTACACCGAAAAGAAAAGCCAAAAGGACAGCACGGAGAGCAGACGAGTAACAGAGCTTTCTGCTCAAATAAACATGCTTAAAACACAGGTAGAAAGTCAGCAGGAGCAAATCAAAGCCACCGAAAAGGAGATTGTTAAAACGAAAACAAGCCTGCGGTATTTGCTTTTGGTATGGCTGGGAATTCTGTTCGGAATCGCTTTTATCGGATATTCCAGCGGTGTGTTTGGAGTGTTTAAAAGGCTTTTAAATAGAGATTAAATATAAATTAAATACAAATACTATGAGACTAAACATTTATTGTGGATTGCGTGCCATAGGTTGGATAGTAACCAACGGCAATAAAGCCGTACAATACGGCATCAAAAGATTAAATATTTCTTTTGATAACTATTACGAGTACATTGCAGGGTTGCCTGTGAGCAAACGGATTAACCGACGCCTTAAGCGGGGATCAAGAAAGAATTTGCACCGCTATAAAAGACGGCGTGAAAAGCTCATTAACAGCCTGAAAAAGATGCATATGTGGAGCGATAGAAAATATTCGCAAAAAGAAATTCTGCACCTTAGAGCTTTGTCTGCCGTTCAACCTATCGATAGAAAAGATTTAGGGGCAGTGTTTAAGGCTATATCTGCAAAGAGAGGGTACAAATCTATGCGAGGAGCATCGATGTCCGATGCTTCGGAGTACCTGAAAACCATTGCTACACACGAAGAAAATTTAACAAAATATCCGAGTATCGGGGCTTATTTTCAATCGCTTAAATCATTAAAAGATGTAGTCTTGCTTCGGGAAACTTACGAGAGGGAATTTCACCAAATCTGCAAGGCTCAAAACTTAACAGAACAAGAAGTGCAGGCACTTCATTCGGTGATTTTCCATCAGCGACCTATCAAGCAAAACAACACTTCATACTGCAAGGTGGAACGCCGTAAGGTGTGCCACGCTTCTCACCCTTTGTTTCAGAAATTCAGATGTTTGAGAGATGCCAACAACATTATCGTCTGGGACGAAGAAGACAACGAGGTGGAAATTCCGCACGCACAGCGATTGGTTTGGGCAGACAAGCTTTATCAAGGCATTAATCTTACAAAGGCGTCCGTCTGTAAGGATTTGGGCATAAAAAAGAGTACGGGGTATTCTTGGCTGTCGGGTAAAAGTTTGCTCGGCTACGAGCTTCATAAACTTTGCAAAAGCATAGGCTTAGAGCTTACAGAAGAGCTTTGGCAGGATTTGTTCTCTGCCACTGATGATGTGAAATTGGAGAAACTACTGCTTACGAAATATCTCATTACCAAAGAACAAGCGGAGATGCTCTGCGAGGCAGATATACACGCCTACGGATGGGCGGAATATTCGCAAAAAGCAATAAAAAAACTACTGCCCGAAATGGAACGAGGTATAAAACTATCGGAAGCAGTTTTGAACCTTTACGACAAAGTAGAGATGAAAGAAGTTGCACTTCGGAATTTAGTTCTTGAACAACATTATTACGCTATGCAGTCTTTGGTGGAAAGATTAAAACAGAAATATCCTATTGAGGAGATGAATTTTGAAATCGATATGCTGTTGAAAATGGGCAACAAAGCACGTAAGCAACTATCGAGCAACAGGCGGAAAGATTTAGCCTTGAAAAAACAATATGCCAAAGAATTAGAGGGAAAAACGGAGTATGAGTTTCAAAAGCTTAAAGCGTGGCTGGAGCTTAAAGGCAATAAGCAAGACCAAACAGCGGTGTCGCCATTAGAACCAGATGTAGAGATAACGCTGGAAATGGCACTCAGCGACAAATATAACTTTGATCATATCGTCCCGAAATCCCAATTGTTCGAGCGGGGGCAAAACAACCTTATCCTTTGCCGAAAATCTGTAAATGAAGACAAAGGCAAAAAAACAGCGTATGACTATGCCAAAGAGAAAGGCTTTTTGGACGCTTATTTGGAAATATCAGACAGGTTTTCGGAGGGGAAAAAACAACTTTTGAAAACTGAGGCGGAAAAAATACCGAGTAATGCCGTTACTGCTAAGCAAAACCAAGATTATAACACCAAGTGCTTTGCTACTCTGTTTGAGCATTCCGTAAATGTACCTAACAAGGTTATTCTGTTTTACAGCCGTGAATGGCTGAAAAACCTTTATTCTTCCGATGATGCTCGTTATGCACTTCAGAAAGCGTGGGTGTTATCCAATTTTACACAGGGCGACTTGGAGCAGTTGGACAACATTAAGGAAGTAAAACAAAACCCCTATGGGAAAAATCCGAATATGGAGCTTATCGACTTCGAAAAAAGTCCGATATTTCTACCGAGAATCAAGCATACCCGTAAATGCGGAAATACGGTAAATCCGAGAGCAAGACTTCACGAGGATACCATATTCGGAAAAAGAATTCTGGACGGCAAACAGGTATTCAAATGCAGAAAACCATTGCAGGGCTTGACCGATAAGACGGTTAGGACTATCATGGACAAAGGATTGCAAAGCTTTTTACAGAGAGAAATAGAACGCTTAGGAGGTCTTGAAAAAGCCAAAGGATACTGGGCGGAGCATCCTCCGGTATTTAATGGCAATGAGCTGAAAAGCGTATCGTACTGTATAAAATCCAATACGCTCAAACCTTTGAAAATGAAAGAAGGTGTGAAAGTAGATTATGTGTTGCATGATGCCAAACACCGCTTGGAGCTTAATGGAGGCAAAAAGAAATCCGTATCGTTGATGGACTTTTTGAACGAGCCGTATTCGGATAGGGGTTTTTACTTGCAAGCCAACAACATTGTGGAGATAGACGGCAGAAGGCATTATTTACTTGGGGCTTCGGAAGCACCTAAATTCAGAGAAGTATACACATTGAATGCAAACGACACCATAAGGGCGACTGCTTCAACACTCAAAGGACTTGTGAAAATAGAAGTAAATCAGTTAGGCGAAGAAATCAGGCGTTATGGCAATTAACAAGATACCAAGAATAACGATGTCTTTCGATACGATAGACTATGAAGGAAGTACGGAAAAGGCGTATAAGTGTATCTTAAACAAGAAAGTACAATGGATACCTAAATCTGTGTCTTCCCCCGTGCAGGGCTTTAAGAATAAACTGAATATTGCCCCTTTCTTGTTTCAGAACCTGACGGGGAGAGTGCCTCAGACCTTAGACACTTTCGAGATTGAGGAAGTGGAAGACAACAGGCAATACCATACATTGGAAGACTATCCTTTGGTCAATCCGTACGGTGTATTACTCAAACCTTTGCAATGGGAACGAGTACAAAAGATTTGGCGGTTAAATGTGTTTTCTATCAATGCCGAAATGCGTACAGGCAAAACCTTTATGGCTTCGGTAGTTATCAACAGCCGCTACCACGCAGGAATGATTAACAGGCTATTGGTTGTCGCTCCGCTTCGGGTAAAGAATGTATGGCAGTCGATGTTTGAAAGGTTGGATTTGGCAGAGTGTCAGTTTGTACCGATAGAGCATTTCAGCAATATTCATAAAAGGGATAACTTGGAATTAAATATTGACGAAAAGACCTTTGTCGTTATCGATGAAAGCCACACGATTAAGAACAAGGATAGTTTCCGCACACAACATTTCATAAAGCTATGCCGGAAAGCGAAACATAAATGTACCATAACAGGCACACCGATAGGCTTACACGCAGGGGATTTATTTTTTCAGTTTCATTTTTTAGACCCTTTCATCTTGGGGTATGAGTCTTTCGATAAGATGGCTCAATCACACCTTCTATATGGTGGAAACGAGGGCAAAAAGGTGATAGGTTATACGAATATCGAGACTATTTCGCAACGCATTTCTCCGTATGTTTTGCAATTGACACGCAAGGAATTAGGCGAAGAGCGTCCCGTTACTTATTCGAAAATCCATTACAGCCTCAAAAACAGAGAGGCATATAACAATCTTGCTGCAAAGTATTTTGCCGTGATAGACACCTTTTCCAAGTTTGAGATTATGAGGCTTAACACGAGGCTTCAGCAGTCGGCGTGCGGATTTATTCTGGACGACAAAGAACAAGTGGCAGGCTTCGAGGATAACGGAAGAATAACGAAACTACAAGAGCTTATCAAGCGGAGAAAAGGCATAGGGGTGGTTTATTTCAAGTATACGCAAGAGGCGGAAGCCATAAAGAAAAAGTTGCAATGCCCCGTTATTTGGGGGGCTAATTCTCAAAAGGAATTTGAACGGATAACGAAAGACTTCAACGAGGGGAAAATACCGATTTTATTGGTGCAACAACGCCTTTCGCAAGGCTTCAGTTTGAGGCGTGCGGACTACATCGTTTATTTTTCCACCATTTACGACTACATTATTCGTTCTCAATCGATGGACAGAGCCAAAGAGGGCAACGCTCCTTTGGAAATCATAGATTTGATTGCCGACGGCACGATAGACGAGCGGATACAGGAAGTTATAGACTTCAAGAGCGATGTTTTTTCAGCGATAAACAAAGAGGTAAAACTAAGGCAGTATGTACAATGATTTGGCGACCATTAAAGCAATGGCAGGGGCTGGCGGCGTGCTTATTGAATCGGAAAAGTGTATCATCAGAAAAGGCGTGCCAACATATTTCTCTATTCCCGAGCGGAATATAAAGGGGGATTTTAGTTTGAATTATGTATCCGAAATTCCGCATATAGAGGGGAAAATCATTAAAACCAAGCGGACGGCTAAACTTGCAATTTCATCAATAGATAAGGACTTCCTGCAACTAAGGGGAAGAAAGGCAAAAGCTGTCCGCAACGCAGAACGCAGGTACAAAGATTTATCCGTAAGAGCCATTAAAAGGAGCGACATTCCGGGCCTTTTGCAATTTATAGACGAATGGATAAAAAGCTACGGGAAAGCCAAATACGGAATGCAGTTGCATGCAGGTTACGACAAACGATTTTTCCAAGATTTTTGGAACGAAACGGATTATTTCGGTTACATTTTCCACTTGCACGGCAAAGCGGTGGGGTATTCCGTATTTACCAAAGAGGAAAACCACGGAGCAGTTAATTATCTGGTAGGAAAAAGCGATATGCGGTATAGTAATCTGTCTGTAGCTATAGATATGGCTTCATTCAGAGCATTGCATCACGAAAAAGGCGATGTGAAAGTCTGCTGGGGAGCAAGCACGGGGAGTTTACTCAAGTACAAAGAGAAGTTTAATATTACAACACAAAACATTTATTTTATTAAATATATGGAGGCAACAGAGAACAAAAGTGCCGTATTAAAAGAAACATTGGGTATTCTGCCCGTAAATGTCTGGGATAGCTCCAAAGCAAACTGGAATTTGAGAAAGGGAAAATGGAATGAGATGATCGACCTTGCAGGAAAGATGTCGGGAGTGGAAAACCCACGCTTTGCCACAAGGGAAGATTGCTGGAAAGGAATGGGAGTGTTTGCTGAAAAGTTTACGGGAAGTAAAATTAACGGCGGGGCTTCGGTGCTTGATCCGTATGCGTGTGAGCTTATCCTTAAACTATTTATGCCGAGAGACGGAAAACGAGTTTATAACCCTTTTGGGGGAGGTGTACAAATGGGTTTCGTGGCTGGTTTCTTGGGGTATGAGTATTTGGCTTCGGAAATCAGAAAGAATCAATGCGATGCCAATAACGCCATTTGCGGAGCTTTTCAAATGCAGAGCCGTTGGGTCTGTACCGATAGTTCTGCCTATACGCCTGACGGAAAGGTGGATTTGGTTTTTACTTGTCCGCCATATTATAAAGTAGAAGAATACAAAGACTATGAGGGCATTATTCCCGACGGAGAATTAAACAGCCAAAAGACTTACCAAGCATTTCGGAATTTGTTGTTCAGCGGATATAAAAAAGCCATAGAGGCATTGAATAATAATTGTTTCTTTGTGATAATGGTAGGCGATAGCAGAGATAAAAACGGAGCGTACTACTGCACGGAAGCCGAAACGGAATTGTTCCTAAGGGATTGTGGTTTGCATATTTACAACCGAATAGTCTATTTGGAAAAACAGATTACCAGAGGGGTACTCTCTACAAGGAGCATTCAGAGCCGAAAACTGCCTAAGGTGGAGCAAAAAATTATCGTGGGCTATAAGGGCAATATCAATAACATAAAAAAACTATACGAACAAGTTGATTATTAGAAATTTATTTGTATATTTGTGTCAGTAAAAATTGAAAGCAATTCACAATAAGACGGCAATGCCGTCGCAGTGGTTAAAGCACATCACGCTCGGGTCATCTGGGCGTTTTTTTTATTCAAAAATTTTTCTTCCTAATTTTCAGTGAGTTATATTATTTTTCAAAAAAAAGTTGCAGAAAATTTGCATAAAAGGGTAATATATGCTACCTTTGTCCTGTCAAAATTAAACAACTAACAATTAAAACAATGAAAGAATTAATCGAATTACTCAGCAAAGATATACAAGTACACGAGGCAGGTACAGGTTCTTTATATGTAGAGTATAAAGGCAAAAAGGTAAGAGTAGCAGACCATGAGCCAAATCACACAATGAAAAGAATGAGAGGTTATGCAGATTTAGAAATATACACTAAAGATGCTTGTAATACTACCTTAAAGACTGAAATAGATGTTGTAGAAGATATTGCAGATTTCTTCGAGATAGAAATTACAAATGAAACTTTGCTTAAAAAATCTGAAGAAAATCTACAATATAAAATAGACCAATCAAAGATGACGGCTTCTTTTGAAGAAACAATGGCTAAAATACAAAACACAAGAGAAGAAAAAATAGCAAATTTAAAGCCCTTTGTTATTGAAAACTTAGATAAAATCAAAGAAATCATCAATGAGGCTGAAGTTTATTCTGATAGTGCTTCAAATGGTACTAAGAGAAGGAAAAAAAGAAGAAACTACTTTTTTAATAAAATGAAAGAAGTATTTAGCATCGAGGTTGAGTTGAGTGATGTAAATGATGTAATAAAAGCAATATAAAAAATAAAGCCCTTGCTTCTAACAAGGCAGGGGCTTGTTGTCAAAATTGATTTTTACTAACAATTAAAAATCGAGGCAAAAATAAAAAAAAGATGACCATAAAAGAAATAAAAAAACATCTTGGGTTGCAGAATAAGGACATCGCCGAGATGTTTGGTTACAAAACGCCTTATGCGTTTAACAAGAGTTCTGCAAGAGGGAGGATAGAAAAAGGATTAGAGCTTTTCTATCAGAAAATTCTTGATATAATTAAAAAAGAAGAACAAGATGGAAATAATTGATTTCAAAACTCCAGAGTTTATCTTGGCTGAAATTCCTATAAAAGATGGGAGTTTCAATGATAAACGCTTATGGGTGTATTGCCCGTCGGCATTGTCGCTTATGGAATTTGTGTGTGGCAATGATTTTGAGGCAGTTCCAATAAATTTTTTCACTAAGAAAGAGTATATCAACACAGATGGTGTAGCTGAAGAGTGGGGCATTGCTTTCACTCAAAACAACTGCGAAGCCACAGAAGTGGACGAACAAGCCCTTGTAGAAAGGGCTTGGAAATTCTTTAAATCTTACCTTGAATGGGAGGACAGGCATATAGATGAAGAAAGAGTATCTAAAATGAATTAAATACACCACTCTTCGGAGTGGTTTTTTTGTCCTTTGTCCTCTGTTTTTGAGGGGCTATTTTCGCAAAAAAAACGATGAAAATAGTTGTGCCTGCCTCTTGGGAGGAACTTACGAACTTCCAACAAAAAGCCATTATCCAAATCATTAACGAAGTGAATAGTGATGATTTTTCATCATCCTATCTCAAGATAGTACAGGTACTGCTGATGAAAAAGCATACTCTCTGGCAGTACCTTAGAATGAGGTGTATCCTTAGGAAAGTGTCTATCTCTGCATTTGAACCAGCGGTTAAATTCCTGCAAGAAAAGCCAAAGCTCTATACTTTCCCGAAAATAA
The DNA here is from genome assembly GCF_900101995.1 of Riemerella columbipharyngis. Taxonomy (GTDB): domain Bacteria; phylum Bacteroidota; class Bacteroidia; order Flavobacteriales; family Weeksellaceae; genus Riemerella; species Riemerella columbipharyngis. The sequence continues at coordinate 547 of NZ_FNAS01000028.1, read as the reverse complement.
AGGGTGTGCTTGAGCCAGCACCTCGTATCGGAGATTTAACCATAGAGCAGTTTTCGCTTTGTGATACATTGTTGTATCGGTACAATGAGAAAAAGCAAGAGGTCTATTTAAGGCAACTGGTAGCGTGTCTTTATAGGCTTCCGGATGGTAGGTTTGACAAAAATAAACTTCCGGAAGTGGCAAAGCTGACGGACAAGATCTCCTTGCAAGATGCCATTCGGATAGGTTTCATTTTTTCCGCTATTAGAATTTATATTGCAGATGCTTATCCTACCATTTTTATCAATAAAAAACCGGAGGAAGACCAATCACTAAGACCTGTATTTAGCACTAATAAAACCTTTACACCGTTTTCACAAATCATTGTGATGATGGCAGCCGATGAACTGAGGCTTCTGGGCAACCTAAGAGAGTGCCAAAGTACACTGGTGTACGACTTCCTGAACGCTTTCGTAGAATCAAAAAAAATCCATAAAATAAAACAAAATGCACAAAAATAATTCTTATCTGGAACTGAAAAACTACTTCGGTAACCTTGTAGAACAAT
>NZ_FNAS01000029.1 GCF_900101995.1 Riemerella columbipharyngis | reverse complement strand
GAGTACAAAGTAAATTGATTTTGATTAGATTTTTTTTCATTTAATCTTAGATTTAAAATAATAAAAGTTTATACTATATTTATTTAACTCTGATATTGCCTGCGGTGCTTGTTTTTGTCTCTCCGAAACTATGCAATACAGAGAGGAAAAATTTTCAAGCGTTCCGTTGGAATTTTCCTGCTTAGGGAATTTTTTTTCCTAATGTGAAAAAAAATTTTTCACGGCAGGAAATTTTCATCGGCTGGCTATGCCTTTTCATACTTATAGGTTTTCAATCGCTTTTAATACCTATTTTTTTGCTGAAATGTTTTCTACTTACCAATAAAAAACAAAACTCTCAGCAGAGCTGAAAGTTTTGCTTTACCTTTTTAATAGGCTTATTTGTTGTGTAAATCCACCCAATCGTATCCGCTTCCGGTGTATCTGCAACCTTGGAAAACTCCCCTAACATTAGATCCTGTTCCTGTTCTGATATACCTTAGAGAACCTTCGTTAGCTTCAACACAACTCATAGAAGCAGCCGGATCTGATGCGCTCCAATGCTGATCTTTATCTCCTTCTTTAATATAAAACTGTATCGCTCCATTGACTACCAACTTAGCACCACCATTTTGAATATCATCGAAGTGATCTATATTAATACCTACACGAGCGTTGTGTAGTACCGTAAAAGCATCTGAGTAAAGATTTCCATTAAATGCATCTCCATTTCCTATAGTGAAGAGACGGGAGCGAGGAGGATTAACACGGTCTCTAAGATTTACCGTAGATGTTGTAGCTCGATTTCCTATCACCACTTCTCCATAACCATTTGCTGTATTTTTTATCCCCATAGCTACTGAATAATCTCCTGATGCTGTGGTATTAAGTCCCATTGCTACCGCACCCGTTCCTGATGCAGCGGAATTATTTCCCATTACTACCGCATTTTCACCTGATGCTTCAGTAGCCACTCCCATAGATACTGATTTTGGTCCTGATGCTGTGGTATTAAGTCCCATTGCTACCGCATGATTCCCTGATGCAGTAGTTCGCTGTCCCATGGTTGTTGAATAATCTCCTGATGATGTGGTACCGCCTCCCAGGGTTATCGCTTCCGTCCCTGATGCTGTTGAAGCTCTTCCTATAGCTATTGAATAATCTCCTGTAGCAGTGGTATTAGTCCCTATGGCTGTCGAATTATTCCCTGATGCAGTGGTTAAAGCTCCTATGGCCATCGCATCCGGACCTAATGCTTTAGTGTTTCTTCCGATGGCTATTGCATGCGGATGTGATGCATTGGAAGAATCCCCTATAGCTACTGAATTTTCTCCTGATGCAGTGGCATTATTTCCCATAGCTATTGCATTCTTATTAGATGCATTGGCTCTATCTCCCATAGCTGTTGAAGATTGTCCCGATGCTATGGTATTAAGTCCCATAGCTGTTGAATATCGTCCTGATGCAGTGGTTTGAAATCCCATGGCTGTCGCATCCTGAGATGATGCAGTAGTATTTCTTCCCATAGCTACTGAATAATTTCCTGTAGCTCCCCTAGTTGTGGAAGCACTATTACTATAACTTAAATCCACGGCTTTTTCTCCTATTTTTCCATAGTTGTCCGCGGTTCTTCCGATGATAGCCAAGCCTTTATTGGTACTATTTCCGGAAATTTCCTCCAAACCTGTTCTCCAAAATTCATTGGCACTATGTCCTGGACCTCCTAAGTTCATACCCTGTCCTGCGGTATAGGTAGAGCCGTTATCGGCAGCAGGTGCCCACTGGTTACCATTCCATTTTAATACCTGACCGTTAGAAGGGTTAGCATTTGAAATAGCCCTTCCTTGTAGTTTAGTTACCTTTACATTATTATTGTTCTGTGCTGCAGTAACATCTCCTGTTAATGCTGCACGCTGAATATTGTTACTTCCATTAATAATTACCGAAGTAGAACCTGTGTATTTGGTATCGGCATCCGAAGTAGGGGCCCACTGGTTACCATTCCATTTTAATACCTGACCGTTGGTAGGGGCAGTTGTTGAAATGGCTTTTCCTCTCAATTTGGTTACCGTTACATTGTTATCGTTCTGTGTTGCGGTAACATCTCCTGTAAGGGCAGCACGCTCCATAGTGGTTCCATTTACCTTCACGGATGTCGAGTTGGTATAGGTAGTTCCTCCTGTAACATTTGCCGAAATGGTGTTTCCGTTAATGGTAATTCCGTTTCCTGCTCGTAAATTTGTGGATATTACATTACTACCATTGATAGAAATCCCATTCCCTGCTCTATATTTAGTATCCGTATCCGCAGCAGGTATCCACTGATTCTGCTGGGCATTCCATTTCAATACCTGTCCGTTGGTAGGTGCAGTAGCAGAAATAAATTTTCCTTGCAATCTTCTTACCGTTACTTCGTTACTATCTTTATCTGCAACGGCATCACCTGTAAGAGCTTGTCTTTTGAAAGTAGTTCCTTCCAAAACCACAGAAGTAGAACCGCTATAAGTGGTGTTAGTATCTGTATCCGCAGCAGGTGCCCACTGGTTACCATTCCATTTTAATACTTGACCGGAGGTGTTTCCTCTCGGAATATTTGACGAAATCGTATTTCCGTTAATGGTAATTCCGTTTCCTGCGGTGTAAGTCGTATTGGTATCCGTGTCATTGGACGGTATCCACTTGTTTTGTGTAGCATCCCATTTTAATACCTGACCGTTGGAAGGGGCTGTATCTGCTATTTCTCTTCCTTTGATTTTATTTACGGTTACATTGTTACTATTTTGCGTAGCGGTAACATCACCTGTAAGGGCAGCTCTTTCGAAAGTATTGTCATCTTTCTTAACTACTGATGTAGAACCCGTATAAGCAGTGTTTGTATCGATATCCGCAGCAGGTGCCCACTGGCTACCATTCCATTTTAATACCTGACCGTTAGAAGGGTTAGCATTTGAAATAGCCCTTCCTTGTAGTTTAGTTACCTTTACATTATTATTGTTCTGTGCTGCAGTAACATCACCTGTTAATGCTGCACGCTGAATATTGTTACTTCCATTAATAATTACCGAAGTAGAACCTGTGTATTTGGTATCGGCATCCGAAGTAGGGGCCCACTGGTTACCATTCCATTTTAATACTTGACCGGAGGTGTTTCCTCTCGGAATATTTGACGAAATCGTATTTCCGTTAATGGTAATTCCGTTTCCTGCGGTGTAAGTTGTGTTGGTATCCGTGTCATTGGACGGTATCCACTTGTTTTGTGTAGCATCCCATTTTAATACCTGACCGTTGGAAGGGGCTGTATCTGCTATTTCTCTTCCTTTGATCTTATTTACGGTTACATTGTTATTGTCTTTTGCAGCAGTAACATCTCCTGTAAGAGCTTGTCTTTTGAAAGTAGTTCCTTCCAAAACCACAGAAGTAGAACCGCTATAAGTGGTGTTAGTATCCGTATCCGCAGCAGGTGCCCACTGGTTACCATTCCATTTTAATACTTGCCCTGCGGTGGGAGTAGCATTTGAAATAGCCTTTCCCTGAATGGCAACCACTTTAGTGGTATTACTATTCTGTGCTGCAGTAACATCACCTGAAAGAGCAGCACGCTCCATAGTGTTTCCATTTACTTTTACAGATGTAGAGCTGTTGTAGGTAGTTCCTCCCGTAACATTTGCTGAAATGGTGTTTCCATTTATTGTTATACCACTTCCGGCTGTATATTTTTTATCTACTTTTACCCACTTTTTTTGAGTAGCATCAAAATAGTAAAAACCTTTGCCGTCTACTAGAGATGTGGTGCCTGTGCCAGTCGTTCCATCTGTTATGTAGACTAAAGTAGATTCTTCTACATCTTCTCCCATGTTTTTGGCTCTAGCAGAGGTTACATTAGGAATGATAATCCCTTCTTTAGAGTTCCCATTAACATTGACATTAGAAATTTTAAGATCCAATGTAGCTTTGGGATTTTCTGTATTAATCCCTACTTTTCCCTGTTGGGCATAAGTTACTGCTCCTGTACATAACGCACAGAGCATACTTACATTGATTAGATTTTTTTTCATTTAATCTTAGATTTAAAATAATAAAAGTTATACTATATTTATTCAATTTTGATACTGCTTGCAGAGCTTGTTTTAACCTTTCTGAAACTATGGAATACAGAGAGCAAAAAATTCTATTTTTGTTTCTATTGAAAATTTTGGATATTTCTGTACGAAGATAAAATCAGTAAAGGCCTTTTTGTAAGGCAATATTTTAATTCTTTTGTTTTGGTATTATTTTGCTGTTTTAATCGTAACGATATCGGGTGTATAAAAGAACGGAAACAATGTTTAGCTAAAAAAAACTCTGTCTCTATAATAACAGTAGAAAAGCTGTTAAAGTAAAAGAGACAGAGAGAGTCCCAAATGGGGAGCATGAAAAAAATATAATATACTACAAGTCCTCTGAAAGAAAGAGGGTAAGCCTCTTCCTTAAAGAAATCAATGAATGTATCAGAAAATGTATTAAAAATAACAAGGCACGAAAATACAATGCTTGATGCAAAGATAAATCGATGAGGCTTTTGCTGTTTGTTAGAATTTATATCACGCGCGAAGGTCGGCTCTTGCGTGTATGTACACAAAAATTCGGAACAGTTAAATATTTGCATAAGTTTTTTAATATTCTCAATATATTGATTGCCTATATCATAAAAACGAAGTAATTATCGATTATTGTGATAGCGGTGCAAAGGTATGAAAGTTTTAAAAATTACAAAATAGTAAGTATATTAAATTTTAAAAATAAAATATAGTAAATTTGCACTAACATAATGACTAATAAACCAAAGTAGAGCTTTTGTTTAATAATATAAAATATCAGCATAAGTAATTTGAAAGAGCTAAATCATTGTATCAATACATTTTTTTTCTATAGTTCGTTTTCGTTTTACCTGATAAAATTGGTTATTTATATATTCTCTTTGGTAGTTTGCTTAGAGTTAATTGCTATATCAGTAAAGAATTTTGATAGTCATTATAGATATTTTTATATGAAAAAAATAATCTCAATAAAATTTTCATCTTTAAACTAAAAGTAAATGAAAAAAAATCTAATTAAAATCAATTTACTTTGTACTCTTATGGGTACAATGGTTTACGCCCAGCAAGGAAGAGTGGGGATTAATACAGATAGTCCCAAAGCTACATTAGACATCCATTCAATCAATGGAGAAAGTGTTTCCGGAATTCTCATACCTAGATTAAACGGTGGACAATTCGAATCTTTTTTAAAAAATACGCCCTTAGGGGTAGATCAACATTCTATGATGTTGTATCTGACGGAACCAGTCGTTATAAAAAGTAATAACGGGTATCCAAGAGAGTTGCAAACTTCTCTCAATAATGTTTCGTATACAACTACTGTAAATCAAGGGCAAACAATTGGTCCAGGATATGTAAAGTATATTTATGATTCCCAAAGTGGGCAGGGAACTTGGGTAGATATAGAAACTGCCATTCAAAAAACAACAACACTTCAAACTAGATATACAGTAGGAGATAATGGTACTACCCGCTATGCTTTCGGTACTCCTTCATCAAGTTATAAACTAACCTCCACTAAAACTTTGGTAGAAGGAAGAAATTCTATAAACCTTGCTTCTATAGATGGAGACAATAAAACATCTAGCGTTAATGCTGATTATGCTGCCGCTGTAGGGGTAAATACTATTGTAGAAGGCAAAGCCTCTTTTGCCTCTGGCCAAGATACAAAAATAGGTCGAGGTGCAGAAAGTTCTTTTGCGATGGGGCAAAATACAGAAGTACTGGAATCAGCAAGTAATTCTTTTGTAGGGGGGAATGCAAGTAAAGCAAAAGGAGCTGTATCTTTTGCTTTTGGTACAGGAGCTTATGCCGAAGCTGGGGAAGTAGCCTTAGGTTTCTTCAATACAGATGCATATTCTGATGCAAGTGTTGGTAAAAAAAGATTGTTTGTAATAGGTAGAGGGGAAAGCGCTCAAAAAAGAGATGCTTTTAGCATATTAGGAGATGGTAAAACAGGTATCGGATACGACAGTTTTGATAATCCTAATATCAGTGGAAACTCTGCTTTACTTCAAGTAAACGGTGCCATTCTCTCTGGTTACCTAAAAGGTACTGGAGATCGCCCTGTATATGCTGATGCAAACGGAGTTCTTAAAATTGGACCAAGTTCAGCAGTTTATACCGTAGGGCAAGGTATGAAGCTCAACGGAAATACATTCTCTAGAACCGGATTGGAGCAAGCTGATGGAAAGAATGGCTTAACCATTATCGGAAGAACAGAAGCAAACTATGGTACCGTAGGAACAAATGCTGTGGATTTAAGTTTTTCAAATTCTACTGACAAAGGTGCAAAAGGAAATTATTCCGTAGCTATGGGATTCAATAATGTTGCTTCAGGAGAAGGAGCTGTAGTGATGGGAGGAGTATCAAATTCAGCATTGAGTGCGATTGTTCCTAATCAAGCTAGTGGAGCTTCTTCTGTAGCTATGGGATTAGGAACAACTGCAAGTGCAAGAGCATCTGTAGCTATGGGAAGGTCTACTAATACAGGAAATTCAGATAACCATGTGGTGATGGGAATGTATAATACCGTACCAAATCGAACTGATGCCCGAAGTAGATTGCTAACCGTAGGAGCTGGAACAGCAGTAAAATCAGCAGACGCTTTTACTGTATTAAAGAACAAAAAAGTAGGAGTAGCTATTGATGCGCTCGAAAACGATAATGATATCAACGATTCTAGTCCTGATTTCCATTTGAATAAAAAGGGACTGCGTTTTCAAGGTGTAACTAATAAAACTGATAGAGAAATAACATGTAATAGAGCTAATCAAGGATCTATTAACTATGTAACTGCAGGAGGGCCATCCTACCTTAGGATATGTTTGTTTACTGGGACAGGGGCTGCTGAAGCAGATACAAGTTATAAGTGGTATAAAATAAATGTAACTCAGGAGGCAGATAATAATTAAAACCTACTAAAAGATACTGTTCCAAAACAGTATCTTTTTTTTTCTATATTTTCAAGAAATTAATATGTTATTGTTTTGTTGTTTATAAAAACTTTTTATAATTTTGCCGCGTTCGTCGTATGAGAAGTAGTGTGCAATATATTATGATTTATGGAAAGTTTAACAATTTTTTGTTTAATACAAAAAAAAGTGTAAACATATATATATTTAGGACTAAGACACTAAATAGCTGTAAGTGGTTTTATTTATGGGCTTCTTACAAAAATAATTTTAAAAAAGCAAGTAGAGATTACTTTAATATTTTGGCATTGCAAGGGAATTTATCATTGATTCTTTGCAGTGTTTTTTTATGTCTTGTTAATACTTTGACACTGCAAGGGAATTATTTGTCATTGATTCCTTGCAGTGTTTTTTTATGCCTTGTCCCGAAAGCCTTAGGTAGAGCCGAAATATTTTCAACACTTTACCAGCTAAAAAAATAAAATCAAGTTTTTTTTGATAAAAATACTACAATCCCAAGCAATATAAAAGCTCAAAATTATGCCAGTAAAATTTAAAGCCATTCAAAAAGGACAGTACAGTATGGTGGGAGAAGTAGTAAAAATACTATGCTTTCCTTAGAAAGATGAAAATAAGCACCGCAGAAAGTATCAGAGTTAAATAAATATAGTATAAACTTTTATTATTTTAAATCTAAGATTAAATGAAAAAAAATCTAATCAAAATCAATTTACTTTGTACTC
>NZ_FNAS01000038.1 GCF_900101995.1 Riemerella columbipharyngis | reverse complement strand
GCCACCACTGAGCTGGAGCTAAGATTTAAACGCCATTTAAAGGCAAATTACAGACACTTTATAGAGCATTATACCGATGCTAATGAGGTGCAGCGCCTTGCTTTGGCTAAGGCGTGTGCCGTGTTGGATTTTATTTTAGAGGAAAAAGAAACTTATCCGGGTACAAAATTGAAACTTTATAAGGATTTGAGCCCCATACTCAAAGAAATGGATTTGCAGTACATTCCGCATAATTATTTGAGGTTAAAGGAAAAAGTAGAGATTTTAGAAACTACCGACCACGCCATACCGGAGATTATCCGTTTGCCGAGACTTGGCAATGATAATGCAGAAGTCTATAACGACCCTGTGGTCTTCGGCTGGGCGATGAACCTAAGAGCCAACGGGGCTAACTTCACGGATATGCATATTATCCGCCAAATATGGGAGGCCTGCGAGCGTACCGGAAGACGGAAGCCTTCAGCGAGATGGTTTGGGCAAAAGATTTTCGAGCAAGCTGAAACAGATTTTTTAACGGCACAAAAACGCTACGGCAGTAGTAAGAAAGCCAATGTACATAAATCTTATATTCCATTCAAAGATGCTTTCTATGCAGGAGATTGCTGGGAGGTGGATGCTACCCGTGTGAATATTATAGCCCACGCTACCGAAGACGAAAAAGGAAATAAAATAGAACGCCATCTGATGGTGATCGTAGTAAGAGATGTGATGAGCGGCGATGTCTTGGGGTATGATTTTACCCACGCAGAAAACCACGCCAGTTTTGTAAGAGCTATGAAAATGGCTGTCCAAACAGCCGGATACCTTCCTTATGAACTGGTAACCGATAGATTTCCGGGGCATAATACGGAGCAAATCAAACGCCTATTTGAACGCTTAGAGGCTATGGGTACCATCGTAACGCTGAGTCATAACGCAAAACAAAAAGCGGGAATAGAGCGCTGGTTTGGTACTTTTCAGAATACCGTGCTTATGGGTTCCAAATACTACTACGGCGAGGGAATTACTTCCACAAGATTAACGGCACATAGAAGCCCTGAATATATCGCACAGCTGAAAAAAGAAAGTAAGAAAGCCGGATTTGATGTCGTAGCGGCTTATACGGAATGCGAGACGCTTATTGAACAATGGAGAGATATAAAATATTCCTATTACAGCCGTAAGCATGCCAATCTTCATAAAACACCGAAAGAACTGCACAAGGAAAGCGAAAAACCTAATGTGATATTCACAAACCGCCAACAAGTTGCTATGCTGTTTGATTTGAAAAAAGAAGTTACAGTAAGAAACAATGGGCAGTTCCATTTAGAGATACACGGCGTGAAGTTTTACTATCAGATTGCTGTTGAAAATTATGAAGCTATTGCCAAAACACACAATAAAAGAGTCATCGTTTCTTACGATTTAGACGATTTGAGCAGTGTTTTTCTTTGGAAAGCACACGGGAATTTATTGGTTTCCATATGTGAAGCCGAAGAGCTTAAACAGATTGTGAAATATGGCCCGGGCAAAGATTTGGGCAGAATAGCACAGCAGAAAGCAAGAGAACGCCAAATAGAAACATTGAAAGAAAGCAATTTGGATGAATATACGGCAGCGGCTAATGAAGAAGAATTGTTACTGGGTATTCATACCAACAAGCAGAAAGCCAATGCTTTTGAGGACTATTACCACTCGGTGAATATTCCGCTAAAAAAAGTATCGGGAAGCGATATTGTCCCCGATGACTTCGATGAAAATAGCTACTTAAAAGAAAGAAACTATTAAACTATTCAGATATGACAAATTTACAAAAAAAGGAAATTGTACAAGCTATCCACGAGGAAAAAATCCGTCTGGGGAGCTTTGCGAGAGTTGCAACCAAAGTAGGTGTTTCGGAAGCCACTATTTCACAGATGAGAAATGAAAATTGGACACTCATCAAAGACACTATGTGGCAAAAAGTGGCGCAAGAACTCGGCTTTGTTTCCAATACTTGGCAGCTTGCCGAAACGCTGAATTTCAAGAAAGTAACCAATGTTTTGAATGATGCCAAAAACGC
>NZ_FNAS01000035.1 GCF_900101995.1 Riemerella columbipharyngis | reverse complement strand
AAGTCTTTGCAGTCTTTTGAAAGTATCAATAAAAAAGGACAACCCTATCGAATAGAATCCAATGATGATGAGCCTATTTTTTCGTATCGGAATGCCGAACTTATTAAAATCTATCGTCCCTTGTCCAAGCATCGCTTTTTGTATGCGGGAACTGCTTCGGATTATTGTTTTGGGTTGAAACAACTGCCGACGGAAGGGGGCGATATTTTATTCATTACAGGCGGAGAAAAAGATGTGATGAGTTTGTATGCAAAAGGTTTTTCAGCCATTTGCTTTAATAGTGAAAATAGTCATATCCCTATCTCTCTGATTCAATCTTTAAAAGGCTGTTTTCGCCATATTGTGCTATTGTATGATGTAGACAGTGCAGGAAAGAAAGCAGTACAAAGCCACTTGGAAAAATTGTGCGATACAGTAGAATGTTTAGAGCTTCCCCTATCGGGAAGTAAAGAAGATAAAGACATCTCCAACTATTTTCAGCAAGGTCATACGGCTAATAATTTAAAAACATTGTTTTTGAAAATGCTTCAAGACAAGTATAAGCAAGGGCTTTCATTATTGCAGTCTTGCGAAATTCAATGGAGCCAACCTCCTGTCAAACAAAGGGTAATCATCTCATTAAAAGACACAGCATTAGGATTGCAGAGCAGTCTCTTGGGAATAACCGGCGGTGAAGGCACCGGCAAAAGCCACTATGTGGCCGCTATGATTGCAGGGAGTTTATATCAAGGTAAAAACCCAATAGACTTACTTGGGCTTAGCGTAACTTTCTGTAATAACCAAGCGGTTTTATTTTTTGATACCGAGCAATCCGCAGACCAGCTCTATGACAATATATCCATACTATTAAAACGAGCCGGACTCAATGCTATGCCCTCAAATTTTAAAGCCTATTGTCTTACGCAGATTCCAAGAAAAGAGCGAATGAAAATTATCCGGCAATGTATGGATACACTCTATTATGAATACTCCGGTATTCATTTAGTTGTCATTGACGGCATTGCCGATTTAATTAGTTCAGCCAATAATGAAAGTGAAAGTATAGAAATGATAGAAGAGCTGTATGCTCTGGCAGGGCATTATCAAACCTGTATGGTTTGTGTGCTGCATCTAACACCGGGAGGATTAAAACTTCGGGGGCATTTAGGGTCGGAGTTGCAACGAAAAGCCTCAGCGGTACTTTCGGTAGAACAAGACAGTGCGAATGCCTGCTCTGTCGTATTGCCAAAGAAAATTCGTAAAGGAGATCCCAACCAGCTGCCTAAGATATTATTCCGGTGGGATGCTGAAAGTGGAATGCACCGTTATTACGGTACTCAGAAGAAAATCGAAAAGAAAGATAAAACCACAGAATTAGCGACTCTCGTATCACCTCTGTTCAGAAAAAGAGAAATATGGGAATATAGTGAATTGGTACAAGAAATTAAAGCCTTAACGGGTGTACAGGAACGGACATCGAAAAACTATATCCTAAAACTCAAAGCCAAGGAATTATTGATTGCGGACAGCCAAAACCCGCAGCAATTAAGCATTGGCAAACTCATGAAAAAAATACTTAATCAAAAATAAAATACTAAAACTTACTCGTTATGAATATCGACCGAATGGAATTTATCATATGGATGGAGCGACTGATGGATCGTCTCGACCTACTTGCAGAACGCTTTGAAAAAGCCGAAAAGAAACGAAGTACCATCGACGGAGAGGAGTTACTCGACAATCAAGATTTAATGCTTACCTTCAAAATATCAGCTCGTTCTCTGCAGTGTTATCGCTCTGAGGGTAAACTACCTTATTACACAATTTCTGGGAAAATTTACTACAAATTATCAGATGTACATCAATTTATTAGAGAACACTTTAGCGTCCCTGTAAAAGCCAAAACAATGGCAATCTTAATAGTATTTGATATATTGAATAGAAACCATAATACCATTTATCATCAAAGGATGCCATTTGTTGACTTGCCAAAACCAAATCAAAACCAGTTAATGTATTTGTTGCTTTAGGATTTCTTAATTCTATATAATAAATCAGTTTGAACCAATCTAAAAATTTAACAATGGAAATAAATCTTTTACAGTTTGGACACCAATTATCATATATAACTTACTTTTCATTATTCATTCGCTTTAACTGATTTTCAGTTGAGAAGTAACAAAATATACTTCCAATAAAAAACTCTATCATTGAAATAATAGGAATTACTGGTGGTTCTTTTGTTAAATTTATATTTGCAGTAAAAAATATAACAAGTTGGGTTAGAATAACAACTACCGATACTAATAACCATCTTTTGGCAAAAAAAATTTGTGAAAAATTCCAGTTATCAATATTCATTACTGAACGTTTAGTTCTATAACCAAATGTATAATTTATTTCTTTTGGCGGATATAGATATAATAATAAAGGGATTACAACTATGAATAAATCAAATACTAAAATTGAAATTACTTCTTTTGACATTTTTAAATATATTTTTTAGGTTAATTAAGTTTAATTCATTTGGTAATAAATAAAGGGTCATGTTTTAAAAAGCATGATGGTGTAAAAGTTTGACAATCAGGGAATAAAATTGTATTTCTATTGAATGTTAATAACAATTAAACTCCACTGCCCCAATTGTCAAGGTACAAAGATAGTCAAAAACGGAAACAAAAAGAACAAGAAGTAAAACTATCTTTGCAAAACCTGTAAACGCCAATTTATCGGCGACCATAATCTAATCTACAAAGGCCGGGCTTCGCATATGGCTACAAAAATTTTCTTGCTCTTGGCAAGAAATGTAGGCATTCATGATAT
>NZ_FNAS01000036.1 GCF_900101995.1 Riemerella columbipharyngis | reverse complement strand
TATCAGAGTTAAATAAATATAGTATAAACTTTTATTATTTTAAATCTAAGATTAAATGAAAAAAAATCTAATCAAAATCAATTTACTTTGTACTCTTATGGGTACAATGGCTTACGCCCAACAGGGAAGAGTGGGAATCAATACAGATAGCCCAAAAGCCACATTAGACATCAATGCCATTGATGGAGAAAATGCATCGGGTATTCTTATACCTAGACTTAACCGCACACAGTTTGAGGGGTTGATAGGCCGTTTAGGAGCTGATCAAAAATCAATGCTAGTATATCTTATGGAAGATGCTTTTAAAAGTGATGGAACCCCCGAGCAAGGAACAGGACCCTCTGCTTTTAAAACAGGGACTAAATACCTTGCTGGATATTATAAATGGAATGGTACAGACTTCCAACCGATAGAAGGAAATCTATTGTCAAAAACTACGACTCAGATTAGAACAGGAAGAGGGAATATATTCAATAATTCCAGAACAAGAACAGGCTATATACTGCCAGGAATTACCGGAGATGTACTATACAATGGGGTGAACTTTGCAAATGGAGCTTCTATTGCTGGAGTTCAAGCTCTTGCAATAGGTAATGCTACTAAAGCAAATGGAACTAATTCCTTTGCAGGAGGTAACACTACCATAGCAAGCGGAGAAAATTCCTTTGCCATAGGGCAAAACCAGACAACAGCCAGTGGTATATCTTCTTTTGCAGGAGGTGCTTACAGTTTAGCTGCAGGAGAAGAATCTTTTGCTTTTGGAGTTGGTGCCGTTGCCCAAGGAGATAAAGAAATCGCATTAGGTGTTTATAATACAAAGGAAGGAGATAATACGCTTTCTTCAGAATTTAGAAAAAGACTCCTCACTGTTGGAAACGGAGAAAGTGACAGCAATAGAAAAGACGCCTTTACCATATTAAAGAGCGGAAAAGTTGGTATTGGTTATAATAATTTTGAAAAGGAAAATAACGATGCTGTATTACAAGTAAAGGGAGCTGTACTTTCCGATGATTTAAAAGGTACTGGAGATCGCCCTGTATATGCTGATGCAAACGGAGTTCTTAAAATTGGACCAAGTTCAGCAGTTTATACTGCAGGGCAAGGCATGAACTTAGGGGGTACAGATCATGACGCCAATGAATTCTGGAGAACAGGTTTGGAGGAAATTTCCGGAAATAATGGCAATAAAGGCTTGGCTATTGTAGGAAGAGACCCTGAGAACTATGGAAAAATAGGATCTCACGCCGTGGATTTAAGTTATAATATTGTTGCTTCTGAAACTAAAGGAGCTACAGGACATTATTCAGTAGCCATGGGGAGTGCTACCACTGCATCAGGAACTACTTCCTTCGCTATGGGGCAAGATAACATTGCATCGGGAGATTCTTCCTTCGCTATGGGAGCTAGAAACACTGCATCAGGAGATTCTTCCTTCGCTATAGGATTTATTACCACTGCATCAGGACAGGATGCAGTAGCTATGGGGTATCAAACCACTGCATCAGGAAATTATTCAGTAGCTATGGGACAAGAAACCACTGCGTCACAAGGTTGGTCTTTGGCTACAGGATATAAGACGAAAGCTCAAGGACAGGTTTCAATAGCTATGGGGAATACTACCACAGCGTCAGGAAATACTGCCGTAGCCATGGGGAATACTACCACAGCGTCAGGAGCTCGCTCGGTAGCTATGGGGGATACTACCACAGCGTCGGGAAATACTGCCATAGCTATGGGGTATCAAACCACTGCATCAGGAACTCGCTCAGTAGCTATGGGGAATCAAACCACTGCATTAGGAATTAATTCCGTAGCTATGGGACAAGAAACCACAGCGTCAGCAGGTTGGTCTTTGGCTACAGGGTATAAAACGAAAGCCACGGGGGATGTTTCAACAGCCATGGGGAATACTACCACCGCATCAGGATCTAATGCCGTAGCTATGGGGTATCAAACCACTGCATCAGGAGCTCGCTCAGTAGCTATGGGGTATCAAACCACTGCATCAGGAATTAATTCCGTAGCTATGGGAAATGAAAATATAGCCAACGGAAATTCCTCTGTAGCCATAGGAAATGAAACCCAAACAGATAGTTTTTCAGAATTGGCAATAGGAACGAATAACACACGTGTAGAAAATATGGTAGGGGATAGTGGAGCAGGAAGTCAGAAATATAAATCGTATCCTATTTCAAATGGTGATTGGGAAATACCACAACTTGCTAGAAGATTTGTTATTGGGAATGGTAGTACTGTGTCTAGTAATCCCTATCCGTCAGATGCCTTTACTGTTTTAAATAATGCAAGCGTAGGAATCAATATCGATAATTTTGAAAAAGTAGCAGAGAAAACTGATGCCAAGTTAGTCGTAAATGGAGGGATTAAGCTTCACAATGGCGGAGACACAAAACATGATTCCACTTCTACTGGTGGTGATAGAGCTCCTGCTATGTCTATTCAATGTAACCAAAATAATGAGGGAGTTATAAGGTATAATAGGGATAATCATAAATTTGAAGGTTGTAATGGCTCTAGCTGGGTAACACTAGGGTAATTACCCCCTCTTACATCT
>NZ_FNAS01000037.1 GCF_900101995.1 Riemerella columbipharyngis | reverse complement strand
ATCAAGTATTCCGCCGTAGTGGAAAGCGAGAGCGAAAGCCGTCTCATAATCAAAATCGCAACAGAACAAGGCGGAGAATTGCAGCCGATAACAGATGCGCAAAAAGAAAGTTTCGGGGCATACTTAGCGGAAATAAAAGATGCAGGGGTACGCGTTTCGGTGATTAACTACTTACCCGATATTCTGCGCTTGCAATTAAGAATTTACCGCGACCCTTTGGTCATTGATACCAACGGACAAAGCATTTTAACTGGCAAAAATCCGGTGGAGGATGCCCTCAAAAACTACCTCAAAAAACTGCCTTTCAACGGGGAGCTTGTTCTGGCTCACTTGGTGGATGAACTGCAACAGGTGGAGGGCGTGAAGATACCGCACCTATTATTAGCGGAGAGCAAGTGGATAGATGCAAGCGTAGGCGGTTACGGAGATTTTCAACCTATTGAGGTGAAAACCATACCGATAAGCGGATATTTTAAAATTGAAAATTTTAGCGGTATTCAATATGTGGTATAATATTAACATAAATAAGCTGACAGCACTCTTAACGCCGACATTCTTACGCAAAGAAAGGCATTTGGCGTGGCTTAGGGCATTGCATTATCCGTTAAACGGCTTGGCTGATAGGTTTAATTTCAACCGAAACGAAAACCTTTACAACCTCGCTCACAACGGACAGGTGTGCTATCTAAGAAAGGCATTAAACGACCGCTTTGATGTATCTCAAAGGCGTATAGAGATAGCAGACGGCAACCGGTACAAACGCCCCTATATCTACACAGACGGGGAACGAAAGCCTAAGTTTCTCGGTACGATGTACCTCCGTGATGATGCCGACTATGGCGATACCGGTTTGGATTTTTTGGTACTGGTGCCAAGTGATTTAAAATACAACAGCTATGAGATGAGAGCTTTGGTAGATTTCTACAAGCTGGCAAGTAAGAGATACAAAATACAAATAAAATAGTAATGAATAAATTAAATTTTAACCAAACAGGGGGCTTTCCATTAAGCACCAATATACTGGATGCGATGCAGGCGAGCTATATGCTATTTCACCAGCTGGGCCATTTGGCGGGCAACTTTGCCATTATTACCGGTTGCGAAACCACAGGGTTACACGTAAGTGATGGTGTGGTGTATATCAATGGAGAAGTTTTGGAGTTCAAAGGTGGGGGTATTTCTGTGGATGTTTTCATCAAAGAAAGCAAAGAGAAAAGAACCTTTGAGGACGGCAGTGTAAGAGATGTAATTACAAGGCGTTACGCCACCTTTGGCAGAACCACGCCCGACAAAACTTACAAATGGGCGAACTTTAAGCGGATATTTCCGACGACAGAATTAAAGGCAAAGCACGAGGCAATAGAGCAAAAACAAACGGATTTAGAAGCGAGGCTTAGAGCTTTGGAAACCAAGAAAAGCCCTATACCTGTCGGATTAGTGGCAATATGGGGCAAACCAGCAAGCGAACCTATACCGGAAGGCTGGCAGGAATGCACAGATTTGAGGGGGAAATTCCCAATAGGCTGCGACCCTGACTATTTCTATGATGATGAAAATTTTTCCGGTGATTATGACCCAGAAGATTACGAGTTGAATAGAATAGGTGCCACCGGCGGCGAAAGAGCACATACTTTAAGCATTCCAGAAATGCCCAGTCACAATCACGCGAAATACCCGTATAATAAATTTGGTTCAAGAGCTTTGGATACGGGTAAATGGACAGTGAACAAGGTAGATATGGGTAATGCCGATGCTGAATATGGTATTGGTGCGATGGGAAAAAGTGATTGGAATAATGCAGAAGCTAAAACCGTCGGAGAAAATACCCCCCACAACAATATGCCGCCGTACCGTGTCATCAGATTTATTGAATTTGTAGGCTTGAGTGCGTAACCGCACGGGTAATTATAAAAAAACAAGAATATGGCAACAGACAGAAACACTATAAAACAATGGTTTAAGAATGGACTAAAACCTACCCAAGAGCAGTTTTGGGCGTGGATAGATAGCTTTTGGCACAAGGATGAAAAAATCCCAGCTAACCAAGTGGATGGATTATCCGAAATATTAGGAGACAAGGCGGATGCCTCAATGTTAGAAATGAAAGCCAACAAAGATGCCACAGGACTAAGCGAGGACAATATTATCGCTTGGAAACAAGCCCTGAATGTGGGCGAACTACCCTCTAATATTGCAACGGTGGATGAAGGCGAGAAAACAGGGAATGTTTATGGAAAAACGGAGAATGATGCGCTTTTAGCCCATAAACTCGACAAACCCATTGAAACTTCCGATACCACCGCTCACCCCTTTGTTGTAGGTGTGAATGAAGATGGCGAAAGTGCCAAGCTGCCAGCAGGGGACTTGGGCAAAAACATCAGTAACACGGATATGAGAATACCCGAAGGGGTAGTTCGAGTATTGGACGCTACGGGTGCAAAGTTGCAGCTAAGGGGACTTGAAGACAAGAGTAA
>NZ_FNAS01000039.1 GCF_900101995.1 Riemerella columbipharyngis | reverse complement strand
GCATTCCGATACGAAAAAATAGGCTCATCATCATTGGATTCTATTCGATAGGGTTGTCCTTTTTTATTGATACTTTCAAAAGACTGCAAAGACTTAACTAAGACAGTTTTTGTAATTCCAAAAGTTTTCCAGTAACGGATTTCTTTTTCGCTAAAATCCTTTTCTATTAGCGATAACGCCAAGTTTTGCCAATGGGTAGATAGAAAATTAGCACATTTTAACGCATTTATATTTATGCCTTAATAATCAAAAAATTAGAGCAAAAAAAAGACGCTTGAAGCGGCTTAGGATAATTTTACGGATGATAATGTAAGAAGTATGAGTGAAGATTGCCTATAGGCTCCTATGGGAAAATTATAATTCCAGCCCTTTATTAGGCTGGTAAATTCTCAAATATTCTTATCCATATAAGTCTCTAAGGAATTTACTAATTGATTCAAAAATAAGGTTCTTGAACCTGATCGGCTTTTCATCCGGTGAAATGTATGATGGATATCTTGTAATTCAATCTTGAATAAAGCCTGGCAGGTAACAGCAATTTTGTTTAAACTAATCTGTCCACCTGAAATGGCTTTTGCCGCGTGAAGTGCATAGATAAGTTCAATTAAAGCGGCTTTACTTTCCGTCCAATAGATGGAACGATGATTTTCATTAGCGATTTTATCGAATCGCGTAGTGGTGCGGAAATGAAGATATTCATAAAATAGTTCTCTGCCGATAATGCGAGCGGTTAAATAATCGTAGTAAGTGGAAAACTGTTTGTCCAAATCAAAAGCGTGGTTTTCCAGTCCTTCCCTGAAATTAAAAGAAGACCTTAAAAAATATTTATGGTCTTCGTCAGTTCTACCAGAGTGATAGTAAATATAGAAAGGGTTTGTTTTTAGAAAATGATTGTGCCTCCTCTTCAATCGTTTTTTCTCTTTGGCAAAGTAATTTCCATAAATCTTTCCTTTTGAGGTAGGACGAACTACTTCCATTTTGTAAATTCTATTATAGTACATTAATTTTCCATAAATACTTGGTTTAATGTTTCTAAAAAAATGGATTTCTTCCTGCTCGTCACAGAATCCTCTTTCAAGGATATAAGTTTTAGCTTCTTCTAAAACTTTAGACAGATAAAGAATCATTTCCAATGTTTCGGGAATTACGGTTTCTACATGCAGTGTTACCTTTTCCTCTTCCTTGTGGATGTCTTGAAAGACTTTTCTAAAATACTGTTCCATATTATTAAATATTAAAAGTTGTTTCCTACAAAATTACGGAACAAATACAAAAAAAATCAATCGAAAAATTGTACAATAATTCTATATTACCTCGCCTATGCACGGTGCGAGTCGGCATCCATAAAGGAGCACGCTTGCACCGTGCATAGGCGAGGCAAAGTTATAAGAATTTGTTCAGAAAGTAAATATGTTGTATTTCCGCAGTGTTGAGTTTCAATGAAAATCAGTGAAATCAAAAGAAATGAGTTGAGTTACTAATTTGTTACCTGAA
>NZ_FNAS01000041.1 GCF_900101995.1 Riemerella columbipharyngis | reverse complement strand
AGGTTTGATAGTGTTATTTGTGCAGAATATTTATTAGCTATTGCTTATTCAAGGAGCATAGTTCTGAATATAACGAAAGTTCAAAAATTGCTTTATTTGGCTTATGGAGCTTATTTGGCAGAATATGACAAGTCTTTTATAACAGAGCAACCTAAAGCATGGCCGTATGGTCCTGTTTTTCCAAGGACAAGAAAACACGTCAATTTTGATAATGTACTTTCTCTTGACAATCCTAAGTTTGATAAAATTAAAAAGAACGAGGAAATAACTTTACTATTTAATAAGATTATTGACAATTATTCTAATTTTACAGCATCTCAGTTATCTGAATGGTCTCATGAAAAAGATGGACCATGGGATAAAACAGTGAAGAACAGCAACGGAAATTGGAATGTCCCTATAGATGATGAGCTTATAAAAAAATATTTCCTTAATCTAAAGATTTAATTAGGTGGCTAAGATTGACTTACAAAATAGAATATCTCGATACAGTATCAATTCTTTAAGAGATAAGGATATTGATTCTGATGATTTAGATCAGCAGTTAAAAAGATACAAAGTAGATAGATATTTTGATGATTCAAAAAAGAGAAAAGAATTAGCAAGATGGGCTTGTTACTTAGTTTCAATATATCTCTTTTTAATTTTTCTTATACTAATGCTTAATAATTATGTATTTAATCTCTCTGATGTTGTTTTATCTGTACTTCTTGGAACAACAACACTAAATGTATTAGGTCTAATGTATATTGTTCTACACGTTTTTTTTGATACAAAAGAAAAAATATCATGATTTTTTTGACCATTCTCCTTTCTATGTGTTTATAATTTGACAAGCATAGAACTTTAAAATCTTGCTTAATAAAAATGAAATTACTTTCGTTTAATCATATCTAATCTACAAAACATTTTTCCAGATTTTAGTTATTATAAAGAAAAGCATAAAAGCTCTCCAAGTGAAAGCTTTTTCGTCTTCTCGTTTGTAACAAAATTTTCGCACATTTCATTTTGAAAAAATGCACATCTCGTTTTGCGGGTTATA